>NZ_LJYH01000024.1:0-552616 GCF_001440005.1 Mycobacteroides sp. H001
CTTCAATCAACGACCATTGAGCATCGGTGAGCAGCTGGAACCGTGACATGGCCTAAGTCTCAGCCGAAACACCCGAAACATTTGTCAGACACGCCCTAGTAGAGGACCGAACATGGCATCAGAGCGTCTATTCCGGCGTATCGCGGCAGTAGTTGGCGGTGGTGCCGTCATCGCGATGATCGGCTTCACCGCGAGTTGCAGTAGTGACAGCGACAGTCCCGAAGA
This sequence comes from Mycobacteroides sp. H001, assembly GCF_001440005.1. NCBI lineage: Bacteria > Bacillati > Actinomycetota > Actinomycetes > Mycobacteriales > Mycobacteriaceae > Mycobacteroides > Mycobacteroides sp. H001. The sequence continues at coordinate 226 of NZ_LJYH01000024.1, forward strand.
GTCGACCACGCCCACGACGACTACGACCACGACGACACCGCCGCCTCTCACCCCAACCGAGAAGGCCCCCAAACCCAACGGGACGGGGCTCTTCACTCCCCCGGTTCAGGCGCCGCAGCAACAGTACAGCCCCGACCGCCGGGATTAATGACTGGACCCAAGGCAGTGGCGGTGTGGGGTGACTATTGCGGACCGACGCTGATGACGATCATGGCATGAGGTTACTTCGCCCATGTTGACTGGAGCCCCTGGCGGACATCCGGTTTCAGGTATCTTTCACGGGGTGTGTCGTCACGCCTCTGCTCAGAGACACGCAACCGTAGACCGGAGGGCTGACACCCCACCAGGGTCAACCCACGCCGCGGATGACGGAACCACGCGAGCCATTTATTCCGGTTTGCGACGACACGCATTGGGCTGCAATCCCACTCACCATCGCGTGATACACAAGACCTCTTCTCCCGACACGCAATGGCTAATAAGTGCGGTAGCGAAGCCGCACCCTTTTGAGTCTGTGGTTTATCAGCCGACGTTGTCGGACTCGAACCGCCGGCTGAGTTGTTTGTGTTACCGAGGGAGCTAGGCCGGCCCAACGCACTGCTCGATGATTCGTCGATCAAGGCGGGGACCTACCTGTGACTGGCGTTTCTCACATTGTAGGCCTCCGCCTCGGCCGTCTCGGCCACGGATCAATTGAGGTCATTGGCTTCCACATCTCTTCTAGCGCTGACGAAGACGTTGACCTTCGAGGGTGAATCGGAAGCAGGTAGAGACAAGGGGTTGAGGAGAGCAGGTGGAGACAAGTAGTGGAGATCGCTTGCATCGAGAGAGCGATGCGAATCGTGCACTTTACGCCCAGGGCCTCGCATGCGCTGAAGTGACGGACGCGCTGGGACGAGTGCATCGACACCGCGCACACGTCAGCGGGCTCGTGAGCCCCCTTCCCACACGCCGCCTGTTCGGGCGAGTCATCACGATCTCGTTCTTCCCCGCCTGCGCCGAGAGACTGGGCCCGGAAGAGTTCAACTTTGGCCGACTGTTCCATCAGGCGGTGCAGGGCGCCGCCGCCGATCCTGAACACACTGTCCTCGTCATGTCCAGCAACGGATACACCGAGATATCACTTGCTGGAGGGACAAAGCTCTCCCGACTCACCAACGCTGGCCTCGCAGGGGTGCTGACCGACGGTCGTCTCCGTGACTTCGACGAACTGGCCAAAGAACCGTACGCGGCCTGGTGCTCGGGAGAGGCCGTTGCCTGGGGTGGAAGCGAGGTCACGCCATTCCAAGCGAACGTCCCCGTCGTCATAGGAGGTGTCGGCGTGCATCCCGGACAGTACGTTTTCTGCGACTCGTCCGGGGCCGTGTTCATCCCCGAATCCGACATCGACAGAGTGCTTGAAACCGCGCACCAGATCCGAAGCGACGACGCTTCCTACCGAACCGCGATTGCGCGAGAGAGCATCGACGATCCACACGGGACCGAGCGGTGACTCAGCAAGCCCCCGACCGGGCGATTATGGGCGTCCGGTCGGCAAGCTTGTCGGCCCTCGTCGAGAGAATTCCAGAGGGTTGGACGCGTGCGATTTACAACGGGCGAACCTACGGATTGGCCCGCACCACCCGGGCTGATGGGAAAAGCACAACGATTTTCGCCGAAGAGCTCGGCGGCACCGACCTGATTAGCGCGAACGTATACCTCACCGTCGCAGCCGAACACCTACGGGCCTGTGAGATGCCCGCCGCCAAAGTGCTCGCGTTTCTCCGCGCGTGGACACCCGCATGACTCAGACTCTGAGCGCCGCTTTGCTCGCTATCGTCACCTTGCTCGCGGAGGAGCGACGACCGGGCGTATCGCAGGACCTGTCCGTAGCTGATTTCGCTCTCGTGCGGCCCAAGAGCCGCGACCACGGCGACTGGGCGTCCAACGCCGCGCTCAAGCTTGCCAAGAATCTCGGCGTGAGCTCGCACGAGCTCGCCGTGGAGATCGCGGATCACCTCGCCGAAATGCCGGGCATCGCGGGCGTGGAGGTTGCAGGTCCCGGCTTCATTAATGTCCGTCTGGATGCCGTCTCTGCTGGGTCTCTGGCGAAGACGATCGTCGAGGCCGGCGTTGCGTTTGGATCGAACGACTCGCAGAGAGGTCGCACGATCAACGTCGAGTTCGTCAGCGCCAACCCGACGGGTCCGTTGCACATCGGGCACACGCGGTGGGCGGCGCTTGGCGACTCGATCGCGCGGCTCCTGATTGCGTGCGGCGCGACGGTCACGCGCGAGTTCTACATCAACGACGCGGGTGTGCAGATGGAGCAGTTCGGACGCTCGGTTCTGGCCGCGGCGAAGGGCGAGACCACACCCGAGGACGGCTACGAGGGGACTTACATCGACGACCTCGGTCGGCGCGTGCTCGAGGCGAAGCCCGGCCTGCTCGATCTCGATTCAGCCGAGCAGCTCACGGCGGCAGGCGAATTGGCGTACAAATTCCAGCTCAGCGAGATCCAGGCGTCCCTTGCCCACTTCAACGTGCCCTTCGACGTTTGGTTTTCGGAAAGCGCGTTGCACATGAAGGGATCCGACGGCCGGCAGAGCCTCGTGCACGAGGCCGTCGACCGGCTGCGCGCAGAGGGGCACGTGTTCGACGAGAGCGATGCTGTCTGGGTGCGCACGACCGACTTCGGCGACGATAAGGACCGTGTCATCCGCCGTTCGAACGGCGAGTACACCTACTTCGCCGCCGATGCCGCCTACTACCTCAACAAAGTTGACCGAGGCTTCACGCACAAGATCTGCCTGCTCGGCGCCGACCATCACGGCTACGTGCAACGGCTGAAGGCGCTCGCGGCCGCCACCGGCGGGGATCCCGACGACATCGAGGTGATCATCGGACAGCTCGTCTCGGTTAACGGCGCGCGGCTGTCTAAGCGCGCCGGCAACATCATCGAAATGGACGATCTGCGCCTGTGGCTGGGCACCGACGCACTGCGATACTCGCTAGTACGTCATCCTGCCGACTCGCCGCTCACTCTCGACCCGGAGTTGCTGCGCAAGCGCTCCAACGACAATCCTGTATTTTACGTGCAGTACGCGCACGCCCGCACGCACAACGTCGCACGCAACGCCGCGGCATCCGGTGTCACGCGCCACGAGTTCGCACCTGAACTGCTCGGGCACGAGACCGAGCTGGCGCTACTGGGCGCGCTGCAGGAGTTCCCGCGCATCGTCAAGTTCGCCGCAGAAGTGCGCGAACCGCATCGTGTCGCCCGCTACCTCGACGAGCTCGCGGGCCTCTACCACCGCTGGTACGCCAACCGCCGGGTCATCCCGCTCGGCGACGCCCCCGTCGAGACGGTGCACCGCACTCGGCTGTGGCTCAACGACGCGAGCGGCCAGGTTCTCCGCAACGGTCTGACCCTGATCGGGGTCGGCGCGCCGGAACGACTGCAGTAATGAGCACGTACAGAAGCTCTTCCGGGCCGCCAGTCACGACCGTTTCAATGCCCAAAGTTCGATGCCGACCGGAGGCTCGGTGATCATTCTTATTGGGTGCGCCAACTTGGACGTGAATGACAGCGCAGGCGCCGCCGGCATTGTGCTCAGAGTGGCATGTCGCAGACGAACGAGCAGAACCTGCGATTGGAGTGCATCACCGCCGCGTTGACGATCCCGGGTTGGACAAGGCACGCATCGCGGTCGCTTCGTGGAGGCGCAGAACGTTCAGAGCTTGGGCGTCGACTACGTCGACGAGTCCGAAATGCTGGCCCGCGTCGATCGCGCCCTTCACCGCCATGTTGCAGTTCGCCGTGCCGTTCGTGTTCGGCACGACGAATATTGTTATAGCGCTGCATATTCCAGCACAACGGTTCTTTACACTGTATTATCCAGTACAGTTTGAGGAAACCCCCACTGTGATCTAATTCGATCTAATCGTTCAAAGGTTGCGGCCGGTCCCCAAAGGTGATTATCGGGCCCGGCCGCGTCATCCCAGGAGGACGCACGTGAATCCACTTGAGTACCGCAAAACCCCTGAGTCGCTCAGCCACCTCACTGCTACGCAGTACCGGGTGACGCAGGAGGACGGAACCGAGCCCGCCTTCCACAACGATTATTGGGACCACCACGAACCCGGCATCTACGTCGACATTGTCTCCGGTGAGCCGCTCTTCTCGTCCACCGATAAATACGACAGCGGTACAGGCTGGCCGAGCTTCACCGCCCCCATCAAGGCTGGCGCCGTTACGGTCAAGGTAGACCGAAAACTGCTCCGCCCCCGCACCGAAGTGCGCTCATCGGGTGCTGATAGTCATCTCGGACACGTTTTCTCCGACGGTCCGCCGGACGCGGGGGGGCACAGGTACTGCATGAACTCTGCAGCTCTGCGCTTCGTGCCAACCGCGTCGCTAGATGATGAGGGCTACGGCGAGTTCCGCGCATTGTTCGGCACTGACACGACGGATGGGATCTGACTATGGCCAATGGAAGCAATGGCACCGGACCGACCGCTGCAACTGCGGGCACCGAGACTGCTCTCGCCGGCGGCGCCGAGACGGCCATCCTCGCCGGCGGATGCTTCTGGGGGATGGAGGACCTGATCCGCCGCCAGCCCGGTGTGCTCCACACACGCGTCGGTTACACCGGCGGGCAGAACGACCACCCGACCTATCGAAACCACCCTGGCCACGCGGAAGCCGTCGAGGTCAACTTCGATCCCACTGCAACCACATACCGCGACATCCTGGCGTTCTTTTTTCAGATCCACGACCCGTCAACGCTGAACCGTCAGGGCAACGACATCGGCGAGAGCTACCGCTCGGCGATCTTCCCGCTTTCGCCTGAGCAGGACCACATCGCCCGCGAAACCATCGCCGATGTCGATGCATCCGGACTATGGGACGGAAAGGCCGTAACCACGATCGAGCACGCGAGCACGTTCTGGGAGGCCGAGCCCGAGCATCAGGACTATCTGCTCCGCAACCCGGACGGATACACGTGCCACTTTCCTCGCGCAGACTGGGTGCTGCCAAAGCGGACCGAGCTGAGCGCAAAGGAATAACCCGACTGTTCGATGACGACGCCGGCGGGGCGGAACAAATATAGGTGACCCAGAACAGGCACCGTAACGCGGTACCAGGAAACCCTGCCCCTCCGAGTTAGCAAGCGCGACCGTGAATCTCACCACTGGCGGCGACGCCGCCGAGGTCGTTTCTAAGCAAACAACCCTCGGACCGGCTCGTTGTAGGTTGCCAAACTGCGCGTCATTCGTCGATGCGTCGACCAGCTACGGCCGTGGCATTGCCATTGAAATGTCGGCTGTGTTCTGCCATCTAAATGTCGAATCCTAGGACGGAACGGTCGTCCAAGAAATACGACTACCCGTCGCACCCATCCGCCGCTCGCCGGTTGCTTGAACGAGTCAGGCTGCCGTTCTTGACTACACAACTGGGGGGCCTGGGCGTATACTCACCGCGCCAGGCCCGACGCGGAGTCCAGCAAGCGGAGTTCTGGCGAGGTGCTAAAAACTCCCATTCATGGGTCTCGACTAACGCAGACGAGGCGATGGGATATGCCGCCGTCACAGCAGCAAACGCCAACCCTCGGCGCATCGAACAAGAGCGAATCCCATTACCGGTCGCTGCAGAGGCCCTGGCACATCGTGCTGTTTCGGAACTCGGCCTGATCGATTGACGCCCATCGGCCGATCGCGGCATTTGGTAAGCGGCGAAAGCTGCGAGGCAACCGCTACCTACACCCCGCCGGACATCTCGACTCCCAGGCGGTTTGTGCCATGCCTACGTTCGGCGATACATGCGAGCCGTGTGGTCTATTTCTTGCCTTTGGAGCTTGATTTAGAAGCCCGTTGACTCAGCGCTGAAGCCGCCGAATGCTTTGACGCCGCATAGCGACCACATTCGGTGTGGATACCCGTCCACCGGGGCGCACTCGCGCACCACTCGCGACCGCGAATGGCTTGTCCAGCAGTATCTGACCGAACACCGCACACTCACCGAAGTCGCCGCCCTTGCCGGTGTCAGTGCCAGTACGGTGACTCGGTGGCTACGGCACTACGACATTCCGACCCGCCCGCGGGGAGCCCCCAGCCACGCTGACACAGGTGCTGCACGCCGCGCGTCGGCGACCCAAGAAGCACTGCTTGAGCCCGCCCTGCGCGAAGCGCTGGGTTGGGCACGGCTGCAGCGGTTCTCAATGCGATGCAACACCCCACACTGACCGCGGCTGCGCAGACGCTGAACACAGCAGAAGCGGTTCTGTCTAACAATTCCGCCGTCTTGAAGCCGAGCTGGGCGGTGCCCTATATCACCGGGCTCTGCGTGGGCAGCCGATGCGACCCAACGTATTCGGGCGCAAGGTGCTGACCGCCATCTCGAAGCAAGGCCAGTCGGCCTCACCTGTGCAGGAGGTCGGGGACGCCGACAGTGACGTCGACGCGTTCACGGGCGCGTCGCAGTTCAGCGAGTAACCAGGTCTCATACGCCGGTACACCTCAAGGGTCGGATAGACTCGCCTCGTCGCCAAGACAATTCTCCTTCGGGGGAGAATGGCCCGTTGGGAGTGCCAGCTGCCAACGGGCCGCGGCGTTTCCGCGGCGTGGCGGTCCTGAGCCGCGACAGTGGCCGACCCTACCGTTCCCATCTTCACCATTGTGCTGACTACAGAAGGGACGCCACCGGTCAACTTCGGCGATGTCGGCACCGATCATGTTGATCCCGTCGGTGCAATGGCCACGCCCGGCGGACGAAAAGGTTGCCGATCGCCTCGAAGATGAACGGCTTCAGGACATTCGGAGAGAAGAAGCGGCCAAGGAGGGTGCGGCCCGAAGGGACAAGCGACGGATCAGCGGGCGGTGCAAAGGACCGTCTCTTTCTACTCGACGACAACGGCGAGAAGCCCGCACTGCTGAGCATGGAGGGTCCGATGCCGACGTGGCTTGCAGGCAAGATGATCTCGGAGCTCACCGCTTCCGACGCCGCCTACTTCGCCGGATATGCACTATAGGCGAAGCCGCTCCCTCGATCGAAGCCGCTCGTCGCCACCAGCGTCGGGTGGCTGGTGGTGGCCAAATACCTCTCCGCCTCGCTGACGGACACCTGTGGCGTCATACCTTGCAGCCAGGATAATGTGCTGCTGGGATTAATTCGGTCGGGCTGGTACATGGTCGGTACGCAACTGCTGGTCCTGATTGGTGTGTTCCTTCTCGGTTGGGGTTGGCGGCAGAAGGAGCGAACGAATGAAGAAGCCTTCAATGTCAAGATGCTCCAAGATCAGGCCAGGACCCCGTACGCCCGTGACGAGAAGCCCAGACACCATTGGACTGGCCCCTGTACTGCATAGATCGTCGCCGCCCCATGGCATTCCGAGGGCTGCCCAGCAGTCCCGTCGTCGCGGGCGATTAATCCGCCAGCCGAGGCAAGCGGCACCCGCGGTGAGCGACCGCCGCCGCCGCCACGGCGCGAGCAATAGCGAAGGTACGCAACCGTCATGAGCCAAAGTTGTGATGGCGACGACATCCCCGAACTGACGGAGGCCGAGAGAATTCTCCTGGTAGCGGCCGAATCTGACTTCGCTGCGATGGGCGGTGCTCTGCGCACCGGCACGGCCACGCCCGAAGACGTCGAAGGCGCCATTGCCCGGCTGATGTCGTTGGACATCGACCCGCAGAAACGGCGCAACGCGCTGCGCGTTCCACGGGACGCCGGTCCGTATGCCGCAGCGATCGAGGCAATCCTGCGGCGCATCCCAGACGGCTGGGGTCGCTGGGTCAGCCTCGACGCGGGCTGGTACCCCCTGATCGCCTCCACCGATGTCCGACTGGCTGAGCTCGACGCCGATTACGTTGTGCATCAGATCAAGGAGAAGTTCGGCACTCTGCGTTACTGCTGCGCACCCAGCGGTGAGGACCCCAGCCCCGAATTGCTGGATGCCATGGATGCCATTACCGACGACGCCGAACGCGTGTCCGCGATCACCTGCGAGCGCTGTGGCCTACCCGCGGTGCTGCAACGTACGCGGTGTTGGGCCAAGACGTTGTGTCCCCGGTGTGCCGAGGACCTCGGCTATAGGCCGGTGGGCTGACGCTCGGTGACATCGTCGGCGCTCGTCGGTGGCGGAATCGGCGGCGATCGTGTCCAGGACGGGACGCAGGTAGTGCAGAAACTGTTGAGACCGGGAAACCTGGTGATCATCATGTCGTTTCTTTAGGTGCGGCGGCTACGTCGAATCACGTTGACCCTGCCCGCCGTCAACCGCTCGCGGGAGGTCTGGTTCGTCGTTTCCGGCGTCGAGAACGCCGACGCGGGTGCCGCGGCGTTGGGCGGGGCCGAGGCGGTCGAGGTACCCGCCGCTGGTGCGGCCGGCACGAACAAGACGGTTTGGCTGCTCGAAGCGGAGGTGGCGTCCCAGATCAAGGCCTAGCAGTCATTCTCGGCCGCGTCGCGGCGGGATGTAGTTTGCCGATCCGCTTCTTGGATGGCGTCGTCGCCCGCGGTGTCAAACTTCGTGGTCAAAAATTCGTTGCCGAAATCGCCTTCGATGGCTCGACGCGTGCGTCGCGACCACCAACGCGGTCGCTCGCCTCCAGTGTCATCATCGTCGTGTGCTCGCCCTGATCGTCGGCGGGACAGATCGACGTCTCACGGTTCCATCGCGCCGTCGCCGTCACAGCAGTGCCCCTGGAGGGGCTCGTGTCATGGGTCGGGATTCGCGCTGTAATCGAGCCATATTCTGAGACCAAGACGATGCTTACGGTTGAGCCTGCACAGCGTCAGACAACCCCGTGGTCGTCGACGTCTCACGTGCGCACCCAAGACTCGCATGACATGCGAAGGAGCCTTCCCATGGCAGTGATCAGCATCGGATCTGGTGGACGTGTCGGCGTGCCCGAATTGCGGCTGCCTCCGGGGCAGAGGCTCTTGGACGACTGGCCGGTCCTGACGGCTGGCCTGACGACCGACGTCGGGGCGCACGAGTGGACGATCACCATCACGACCGAGACGGGGCACCGAGCACTAACGGGATTCGAACGCGCTCCCCTTCGCGGCGCGACAGCAGTGACACAGGAGACCGCGGAATTCTGTGAGCAAATCTCGCACGAACATTCCAGTACCGGTGAGAGCGCCCGGGGAAATCGAGAGGGATGAACGCTATGAGCCCCGACGAGCCGACAGAAGCCTCACCAGCGGTCGGCGCCGGAGGCGCCGCTGGTTCCGGCCGCGCTTCCCGAGACCGGACCGAGTTCGAGACCGCTGGGCGCTCCGGCGACTTCAGCCGCGAGATGTTCGGATGTCCGAACTGCGGGCACCAGCTCAGCATGTTTATGGAGGCGCGGTCCAAACGAGGGGATATGGCCGCTGCCCGGCTGGCCAACGTTGCCGGTTCTTGGCCCTTCCTTCTGATCCTGGTGCTGGCCATCGTCGCGTGGCTCGTGATCAACACGATCGTGCCGCTCTTTGATCCTGGCTCGTCGGCCATGCTTGACTATCTCGGAACGGCTCTCGCGACGGTCGCGGCCTTGCAGGGACCGCTTATTCTGCTTACCCAGCGCCGCGAGTCCGATCGTGACCGCGCGCGAGACATTGAGGCATTCCACATTTCTCAGCACGTCGAGGCGGACCTGCACGCGATCAGTCTCGCCATCGACTCGGTGCTCGAGCGGCGGGGACCGGACCGGTCGTCAGGTATGTCAGGTACGCCTACGGGCAATCGCGAAGCGGATGACCCAGAACAGGAACCGCACACGCCATCGAAGGATTCCACGTGATTCGTGATGCTTCTGGCGACCAGAACGCGAAAGCACGATGAGCGAATAACAGTCGTGGCTGGACGCTCAAGCGCCTACCTGCACCGCACCCGCAAAGCGGAACCTTTACGCTCCTGAAATGCCCAGGCCAAGGAGCTGGTTTCCTTGCGGCGTCGAGCTATTCAAGTGCGCCTGTCGAAATGCGGCCAGGAGGTCATCTATGACCAGAATGTCACCGACGTCGACGACCCGCGACGGGATCACCCGCCGAGGTGCCCCGGCACGCGGCTCGGGGTTGTCACCAGTAACGCTGCTCGTGCCATGGGTCGCCGCGGAGGTGGTATCCGTTCCGTTCCCAGAATCCCGGGTCGTCGGAGGGCATCATCTCCATTCCGAGAACCCACTTCGCGCTCTTCCAGAAGTAGAGATGCGGCACGAGAAGTCGGGCCGGACCGCCGTGCTCCGGCGTAAGGGGTTTGCCCTGCGCCCCAGTGGCTATCCAGGCCTGCCCACCGAGGAGATCTTCGAGACGAAGGTTGGTGGTGTATCCGCCGGAGCTACGCACCATCACGTAGTCGTAGCTGGTCTGGACATCCTCGAACAGCCGGTCCAGCGATACGCCACGCCAGGCCATGTCCAGCTTCGACCAGTGGGTTACGCAGTGAATGTCGGTGACGATGTCTTCGACGCCCACCTGGTGAAGCTCATTCCAATTCCACCGGTACGCGACCTTGTCCTCCGTTGTGATCGAGAAGCTCCATCGGCTCTCGTCGACGTTGCGCGTGGGTCCGGTCGAGAGCACCGGCCAGTCGTTGACGAGAGTCTGCCCGGGAGGCAGTCGCGAGTCGCTGGAACCACGCCGTCCTCCGAAGCTGCTGTTGATCACTTCCACGACTGCACCCTTCTGTCGAATTCGGCGCGGTGGCCTGGTGCGGAGGTAACCGTGGAGGCCACTCGAAGTATCTGGCGGCAGGAGGGGAAGGCAACTAATCCGCGAGGAGACAACGACTGCTGGAGTAGTGATGAGCTGGTCCAACACGGCCGCACTCGGCGTCCGGTCGGCACCGTTCCAGTTTACCGACGAGTACGTCAATGAACCGATTCGCTACATGGCTGAGGCGACCGGAATGGCGCCCTGGGCCAGCTTGAGGCGGGTCCACACGTTCATGTTGATGATGACCGCGGCGATCTCTGCGACGTCGCGCTCGGTGAAGTGCAGGCGCAGCTCGTCGTGCAGGGCAGGGACCTGCACGTGACTGAACGAGGTGAGGCCTTCGCAGTACGCGAGCGCGGCTCTCTCCGCGGGCGAGAACATGCTGCTCTCACGCCAAGACGCCAGGTGTGCAGCCTGTTCGGACGGGATCCCGATGCTGGCCGCGACCGCGGCGTGCAGAATCAGGCAATAGGAGCAAGGGTTCAGCTGCGCGACGCGCAGGCGGAGGAGCTGTAGCAGGCGACGATCTCCCGACAGGTTCGCCGAGTAACCGAACTGCGCAGCCATGTCTTTGGCCACTTGGTGAAACGGCGTGAGGTCTGGGTCGAACCGGATGTTTTCGAACCGGACATTCCCGAGCATCGGGTTCTGGTTTGCGGCGTTGGTCTCAGGCATCACCAGCACCATCCCTTCCTGCGTTGGGCACATTCACGGCGAGGGTGTACTCGGGGTTGTGTGCGACGAAGGGCCGGACCGCCGGGCACCTCGCGGTCGCTCGTATGCCTCCGCAAGAATGCTGTCCAGCGCCCTGCAAATGAGTTCGGTTGCTAATCCCCGTCCACGGTAGTTCGGCAGGATCGCGGCCGCCCATCCCCGTTCGCATCCGCGAATAGGGCTGGCCACCGCTGTCCAGCGCATTGCTGAGGTCAGCCGAACCGAATCGCGCAGCCAGATGTTGGACCATGTAGTACAGTCTGGCGCACAGAATGCCGATTCACGCGAGCTTTGGGAGAACGCGCATGGAGGCGTCCGACGTCCACGGCGCCTTCCGGCCGCAACGATCGAACGGTAGCGAAGTTCCGCGTTACGTTCCTCGGTCGCTACGAGATGCTATGGGTCGCAATCCCGCTCACTGTCGCGTGTCACACAAGACCTCTACTCCCGACACACGGGGTGTCCTACGAGGTGCCGGAGCGAAGCCGCACCTCTTTTTCGTCTGTTAATGATCAGCCGACGTTGTGGACTCGAACCGCTGGCCGAGTCGTTCGCGTTGCCAGGGGGAGCTGGGCTGGGTGGGCGCACTGCTTCGAGCACCATTGGAACCGCAAGCGTTCACTGTCGATGCATAGCTAGGCGACCACCTCTAAGAGCCCCGTGGTGCCGGGCCACCGGGCAGTAAAAGCCTCGGTGTGGCAAGACATCTCGGCCCAGACCATGGGCAAGCTCGCCGAAGCGCTCACCGCGCTCCTCGACGCAGGCCGCCGACAGGGCGTGCTTCGCGGCGACGTCGACGCGCGCGACGTCATCCTGCTGTCGTGGTACCTGGCCCACGTCGAGCGCGCCGAGTGGGACGAGCGCGCACCGCGCTTGCTGAGCGTGCTGCTCGACGGGCTGAGCGTGAGGTAGGCGAGAAGCCAGGGCGCGGACGGGCCGGTTAAGGTGTCCGCCATGCGCGTCTACCTCGGCTCTGACCATGCCGGATACGAACTTAAGCAGGCCATCGTCGAGCACCTCGAGTCGAGCGGCCACGAGCCCGTCGACTGCGGTGCCCTCGCCTACGACGCCGAGGACGACTACCCCGCCTTCTGCATCGCGGCGGCGGAGCGGATCCTCGCCGACCCGGAGAGCCTCGGCATCGTCATCGGCGGCTCCGGCAACGGCGAGCAGATGGCCGCCAACAAGGTGCCCGGCATCCGCTGCGCCCTGGCGTGGAGCGTCGAAACGGCGTCCCTAGCGCGTCAGCACAACAACGCCCAGGTGATGAGCATCGGCGGCCGGATGCACACCGTCGCCGACGCACTCACCTTCGTCGACGCCTTCCTGACCACCGCGTGGTCGGACGCGCCGCGCCACCAGCGTCGCATCGACATCATGTCCGAATACGAGCAGACGCACGTCGCGCCACCCCTACCGGGCGCCTAGGGCATGCCCGAGGGGCACACCCTCCACCGGCTGGCCCGCCTGCACCAGAAGCGGTTCGGCAACGCGCCCGTCGTGGTGACCAGTCCACAGGGCCGCTTCGCCGACTCCGCCGAAGCGGTCAGCGGCCGGGTGTTGTTCACCGCCGACGCGTCGAACCCGTTGCGATTCAACATGTTTAAACACTGAAGAGTCCAGCCACGTCACGTCACGTGGCGAAAGTCCTTGGGCGGCATCGATCCGGTAGGCGGATCGCGGCCCGTGCCAATTTGCGTCGCCGAGCGAGTGGACATGAAACCGATAATCTTTGGTGTGGACATTGCGTGATAACGGTGGCGTTGTCCCACTTCAGAGGATTGCGAGTGTACACCAAATATGAGAAGCCACAGGACATGAAAATGAGAATCTGCAGCTCGGGGAAAGTCTTCCAGCGCGCATTCGCGCCAGCGATGGCGTGCGCGTGTGATGCGATGGTGGTGAGGTGTGGTCGACGTGATACTTATGTCGCCGTCCTCTAACGTGCACTGCCACAACGGTACTCACCTACGCTCGGCTTGACCCCTTGCATAATCTGGTGAATACTCAGATTGCCGTGGTGCCGCCGTCGACGACCAACTCCATCCCGTTGACGAAGCTAGAGTCGTTTGAGGCGAGGAATAGGGCGACCGTCGCGATTTCCTGGGGGCTGCCGTTCTGTCCCCGTGGGATCAACGCTTCGCGTGCGTCCATCGCGGCCTTCGTCTCGTCGTCGAACATCTGCTCTTGTCCTGCTGCGACGATCTGGCCCGGGGTCAGGACGTTGACCCGAATTCGCTTGTCTTTCAACTCTGCCAGCCACACGCGGGCGTAGGCATGCAGCGCAGCCTTGCTCGCGGCGTAGACGCCCCAGCCCGGATAGCCTCTGACCGATGCGATTGATCCGGTCATGAATATCGAGCCGCCGTGGTTGAACAGTGGCAGTGCTTTCTGCACCGTGAAAAGTGTGCCGCGTGCGTTGAGCCCGAAAATAGCGTCGAAGTGTTCCTCGGTGATCTCGCCGAGCTTGCCTTCCTCTGCTGTGCCAGCGCTGGTCCACAACACGTCGATGGCGCCCTTCTCGTGCCTGACCACATCGAACAGGCGGTCCAGATCGTCTAGGTTCGCCGAATCGGCCTGCACCGCAGTCACGTTCGGGCCGATTAATTCGACGGCTTTGTCCAGGGCGTCCTGCCGTCGACCCGAGATGAAGACGTGGGCTCCTTCGTGGGCGAAGAGTCTGGCGCCGGCCAGCGCCATACCGCTGGAGCCGCCCGTGATCACCGCTACCTTGCCGTCAAGCTTTCCCATGACTTGCTCCTTCGGATCGCTTTATGGCTGGCTGAATCAGGCATCGGCGCACGGGTCGGGACCATTGCGGCGGCGTAGGTGCGCATCCAACGCTGGTTGCTCCATCATGTGACGCTGCCGATTACGTACTTTCAATTGGCGCCCCGTCTGCGTGCACGCGTCGTGTTCGACGGTCTTAGTAGGTTCGCATGGACGCGATTTTAGCGTCCTGGTCGAAGGACATCACGTCGATGACGTCGACACGCTGGCCGGAGAGGATGACCTGCACGTGAAGGGCTGCTCCTGCGTCGGCCACCTTCAGCGAGACGAGTTCGATTTCCTGTTCTCGGCCGTCCCACAGTGAGTGGTAGGCACTGCGGATCGCGTCGATTCCGCGATGTGTGTTGCCGCCGCTTTCGAAGATTGCGTTGTCGGCAAACAGGTGCGCCACCTGGTCGGCACTGCTTTGCCCGTCAACACTTCTGTGTCCTGCCAACTCGAGATACGACCGGACAATCTCGTTGATCTTGTCTTCGCTCAGTTTTGGCGCGTCGTCTCCGATGGTTACTGCGTCGATGCCGAGCGCGATTTTGAACCCGGCCCCGTGGCTGGCCAGCCCCATCATCAACAGGCCCGTGCCTTCCAGCCAATGCGCCATCGCCAAGCCGCCGACGTCGTGCGGGCGCAGCCCGAGGCTCTTGATGAACGCCGCAACGCTGGTTTTCGCCAGTTCGTCGTCGCCGGCGAAGAACACGTCCTGCGGGCGGCCCAGGGCCAGAATGTGGCCGAAGACGGTGTTGAACGCCTTCACCACGTGTGCAGTCGCCGGGGCGGCCTTCGTGATCTCCTGCGCGCCCGAACTGCCCTCAGGCGTGACCAGCTCAGTGTCGTCGGGTGCGCTGAACGTATTGGAGATGTCGATGATGACCTTGCCGGCCAGGGCGTCCCCGTACTGGCGCACGACGTCCACGGCGTTGGTGTACGGAACCGCGAGGATGACGATGTCGCCGGCCGGGGCCGTGCCGAAGGTCCCCACAGTGGCGCCGTCGAGCGACGTGGCCAATTTCTCGACCTTGGCGGGGTCGCGGCCGATGATCTCGACTGCGTTGCCGCCGGCCAGCGCGCGTTGCGCCAATGCGGTGGCCATGTTGCCCAGTCCGATGATGCTGATGTTGCTCTTCTTCACGAAGCTCTCCCTCTATGCGGTTGACGACCCGAGATTCGGGTGACGATCTAGCTGGCTGAATCAGGCAGCGGAGCACGGGTCGCGACCATTGCGGCGGGATAGGTGTTTGCGTCATCAATGGAGGGCCCCGGCGACAGGCCCCGGTCCGCGGCCGAGCCCGCTCAGATCGGCAGCGGGGGGCTCAGTTGGGTGCGGTGACGTTGAGGGCGAAGTCGAAGTTGCCGATCCCGTGTTGGGCGAGGCCGATCATGACCAGGCCCAAACCTTCGAGGTAGTG
Organism: Mycobacteroides sp. H001; assembly: GCF_001440005.1. Lineage (NCBI taxonomy): Bacteria > Bacillati > Actinomycetota > Actinomycetes > Mycobacteriales > Mycobacteriaceae > Mycobacteroides > Mycobacteroides sp. H001. The sequence continues at coordinate 15,817 of NZ_LJYH01000024.1, forward strand.
CGCCATGGTCAGGCCGCCGACGTCGAGCGGGCGGAGGTTGAGGCTCTCGATGAACTCGGCCACGCTCGCTTTGGCTCCCTGGTCGTCGCCGGCGATGAAGACGTCCATCGGCTGGCCCTTGGACAGGACGGCGCCGAAGGTGGTGTTGAAGGCCTTGACCACGCTGGTGCTGGCTGGGGCGGCTGCGGCGACGTCTTGGGCGATCGAGGTGCCGTCGGGGATGGCGAGTCCGTCGCCGGTGGGGTTGACGGGGTTGCAGAGGTCGACGACGACCTTGCCGGCGAGGGCGTCTCCGTACTGGATGACGACCGGGACGACGTTGGCGTACCCGAGGGCGACGATGACGATGTCCCCGGCGGGGACGGCGCCGAACTCTCCCGCTGTGGTATCGCCTCCGAGTGTCTTTGCCAGCTCGGCGGCCTTGGGCTGATCGCGGCCGATGACCTCGACGGTGTTGCCGCCGGCCACTGCCAGGGCGGCGAGGGTGCTGGCCATGTTTCCGGTGCCGATGATGCTGATGCTGCTCATGAGATGAGATGTCCTATCTTGTACGGGTTTTCGGATAGGTGGAGTTCTCCACCTCACGCCGCCAGGTTGGTGACGTGTCACGACGAGTGGGGGAGTGCGTGGAGCTGCGGGGGAGCGGTCGACCTGGCTGAGCCCCCGGTGAAGCAGGGCGCGTCAGTTGGTCGTTACGCCTCGTTGGTGCGCAGTTCCCAGGGCGGCATACCGATGACCTCGGAAAGGTTGCGCTGCAACGCAACACCGGCCGGGACCGTGCGGTAGAAGATGGACACCTCGGCGATGAGGCCGTCGGTGTCGAGCAGGACCATGAAGATTCCGTTGACCGCGGCGTCTCCGACGTGCAGCCGGAAGTGCGCGGCGTGGTGGGTGTCGCCGCCGAGGACTTCCAGATAGGTGTCGTCCGAGGACAGTTCGTTGACGGACTTGATGGTGTCCACGGCGGTCTGACGTCCGACGACTGGCTCATCGCTGAAGGGGCCGTCGAGTCGCACGTCCTCGGCGAGCAGTCGGGTGAGGGTGTCTTTGTCGGCGCCGTTGTTGATGCAGTCGACGAAGGACTCCATGGTGTCGCGGTGTGGGGCGAATGTGGTCATAGGTCACTCCTCGGGGTGGGTGGAATGTGGTCGACGGCTCTTGGCGGTCAGCTGGTCGGGAAGTAGTGGCCGTTGTCGAGGTCGGCGAGCAGTGGGGGCGCCGTGGGCTCCCAGCCGAGGGTTCGGCGCGTGATGGTGCTGCTCGCCGGGAGATTCAGCGTGACCAGATTGGTGAACATGCCGAAGTAGCCCGGCAGCATCAGTGCGTCGATGGGGATGCTCACCGCGGGAAGGCCTAGGCGGGCGCTGATGGCCTCGGCGATCTCGCGCAGCGGGGTGTCCGCGCCCTCACTTGCGTGCCAATATCTGCCGGCGGGACCCTTCTCCAGCGCCAGGCGGAACAGTGAGGCGACGTCGCGGATGTGCACGGCACCCCAGAGGTTTTCGCCGTCTCCGGGGTAGCCGGCGAAGCCCTTTTCCTGGGCGAGCGCGATCAGCCCCGGCAGGAAGCCGGCGTTATCGGTCGTGTCGTGCGCGATGGGCGGAAGCCGCACGATCGACGAGCGCACTCCCTGCTCGGCGAGGTCGATGACGGCGCGCTCGACGACGTTGCGGGCCCGCAGGGTGCCGGTGTCCTCGGGCCGGCTGGGTAGGGCGGGGTCCTCCTCGGTGGCCGGGCGGCCCAGGCTGCCGGCCGAGCCGATGCTGCCAGCGGCGACCAGCGGCTTCCCGGTTTCTGCGAGGGCTTCGCCGTAGGCGCGCACGATCTTCAGTTCCGCGGCGGCGACGGCGTCCATCCCTCCAGTCGGGAGCAGGTCTTGTCGGTGTGCGACGTGGATGACGCCGTCGGAGTCAGCGGCTGCTTCTTTGAGCCCGTCGAGGTGGTCGAGGTCGCCGCGGCGCACCGTCGCGCCGAGCGCGGACAGGGCGTCTGCGGAGGCGTCCGATCGGGCCAGGCCGGTGACGTCGTACCCGGCGGCGATCAGCTCGGGGATGATGTGTGAACCGGCGTGGCCGGTTCCGCCAGTGATGAAAACGCGCATGTGACGGTCCTTTTCAGGTTGGGGCGTTCAGCGGAGAATGCTGGCGCCGAGGAAGAGGTTGGTGTTGTTGACCGAATGGGTGATGAGGCCCAGCTGCAGCAGGGTGAGGTGCTCCAGTGCCCGGGCCATCGGCAGCGCCCCGGCGTCCATGGGGTGCATTCCCAGGCTCTCGATGAACTCCGACACGCGTGCCTTCGCCTGCGGGTCGTCGCCGGCGATGAATACGTCTACGGGGCGACCGTGGACTGGCCCGGCTGCCAGCACATCGCAGGGCAGGGTGTTGAACGCCTTGACGACGTGCGTGCCGGTGGGGGCGGCCTTGGCGATTTCCTGTGCGCCGGAACTGCCCTCGGGGGTGAGGAAGCCCGCCAAATCGGGGGTGATGGGGTTGGTGATGTCGACGATGACCTTGCCGGTTAGCGCGTCCCCGTACTCGCTGACCACCATCACCGCGCTGGCGTAGCGGACGGCCACGATGACGAGGTCCCCGGTCGGGGACGTGCCGACGCTGGCGCCGTCACGTGCGGCGGCCAGTGCGTGGGCTTTGGCCGGGTCGCGGCCGATGATCTCGACGGTGTTGCCGCCCGTCAAGCGCCCGGCCGGCGAGAGCGCTGGCCATGTTCCCCACGCCAATGATGCTGACGTTGCTCATGACATTTCCCGTCGTGACGTACGATCAATTTGGTTGACTCGTCCACCATATGTCGGTTTGGATGAGTAGTCAACCAATCGAGTGGAGGCGTGGAGACCGATGGAACCGAACTGGCTGAGCCCTTCTGAACTTCGTGCCTGGCGGGCCTTCGTCGACGCGCGGCATCAGGTCGGTGTGCACCTGGACCGGGGTCTGCAGGAGTCGGGCCTGTCCGGTGCCGACTACGAGGTGTTGGCGTTGCTCTCCGAGCATGACGGGGACCGCATGCCGTCCCAGGAGCTGCGCAACGCGTTGGGGTGGGAGAAGAGCCGTCTGTCCCACCAGTTGCGGCGTATGGAGAAGGACGGGCTGATCAGCCGCGAGCCCAATCCCGCCGATGCCCGTAGCTCCATGGTCTGTCTGCTCCCGGTGGGCCGCGCCACTGTGGAGAAGGCGGCGCCTGGGCACGTGGCGGATGTCCGGCGGAACTTCATCGATTTGCTGACCCCTGCTGAGCTGGACATGCTCGCCACCCTCAACGAGCGGATCCTGGCGCACCTGGCGGAGAACGACGACTCCGCGGCCGGCGACGCGCCCTGATGAACCCTCCAATCGGGGCGATGATGCGCTCATGGGCCTGTGCGCGGGGCCGTTGCTGGGCGCCGCGGCTGCGGAGCGCGAAGCTAGGGCGGATGGCAGCTGTTTGGTTCCGCGCATTCCCGAAACCCGTTGCGGCTGAGCCAGTATACGTGTTCGCTGGGACGGTCCAGCGTCGCACGTCACGTGACGAAAATCGGTGGGCGGGCTTCGATCCGGTAGGCAGATCGCGGCCCCGCGTCATGTCGGGCCCCCCGGGCGAGTGGACGTGAAAGTGAGAATTTCTGGTGTGGATATTGTGTGAGAACGGTGGCGTCGTCACAGCTCAGAGGATCGCGAGTGGACAGGAAACTTGAGAAGCCACAGCGAGCGGTGCTGTGACTTCTCAAGTTTGATGTCCAATTCTCAGTTCGGCTGCATCACTCAGACCGAGGTGCAACGCCAAGTCCCAGGATAATTTCTCTTCGCTGGAAACCATTCCCCCTGGTGTACTCCTCGGTACATTGGAGGTGTTCGGTCGCCGGGTTCAAGCGCTCACCTCACGGGCCGCGGCCATCGCCAGGCCGTGTCGTCGGAGCCCTGTTACTGGCGGCATGGGCCTTCTGCGAGTCGTAGGTGTGTGCACCGGACGGGATGGTCACGATGGAGACGTATCGGTGAACGAATGGCGCATGTCCACGGCAAGAATTTGCTGCCCTTCCGGGTACGGTTCGGCAAGGTGCGTCCGCCCGACAGCTGACCGCCGGACCACGGAGGCTGGCGGCAGAGGTTGTGTGCGTCCGCTCGCCGACGGTGCGAGAGTGCGCGGGACTACCTAACACGCAGGGGGAGAACACATGTGGGCGGACAACGAGACCGAGTTCGACTTGTTGGGTTTCGACTATCTGGTCGACGGCCTCGTCGTCGCCTTGACCGAGCCGCGGTTGTTGCCGGTGACGATCGGGGTGCTGGGGGATTGGGGGTCGGGCAAGAGCAGCTTGATGCTCATCGCCGCGGCCGAATTGGCGGCCGAGCGTCGGGCCGACGCCGGGGAACACAGCGCCGATGACGATGACGGTGAGGATGAAGACGAGGACGAGGAGGCTTCGCCGTACTTGTGCGTCCCGTTCAGTCCGTGGCAGTACGAGGACCTCGACGACGTCAAGGTCGCGTTGATGAACACCGTCCTGGACGCCTTCGAGCGCCGGTTCCCGGCCACCGCCGACGAGGTGGGACGCCTGCGCGCCTTCGTCGGCACGATCAAACGATTGGCCCGCCGTGCCGGACGGATGGGAGCCATCGTCGCCCCCGCGGCAGCGCCGTATGCGATGCAGGTACTGGCCCCCGATACCGACCCGGACACCCTCAAGTTCGTCGGCGAGACCGCCAAGGCGATCGCCGCGCCGGTCAAGGACAGCCTCGCCGAACCGGAGACGACGGCGCCGGCCGACACCGGACCCATCACCGACGTCACGCAGTTCCGCGCACACTTCGCCGCCCTGATCGAGGGCCAAACGTCCGTCGACGCGGTCGTCGTCTTCGTCGACGACCTCGACCGCTGCTTGCCCGAGACCGTGGTCGACACCCTTGAGGCGATACGGCTGTTCCTCAACACCCCGAAGACGGCGTACGTACTGGCCCTCAACCAAGCGGTGGTGGAATCGGCGATCGACGCGCGCTACCCCGACCTCAGGCGCGAAGACGGCGCCGGGCTGGGGCGTGACTACTTGGAGAAGATGCTGCAACTCAAGGTCGCCATCCCACCGCTGTCGGCGCCGGAAGCCGAGACCTACGCCAACCTGCTGATCGCCGAGCTGCATCTGGACGACGAACGCTTCGACGACGTCGTCACCGCGACCGACGAGAACCGTCGCGTCAAAGGGCTCGCCGTCGCGTTCAACGCCGGAATCGCCGGCGAGGTCCTGAAAGACATCCCGCCGGCGATGGCAGCCGACCTCGGGTGGGCGGCCAACATCATGCCGGTGCTGGGCACCTCCCTGCGGGGCAACCCTCGCCAACTCAAGCGCTTCATGAACAACCTGCTCCTCAAACACCGCAGCGCCGCCCGACGCAAAGTCGACCTCAAACTGCCCGAACTCGCGAAACTGATGGTGCTCGAGGATCAACACAATTCCGACTTCCAGAAACTGTTCGACTGGCAGATCCTCGCCGACGGGCCCTCACCTGAGTTGATCGCCGCGGAGATCTACGCCCGCACGCCAACCGAATCAACACCGGAGGCCAGCGTCGAGGAATCCGACCCTCCTCGAGCACCCAGGCGCGCTCCAGGTAAGCGCCTCGAAGCACCCACCGTCACCGCAGCCGAGCCAGGTGCCGCCGAGGTGGACGACGATGTGCGAGCCTGGGCCGACAAGCCCCACATCGGAGAATGGCTGCGGCTCGATCCGCCGTTGAAGACGGTCGACCTGCGGCCGTACTTCACCTATTCGCGGGACAAGCTGTCCTTCGGAGTGTCAGCGTCGCGGCTCGCCCCTCGACTGCAAATCCTGCTGACCAACGTGCAATCCGAAGTGGACAGAGCCCGGCGTAGTCACTATCCCGGCGTGGCCGACCTGGATCCCTCCGAGCGCGCCCAGTTCTTCGAAGCTCTGCTCGACCGGGCGGCGCGAAACCCCTCGGGCATCGCGTTGACCGCCGCCATCGAGCTGGCCGAATTGAACGCCGACGTCGTCGACGCGCTCGGTGACGTCCTGCTGCGGGTGGCGCCCGCGAGTATCCCGGTGGGGGCGGGCGCCTTGGTCGTCCGCCGCCTTCCGGCAGAGAATCCGAAGATTCAACGGGTCCTCGAGCGATGGCAAAGCGCGGGCAGCGCCGGCCTAAAGGGCGTCGTGCAATCAGCGCTTGAAGCACGTGCGACGCAGCAGAGAAAGGGGGCCCGAGGTGGGAACCTCGGCTGACAGGTCGGCGGGCAGCGGGGGAGCGTGGACGCCCCTGAAATACGCCGCCGCCTCCTACGTCCGCCACCTCGACGGCCCCAACTCCGAGGCACACGCTCGCCGCGTCCTAGGCCGCCACGTGCCGTTACTCGGCGGTGCGGGCGGAGCCGCGACCTCGGCCCGAGCCGGGGCCACGGGCATCCAAAACCTCGGTGCACTGCTGTCGGGCATCGGTGCCGCCGGCTTGGCCGAGGCGCTGTCGACCATCGGCCTGGCCGACCTGATCGGGCGCGACCGCTTCACGGTGCTCGACGAACTGATCGGATTCATCGCCGGAGACGGCGACGACCTGGACGCCCAGGCGGCACGCGACGCGGCATGCGACGTCCTGGACGAGGTGTTCGGTGACGCCGATCAATGGGATGAGCTCGCCGACATCAGCATCGACGAGACCGATCTACTGGCGCTGCTGCAGAGCTTCTTGGCTCTCTACGTCTACAACCGCGTCCCCGTCGTCGCCGAGCGACTGTCCCGGCTCTCTGACCCGGTCGCGATGCGCAAGGCCGATCAGGAGATGCGCCAGATCATCGCCAACTTGGTCGCCATCCACCTGCCCGAGGATCCCTTCGCCGTCGACTGGCGAGGCGAACAGGGCCGCGGGATCGCCGACGATGCCATCAGCAGTGCCTACCAGGCGATCAGCGCCCTCGATGACGGAGACGACTCATGAGCTCCTACCGGATGCGCATCGCCCTAGACCAGGACAACACCGAGTCACCGGAAGTTCAGCTCTTGGACTGGAGGCCGGGCAGTTCGGTGTCCACAGTCCAGGTCGGCAAGGCCGGCGCCCGGTTCTTCGAAGGGTGGCGCCCCCCGCGTGAGGCCATGGATCTGGCACTACTGGGCGCGGCCGCCTACTGCGCCGACAAGGTGTCGCTGCGGCGCCTGACCGCCGACCGGTGGACCAGGGAACTCGACCTCGACCTGCCCGTCCAGGACGCCGGTCGGTGGGCCGACGCCGACTGGTCATCAGTGCTGAGCTTCCTGACAGGGGACCGCTGGGCGGTCACCGCCCGCACCGACGACCACGACCCGCTCGCCGCGGTGCCCAAGGTGCCGGCCGCAGTCACCGCGGTCGGCGAGGTCGACGCGGTGTGCCTGTTCTCCGGAGGCCTGGATTCCTTGTGCGGTGTCGTCGACCTCCTCGAAGGCGACCCGGCGATGCGGTTGTGCCTGCTCTCACACCACGAAGGAGGCCAAGCGTCCACCGCCCAAGAAGCCCTCCTCACCCAACTGTTCGAGCACTACGGGCACGACCGGCTGGTGTCCAAACGACTGTTCCTTCGACCAGCGCCACCCAACACGGCCCAGGCGCGGCCACTGCCGGCCCGGCGGGAGAACACCACCCGCGCACGGTCGTTGCTGTTCTTGACCACAGCCCTGGCCCTGGCGGCGTCGGTGGGTCCGAGCATCCCGGTGTACATCCCCGAGAACGGCTTCATCGGCATCAACGTCCCGCTCACCCGGGCACGTTCTGGGAGTTACAGCACCCGCACCACGCATCCACACTTCATCAGGATATTCACCGAGGCAGCGGCCCAATGCGGGGTGAACAATCCCGTCCTCAACCCCTACCGCCTCACACCCAAGGGGCAGATGCTCGCCGACACCCTCAACCCCGACCTGTTGCGCCGACTCTCGCCGCTGAGCGTGTCCTGCTCGCACCCCGAGGCCGCGCGCTACGTCCAACGCGAACAAGGCAACTGCGGGTACTGCTTCCCGTGTCTCATCCGCCGCGCCTCGATGGCCCACGTGGGCTGGGACAGCGCCGACGGCTACGCCTGGGACGCACTCGACGGCAGCGATCTGCTGTCCCGGCCGACCCGCCGGGCCAGTGACCTCCGCGCCGTGGTGAACGGCGTCTTCGCTGACCGCCCCGACCGCGACGTCCTACGCAACGGACCCATCCCCGACGGCGAACAGCGCGCCTTCCTCGGCGTATGGCGTTCCGGGCTGGAAGAGCTGCGTAGCTGGTTGCAGGGCGCCACGGGGGCGACCGCCGAACTGATCCAAAGGTTGCAATGACCGACCTCGGACCACTGCTGGACAGTCACTGCCACCTCGGTGCCTACGACGACCCGGTCGCGGTCATGGACGCCGCGGCTGCGGCCAACGTGTCCTTAGTGGCCGTCACGGAAAGCCCGGAGGAGTTCCGCCGCTTGAAGACTCGGTTGGGACGGCGACCGACCATCGAGGTGGCCCTGGGCTTGCATCCTTTGCGCGCCGCGTCCTTCCGACCCGCCGACATCGCCAGGTTCTTCCGCTGCATGCCCCAAACCCGCTGGATTGGAGAGGTCGGGCTCGACTTCTCCCGACACGGAATCGCGACCAAGAAGCACCAGCTCCGAGTCTTCGACACCGTGCTGACCGAAGCCCAGCCCGGGCGCCACCCCCTTACCGTGCACAGTCGCGGCGCAGAAGCCGACGTCGTCAACCTGCTGTCGCAAGCGCGGCTGCCCGCCGTGATGCACTGGTACACCGGGCCGCTCAAGCTCGTCGATGACGCCCTCGCCGCCGGCCTGTACTTCTCCGTCAACCCCGCCATGGTCCGATCCAAACGATTCGGATCCTTCATCGCGCGCGTTCCTGCCGAGCGGATCCTCCTAGAAACCGACGGGCCGTATGCCAAGACAGCGGGTCGCCCGGCGCAACCCGCCGATCTGGCATCGCTGGTCAACCAACTCGCACTCACCTGGCGGTTGACGCCATCTGATGCCGCGCAGACGTTACGACGAAACCACGACCAACTGCAAAGCAGCGCCGGCTGACGACTGGACGTTGTGGACAGGCGCCACGGCCGCGATAGACCGCGCAGGGAGATCCGTCGCAACGGACAATGCCGATGACCGAATCATGCTGCTATACAAGAGATTGCACAATCAATCGATCGGTCGGAATTTGACGCCCACCTGCGATTGGCACCCGGGCGACCTCTGGTGATTCCTACCCCGAAGCGGAACCGACGCGTGGACTGGAATCTGCCCGACTCCGCCAAATGCGTCGTGATCGGCTGCAGCGCCTAGCTATTCGATACCAGGTGCGGCGCAGTGCGGTGCGGCGTCACGTGACTAAACGGCGGCGTTGGGCCTCGGTAGGCGCGCCACTGCTGGCGAGTAGCCAATCAGCGTCTCCGAAGCAGTGGACATGAAAGTGAGAATTCGCGGTATGGGCATCCCGTGAGATCGCCGCTGTTGCTGCAGTTCAGGGGGATCGCGAGTGGACATGAAACTTGAGAAGCCACACCTGCTGTGGCTTCTCAAGTTTGATGTCCAATTCTCATTCCAAATGTCCACCTGATGTCCAATTGGACATGAAAGTGAGAATCCGCAGCTTGACGGGACGTCCCGAGCCCGCAGGCGCGTCGATTAGCGGCAGGGAATATGTGAGACGCGCGTGTGAGACAAGAATCGAGACACCTTGACTGGGACGACGCGGTCGGGGAGCGGCGCCTGCCGGCTAGCTGCGGGGGATGGGTTGTCATCGGTTGCCGCAAGTCGGGCGACGCCCGCAATCCGCTACACCAACTAGTCGCGTTGCGACGCTCGACGTCATTTGTTGGAGGAATGTTCGGTTCGGGGGGTGTGCGGTCCGCTTTTGGGGGTGAAGACTATCTTGCCAATGCGCCCTGCCTCTTGGGCCAGGCTCAGAGCTTCGGGCCAATCGTCGAGTCCCATCGTGCGTTCGATCTGAGCGTCGATGACACCATCGGCGACCATTCCAACGACTTCGCCGTAGGCACGAGAGACCTCGTCGGGATGGGTGTGGTCGAGCCAGTTCTTCAGCCAGAAGCCAGTCAGGCGGGAATGGTTGCCGATCAGCTCGAACGGTTTGATCACGGGCGGTTGTCCGGATTGAGCGCCGTAGGCGATGAGCGTGCCCGAGTAGTCGAGGTGGTGGGCGAGGGCGGTGCTGGCCGGACCGCCGACCGAGTCGACGGCGATGTCGAGACGCGCCCCGCCGAGGGCCGCGGCGAGATCCTCGGCGAGGCCGTCGCCCTGGATGACGACGCGGTCGCCACCCCAGCTGTAGACCTGGTCGGCGGCGGCCTGGCGACGCACGATGCTCAGCGTCTTGTAGCCCAGGCGCTTCGACATCTTCACGACGTACTCGCCGACACCGGAATTACCCGCCGTCTGGCCGATCCAGCGGTTCGACGCAGCGGGGTTGCCGTAGCCGCGCAGCAGCTGATGGGCGGTCATGGCGTTGATGCCTACCATCGCCAGCTGCAGCACGTCGATGTCGTCGGGCGCCACCACGACGTCGGCGACATCGGCCACGACGTGGGTGGCCCAAGTTCCGTACCGGTAGGTCGGAAGCAAGATCACCCGACGGCCGATCAGAGCGTGGTCCACGCCTGAGCCGACCGCGGTGACTCTGCCCGATCCCTCAGCGCCGACACCGACGGGCGGTTCCGGGCGCAGAAGATAGTTGCCAGACGCGTAGTACAGGTCCGAGGGATTGATGGGGGCCGCTTCGACCTCGACGAGAACCTGGCCGGCCCCAGGGGCCAGATCCTCGACGGTGACTAGGGACAGTGCTTGGAGGGGGTCGCCGACGGTGTTCAAGCGGAGCTGTCGGATGGGTCGTGTCACCAGCGTCACCGATTCGACTTGGGTGTCGAGCCGGGGACGAAGGGGACGTCGTCGGGCGCGTCGCGTCGAGCTTGCAGGAGTTGGCGCGCCGGATCGCCGATGGGTATCCGCAGTGGCAGGTGCGAGTTCTCCGCTGCGTCGACGACTTCATTGGCCACCTCCTCGGGGGTGATTTGCCGGTCGCGGGCGTCGCCCCCGCCGGTCAGAAGCGCCGAATAGGGGTCCTGGGGGAGGGTGTAGGCCTGCACGTCGTCGAGGGCGCCCGAGCTGACGGCGCCCGGTTCGAACATGGCGGCTTCGATGCCGAACGGCGCCACTTCGATTGCCAAGGCTTCGACGAGGGCTTCCAACGCCCACTTGGTCGCGGCATACGCTGCGCCCGGCGGCAGAACGATGCGGCCGACGATGCTCGACATGAACAGCAGCCGGCCCTGGCCGCGTTGGCGCATCTGAGGCAACACGGCCTGAGCGACGCGTAGCGCACCGACGGTGTTCTGCCGAAGGAGCTGTTCGAACTCCCCGAGGGGGATTGCTTCGACGGCGGCGAAGAAGATGACGCCGGCATTGGAGATGACGATGTCGATCTCACCGGCGGCGTCGACGGCGGCTCGCACGCTGGCGTCGTCGGTGACGTCGAGGGCCAGGCGTTGGTCGACGCGAAGGTCATCGAGGCTGCGCGGGTCGCGCGCGGTCGCTACCACTCGGTGTCCGCGCCGTGCGAACTCCGAGGCGACGGCCCTGCCTATTCCGCGCGACGCCCCGGTGATGAGGACGGATGACATAACTGTTCCTAATCGTTTGGTGCTGCCCGGTTGGCGGGTCTTAGCCCCTGGGGATGACGGAAGAGCATGAGTGGTTCTCGCGGTTGCGCCGGCAATACCCCAGTGGTGACGAGGGAGGCGATGAAAATGGGCTGCCCTGCACGAAGCACCCCTCGATCATGGTTGCACTCGCGCGGCCGTGCCGAACGACCCGCGCCGATAGCGGATCGACTGGTGGTGTCCATCGTGCCGGGGCATGAATACTCCCTTGTGGCGTGGGGCCCAGGACACGGGCGAGTGGCGGGATCACCGCCACGAGTAACACCCGCGGGCCCAATGCCGAAGACGTTGTCTTGCAGAGGTTCTTATGCGGTCGCCAGGGTGGCAGTTTGTGAACCTCCTCTATCACGCTAGCTGCTTCGGCAATGCCATGAACTGTTTGTGACTGACATCACGGGTGCGCCGATGTCTAGTCGACGACATGAAAAGTACACCGTCCGAATGGATTTGCGGTTGTGCAGCGTTGATACAGCATCTCGCTCGGCGTGCATCGGCAGGCGTTGTCAGGGGTGCCGGGAAGCCGACGACGCCAGGTCGCGTGTCGGCGGGCTGGCGCATGCAATATTCAGAACGGACAGTTGATATGTGTTCACTTTGGCATATTGCAGTCATGAAAATCTCTACGCGATTGACGCTCTCGGGGGACCTGGTATTCCAACCGGACGTTCTGGAAATGGTGAGGTTGACACTGAATTCTGCGGTTGGGCACACGCGGTGGGTTCCGGCCTCAAAGATCCGTACGCCGATGTCACCCGGCGACCGAAAGGTGAGGACGTGTAGGTGGGGGAGGAAGTACCCGTTCGGCTCGACGCGACCATATGCTCCCGCAACACCCTGGTCTAACGAAGCACAACACCTAGTGGCCGGCGGTGAATGGCAGCTGAGGGAATTCGGCCGGCGCCGTCACACGTGACGGTGGTGATGACGCGGTGAAGCAGCGCGCCGGTGGGCGTCGCCGTACATCACGACCGTTCGGTTCACATCGCCGGTACGCTGGGACAACACGGAGGTGAGTAATGGCTATGGGCCGGCCCAGGGGGTTCGACGAGGACGAGGCGCTCGACGAGGCGATCGTGACGTTCTGGCGGCACGGCTACGACGGCGCGTCGATGAACGATCTCACCGCTGCGATGAACATGAACAAGTCCAGCGTCTATTCCGTATTCGGCTCGAAGGAGGACCTCTTCCGCCGCGCCGTCGACCGGTACGTCGAGCGTGACCTCGCCTACGCGCGTGTGGCGTTGTCCGAACCGACGGCGGAGAAAGTCGCCGCCAGGTATCTGCGGGGCAACGCCGATGCCGTGACGCGCGACGGGTTGCCCCCGGGGTGCTTGGCGATCCAGGGCGGTGTGTCGTGCGGGCCGGGCAGCTCGGAGATGGCAGAGTTGTTGGCACACCACCGCCGCGAGAGTGAACGTCAGTTGACCAGGCGTTTCATCAGCGCCCGCAAGGCCGGCGACCTGCCCGGCGAAGTCAATCCGCGGGCTGCGGCCAGATTCTTGACCGCCGTCGTCGAAGGACACTCGGTGCACGCAGCAGGGGGCGCCACCCGAGCAGAATTGCACGAATCCGTCGACGTGGCCCTGATGGGGTTCTCTGCGATGATCCGTTCCGCCCGTCGCCGTTCGGCCCGCAGCGCGACGAGCTGATCGCGACGTCCGCCCCGCTCGTGCGTGTTGCGCCGTGCCCCGGATTCGGATGGTCTGCACTTGACCCGCCCGGTGCTGGGGGTCGCTGCCCCCGTCCTGGTAGGGCTCGTCGCACAGGGTGACTCGGTGAGATGCGCAGGGCGCGGCGGACTCATTCTGGAATGGCGGGAGGCCGGCGGGTCGCGATGTGGTGAACCGCAGCAGTTTGGCCTCCCCACCGCCGCGCGTGCCTTCGACGACGAGACCGTGCCCAGGCCATGGGGCTGCGGATCGACCGACGCCTTAAGCGGGTTCGTCCGGCATGGGCTCGATGCCCTCCGCACGGACGGGCAGTCCGCACGCGTGGCAGGAGTAGTCGATCTGCAGGGGGTTGCCACATTCGTGGAGGAACCCGCGGGGCACGACTGGGCCGCTAGCCCAGTTGTGCCCCCACGTGGCGAGTGCCATGAGCACCGGCAGTAGCTGTTGCCCGGACTCGGTGAGGTGATATTCGAACCTGGGCGGACGGGCCGAGTACTGGCGTCGTTCCACCACCCCGTGCTCTTCGAGCTTGCGCAGGCGCTCGGCCAAGATGTCGCGGGTGGCTCCCGTGAAGCCCGCGATCTGTTCGAACCTGTGCGCACCGTAGACCATTTCCCGGATCGCGAGAAAGGTCCACCGTTCTCCCAGCACCGACAGCGCATCGGCGATTGAACACTCCCGCGGAATGGGAGTTCCAGACGTCATCAGTGCGAGTCCCTGCGGCTCGTCCACCGTGGCTTCGCCATCCATGGCATTCAGTGTAGTCATCGGTTTTCTTCGATACACCGACCCGGATCACACCAACGCCGACGGTGCGTCACGCCGTGTCGGTGAGGAAATCGCTGCGATGGCGGCGGACGTATTCGACGAACGTCTCTGGCGGATGCCCGAGAATGGCCTCGAGAGCGGCGGGGTCGGCGGGCGCCGTTGGACTGGCCCCTGCGGCCAGAGTGGCGCCGAGTGCTGAAATATGCTGCGCCATGGCGGCGTTGACCGGTGACGGTGCGCTGTGAACGGCTTGCTGCTCGAGATTCTGACGCCACTGGTCCTGCGAGATGGCAGCGTAGGAGATCGTGCGACCGGTTTCAGCGCCGATGATGTCGGCGATCTCGACGTGGCTCAGCGCTTCCGCGCCCGGAGGGTAGGACACTTCGGCAGCCGGAGGCGCCGGGCGCAGCAAGGCGCGTACGGCGAGTTCGGCGGCGTCGCGACCTCCGATCCACGGTGCGCGTCCGGTCCCAAAGCTGTTGCGTATCAGTCCCTCCTCGCGGATCTGTCTGGCGTGCAGGGTGAGGATGTTTTCGTGGAACAGGGCGGCGACGCGCAGGATAGTCGGGTTTAGGCTGGCCCAGGTCAGGATCTCTTCGGCGATGATCTGCGCTTGGCCCAACTTGCTCGGCGAGCGGTGCGCCGACGGCGCCATCGACATCACCACCACGTGCGGGTGTGCGTCTGCTTCCCGGAGAACCGAGGCCAGGTTCGCTGCGGCCGGAACCACGCCGGCGTTGATGGGATAGGCGAAGTACACCGCTGCGACCTCGTCGACGGCGCCGACGAGGGTGCTGCGGTCGTGTAGGTCGCCGAGCACCGTCTGTGCGCCACGTTGCCTCAGTGCGGCGGCGCGGTCGTCGTCGGAACGCACGAGCACCCGCACGGAGCGGTCGTTGGCGAGCAGGTGATCCACGACCGTCGAGCCGGTACGCCCATGGGCGCCAGTGGCGCCGATGACGAGGACGGTGGACGAGTTCTGCGAGGACATCGTTTTTCCTAACGTTGTTGCGAAGGTGGACGCTTGCTGTTGGGTCGTCGCGTGGATTGCTGCTTGGTCACGGCTGGGCGGGCCGGAGTCCTTGATCGTCGATGGTCGCGCTGGTCAACGACTCCGAAAGCTGCCAGAGGCGCTGGGCAAGTCGGACGTCGTCGCCGCTCTTCGACGACGGATGAATCTCGGGAAAGCCGCGGAGGTGCCTGAACCCGTCGGGCCCGACGAAGCTGCCGCCGGGAACGTCCTGGGTCGCGGCGAACAAGGACGGCAGGATGCCTTGAGAGACGTCGTGGCCGACGATGCGGGAGCCGATTTCCATGCTCAGTCCAGCCAGCCCGTCGACGTGACCGAACAGGCCGGTTCTGACGATGCCCGGATGGGCTGCGACGGAGAGCACCGTGCTGTTGTTCGCGCGGAGGCGACGGTCCAATTCGCGTGCAAACAAGAGGTTCGCCAGTTTTGAGTCCTTGTAGGCCTGGGCGCTGTCGTAAGCGCGCCGCTGCCAGTTGAGGTCGTCGAGGTCGAGCTTGGCGCCCCGGTGAAAGTCCGAACTCAACGTCACGACCCGGCCGCGGATCTTGGGCAGCAGCAGATTAGTCAAAGCGAAGTGGCCCAGGTGGTTCGTGCCTATTTGCAGTTCGAAGCCGTCGGCGGTGCGGCCCTCGGGGACCTGCATGATGCCCGCGTTGTTGATCAGCACGTCGACGTCGTCGCGCCAGGCCGCAGTGAAGTTGCGGATCGAGGAAAGCGAACCCAGGTCCAGTTCCCGCACCTCGGTGCTACCGGTGATCGTGGCGGCTACGGCACGACCCTTCGACGGGTTGCGGACTGCCAACACGACATGTGCGCCGGCGCCGGCGAGGGCTCGCGTCGTGGCCTCACCCAGTCCACTGGTGGCCCCCGTCACGATGAATGTCGTGCCGGACAGACTCGGAAGATCGTCGCTCGTCCACTTCTTCGTGCTCATGGCAAACCCTGCTCCTCGGTTGGGCGAAGTGGATCGCGGCCCGACCCACTCAGTAGTGTTTCACAACGTACCTGGGTGGGTAGCAAAGCACAACCCACTGTCATTGGCGATGAGCTGCCCGGCGTCTACGTCTGCACCGGGGCCAGATCCAGGGCCGCAGCAAGATCGGTCAGTGCCGGCAGGATGTCGGCTTGTGTGCGCGCACCCAAGACTTGGATCGCGACGTGATCCGCGCCGGCGTCGAGGTGCTCTCGCAATCGCGCCGAGACGACCTCGGCGGAGCCATGGGCGACGAGCGCGTCGACCAATCGGTCGCTGCCGGGCCCGCACACGTCGACGTCGGTGAATCCCTGGCGTCGCAGACTGGACACCATGTTGCTCAGGCCCAGGTACTTGTCGAGGACCTGGCGTCCCACGGCGCGGGCGCGGGCGTGGTCGGCGTCGGCGGACAGGACCACTTTGTGCTCGGGGGCCAGCAATGCCGAAGCGCCCAGCCGTTCTCGAGCGGCCGCGGTGTGTTCCGGTGTGGTCAGGAACGGGTGCGCCCCTGCGCTGCGCTCGCCTGAAAGCCTCAGCATCCGAGGTCCCAACGCCGCCAACATCCGCCGCGCGGCGGGCACACCTGCGGCGTCCAGATCGTCGAGGTAGCCGACCAAGGCGTCATAGGGCGCGCGGTAGTCACCGGCGTGCTCGGGATGACCAATTCCGACGCCGAGCAGAAAACGTCCGGGATGGGCACCGTCGATGCGGTGGTAGGTCTGCGCAAGGGTCGAGGGCGGCGCGGTCCAAATCGTCACGACGCCACTGGCCGCCACCAGCGTCGTGGTGGCGACCAGGGCCGGTTCCGCCCAGGCGAGATCGGCCCCAGGTGACCCGCCTATCCACACCGCGCCGTAACCGAGACCTTCGATCCCGGCGGCTAGTTCGGGTGCGATCGTCCGGTCGTCCAGCCACACCCCGAAGCGTCCGAGGTGGGGCTTGGCAAGGGTTGCTGCCGTGGTCACCGTCGTGGTCCTAGTGCCCGGACACCGCTGTCGCCGGCTCCAAGACGAGAACCGGCACCCCGCGATCGATGGCGGCACGGTATTCGGCGAACTTTGGCAGCACGGAGTAGCCACGCTTCCACCACAGTTCCTTCTCCTCGTCGTCGCGAAGACGTCGGGCGACCAGGGCGCACTTCTCGGCCCGGTCCTGGATCGTGACGTCCGGATGGGCGGCGATGTTTCTCACCCACAACGGATCCCGATCTCCACCGCCATTGGTGGCGATCACGGCGTACACGCCGTTGCGTTCGATCCGGATCAACGGGGTCTTTCGCAGCAGACCCGAGGTCGCACCGCGGTGGCTGAGAATGACCACCGGCGATCCGTACAGCGTGCCGCCCGCCTCGCCGGCAGTTGCCTCGTACAACTCCACCTGAGCACGTTCCCGAACCCGGGGGCTCGGTGCGTAGTCGACGTTCTCCGGCACGAACAGGCTCCTCGGGATCGCGGTCGGGGTCACAGTCCGCCCGACGACACTAAACGACTGATCGGTTCAAATCGAACGGTAACACAGTACCTGGTACGACTGCCAGCACATGGTGTGCGAAAGTGGTTGTCCACAGCTAGCATTCGCTGCGCGATCGCGAGTGTGCTTGACGGCACTCGGGACCTGGTGGCCGAAGCGGACGCGCGAAGACGTCGTCAGCCCCGGTAGGCGTCGGCGAAGACCTTCACGAAGTCTTCGAGCTTGCTCTTCCCCAGCGCCGGCCTCTCGGTAACGTAGTGCTCGAAGAGCACGCCCTTGTCCAGCGCGTCGAACATCTCGACGTAGTCGTCGATGGCACCCTGGGTCATGCCGTACTGGCGAAACGCCTCACTCATCGCAGCGGTCGTGTAGCGCGACCAACGAAGTCCAGGCTTGCCGATCTCGCGGCCGATCAGTGTCGCGATCGAGTCGGTGTCGCGCTCGTCGCTGACGATGTAGACGTGTGACCGGTCAGAATATTCGTCGGTGGTCAGGGCCACCGAGGCGACTTCGGCGATCTCGACCGGATCCACCAGCGTGAACGTTCCCGCCGGGATGTCGAACATGTTGCCCAGTTCGCCGGTCTCACGAAGGCTGTCGACCGACAACAACAGGTTGGTGTAGAAGTACCCGGGCCGTAACGCCAGTACCGACGCGTTCGGCAAGGCGTGCAAGATTCCCTCGGCCAGCCCCATCCCACTGATCGCACCGGCGTCCAAGAGCCGGTGCGCTCCGTAACTGGACAGGAACACCACCCGCTTCACGCCCGAGCCGGCCAATGCCGTGACGAAGCCCTGCGCCAGCTGCACGCTCATCTCCTTGATGCTCGGCGAGGACCAGCCCGGTGGAAGCATCAGGTAGACCCCGTCGGCTCCGGCGAACGTGTCGGACAGGAAGTCGACGTCGGCGAGATCTCCAACCGCGGCGTGCGCCCCGGCGTCGACCAGCTCCGCCAAGTTGGCGGAGCTGCGGCCGACCACCGTGACGTCGTGACCCTGCTGTAACAGCCGCATCGACAGTGGCTTGGAGACTTTGCCGGCGCTGCCGGTGACGACGTACTTCAAGGGAATTCCTCGCTTCTGGGGGGATCGTGCCCGAGCCGCCGACCCGGTCGGGCCAACGTTGTTTCAGAACGTTCAGTTCATAAGCATTTAGTCCCGTTGGAAATCCACGGAATAACTCTTTTAGACTGGGCGTTCTGAATGTTCGACGCCGGGGCTTCCGGCAGATGGGCTGACGACCTACAGAGTGACCGACCCTGCCCCGTGTCACTGACCGCGACGACGGGACTCAACGCGTCACGGTTCACGCAGCCCTTCCGCACCACAGCGAAAGACAGGACCAGTCATGACGATCGACCGCGAGTACGCCCCCAGCCCCACGGATTGGGTTCGTGAACAGGCTGACGCGTACGAGGCCTCCAACGGCACCGAGGCCGCTGACTTCCAGGGGATCCCAATCGTCCTTCTCACCACCGTGGGCGCCAAGAGCGGCAAGCTCCGCAAGAGCCCGCTGATCCGCATCGAGCACGAGGGCCAATATGCCGTCGTCGCATCCAACGGGGGCCAGACCAGCCATCCCGCGTGGTACGGCAACATCGTGAAGAACCCACGGGTGACCCTGCAGGACGGTGCAGAACGCCGCGAGTACGTGGCTCGCCAGGTCGACGGCGCCGAGTACGGCCAGTGGTGGCAGCGCGGTGTGGACGTGTATTCGGGGTTCACCGGCTACATCGACACGGCCAACCGGACGATCCCCATCTTCGTCCTGAGCCCCGTCGAGGACGGCGCATGAGCAAGCCCACGATTGGTGTCCTCGGGTCCGGGCCCATGGGCCGTGGTTTCGCCACCCTGCTCGCCGAGGCCGGCTACGACGTGACCCTCGGGACGCGGCGAAGCGGCACCCCCGAACTCGAGGAGCTGCCGCACTCGGTCACCGTCGGGTCGTTCCGGGATGCGGCCGACCGTGGAGACGTGGTGTTCATCGCCGTCGTGCATTCCGCCGCGAAGAACCTGCTCTCCGAACTCGATGACCTGCTTGCTGGCAAGACGCTGGTCAGCAGCAACAACGCCTGGCTCCCAGAGGACTACGAGGCGGCTGGTCTGTCCGCCGAGCTGACCGAGGGTAGCTGGATGGCCGCGATCGTTCCCAGGACGAATGTCGTGCGGGCCTTCAGCCACATGGATTGGCAGTACCTGGTCTCCAAGGCCACCCACCCCGGCACTTACGCCGTCAGCTACGCCGCGGACGATCCCGACAGCGAGGCCACCGTGACCAGCCTTATCGCCGACATGGGATTCGTGCCCTACCGCGTGGGCACGCTGGCCGAATCGGCTCCGCTGGACGTCGACGGCGCACTGTGGCATTACCTGTTCACCCCAGAGCAGATGCGGGCCACCTTGACCGGCACGTTGATCTACTCCGCGGGTCCCTTTCCGCCCAAACTCCCCGAGGGCGCCTCGCCAGCAGCGGTCGCCGCGGTCGCCCGACATTCGCTGCCGCGCGACCCCGGCACGCACTAAAGGCGACGGGCCCTCGAGGCACAACCGTCACGAACCAACAATCCCGAAAGGACATCGATGGCCAGCACGCAGGCAGCCGAGTTCGCAGACTTCTTCGCCGACCTGATGAGGCGATCATCGGATCCCACGTTCGACCTGTCGACCGTGCGCGACGTCATCGAAACGATGCACGTGGCAACAAGGGAACCCGAAGGCGTCAGCTACGCCCAGGTGGACGCCGGCGGGGTGGAGGCACTGTGGTGCATTCCGGCGGAAAGTGATTCCCGAAAGGTACTGCTGCACAGTCACATGGGCGGCGGCTTGCTGACGTCGATGTACTCCGAGCGCAAGGCTGCGGCGCACATAGCGAAGGCGGCGGGCATGCGGTCGTTGGTGCTGAACTTCCGGCGGGCACCCGAGCACAAGCACCCCGCGCAGATCGACGACGTACAGTCCGCCTACGGTTGGCTGCTGGAGCAGGGCTATCTCCCGTCCGATGTTGCCGCAGTGGGGAACTCGATCGGGGGATACCTCGCCGTGGCACTCGCGCAGCGTCTACGGGATCGCGGCGACGCGCTCCCCGGAGCCATCTTGACCATCTCGCCGTGGTGTGACCCCACGCTCTCCGGGCAGTCCGTCGAAGACAACGCCGACCGTGACAAGTTGCTGTCACGTCCGCTGGTCGAGTTGTTCCAGTCGAGTTGGCTCGACGGCACGGGGGTGGCCCCGGGCGACCCGCAGGTCAACTTGTTGGCCTCGGAGTTGTCCGGCCTGCCACCGATCGCGGTCTACTACGGCCAGTACGAGCTGTTCGCCTCGGAGAGTTCGGAGTTCGCGCGTCGCGCGCGGGCCGCAGGCAACGACGTGACCCTCACCCAAGTGGACGCCGGCCAACACTCCTTCATCATCGGTGCCGGCTGGGTACCGGAGAGCGACCAGGCGATCGAAGAGATGGGCCATTGGCTCCGCGCCACGCTTGGCAACTGACGTCGCCCGCAAATCCCCTCGCATCCGCTTCCCGCGAAAGGACCACGTGTATCAGCTTCTCGTCTCGTTCACTGTCGCTGCCCAACACCACGACGCATTCGTCACCGCGGCCCTGCGCAATGCCCGCGACTCCGTCGCCAACGAGCCCGGCACCCGACGCTTCGAGGTCATCGCCGCCCAGGACGACCCAGAACTCATCTACCTCAACGAAGTCTACGACGACGCCGACGCCTGCGACGTCCATGTCGGCGGCCCGTACTTCGCCGAGTTCGCCACCGCGGTGACACCGATCGCGCAGGGCCCGGTATGGCTCATGCGAGGCCGCCCCATCGCAGATCGACGTCTCTGACGACGTCGCACGCCGCCTACCACCCACCCACCACGAGGGGACCTTCGTGAACGACGTGCTCGAGCCACGCTATGACGTCATCGTCTGCGGTGCGGGCTCCTCTGGATCGGTCGTCGCCCGACGACTGGCGGAGAATCCCGAGGTGAGGGTCCTGCTCCTCGAAGCAGGTGGCACCGACACCTCCCCCAGCGTGACCGAGGCCGCCCGATGGCCGACGAACCTGGGCAGCGAGCGCGACTGGAACTTTACCTCGGAACCCGAACCCGGTCTCAACGGGCGTTCGCTGACCATGTCGACGGGGAAGGTGCTCGGGGGCGGCTCCAGCATCAACATCATGATCTGGGCCCGCGGACACCGCAATGACTGGAACCTGTTCGCTACCGAATCCGGTGAGCCCGCATGGACCTACGATTCCGTGCTGCAGACCTACCGCCACATCGAGGACTGGCACGGCGTGGGGGAGACCGACCACCGGGGCCGCGGTGGGTTGATGTTCGTGCAACCGGCACCCGACGCCCACCCGGTGGGTGCGGCTGTGGTGGAGGCCGCTCGGACGGTGGGGTTACCCACATACCAAAGTCCCAACGGTCCCCTGATGGAGGAGGACCGTGGGGCCGCCATCATCGACCTCCGTTGGCGGGCAGGGAAGCGCCTGTCGGTGTATCAGACCTACACCGCGCCCTACGCACACCAACCGAACCTCACCGTCGTCCCGAACGCAGCGGTGACGCGGGTTCTGCTGAATGGCGACCGCGCCACCGGCGTCGAACTGATCCGTGGTGGTGCCGTGCACCGCGTCGTCGCCGAGACGGAGGTCGTGTTGTCCCTCGGCGCGATCAACACCCCGAAGGTGCTCCTGCAATCCGGTATTGGAGACCAAGACGATCTGCGTGATGTCGGGATCCCTCTTCATCAGCACCTGCCCGGAGTGGGACGAAACCTGCAGGACCACTACGGTTTCGACTGCGTGTGGGAGTTGCCGGAGGGCAGCCAAAGCCTGTATCAAGCCGGGGCGGCGCTGTTCTGGGGCTCCGGTAGGTCAGATGACGGCGGCCCAGACCTCTTCGCCTGCCAAGGCGCGTTCCCCAAGGCGACACCGGAGAACGTGGCCCGG
The DNA here is from genome assembly GCF_001440005.1 of Mycobacteroides sp. H001. Taxonomy (NCBI): domain Bacteria; kingdom Bacillati; phylum Actinomycetota; class Actinomycetes; order Mycobacteriales; family Mycobacteriaceae; genus Mycobacteroides; species Mycobacteroides sp. H001. Next base: position 38,357 of record NZ_LJYH01000024.1, read on the forward strand.
TACGGCTTGCCCCCCAACAGCTGGATCCTGTTCACCGCGCCGACGCACCCGAAGAGCCGAGGCCGTGTGTCGGTGTCGGGTCCACATCCGAACGACCCCCTCCGAATCCAGACCAACGCGCTGTCAGACCCCGACGACCTCGACACCGCCATCGCCGGTATCAAGATGCAACGTGAGATCGGGAACGCGGCGGGCCTTCGACCGTTCGTGGCCCGCGAGGTCATGCCAGGTGATCTGACCGACGTCGAACTGGCTGCCTACCTCCGCGACGCCGCGACCACCTACTGGCACTACTGCGGGACGGCCAAGATGGGCCACGACGCGATGTCGGTGGTCGACGGTCAGCTCAAAGTTCACGGCCTCGACAGTCTTCGGGTTGCCGACGCGTCGATCATGCCCCGAATCATGACCGCCAACACCATGGCGCCCTGCGTGGTGATCGGTGAGCGCGCCGCGCAATTCATCCAATCCGAACACCACATCTGACCCCGCCGCGTCGCGGCAATCTCGTCCACCCCAAAACCCGCACTACGACAGGAATCGTCATGAACAACACCCCCACACCCAGTCCGCAGTACCGCGCCATGCAGGCGACCTCACCCGGCGCCGAACTGTCCCTCCGCATGGTCGACGCCGTGGAACCCGGACACGGGGAAGTGCTCATCACCGTCGAGGCGTGCGGGGTGTGCCACAGCGACACGCTCTTCGTCGACGGGTCCATGCCGGAACTCCACTGGCCGGTGACCCCCGGACACGAAGTGGCCGGACGAATCAGCCGCGTGGGCCCCGGTGTTCGGCGGTGGCAGCCGGGCGACCGCGTCGCGGTCGGCTGGTTTGGTGGCTATTGCGGCTACTGCGACCCCTGCCGGGCCGGCAACTTCGTGCACTGCGAAGCGAACTTCGTCACCGGGTCGGCCTTCCCCGGCGGCTATGCGGAGTCGATGATCGTGCCCGCCTCCGGGCTGGCCCGGATCCCCGACGAACTGGCCGCAGTCGACGCGGCGTCGCTGGCGTGTGCGGGGGTGACGATGTTCAACTCACTGCGTCGCAGCCGCGCCCAACCCGGCGACGTCGTGGCCGTGCTCGGCCTGGGCGGCCTCGGCCACCTGGGACTTCAGTTCGCCGTGAAGATGGGCTTTCGCACGGTCGCCATCGCCCGAGGCACCGCGAAACGCGACCTGGCACAACGGCTGGGCGCCCACCACTACATCGACTCCACTTCTGCCGACGTCGTCGGCGAACTGCGGGCGCTGGGCGGCGCAAAGGTCGTGCAGGGCACCGCGGCCAACGCCGACGCGATGAGCGCCACGGTTGACGGCCTGGCGCCCAACGGAGAGCTGCTGGTCCTGGGCATCACACCCGAGGACGTCCACGCCAATCCCCTGACGTTGATCACCCAGACGTTGTCGGTGAGCGGCCATCCCAGCGGCACCCCGAAGGACATCGAGGACACCCTCAACTTCGCTGCCCTGCACGGCATTCGCGCCGTCGTCGAGGTGGTCCCGCTCGAAGCGGCCGCCGCCGCGTACCAGCGCATGGTCGCCAACGAGGCCAACCTGCGCATGGTTCTGACCACCGGCGCCTAGCGAAGACACCCGCAGGTGAACCCGACAGCGGCGCCCCCAGGCGTCGAATCGACCCGATGGACGCCGCCGAGGAGGGCCCGGGGATCGCCGGTCAGCGCTGACACGCCAACCCTGAGGGTGGCGGTCAGGAGCCGCCGACCCAAAGAATCACAGCTGTCGACCACTCGCGAGCGAGAGGCGCCCCAGGGGCACCCGCGGTCCGCGCACCGGAGGCCGTGCGCCGACGTCCCATGCGGACGGGCGCGACGGGGGCACGGGACCTGGCTGGTGGGACGCGTAGTGCGTCGGGGCGCCCGAATCGGACCCGGTGCGACGGCCCGCGCTGGAGGGGCCGAGGCGGACGCTCCAAAACATCACCGCGCCTTCACCGTCGGTGTGACCGACATCGCCCGACGGCGTTGGGGATGAGTCTCGAACCTCCGAAAATAGAGGGTTGTGTTTTTCTACTGACCCGGCTACGGTCAAGTCAGTTGGAAATGCCAACTGACCCCCGTGGACACGTGTGCGGGGACCCAGGAAAGGACTGCACATGACCGATCTGCTCAACGAGGTCATCACCGCCCACGGCGGCCTCCCCCGATGGAAGGAGATCCGCAACGTCCACACCCATCTCGCTTCGACCGGCGCGGTGTGGGAATTGAAGGGCCAGACCGGCCTGTTCGCCTCCGTGGACGTCGACGTCGATCCGCACGCCCAGCACGTCGCCGCCACCCCCTTCGTACACGACGGCTGGCGGGGAATCTTCGAACGCGATCGCGTCCGCGTGGAGAACCAGGCCGGCGAGGTCGAGGAATCGCGCACCGAGCCCCGCAGCGCATTCGACACCCACGATCTGTTCACCCAGTGGGATCACCTGCACGCCATCTACTTTGGCGGGACGGCACTGTGGACCTACATCACGCTGCCGTTCGTCCTGGCCGAACCGGGATTCCACACCGAGGAGATCGAGCCGTGGGACGAGAAGGGGGAGACGTGGCGTCGACTACAGGTCACCTTCCCAGACAACATCGCTACCCACAGCACCGAGCAGGTCCTCTACGTCGACGACGCCGGCCTCATCCGCCGCCACGATTACCTCGCCGAGGTGACCAAGGGCGGGCCAGGAGCCCATTACCTGCACGACCACAAGGACTTCGACGGCATCGTCTTCCCGACGCGTCGCCAGGTCTACCCCCGTCAGCCCGACAACGAGTCCGCCGCCGAGCCGCTGCTGATCAACATGGTGTTCGACGACTACACGCTGAGCTGACCCGCACCGCGTCCAGACCGGTGCCGTGCGACGCACACCACCCGAGCCGCTCGACGAAAGCGCAGTCCCACCATGGCTTCACCGACAGCCGACCGTCCGGTCGAAGTCAACGACGACGCGCGGACACGGCGTGATGTTCGACGCGACGGCCAGTGCCTGCTCCACGGGGGCGGCGAGCCCGAACCCCACGTCGAGCGTGATCGGGCCTTCGTCCAGCGGGACTGGGCGCCCGTGTGTTGCTCGCCACCGGTCTGGCCGCGGCCACTCCTTCGTCCCGACAGTTGCACCCGTCCCCGCGCGGCTGACGTCCATTCCCGACACCCCGCGACGCGCCGCCGCGCCGGGCCATACCCACAACCAGATTCGCGGCCCGGCCGGCGTCGCAGTCGCAGCAGACCAGGGGTCTATCTGGTGGCCCACAGAGCGTCGCCCCTCGTGCGCGCACCGCCGGACGCACCAACCGCCGGACGTCGCCCCTCACCCGCAGGCACCGGCGAAGATGGACGCCCGGTTCGCGAAGCGGGGCCCTACCGCGCCACGTATCCACCAGCTCAACGGCGAACATCACTCGCCGACCCCGACCCCGAAAGACTTCGACAAGAAGGTGCGATCATGACCGTACTGGTAACCGCTGCGAGCGGCAGCGTAGGAAACAACTGCGTCACAGCCCTCGTCAGCGCTGGGTTCGACACCATCGCCACCTCACGTCGGCCCGCGACCCTCACGGTGCCGCCCGGCGTTCGAACCCGCACCTATGACGCTGATCTCGAGACCGACTTCGACGAACTGTTCGACGGCGTCGACGACATCGTCTTGATCGCCCCACCTCTGGACGGTCACATCGACGAGAAGCTCGCGCCCTTCGTGGCGGCCGCGGCGCGCCGGGGGATCGAACACCTCGTGATGGTGTCCGGCAGTTACCTGTCCGGGATGACGGGCAGGACACTCGACCAGCTGCCGGTGCGACGACTCGAAGTCCTGGTCACTCAATCGGCGGTGCGGCACACGATCGTCCGCGCCGGCTTCCTGATGGACAACTACGTCACCGGTTTCTACTCCGGCATGGTGGCGCAGGGCACCATCACCCTGGCCACCGCCAACGGCAAGTCGGCACTGATCGCGGGAACCGACCTCGGCGCCTTCGTGGCCGAGGCGCTTGCCCAGAAACTGGTGGGCGAATACCTGGTGACCGGCCCCGAGTCGCTGGACCACCACGACGTTGCCGACCTGTTGACCACGGCGTTGGGTCGGCGCATCACCTACGACCCCAAGACGCTCGAGGAACTGAAGGCGATGTATGAGTCACGGGGTCTGCCGCCGAAGACCATCGACTACGGGCTGACCCTCTACAAGGCGTTCGCCGACAACACCACCGCGGCCGTCACCGACGGATTCCGGCAGGCGACCGGCCGCGACCCGATGAGTTTCACCGAGTACCTCGAACACCACGCGCGGTGGTCGACCGCAACCCCCACAGGAAAGACCAGACCATGAGCAGCGCACTCTCCTACGACACCTTCATCAGCGATCCCATCGCGGTCGCAACGACCGACACGGTGCCCAACGGCGACCGACGAATGTTCTCCCCACTGACCGCCACCCTGATCGCCGGCAACGAGTGGGCCGTCCTGGTCGACCCACCCCTGTCCACCGAGCAGACCGCCGCCGTCGGTGACTGGATCGCGGCCAGCGGGAAGGCACTGCAGGCCATCTACGTCACCCATGGCCACGGCGACCATTGGTTCGGGGCAGGTCCACTGCTGGAACGCTTCCCCGGTGCCCACCTGTACGCGCTGCCGGGAACCATCGCGATGATGAAGGTGCACGGCTCGTCAGAGTTTCGAGCTGCGTTGTGGGACAAACAATTTCCCGGCGTCGTCCCCGCGACCACACATGTCCAAGCCGCCCCGCCCCCCGGCGGCTACATCGATCTCGAAGGGCACCGTCTAGTCCCGATTCCCGTCGGCCACACCGACACCGACGACACGACGATCCTGCACGTGCCCAGCCTGAAGCTGGTGGTGGCCGGCGACGTGGTGTACAACAACGTCCACCAATACCTGCGCGAAGCCCAAGGCGAGGGCATCGATAACTGGTTGGCTGCACTGGACCTCGTCGAGCACCTGTCTCCCGTGTACGTCGTCTGCGGGCACAAGGACAAGACGAAGTCCGATGGTCCGGCCACCATCGGTCAGACCCGTGATTACCTGCTCGAGGCTCAACGTCGACTCGCCGCCACACCGACGGCGCTGGAGTTCTTCGAGTCCATGGTGCAGGCCTTCCCACACCGGCTCAATCCCGGGGCCCTGTGGTCGAGCGCGGCGGCGCTCCTCGAACCTCAGGGCTGACATCATTCACGTGCTCGATGAAGGAGAAGACCATGCCCGCGCTACTCGCTGACAAGATCGCCGTCATCACCGGAGGAACCGAGGGCATCGGACTGGCCACGGCGCACCGTTTCGTGGAAGAGGGTGCGACGGTGTTCATCACCGGTCGCCGCCAAGCCGAACTGGATTCTGCAGTCGAGGCTTTGGGTGAGCGCGCGATCGGCGTGCAGGGGGACGTCGCCGTCGCCGATGACGTCGACCGGCTGTACGCCGCCGTCGCCGCGCATGGTCGAGGGCTGGACGTCGTGTTCGCGAACGCAGGTACCGCCCCGGTCGCCACTCTTGCCACGGTGACCGACGATCACCTCGACACCGTGCTCGCAACCAACATCAAGGGCACCGTCTACACGGTGCAGAGGGCGCTGCCCCTGCTCAACGACGGCGCGTCGATCATCCTGAACTCATCGACGACCGGCGAGCGCGGCCGGATCGGACTGGGCGTATATGCCGCCAGCAAGGCTGCTCTGCGTTCACTGGCCCGGACGTGGGCCAACGAATTGGCTGCACGGAACGTTCGGGTGAACGCGGTCGTACCGGGGTACACCGCCACCCCCGGCATTGAACGGTTGGCTCGTGCGGCTACGCCCGACTCCGACACCGACGGCTTCCGCGCCGCCGCGTCCACCTCGATTCCGCTGGGCCGCTTCGGTGAACCCCGGGAGACGGCCAACGTCGTGGTATTCCTGGCGTCAGAACTCAGCAGCTACACCACCGGCGCGGCCGTCCCGGTCGACGGCGGTATGAACCAGGTCTGAGCGGGCGGCGCCTCGGCGGGGCCGCGTCATGCGGGGCCCCGTCTAGGACGCGGTCTTGCCGCCGTTGACACGAATGATCTGACCGGTGATGAACGATGCCCTGTCCGAGGAGACGAAGAGGATCGCGTCGGCGATCTCCTCGGGGTCACCGGCCCGGCCGAGGGGCACGTTGCGCAGGAACGCAGCCTTGTTCTCTTCGGTGCCGGTCAACCGGTCGAGCATCGCCGTCTGAACCGGTCCCGGGGCAATCGCGTTGACCCGCACACCGGCTGCCGCCCCGTCGAGCGCGGCGGCCTTGGTCAGCCCCTCCACGGCGTGCTTGCTGGCCGCGTAGAGCGCCGAGTTGGGGGCACCCCTATCACCCATCGTCGACGACACGTTGACGATATTGCCGCCACCCTGCTTGCTCATCACCCGCATCGAGTGCTTGACGCCCAGCAGGGTGCCGAGCACGTTGGTGTCGAAGGTCTTGGCGTAGCTCATCACCGTGACATCGGTGATCGGGGCCGAGTCGCCCTCGTTTCCGGCAGCGTTGACCAACACGTCGAGACGGTCGAAACGTTCTACCGTTGCTGCCACCAGCGCCTCGACGTCGGCTTCCGACGAGACGTCGGTCTGGACGAATTCGACTTGCCCGCCCAACGAGCGCAACTCGGCGGCCAGTTCGGCGCCGGCGTCGGCGCGACGTCCTGCGATGACGACGTTGTCACCGTGGTCGGCAAATGCACGAGCGGCGGCTCGCCCGATCCCGGCTAGGGCGCCGGTAACGATCACGCTGCGTGGGCTGGTCAAGGGGTTCTCCTCCGGTGAGTCAAGGCCCAGGAAAGTCAGGGCCTTGGACATGGGGACCATGGCGTCAAGCGGTCTTGGCGCAGTCGTGGGGTAGGTAGTCCGAGTAGTGATGTTCGGTGCCGCCCCAGAACGCGTCGCGGTCATAGGGCGTCAACGCCCACCCGTTGCGGATCCTCTCGGGCAGATCCGGGTTCGAGGAGAAGAAGCGGCCGAACGCGACGAGGTCGGCGTCACCACGGGCCACGATGTCCTCGGCACCAGCCTTGTCGAAACCGCCCGCGGCGATGATCGGTCCACGGAAGTGCCGGCGCAGGAACGTTGCGGCAACCGGTGCTTGACCCTCTGCGACGGTCTCGGTGCCGCTCACCCGGGGCTCGATGACGTGCAGGTAGGCGATACCGAGGTCGTTGAGCCGCTCAGCATAGAAGGCGAACGTCGCTTCGGGATCACTGTCGGAGATGGAACCCCAGGTGCCGCTGGGGGACACCCGCACGCCGACGCGGTCGGCGCCGAACACGTCGGCCAGCGCGGTGGCGACCTGCAGGGGGAACCGGGTGCGCCCTTCGGCGTCACCGCCGTAGGCGTCGGTGCGGCGATTGGTGCCGTCCTGCAGGAAGGTGTCGAGCAGATAGCCATTGGCGGAGTGCATTTCGATGCCGTCGAACCCGGCGTCCTTGGCCCGCTGGGCGCCGCGGCGGAACGATTCGACCAGGCTGGGAAGTTCGTCGGCGTCCAGGGCGCGGTGCGGGGAGTTGGGCACCCACCCGTCGGCGGTGACGACCTGGGTTTTGAAGGGCACCACCGACGGGGCGACGGGCGACTTGCCGTCGGCGAGGTCGACGTGGGACTGGCGGCCGTCGTGGGCGATCTGCACGACGATCAGCCCGTCACGCTCGTGGACGGCGTTGACCACTCGCCGCCAACGGTCGACGTGGTGATCGGCGTAAAGCCCTGGCGCACCGAGGTAGCCGAAACTGTCGGTCGACGGGTGAGCGGACTCGGTGATGAGGAGCCCGCCCGCGCTGGCGCGCTGGCGGTAGTAGTCGACCATGATGTCGCTGGGGCTGTCGTCGGGTTCGGCGCGCAACCGGGTCATGGGGGCGTGAACCACCCGGTGTGTCAGCGGGAATGCACCAACGGTGATCGGATCGAACAGGGGGGACGTCATGAGATCTCCTCGGAGTGTGGGCTCGAACTGAAGTGGTTAACGATCGCGGCCGCGGTCAGCGTGGGCGGGAAGCCGGTCGCCGAACTCCGATGTGCGCTGCGTTGAACGTAGCTCGGAGCGAAAATTGCTCGGCGGCCGCGTAATCGCAGGTTTTGAACAACGTGCGGAAGGCCTCCAGCACGAACGCACTGTGACGATCATGCTCGGTCTGGCGCGGTGGGCGGGCCATGGATTGGTCCGGGCTTCATCGCCGCGCTGCCCTCGCCGGTTCGAGCACGAAGACGGGAATCTCGCGTCCTCGTGCCAGCTGGCGATACTCCGGGAAGTGGGGCCAGAACTGCTCCGCAACGCCCCAGAAGTACGTCTTCTCCTCGCCGGTGACTTCGCGTGCGACGTATTCGCCCACGTCCGGGCCGTCCTGAATGCGGACCAGCGGGTGTGCCACCAAATTGGCATACCAGCTGGGATGAGTGGGGGAGCCAGCAGCCGAGGCTACGGCGATGTAGTTGTCGCCGTCGACGATGCGCATCACCGGGTTCTTGCGCACCAGACCGGATTTCGCGCCCACGGAGGTCAAGATGACCACCGGCCGGTCCTCCAGCGTCCCGCCCTCGGTGCCGGCGCTGGCCTCGTAGGCCCGCACCTGCTCGCGGATGCGCTCTCGGGGGCTGGGCGCATACTCACCGTCCAACCCGTCTGGCGTGTCGACGTTCGTCATCGGCGGCAATCCATTCTTTAGACTGGTCGTATCAAATCTCGATGGGGTCAACGTCCCAGCCGAGCGGATGCATTCCCGCGTCCAAGGAATCAGCACCAACGAAGTTGATGAGGTCTTCCGCGCGACGACGTCAGACTGGTCGGCGTAATCGTTCATGCGCCGAGAATGGGGGCGATCTCACCCGGGTGACGGGACGGGCCACGTGCGTAGGGCGCCGGCGCGCGGCGTAGCAGTCTCAGGCCGGCAGCGCGGCGTCGACGAGAGCGGTGGCGATGGACCGCGAGGTATTGACCGTGCCGGGGCGGCTGTCCATCCAGGCGGAGATTCCCGCGCCGTCGTAGAGCAGCACGAGTTGTTCGGCGAGTTCCCGTGGCTGCGCGGCGCGCGCGGCCAGGGCGAGGTCGTAGAACAGGTCGTGCAGCCAGGTGCGGTACTCCGCGGTGACTTCTTCGACGAGGTCACCGGGTAGCGCCTGCGCCGTGGCCGTCACGAAGACGCACCCGCGAAAAGCAGGCTCGGCGAACGCTTCTCCCTGAATGTCGAACACACCAATGAGCTTGTCTCGCGGAGTGCGGTAGGACACGAGTCCGCGGACGACCTGCTCGCGGGTACGGCCGTGTCGGAGGCGGAGGTAGGCACGAATCAACTCGGTGCGGCCGCCGAACGCGTCGCGCAACTCGGATTCGGGAATGTCGGCGTGTTCGATCACGCGGTCGAGGCTGACGGCGTGGATGCCTTCGCGGTCGAAGAGCCCGGCGGCGACGTCGAGCAGTCGGATGCGAGCTTCTTCGCTGCGGTCGGTGTCAAGCTCGTGGTTGGCCATGGCGCTCGCTGGGGTCTCGTTCGTTCGATGTACCGGATCCACGAACGGTAACGCAGAACACACGAGGCAGGTAGCGGCCGGTCTCCCCAGCCGCCACCGTCCTCGTCTGCCTGGCGCGGCGATCAGCCGGCTACGAGATCGAACTCGTTGCCCTCGGGATCTGCAAAGCTGATCCACCGGCCGCCATTGTCGGCGAGCGCGCGAATTCGTATGGCGCCCAATTCCTCCAGTCGCCGTGCCTCGGCCTCGACTTCGGCAGCCAAGAGGTCGAAGTGCACGCGGTTCTTTACGGTCTTGGCCTCGGGAACCTGGTGGAACATCAGCACAGGGCCGGTGCCGGCGCCGCCGGCTGCGACAGTGGCGAACTGCTCGGTGGCGTCGTCACCGACCGTGCGCTGGAGGGCCTTCGCCCAGAATTGAGCCTGTGCGACGACGTCGTGCGCGTCGAAACTGATGCCGTAGAGGTCGATGGCCATGCTCAGACCGCCGTGCGTCCGGCGTCGACCGGAATGAGGGCTCCGGTCACGTAGCTGGCGCGTGGGGAGGAGAGGAAGCCGATGACCTCGGCGATCTCCTCGGGCTGTGCGGCCCGGCCCAGCAGGGTGGTCTCGCCGAGGGCGGTGATCAGTTCGGCCGACGCCCCGCCGGTGTAGACCGGCCCGGGTGAGACGGTGTTCACGCGGACACCGGCCGGGCCGTATTCGGCGGCCCACGACCGGGTCAGGGAGGCCAGCGCAGCCTTCGTAGCGCCGTAGGCCGAGCCGCTGGTCAGGCCGACGGTGCCGGCCATGCTCGCCAGGTTGATGATCACCCCACCACCGCGGGCTGCCATCTGGGGCGCCAGCACGGACGCGAGGAGATACGCCGCCTGCACGTTCGCGACGAACAGTTCGTCGAGGGTGGCGAGTTCGATGTCACCGGTCGGGCCGAACCAGGAGAACCCGGCATTGTTGATCAGGACGTCGACGCTGCCGACGTCGTGCGCAAGCTCCTGCGCGGCGGCCGGATCGGAGAGGTTGGCGGCGACGAAGGTGGCGGTGCCGCCGGCCATCTCGATCGCGTCGACGACCTCCTTGCCGCGCACCTCGTCGCGCCCGTGAACGATCACATGGGCACCCTGGGCGCCCAGCTGAATTGCGGCCGCCCGCCCGATCCCCGATGTCGCGCCGGTTACCAGCGCCGTCTTATTCTCGAGGTCCCGCACTACATCTGCCATCTAGCTCTCCTAGAGCGTTGGGGTGGCCGAGAACGCTCGGCCGCATATTTAGACTGGTCTGACTAAAGACCCAACCGGCGGGCGCGAGCGATTGTTCCCATTGCATTCGCATTCTCGGGATGAGAGGACCGGCCGGGGGCGGTCAGGAGGAGATGGACGCCCGAGCGGCGGCAATGGTGAGACGGGCGATGCGCTTGGCGGTCATCGCCGCGGTGCGCGCGGACTTGTCCATGTTGGCCGTGGCCAGAGCCCCGTCGTAGAGGACGACGAGGGCGTCGACGAGTCCGTCCGGATCGGACACGCCGGTCTCCCCGGCCCACTCCGCGAAGGACTGACGAAGCCACGTGCGGAACTCCTTGGTCGCCACGGCTTGAGCTGCTCCGATGCCGGTTTCAGCTGCGGCATTGGTGAATTCGTCGCCGCGGTACTCCGGGCTGCTGACGTAGTCGGCCACCGCGTCGAAGATCGCCAGGATCTTCTCTTCGGGCCCCTCGGCTTGCGCCTGAAGCTTCTCGACCCTCTCGCGCCATGCTGCGTGACGGCGTTCCAAGTACGCCGCAATCAAGGCGTCCTTGCCATCGAAGTTGTAGTAGAGGGACCCCTTGGCGACGTGCGCCCGCTCGATGACCGCGTCGATGCCGGTCGAGTGAACGCCATCGCGGTAGAACAACTCGTCAGACGCGGCGAGCAGCCGCTCGCGAACGGACCGCCGCTTCGGGGGAGTCTCGGCCATTCCCCAAGTTATCAGACCGACCTGTCTTGAAAAGGGGGCGCCAGGGGGGCCGTGGCTTTCGGCTTCGTTCCATGGGCCGGACGGGTATCCCGGCGTCTGTGCATGCCGGGCGGGACGGAGCCGTGGGGTCCGCGATGCGTACCGCGGTCGGCGTGGGTGACCGCGGCCCATCGGCGCCCCGACTCAACGGACGGTATTGATTCGTTTGACACCGCCCCCATTGCACGCTGCACCCGAGGGCCGGTCGGAGATCTTCGAGAGGGTCCCCGGCCTGCCGGTCGCACCTTCCGGTCGGGTGTGTCGAGGTAGGACGTCGATCAGCCTCGCAGCAGGGCACGCGCCATCACGACACGCTGAATCTGATTGGTCCCCTCATAGATTTGGGTGATCTTGGCGTCGCGCATGAACCGCTCCACGGGGAAGTCCTTGGTGTAGCCGTAGCCGCCGAAGAGCTGCACCGCATCGGTGGTGACATCCATGGCCACGTCGGAGGCAAAGCACTTGGACGCCGATGCCAGAAATCCCAGTGCGGCGTCGTTGCGTTCAGCGCTGGCGGCTGCGGTGTACACCATGAGGCGAGCGGCCTCGATCTTCATGGCCATGTCGGCGAGCATGAATTGCACGCCCTGAAAGTCGCTGATGGACGACCTGAACTGCCTGCGCTCCTTCGTGTATTCGATCGCCGCATCCAATGCGCCCTGGGCAATGCCGACGGCTTGGGCGCCTATTGTCGGCCTGGTGTGGTCCAGGGTGGTGAGAGCGGTCTTGAAGCCGGTCCCCGGCTCACCGATGATCCGATCACCAGGGATGCGGCAGTCCTGGAAGTACAACTCGGTGGTCGGGGAGCCGCGAAGACCCAGTTTGCGTTCTTTCGCACCGACGGTGAAACCGTCGTCGTCGGCGTGCACGGCGAAGGCCGAGATCCCGTTGGCGCCCTTGTCAGGGTCGGTCACGGCCATCACGGTGTACCAGGAAGCCCTGCCGCCGCTGGTGATCCAACACTTGGAACCGTTGAGGATCCAATCCTCACCGTCAGCTCTGGCGCGGGTGCGCATGGCTGCGGCATCACTGCCTGCCTCGCGTTCGGAGAGTCCGTAGGCGGCCATCGTCTTGCCGGACGCCATCGACGGGAACACCTGCCTCTTGATGTCCTCGGAGCCGCGCAGGACGATGCCCTGGGTGCCCAGCTTGTTGGCGATCGGAATCATCGACGAGGATGCGCATACCCTCGCGACTTCCTCGATGACGATGCAACCGGCGACCGCGTCGGCACCCTGCCCGCCGTACTCCTCGGGAATGTGGATCGCCGAGAACCCGCCGGCGTTGAGTGCTGCGAGGGCTTCTTCTGGGAAACGGGCCTGCTCGTCGACGTCGGCGGCGTGCGGGGCGACATGCTTGGCGCACAGCTCGCGCACCGCAACGCGAAGTTGACGGTGCTCATCGGGTAGGGCGAAGAGATCGAATGAGGGTGTCGTGGTGGCCATCAGGGGGTTCCTCTCGGCGTGCCAGTGATTCGGGAGGCGCGGCCGTGCTCACCGCCGCTTCGCGTCAGCGGCCCAGAATGACAATCGTTCATGTGGCCCGTGTTTCGCGCATTCGGCGCGGCGGAGGCAACCGTCGTTTCGGGGTGCTGCCACGGCCCGCGACGCCGCCCCGCCGAGCCCTCCGACGGCGGCGGCGACCGTGTCGGTTTGGGCGGATTCTCGACGGTCAAGCGGCGAGAAAGTTCCCCACCTCGGTGGCGAAGGCGCGGGCGTGCTGAAACAGGAAGGCGTGCCCGGCGTCGCTGTAGAGCACCAAGGTGGCCGATCGCAGGTGCTGCACGGCGACGTAGGACGCCAGCGCGGGAATCATCACGTCGTGCACGCCATTGGCGTACAGAACGGGTTGCGTGATCGCTTCCAGGGTGGATCGGACCTCCTCGAACGGCACGGCCAAGACCTTGGCCACCGCCTGGAGTTGTCCGAGCGCAGCGTCCTGCGACACCGCGGGGCCGCCGGCGCCGAGACGTGTGGACACCTTGGCGAGGTGCTTGAGGCCCGCCGCGCGTGCGGCGTCGGTCTCGGGGTAGAAGAGGTAGAGCAGGTCGTCGGCGTCGGAGTCGGGCTTGGCCATGATTGCGAGCACCCGACTGTCCATGTCTGGTTGACCGGGAACCGGGCCGACGGGGGCGCTGCCTGCGACGACGAGCCGCCGAACCAGCTCAGGCCGTTGGTGGGTCACGGCTTGGGCGACGATGCCGCCGAGTGACCAACCAAGGAGGTCGACCGACGCGAGACCCAGAGCATCGACGAACTCGATGACGCCATCGGCGAATCCGGCCACGGAGTCACGCGGCTGCCCGGTGGTGTAGCCGATGCCGACGTTGTCGAACAGGACGACGTCGTGGTCGGAGGCTAGATAGTCCACGAACTCCGGATCCCACCAGTCGATCGTGCCGCGGAATCGCTGCAGCAAGATCAGCGGGACACCGCCCCGCGGGCCGAGTCGGCGGTAGGTGAAGCGGGCCGATGGGCCGTCGACGGTGAGGTCCGCGGCGGTGTCAGCGTGAAACGTGGTCATGGGGATCCCTCTTTGGTCGTGGTCGTGGTCGTGGGCTGCTTTGTGGGTGATAGCTCGTTGAACTTGCGGATCTGTTCGTCGTCCGCCGTGGCCGGGACGAGCCTGCGCGCCAGCTGCGGCCCCCGAGCCCGATGGCTGGCAGGGTGCCGCCAAGGCCGTTGTCGTATGATCGTAATATTAGCGTTCGGTCGTAATGTAACCTTGCGCGCAGTGGAACACAAGCGTTGGTACGCCCGGTTGGAGGATTGACGTGGCGCGTTACGCCAAGGACCAGAAGCAAGCCACCCGGCAGCGAATCATCGACACCGCCGGGCGACGCTTCAAACAGGACGGCATCGACGGCTCGGGCATCGCGACGCTCATGAGCGACGCAGGGCTGACCAACGGCGCCTTCTACGCCCACTTCGCGTCCAAGGACGACCTGGTGGCGGTGACGGTCGCCGATCAACTCCAGTTGCAGGGCAGTGGTTTCGCCGCACTGGCCGCTCAGCCCGGTGGCCTCGAGCGAATCATCCGCAGCTATCTCTCGGTCGAGCATCGCGACAATCCCGGCGGGGGTTGCCCATCTGCGGCGTTGCTCGACGAGATCGGACGGTGCCCCGACGCCATCAAACAGAACTACACCGACGGACTGCTGGCCGTCGTGGACGCCATAGCTGCACAGATGTCGTCGCCGGACCCATCTACGGCGCGTGTGGCGGTGCTCAACGTCTTCGCGTTGATGGCAGGGACGGTGCAGATATCACGCGCACTCACCGACCGCGTGCTCGCCGACCAAGTGCTCGAACAGGGAGTCCAAACCGCGGTTGCCTTGCTCGCCGGGCAGTCCACGGGAAACCGCTCCGACGAGGAGCACGCCCGCCGCGGTGACCGCGGCCCGCGCGCAGAACCCATGCCAAGCCCGTGACGCAGCGGGGCATCGGATCGAATCCTGTTGACGTGGTGGGGGACAGGGTGAGATGCGCGGGTTCGTCACTGCCCGGTTCCGCGACGGTTGGCACCTGACGTTAGCCCGTCCGGAAGGCTCGTAGCCGAGGTTGCACGTCGGCATGGACTACGACTGGGGAATGAGTGGTCGCGGCGTCCGGCGGTGCGCACCGTTGTTCACGAAGTCTGCCCGATGATCGAGGGACCGTGAACATACGTGACCGGTCGACTACCGTCGTCGTCATGCCACGGCCACCGAATCCCGACGTGCGTCGTCGTCTGCTGGCCGCTGGACTCGAACTCGTTCACCACCGCGGGTTCGCCGCCAGCGGGGTGAAGGACATCACCGATACGGCGGGGGTGCCGAAGGGCTCGTTCTACGCCTACTTCGCCAGCAAGGAAGAGTTCGCCACCGCGATCCTCGAGTGCTACTGGGCCGACATCGAGCACCGCTTGCTACCCATCCTTGGTGTGAAGGCACCGGCGCCGCAACAAATCACGCGCTTTTTTCACGCGCTCGCCGACCAGCACGAAGCCGGTGGCTTTCTGCTCGGATGTCTGCTCGGCAACCTGGCGCTGGAACTCGGCGGGTCGAGTGACGCGGTACGCAACCAGCTCGCCAGCATCCTCGATCGATGGGACGCCGCGCTCACCGAATGCGTTCGCGTCGGCCAGGAGTCGGGCATCATCCGGACCGACCTCGACGCAGGGGCGCTCGCGGCCTCGTTGATCGAGGGATGGGAGGGCGCGGCACTGCGCGGCAAGGTTGCCCGCAGCCGCGCACCGTACGACCGTTTCGAAGCGGTGACCGTCCCAGCTCTGCTGCGCTGAGCCGCAAGGCGAAGCGGCATCACCTCGTCCCCTGTTAATTAGACGACCAGTCACGTATTTTAGTTCCGAAGGCACTCGCCTCTAAATACGCAAGGACCCCCATGACCAATTCGCTCTACGATGAGCCTGCAAGTCCCGCGCTCCCCGCCTCGGGCTTCGCGCTCGACCGCGCACACGCCGCCCTAGTCGTGACCGACCCTCAGATCGACTTCCTCAGCCCGGACGGCGCGACGTGGGCGGTGTTCGGCGACAGCATCGAGGAGAACGGCACCGTCGCCCACATCGGGGAACTGTTCGACGCCGCGAAGGCGGCGGGCATCACCGTGGCGGTGTCGCCGCACTACTTCTATCCGACCGACGCGCAATGGGCGTTTGGCGATCCGCTGGAGAAATTCATGGGTGGCATCGGCATGTTCGGTCGCCGAGGCGCCTACACCCTGGACGGGTTCGCCGGCTCCGGTGCGGACTTCCTGCCCGACTACGTGCACCACATCCACGACGGCGAGACCGTGATCACCTCTCCGCACAAGATCGTCGGTCCGGAATCGAATGACCTTGTCTTACAGCTGCGCAAGCGCGGAATAAACCAAGTCATCCTGGCCGGGATGGCTGCCAACCTTTGCGTCGAGGGCCACATGCGCGAACTGGTCGAGCAGGGCTTCGAGGTGGTCGTCGTGAAGGACGCCACCGCAGGCCCGCGGCTGCCCGAAGGCGACGGCTACCTAGCGGCGCTGGTCAACTATCGCTTTCTGGCCTCCGCGGTGTGGACCACCGCCGAGGCGGTCCGCTCCCTGACGGCGAACAGGACGGGATAACACGGTGACCTACGACCCGCGGACACTGGGTCGCCCCGGCGAGGTGTCACGGTGACCACATAGCGGGTGCAGGACGCGGCATGCGGTCAGTCGCCGTCGGCGCACCTACGCGGGCTCTGCAGTGGCGTGGTAAACGGTCGAACCGTGAGTCGCGTGGTCGCGCCGGCGACGCATCGTCCCTAACCGTTCACAGCGCTAATGCCGAAGCCAGCCAGGGGCCGGCAGATCGCGGCTACCTGCGCCCATTCCAATGTTCGAAGACCGCGCCGTCGTCCAGGTGGTCCATTGGTCGCCGCATGACTTCGGCCCACCCGCTGCCCGGCACCTCGAGTGCGAAGGGTGACGATCCCCACACCGCGACCGCTTTTGGAATGAACTGTCTAAAAGTTCGGCTGTGCGCATCAGCGGCACGGCGCCGCCGGATCTCCACCGGCTTGGTGGGGAAGCCAAATCAGGTGCGAGGCAAAGGAACACATCATGGCGCAACCAGTTCTGTTCATCCACGGCATGTGGATCCACGGCCAGGCATGGGTGCCGTGGGCCAGGACGTTTCGAGAGCAGGGCTATGAACCGGTCATCGCCGGCTGGCCGGGTGACGCTCCTACCGTGGAGGGCACGCGCCGTGACGGCGATCGGGTCGGCGGGTACGGCGTCAACGAGGTCGTCGATCACTACCGCAAGGTCATCGACGGGTTGCCCACCACGCCGGTCGTCATCGGGCATTCCTTCGGCGGGTTGATCGCCCAGCGACTCCTCGCCGAGGGATTTGCCACCGCCGCGGTGGCGATCGATCCGGCCCCGATCAAGGGTGTAACCAAGCTGCCGTGGTCGCAGATCCGGTCCTCCATCCCGGTGTTGCGCAACAAGAAGAACCGAGACCGAGCCGTCACGCTGACCGAAGGGCAGTTCCGCTATGCCATGGCCAACGCCGTGCCACGGCAGGAAGCCCACAAGCTTTACGAACAACTGGTCATCCCGGCGCCGGGAAAGCCGCTGTTCGAAGTGGTCGGCGCCAAGAAGGATTCCGCATCGCCTACCGCCGTAGATGTCGCCAATGGTCGTCGCGGACCGCTGCTCATCATCGGGGGCGGCAAGGACCACATCGTCACCGAGTCGGTGAGCCGCCAAGCTGCAGAGCTTTACGCCACATCAGGAGCGGTCACCGACTACCACGTCTTCGCCGACCGAGGACATTCGCTGGTTTTCGACAGTCGGTGGCGCGAGGTCGCCGACTTCACCATCGGTTGGGTCAACGCCCAACACACGACCGACCGGCGGTCGGTGCCCGAGGCCCGGGGCTGAAAAGGAGTTGGGTGGCCGCACGGTCTTCTTGGAATGCCGCCGTGCGACCAGGGACCTGCTGGCCCCAGTCGGCGTCTGCGGGCGAGCGCCAGCCCACACGGATGCTGAATGAACGATCCACAACCTGTACATGACCCGTGGCGGGGCGCACCGGCAGTGGGCGCACCGCCCGGGGCATCTAAAGCCCGACCTTCTCTGGTCGAGGCCCGGCGTTGGCACGCTGATTGGGTAGGGAACCCACGCTCGACGCAGTTTGCGATGCCGACGCGGCTGACGCCCACGACAGGGCGGTCCCAAACGGATTATGGCGCGAGCGGGAGGTGGTGACCGCAGCACCTCAATCGCAGTCTCCACGTCCGCAGGGGTTTTACGGCTCGACGGGTGACCAACGCCGATCCCCGAGCACCTGCTCGCCGTCAGACCTCAACGCCATCACCGCCCCAACACTCCCACGCCCACTGACCATTCCCAACCACCGGAAGCACTTACATGACCAACCAGCGACCCGCCTGGGTCAAGAAGACCGAAAACGTCCACGGGCTCACGATGTCTTACGTCGAACTTGGTCAAGGCGACCCCATCGTCTTCCTGCACGGCAACCCCACCTCGTCCTACCTGTGGCGCAACATCGCACCCGCGGTCGCCGACCACGGACGCTGCATCGTGCCCGACCTGATCGGCATGGGTGACTCCGACAAACTCCCCGACAGCGGCCCCGATTCCTACCGCTTCATCGAACACCGGCGCTATCTCGACAGACTCCTCGAACAGCTCGGAGTAGACGACAGGGTCGTCTTCGTCGTCCACGATTGGGGATCGGCCCTGGGATTCGACTGGTCCCGGCGGCACCCGGGCGCCGTCCGCGGACTGGCCTACATGGAGGCCATCGTGGCACCGATGAGCGCGGAGGAGTTCCACGCACGCGAGGTCTTCACCGAAGTGCGCTCCCCAGCCGGTGATGACATGGTGCTGCGAGACAACGTCTTCGTCGAGAAGATCTTCCCGCGCAGCATTCAGCGAGACCTCACCGACGAGGAAATGGGCGAATTCCGGCGACCGTTCTTGCGTCCCGGTGAGGATCGCCGCCCCACACTCACCTGGCCCCGCCAGATTCCCCTCGACGGGCAGCCCCACGACGTCACCCAGATCGTCGACGACTACTCAAACTGGCTGTCGGGAAGCCAGATTCCCAAACTCTTCATCAATGCAGAACCCGGTGCCCTGCTGACCGGCCGCATGCGCGAACTGTGCCGAGCATGGCCGAACCAACGGGAAGTGTCCGTCAACGGAATCCACTTCATCCAGGAAGACTCACCCGACCAAATCTCGGTTGCGTTGCAGCTCTGGCTCTCCGAACTTGTGGGATAAAAGGACGGGGTAGACAACGTGAGGCCGACCCGTGCACGGACACGACGGCGGCGCGTCGCCCTGCGTCGTCGTTCCTCGGGCGTCGCTCGCTTGACAAGGCGGGCGCGGCCCCGCCTTGCCGGTCCTCCTGCTTCGTTGACGCGGAGGGAGCATGACGCAGCCACGGCTCCGCGCACTACATGCCGACGGATTGGTACCCGTCGGCGCCCGTCTACTCGAAATAGTTGTTTTGCAGCATCTTTGCAAGCGATAGACCACACACGCGAGCCGCTGGAAGATAGGTCAGCCACACCGACCGCCCAACCAAGAATGGGGAAGCAGCTCACGATGAATAAGGCCGGCACCGCCGCCCACGACCTGTCAATGGCAACGAAACTCGGCACGGCCGTGATGAGCGCAGAAGCGTTGCTCGCCTTGGGATGTGCTCGGCGCCAGCAGGTCCACAGCCCAGGGCGCCGTGCAGCAGGACGGCGCAGGCGCCGTCCATGCAGACCGGTGAAACTTATGCACCCACCACCGCTCACTCAGAACCGGAGACCGCCAGAGCAGTCCCAGATATCACGGGCCCAGCGCCCAGCGCCCATGCCTTCTGAACAGATCGTCTCGGATGGCGAAGCGGCTGCGGTGTCCCCCAGCTACCTGGCCGGGTGCCGAATGCCTGCGGGCTGGTCGCCGGCTGGCGTCCCTCTGGCAGCACCCGCCTAGCGTGGGAGCTATCGCTGAGTATTGTGTTCTGAACCCAGAGTGGCGAAGGTCACCGTCTCGCGGGGAAGCGGCCGGGGTCTGGGTTGCTTGTCCTAAACGGCACACGACGGAAGGCTTTCCATGGCAACGCACAAGAATGCGGGCGGCGTCGACACCAGTTCGGGACGCGCCACATTGCAGACCAACGATGCGCAGCATCGAGACGCCGAGCCGCGTCGCTCGGTCGTCGATGCTGCGCGGACGCCCGGTCTGAGGCTGCCCTCGGTGTTGGAAACCCTGACTGCGGGTTACGCCGACCGTCCCGCGCTGGGGCGGCGCTCGACGACGGTCCTGCCCAATGCCGAAACTGGCCGTGCGGAACGCCGCCTGCTCCCGGAATTCGAGACCGTCACCTATGGCGAACTGTGGGCCGACGTGCAGGCGATCGCGGCGGCGTTTACCGCCGACGACATCCGTGCGGGTGACTTCGTAGCGACCATCGGCTTCGCGAGCGCGGACTACCTGACCGTTGACATCGTCTCCGGCTATCTCGGTCTGGTAGCCATTCCGCTGCAACACAACTCACCCCTGGCGCGGCTAGTCCCGATCCTCGCCGAAGCCCAGCCACGGGTGTTGACGGTGAGCGCCAACTACCTCGACCTTGCCGCAGCGGCAGTCCAACGAACGCCATCGGTACGCAACCTCATCGTGTTCGATTTCGACGCCGAGATCGACGACCACAGGGAGGCGCTGCAACGCGCACGCGTGCGACTGACCGGCGAGGCCGTGACCATCGAGACGCTGACCGACGTGACCGAACGCGGCCGCGCGCTCCCAATACCGCCCGCGTACGACGGTGGCTCCGATGACAGGCTCGCGATGATCCTCTACACCTCGGGAAGCACTGGCGCTCCGAAGGGCGCGATGTGGACCGAGCGCATGGTCACGACGCTGTGGACCACCGAGTTCATCTCCGACACCGACTTGCCCGTCATCAACGTCAACTTCATGCCGCTCAACCACCTCGGTGGTCGCATCCCACTGTCGGCGTCATTCCAGACAGGCGGAACCAGCTACTTCGTCCCCGAGAGTGATCTGTCGACCCTGTTCGAGGATCTGTCGCTCGTCCGCCCGACCCAGCTGGCACTGGTGCCCCGCGTCGTCGACATGCTGTTCCAACGCCACCAGACCCGTGTCGATCGATTGGTCGCCGACGGCCTCGGCCACGCCGAGGCTGACGTCATGGCGAAGACCGAAATCCGCGGAGAGGTGCTCGGCGGCCGCATCCTGGGCGGCTTCACCAGCACCGCACCACTCGCAGCCGACATGAAGGCGTTCGTGGAGTCCACCCTCGACATCCACCTGGTCGACGCGTACGGATTGACCGAACTCGGCGGTGTCATGCGCGACGGCGTCATCGGGCGCCCGCCGGTGATCGACTACAAGCTCGTCGACGTGCCCGAACTGGGCTACTTCACCACCGACCGTCCCCATCCCCGCGGCGAGTTGCTCGTCAAAACGGCGACCGCAACACCCGGGTATTACAAGCGCCCCGAGATCACCGCCGAGGTCTTCGATGCCGACGGCTACTACCGCACCGGCGACGTGATGGCCGAGGTAGCGCCAGACCACCTCGTGTACGTCGACCGGCGCAACAACGTGCTCAAGCTCGCCCAAGGCGAATTCGTCGCAATCGCCAATCTCGAGGCCGTCTTCGCGGGCGCGGCACTGGTGCGGCAGATCTTCGTCTACGGCAACAGCGAACGCTCATCGCTGCTAGCCGTCATCGTGCCCACCGACGACGCGCTGACCCGGTTCGCCGGCGATGGCGACGGTTTGCGATCGGCGCTGCGGGGGGCGTTGCAGAGCACCGCGAGGGCAGCCGAACTGCAACCCTACGAAGTGCCCGCGGACTTCTTCGTCGAGACCGAGCCGTTCACCACCGACAACGGACTGCTCTCCGGCGTGGGAAAGTTGTTGCGTCCCAATCTCAAAGCTCAATACGGCGAACGACTCGAGCAGCTGTACTCCGACATCGCCGAGGCGCGGACCGATGACCTGCGGGCCCTGCGCGAAGCCGCTGCCGATCAACCCGTCGTCGACACCGTCGTACGGGCAGCCCAAGCGCTGCTCGGGCTACCCGGGGCGGCGCCATCACCCGACGTCCACTTCATCGACCTGGGCGGCGATTCGTTGTCGGCGCTCACCTTCTCGAACCTGCTCACGGAAGTGTTCGGCGTCGACGTTCCGGTCGGCGTGATCATCGGGCCCTCGACCGACCTCGCGGCGCTGGCCGCTTACGTCGAGTCCGAGCGATCCTCCGAGGGCAGCAGGCCGACCGCGGTCAACGTGCATGGAGCGGGCGCGACGGAGATCGCTGCCTCCGAACTCACCCTCGACCGCTTCATCGATCAGGCCACGCTGGCAGCAGCGGCCGATCTGCCGACTGTCACTGCCGATCCCACCACCGTGCTACTGACTGGCGCCAACGGGTACCTTGGTCGGTTCCTGACTCTGGAGTGGCTGCAGCGCATGGCCAAGACGGGTGGCCGCTTGGTCGCCTTGGTACGCGGCGACGGCCCGGAAGCGGCGTACCGCAGGCTCGAGAAGGCCTTCGACACCGGCGACGATGCTCTCCTCTCCGAGTTCCGTTCGCTGGCGGCCGATCACCTGGAGGTCCTCCCCGGGGACATCGGCGAACCGAACTTCGGCCTGGACGAGGGCACCTGGACGGGACTGTCGGAACGGGTCGATGCCATCGTGCACCCCGCGGCGCTGGTCAATCACCTCCTGCCCTACGGACAGCTCTTCGGTCCCAACGTTGTCGGCACCGCGGAGGTCATCCGTCTTGCGATCAGCAGTCGGATCAAGCCGGTGACCTATCTGTCGACCGTCGCCGTCGCCATGGGTGTGTCGGAGTTCGTCGAGGACGGCGACATTCGTGAGGTCAGCCCCCGCCGGCCGATCGGTGACGGCTACGCCAACGGGTACGCCAACAGCAAGTGGGCCGGTGAGGTCCTCTTGCGTGAAGCCCACGACCTGTGTGACCTGCCGGTGAGCGTGTTCCGCTCGGACATGATCCTGGCGCACAGTCGATTCGCCGGTCAGCTCAACGTGCCCGACGCTTTCACACGGCTGCTGATCAGCTTGCTGACGACGGGAATAGCGCCGAGCAGCTTCTACGCCGGTGACGAGGCGGGGCAGCGGCCGCGGGCGCACTACGACGGGCTACCCGCCGACTTCGTCGCCGAGGCGATCACCACGATCGGTGCCGACCACCGCGAGGGCTTCACGTCCTACGACGTGATGAACCCCCACGACGACGGGGTGTCGCTCGACGTGATCGTGGACTGGCTCATCGACGACGGCGCTGCGATCAGACGGATCGATGGTCACGCGGAATGGGTGGCACGCTTCGAGGCGGCGCTGCGCGGACTGCCCGAACCTCAACGGTCGAGATCAGCGCTGGCACTCCTCGACGCCTACCGCATTCCGGAGACGCCGCTGCGTGGCGCCATTGCACCGACGGCGGTCTTTCGCGCCGCCGTCCAAGCGATGGAGATCGGTGCCGAGCAGGACATTCCGCACATCGACGCCGCACTCATCGGCAAGTACGTGACCGATTTGCGAGCGCTCGACCTGGTGTGAACCCGTGAGCCGCAGCTGTCCCGTAGGCAGCTCAGCCCGCCAGCCGGTTCGCGCCCGTCAGGGCCGCGCCATCGTCGCCGTTCAATAGCCCACGGGTGGGCCTGTCCCCGCAGAGATGCATTGAGCGGCGGCCCTTGTGCACGAAATGCGCTGTCATGGAACGTATTTTACGGCGACACGCTCGCCGCGCAGTGTGTCACTGTGACGAAACTTGCCGCAGGGCTGCCGTCTTGGCGCTGAGTGCGCCGTCATGCTCGCAGTGCTCCTGGGTCAAGTGGACATGAAAGTGAGAATTGGCGGTGTGGACATCGAGTGAGAACGCCGAGTTTCAGGCAGGTCGAGGGATCGTAAGTGGACATGAAGATTGAGAAGCCACATCGGTTGTAGGGTCGCACTTTCGGCCGCATCCCGGCCGGCATTTTCGATGCCCGAGCGCTGACTGGCCGCCACTGCTGATGGCGTGGCACTCCGATAGGTTGCCTACCGCCTCATGAACAAAGTTGGCAGACATGCTTTACACGCGCGTAGTCAGCTTTCGCAGCGTCTGATACTCGGCGTCGCGATACGGCCGCCCGTCTGGCTGTAGTAGATCGCTGAACCACACGTCCGGGATCTTGGTGTAAGGCTTGTCCCAGGAATCCCACGGGAAGTAGGTCTGGGTCTTGCCTGCCACCAACCCCCAGCTGTACGCACCGACGTTGTGCCGCTTCGCAACTGGGAGCACGCCCTCGACGGTGCTGCCCTGGTCGCGGGCCAGGTACTCGGTGCACAGGATCGGTCGGCCCAGCGGGGCGAGCTCGTTGATGCGGGCCTCGAACTCGGTGGGGCCTGCATACGAGTGGAACGAGATAACGTCGGAGTTGTCGAGTTGGAAACCGGCCATCTCACTACGGCTTCCGCGATCCCAGCTGCCTTGCCACACACCGCTGGTCAACGGCTGCACTGGATTGACCGAACGTGCCCAGCTGAATACCTGCGGAAGCAGCCCACTGACGGCGTCGATCTTGTCTTTGCGCTCCACCTTGCGGTACTGCTTGGCCGGGTTGTCTGGCTCATTCCACATGTCCCAGCCCAGGATCCGGTTGTCATTGCGGAACTGGCTCATGACGCCCACCACGTAATCTTTCAGCGCCCCGCGGTAGCTCGGATCGTCGATGCGGTGCGCCCCCGGGCTCTGTACCCAGCCCGAGTTGTGCACGCCCGGAGTCGGCGCCCGCTGGGCTCCTAGCTGAGGATTTGGATCCCAGCACGAGTCGAAGAAGACGAACAGTGGCTTAATGCTCTGGCGCGCGGCGATCCCGACGAATTGCGAGAGCCGGTTCTGGAACCCGGCGCGGTCCTGGGCCCACAGCAGATCGTGCAAGAACACCCGTACGGTGTTGAACCCCAGTAGCCGGCATGCCCCCAGCTCGCTGTCGATGCGCCGCGCGTCGTAGGTGCCCGGTGCGAACATCTCGAGCTGGTTGATCGCGTTCGAGGTGATGAAGTTGGTGCCGACCAGCCAACCCTGGGCCTGGTACCACGCGTTGGCGCGTTCAACCGGCCATTGGCCTGGCGCGGCCGTCGCCCGCGGGATCACCGAAAGAGGAGCCAGTATCTGGGGGAGAGTCGCTGCTGCCAGCACCAGCGGAAT
Organism: Mycobacteroides sp. H001; assembly: GCF_001440005.1. NCBI lineage: Bacteria > Bacillati > Actinomycetota > Actinomycetes > Mycobacteriales > Mycobacteriaceae > Mycobacteroides > Mycobacteroides sp. H001. Next base: position 63,554 of record NZ_LJYH01000024.1, read on the forward strand.
CTTCAGGGCCGTTCGACGGTGCACCCAGTGAACATAGTGGCGCCCAGCAGGTACTCAGGGCTCACGTATCGCATTGCAACCACTGAGGTTTCATATCGTTATCAACTTGAAGCGCCCGGGTTTGGTGGCTACTGCATGAGTCAGTACCGACGCTGGCCGTCATGAAGCAGCGCGATAGATATTGCGCCGCGTTTAGCTGGCTGATTGTGGTCGCCTTTGCACTGTCGTCACCGGGGGTGCGACAACCCTGACGAAATCACTAGGTGCCGGGACCGCCGCCGACGGTGCCGTTCATGTCGGCGGGGCCGCTGGGGACCCCACCCGCGGCACCGTTCACGCCCGCGGGACCGTTGGAGGAACCGCCTGCGGAACCGCCGCCGGGGCCACCGATGGGGGGGACGTTCGAGTTGGCGGAATTGCCAGCGGGACCGCTAGGTGAACCACCGATCGGGCCCGTCACGTCGGAACGGTCAGAGTTTCCGATGGGACCGGTCACGTCCGAACCCCCGGAAGAATCGCTGTCGGGATCGGCCACCTCGGAATTGCCGGGGAGTGCCATCACCGTGGAAAGGACGCCAGCGTGGCTGCCGTGATTGGTGGCGACGGCGCCGCCGAACAAAGCCACGACCCCGCACACCACCAGCGCTCGTCCCAACATCCGGTGGCGGTTTGAAGGCTTACCCGTCATAGCCATAACCCTAGTTTATTCTGTAAACAATTGCTAGCATCGTCGGACATCCGAGGTTGGTTCATAGATGTCTCTTGCCGGCGCACGATCGGCAGGAGTGCAGTACGCGTTTTTCGCGGAAGATCGATCACACACCAAGGGAGAGAAGTAGATGCGCATCAAGAATCTGCATGTCACCGCGTTGCCCGTCGCAGTAGGCGTCATTGCCTCAGTTGCGGTGGGCTGCTCACACAAGACTGGTGACGCGCCTTCGCTCAGTTCGGCTAGCTCGGCCGCTTCGTCGGCGATCTCGTCCATCACCGCTTCGCCCTCCGAAAAGCCCAGCACCACACAGATTCCGGGCAAAAACGGCACGCCTTACACCGTGGAGGGGCCGATCCTGGCCAAGTGGAACACCCTGAACGATGTTCAGAAGAAGGATCTGGGCGCACCGTATGACAATCAGAAGGAGACCCTGGACCGCAGCGGCGTCTACCAGCAGTTTGACGGCGGCGTGCTGATCTACCGCAATGGAGAGCCGGTCTATTTCGTGTGGGGCAAGATCCGAGACACCTGGAACGAAAACCAAGCCTCACAAGGCAAACTCGGCTATCCCACGGCCGATGAGGTGACCGAGTCCGACGGCTCGTTCAAGTCCACCTTCGAGCACGGAACGATCACTTTCAAAGTCGGCGATGCCGATGCGAAAGTCTCACTGACAAACTGAGCAACCAGTAGAAACGTCAGCACGGGCACGGGTCGTCGGTGGCCCTCAAAACGCCGTAGACGACCCGTGCTGCCGACAACAGCGGAGTTGGCCATTCTAAAAGCGAGACGCTTGTCTCGCTGCACGACATCATGAGAAAGGTTGGGAAACATGGGAATTACTGATGACGCCCAGAACAAGTTCGATGATCTTAAGGGCCGCGCTAAGGAAGCCGCCGGGTCCGTCACCAACGACGACGATCTGAAAGCTGAAGGACAGGCCGAGCAGGGGATCGCCTCTGCCAAGCAGAAGATCGCTGACGCTGCCGATAAGGTCAAAGAGGGTGTTGAGGCCGTCAAGGACAAGCTAACCGGAAACGACTAGCCAGGCGCGCTCAACAACCGGCGCCGACGTGGGTCAGTACCGCCTGCGCCACAGAGCGGTCACGGACCGACGGACTGTACCAACGCTTTAATCCGTTGTGCGGCTGACGATTTGACTTCCACCGAGGACAGTAGTGCTGCCGTACTGGAATGCCGGATCGTATGCGTAACGGGCGGTCGATGACGTGCACTTCATCGACCGCCCGTTGGCGTCGAGATGCGCCCGTTGCTCGGATAGGAAGCGCCAGGCTGCTGCCTACTCGATGTCGCCGACGTGGCCGTGCAGGACGATGCGTCCGTCGGCCAGTTTGTAGGTCAGGTACACGATGGCGAGCTTGTTGGCCTTGACCGCATCGGCGACCACCTGCGAGCGCTGAAGCAGTTTGATGCCGGTCTCTTCGACGTGGCGGGCCTCGAACTCGTCGATGCGCGACAGCCCGTCTTTGCGGCCGCCCAGAATTGAGGGCATCACCCGCACCACCAAGTCCCGGATATGCCCGCCGGGCACCTCGCCGCTATCCAGGGCGGCCACCGTGGCCCCCACCGCGCCGCAGGAGTCGTGGCCCAGGATCGCGATCAGCGGCACACCCAGCACTGCCACCGCGTACTCGATCGAGCCCAGGACGGCGGAGTCGATCACCTGACCGGCGGTACGCACGATGAACATATCGCCCAGGCCCTGATCGAAAATGATCTCCGCGGCCACCCGGCTATCCGAACACCCGAACAACAGCACGTCAGGGCTCTGGCCATTGGCCAGTTCAGTACGACGCGCGATGCTCTGACTCGGATGCTGCGGAAAGCCACCCACAAAACGCTCATTGCCCTCTTTGAGTGCCTTCCAGGCGGACTTCGGATCAGCTGTCATATGCGCATTGTGCATTACGGGGGTATCGTATGCAGCGCATGTGAGCGTGGACACATTCTTCACGAACAAACGGTCGCCCTAGCGGCGCTTATGTGTTGCCCCGCATATCGATTCACGGCGGAGACCGGGCGGCCAAACTCCCGTGGATCCACCTTCGGTTCACGGTGTCGATCCAGCTTGCCGAAGGCGTACCGACAACCGCCCACGGACCTCCTCTAAGCGATGGCAAATTCATTGCCTGAACAATCAGCATTGCTTGGATGGGGCGCCCGAAACCAGGCGATTAATGTGGTGACGAGAGTTTGGTGCCTCGCGGAACCGGAGAATGCATCCGTATAGCAAACTCTGGACCGCCCTTCGCGGCCTGTACGCCCGCGCGCCCCTGCCCTCAGCGAGCACCCGGTCCCGATTCGTTCGTTGAACGCGTCGAGTCAAATCTGTCGCCCGGCGCAGGCTCGTGACGAGGCTCATTTGAGGCACCATCATGTAGTGGAAATCACTGGCTTTGACGAGATAGCGAGGGTGTTTGGCCCAATTCCGCTTGATACGGTTGCGCGATGGCATGGGACGCGCATTCCCAGATAAATTCTGGTACGGTTGTGCCCATCCGCTCAACGGCCGCAGGGTCGTCGCGGTGCGCTCGTCCGGTCGTTCAAGCCGCCGCCGCAGCTCTATTGGCAATGACAGTATCGGCCTGTGATCCGCCGACCCTGGAGAGCCTTGACCTGCCGGCGCCGAGCATCGGTTCCGATGCCTATGCGGTGACGGCAAAATTTGCTAACGCTCTGAATCTGCCGGATATGGCAAAGGTACGCCTCAAGGGCGCCGATATCGGCGAGGTCGAATCCATTGAGGCAATCGACGATGTGGCCGTCGTCAAACTTCGGATACTCAGGGGTGTGCGCCTGCCGGTCGGATCCACTGCCCAGCTGCGCAGTGCGACCCCGTTGGGTGACGTGTTCGTAGCCCTCGAACCCCCGATTCAGCCATCTGCGGAACTCCTCAAGGACGGCGACGTTCTCGATTTACAAACCACGTCATCGGCTGCCTCCGTGGAAGGTGTGCTCAGTTCAGCCGCGGTATTGGTCAACGGTGGTGTGGTCCGCAATTTAACCCACCTGGTCAACGGGCTGGGCAAGGCTTCGGCTGACAATGGTCAAACCCTGGGCGACATTGTGGGGCAATCGAATCAGCTGCTGGACACCCTCAATAAGCGTTCGGCACAGATTCAAAACTCATTGGACAAGACGTCCGAACTGGCCGCCTCGATTTCGTCGCGGGAGAAGACGATCAATGATCTGATCGCGGCATCGGGCCCGGGCGTGCAAGCTATCGATGCTAACCAGATCGGCGACCTGGCCAACAAGAGCGGGCAGATCAGCGACCAACTCGCGAAATTCCCGTCGATCCAGGGCACTGACGGCCGCAGCACACTCGCCGACCTCAACTCGATCTCGCGCGGTTTCAACGACATCGCGGTGAGTCCCGACACCAGCCTGGTCGCACTCAACCGGCTGATACCAATGCTCATTAAGGCGAACGCCGGTAGTGCGCAAGCGCATGACGTCAACATCGCCAAGCTGGCATTGGGCAACATCGACGACGCGGGCTACAAGGGGTCCAGCGATTACCACGGACCCAAGCAGGCCGACTGGGCCTACTTTGTCGGTAGCTTCAAGTACACCTTGTATCGGCTTCAGGAGCGCATCGTTGGGCAAGGCCCGAACCCTCCAGCCCCCCAGGATAGTTCGGTACCGCCAGGCCGGTGAGTCATGAGAACCTACATGCTGTGGGTCAGTACTCTCCCGATATTCTCGCGCATGGGCTCGATGTAATTTTCTGTGGAATCAATCCTGCCGCCACGGCAGTGGCCGATGGACACAACTTCTCAAACCGGAGCAACCGTTTCTGGGAAGTGCTTTACCGGGCCGGCTTCACCGACATTCGCCTGCGCCCGGAGAACGAGCGTCAACTGTTGACGTACGGGTGCGGCATCACTGCTGCTGTCAGCCGCGCGACACCGCGGGCCGACGACATCACGGCTAGCGAATTCCGTGCGGGGCGGCCAGATTTCGAGGATAAGATGCGTCGTTTGAACCCGGGGGCGCTGGCATTTCTCGGAAAGCGTGCAGTGGTGTCCATGCTCAAATCCCCGCACATCGCATTCGGACTACAGCCATTCCGCTTCGCGGGGGTGACGACGTGGGTGCTGCCGAATCCCAGCGGTCTCAACCGGCGGTTCGCGCTCGATGCACTCGTCGACGCCTACGCCGAGCTTCGCGTGTCTCTCACTGGTGAAAGTTCCACTGGCCCACATCCTGGGCCAGGGCATCGCTGACGTCGACCTCGAGCCCACCGACTACCGGGCCAGGATTCGATGCGGTGCTCACAATGCGCTGGTAGAGGACCGCACCGGGGAAGACCTGGCCGCGTGACCATGACCGGGTCTGCCAGGCCCACACGTGGCCGGGTGAGCGCGAATTGCCGATCACGCCATCGGCAGCGGCCCACTGACACGGATTGACGCCGCCGTAGATGCCGGTGCGCTGTACGCCGAGCACCGAGTTGATGCCCTTAAACCATTGCAGTGCAACGTTGTTCCAGGTATCGCGGTTGATGTCGTCGTCGACGGAGAAGAAGACCGGCGCGCTCTGGCCGCCGCCGGCGGCAGTGTGCAGCTGCCAGGCGGTGCGAGCGTCCTCGACGCCACCGGCGAATCCTCGTGTGAAGTCCGATGGCGCTGTCCCGCCGGGCTTTCCGTATTGGAAATTGCTTACGATGACCAGCCCGGCCGCGGTGAGCGCCTGGGCATACGGCCGGGTGATCGGCTTGGCGCCCATGGACGAACCGGGGCGTGAGGTGGAGACGTAGTTGATCACTCCCGAGTGTCCCGCGGCCTTGATGTCCTCTGCCGGAATCTGGCGCATGGCGAAGTCGATCAACGTGGGCGCGGCGGCGGACGCCGTCGGTGCGCTGGCAGCGGCCGATGCCGCACCGAGCCCGGCCAATGCGGACAGGGCTGTGGCGTAGCGCAGTGCGTCACGTCGCGTCACCGATCGTGAAGAGCGCAGAGGGTCGTTGGTCCCCGACGAATCGTGCATCGCAGGAAGTTAACAATGTGACTGTTGTTAAAGAAGTTGCCTCGCCGAGACGTCCGATAACGTTCTGGCATCAGGGTGAAGAATCTCGTGATCGGCAGGGGCGCAGTGGTTCTCGTCCACCGGGCCGGTTAATTGCTGTAGAGATGCAGAACCCGGGCTGCCGTGGTGGCGATATCGCCGCTCAGCCCCACAATGGGTGGACCGCCGCGCTGATGGATAACGTTCGCCAGGACCACTACATACGTGTCCGACGCTGCGTCGATCCACACCGTCACCCCGGTGAAGCCTGAGTGGCCGACGCTGCCGATGGGAAAGAGCATTCCACGCGGCTTGGACAGTTCCGTATCGATATCCCAGCCGAAACCGCGCAGGCTCTGTGCCGCTATGGCCGGATAGTGCGGTGCAAGTAGGGGATCGGTGGTGTTCGGACTCTTCTGGATTGCCTGGCGGCTGGCGTTGTTGGCCGCTTGGAGTTGTGCGGTGGTGTGGCCTGGCTGCTGCGGTGTCGTCATCAGTTCCAGGGTGGATTGCTTCAGCGGGAACAGGCTCGGTCGTCCGGCGAGCCGATCGAGAAGTGCCTGGGAGTACCGGCCGACGTCATCGGCCGTCGAGAACACACCCGCACTGCCGACCGCGCCGCCCATCCGGCGCGCGGTGGGGTCGTGCACGGTCCCGCGAAGCAGATTGTCGTAGTTGGGATTGATAGCCGGGGCGTCCTCGTCGCGTGCCGTCGGTGCGATGCGTGTCAACAGATCGGTGTTCCAGGTGCCCACCGGACAGGGAACGTTCGCGGTCATCAATTTGTCGAAAGAAACTGCTGTACCGATGGTTTGGTGCGGTCCACATGCCTTGGCCGGGGGTAGGTAACGCGTGTCGGACATGCCCAGCGGCGCAAAAACGTTGTCCTGCACGTAGACATCCAGAGACTCGCCGGTGAGCTTCTCGATGAGCACGCCGAGGATGATGAAGTTGATATCGGAGTAGTGGAATGTCTTACCGGGGTCCAATGCCAACGGGGCGGTGAGTGCCCGATGTACACCGTCCGCCTTGTCCGCCTCCGTCACTCCCCAAGGCCCCTGATGGCTCAGGTCGCCTCCGATGCCCGAGGTATGCGTCAACAGCATGCGAAGTGTGACCTGTGCCCGTCGCGGGTCGTTGTCGGGGTTGAAATCCGGCAGGTATGTCTGTACGGGTTCGTCGATCCGAACCAGGCTCTTTTCGTACAGCTGAAGAAGGGCCACACTCGTCGCGAGCGGTTTGGTCAGCGACGCCAGGTCGAAAATCGTGTCGTCGGTCATCGGTTCGGCCGGTGCGGGCGACCCGTCCAGTCCCGGTTCATCGGGGAGTTTGCGCCACCCGAAGGCCTGCCGGAACACGACCGTGCCGGCGTGCCCGATCTGCACCACCGCGCCCGGTAGCCGAGGCTCCGCAACCGCATCGTTCATGAGGCGGATGACGGGCGCGAAAGGACCTTGGGGCTCCACGCTCGGCGCGGGGGCGGTCGGGTTTGTCGCGTGCCCGCAAGAAGGCACGCCCGCGAGGGCAAGGAGTACTGCGGCGACGGCACAGACCCGAGCACCCGGCAGCTTCACCGGACCAACGGTAGAGGCTCGGATACGGGTTGGTGCATCCCCTGGGCGATGCGGTGTGGAAGCAGATTGCCTGGTTGGACCAGCTGCAGCTCACGAGCGTCCTTGGGGTTTGTGGGCTACGCCGCTTGGCTTCCTGGCCCGCAGTGGGTATGGTGACCATCGGTCGTTCAGCGACCGCCGGTCGCTGAAAGGAGGGACTCATGGCAGTCGAGTTGGCACCGAAGCTGTCGCGCCGACAGGTCAGCGCCGAGGGAACGCGGCGTGCGCTGCTGGACAGCGCCAAAGAGTGCTTCGCGACAGTCGGATACGACGCGACCAGTGTCGCGACGTTGACCGCACATGCCGGGGTGAGCAAGGGCGGCTTCTATCGGCATTTCCCGGACAAGAAGGCCGTGTTTGAGGCGGTGTTCAGCGAACGGCTGGTCGTCGCGGCAGCGGGAATCGAAGCAGCGAATACCCGGATGCGGGATCGGCCAGTGGGAGCCGGATTGCCCATCGCGGGCCGGGCTGCGACGGAGTTCGTAGGCCTCTCACTGAGCGATCCCATACATCGCGAGCTGCTGCGTCAGGCACCCCAGGCGCTGGGCCCGGACCGTTACCAGCAGATCGATGACCAGTACGTGTTGCCGGCGCTCGTCGCGCTGTTGACGCACATGGTCCAGCGGGGCGAGCTGATCTCAGCCATGCCCGTGGTCACGACCGCGCAATTGCTTTTACGGGTGCTGTGTTCGGGCAACACGCTGATCTGCCAAGCGGAGGACCCTCACGACGTGTTCGGCGAGGTCCTCACGGTGCTCGGTGTCTTTTTCAACGGGATGACAACACCGGGCCTGCCGGTACCCCAACCTCGCCAATCGCGCTGAAATCGCACTGCCCGTCAGGGAATACAGGAAAGAGGCCCAGGGATGGATCTTCTCGTCGACGCATTAGGTAAATCGGGCCGCCGTGCCTTGCAGATCGCCAACGGGCCGCGTCGCAACGCGGGCTACTTCGGCCCGGAATCGGTGAGTTGGAAAGTGTGGGGACATCCCGTCATCTCGCTCGCGGGCATCCGGGGCTCCATCGTCGCCGTGTTCGATCCGGCCGGCGCCGCCGGAGTCGATCAACACTCCACCTATGCCGCGGATCCTCTTGGCCGAGTCCGGCGTTCCAAAATGTTCTTCACCCAAGCGGTCTTCGGCGACACCGAGGCCGCGGAGAAGATTGGCCAGTGGCTGTTCAAGCGGCACAGTGCGGTCAATGGTGTGGTGCCCGATACCCAACAGCCCTATGTCGCGAATGTCCCTGAGACGCTGCTGTTCGTCTATGTGACCGGTTGGCATGGGCTGCTCGAGTGCTACCAGCGCTTCTGCCCGCCCGGGCAACAGCTGACCGACGAGGAGATCCGCCGGTTCTACCGGGAAAGCCTCATCACGGCCGACCTGCTGGGCATCCCGCCGCGCTACGTGCCCGCCACCCCGGAAGATGTCGCCGACTACCTCGCCGTCGACGCCAAGAAGATCATCAGGCCCACCGCTGAAATGCGCAAGCTCGTTTCGTTCTTCCTGAAACCCCCAGCCGCACCAGCCTTTCCGCTCCTACCCATCAACCCGTTCCTGCGGATGGCCGCCCACGCGGCGGTTTCGACCTTGCCGGATGAATGGTTGGAACTTATTGGGGTGCAACGTCATCAGCGCTTATGGGCCGCCAACAATGCGGTCGTGCACCGGGCACTCACCATGGCCCATCGGCACCAGGTCATCGATGACTTCCTCCCTATAGCCGGACCAGAAGCATGGGGCTACCGGCATAACGCCCGCAGACACCCTTCCTTGACGCGACCCGTGGCCTATCCCTTCAAGCAAGGTGACAGCATGCAGATGCGCAGCACACCGGCGATGTCGTAGACAACGTCCGGATGACCTCGTTGGTGCTTCACGACGAAGTTCACCGCGAAGCCATCAAATGCGCGACGCCACGCATCACGGTGCGACGCGCCAGGTTCCGTGCGTTGTCCGCGAGCGACCGCGTCGGGGGAGTAGGTGCCGTGCCGAGACGGGGAAAGAGCCTCAGGGCATTGGCATGGTCGATCGCGGCGCGAGCCGAATTGTCCAGAGGGTAGTTCTCCAGACCGGCGGCGAACAGCTGTGAGGCTGCCAGCGGCGCGAACGGCCAGTCCGATCCGAACAAGACGTGACCGGGTTTGGCGAATGCCAGCAACGAGGGCAGTGCGGCAGGGCTGGAGGACAGTGCGGTATCGAAGTAGAAGCTTGCGAAGTCGTCCAGATTGTCCGCGGGGCTGGCCCCCGTGTCGCTGGTGATGGCGACGGCCATGCGGTGGCTGGCGTACGGCACGAAGCCACCCGCGTGGCTGAGGATGAACTTGATGTTCGGGTACTTGCGGCGGATTCCGTTGCGGACCAAAAGGTATGCGGCACGGGTGGTATCGAGAAGGAAGTCGGCGGCAAAGGGCAACACCCCGGTTATGGCCGGTCCGGGCAGATCGGCGGGATGGATGAAGACCACCGCTGAGCGGGCGTCCAGAGCGGCGAACAGATCGTCCTGCCCGTCCTGGCCGAGGTAGACGCCGTCGTTGTTGGCCAGCAGGATCACGCCATCTGCGCGTAAGACATCCAGTGCACGAACGGTTTCGGCGATAGACGCATCGATATGGGGCATCGGGACGGTGGCGAAGAAGCCGAACCGATTCGGACGTCCGTCGACGACGGACGCGGTGTAGTCGTTCAGGTCGCGGGCCAGCGCCGCGGCATCAGAGGCGGAGGACAAGAAGGTAGTGCCCGGTGTCGACACCGACAGGATTGCAGTGGCGATGTCCAGGGCATCCATGGTCTCCAGGGATGCCTCGGGGCTCCAGTCCGGTAGCGCCCGCCCGCCGGCCTCATCGATTCCGGCGGTTTGTAGGACCTTGCGATACAGGGCCGGGATGCAGTGATGGTGGGTGTCGATGCGTGCCATGAGTATCCGCCTCAGTTGTCGGTTTCAGGGTGCCGCAACGATTGTGCCCCGATCTCGTGCCCAGCGGCCCTAGCGCGTGAGCACCTACAGTGGTTGTTCGAAGAACATCGAGAGGACCGTATGTCTACGGAAACGCCTGCTACACGCCTTGAGGCGGATGTCCGGGTTGTGCAGCCGCGCGCCTTCCTGCCGGTCTTTCTGCTGGCCTACTTCGCCTCCGCGGTCGCGCTGCTCGCCGCCGGTGCGGTGAGCATCCCGCTGCGGCTGGCCGAGCTTGACCCGGCGCACAAGACGCAGGTGCTGTCGCTGACGATGGCTCTCGGTGGCATTGCGATCATCGTGGTGACGCCCCCCTTAGGCCATCTCAGTGACACCTCGATCTCGCGGTTCGGTATTCGCAGGCCGTTCCTGGTAGGCGGCACCCTTGTCGGTGCGGTGGGTTTGACGACTTTGGCCACGGCACCGACGGTCGGTGGAGTAGTCGCGGGTTGGTGCATCACCCAGATTGGTTTCGCCGCGACTCTGGTGGTCTTTAATGCGTTGTTGGCAGATCAGATATCGGTCGCGATCCGGGCACGTGTGGCGGCGGTGTTTGGCATCTCGACCAGCCTTGCGCCTGTGGTCGGCAGCGTGTTCATCAACGTCCTACCGAACGATCCGCGCTGGTGGTTCGGACTCCCGGCGGTGCTGGCGCTGATGTTCAATGGCGCCGCCGCACTAATTCTGCGTGACACCGTCCGCACGCAGCGGGTCCCCCGAAGTTGGCAAGCGATCCTCGCGAGCTATTGGATAAATCCAAGGAAACACCAGGATTTCGCGTGGGCATGGATCTGCCGCCTTTTCGTCACGATGTCGGTGCTGTTGGTGACGGTCTACATGCTGTACATCGTGGCGGGCACCTTGGGATTGTCGGAGCATGAGGCAGCCGCCAAGTACGGCATCATCATCGGTGCCTTCCTGATCACCAATACGATCACCGCAGCGATATCGGCGTGGTGGTCAGATCGCACCGGTCGGCGCAAGGGCATCGTCTGGACCTCATGCCTGATCACTGCGGTCGGCCTGGTGATCTTACTGCTGTTCAAAGACTTTCATTCGCTGTTGCTCGGCGCGGCTGTGATCGGAGCAGGGCAGGGCGCCTACGCCGCCGTGGATTTGGCACTGATGACGGAGGTGCTCCCCGAGACGGAGTCGTCGGGGAAAGACCTTGGCGTGGTGGCTATGGCGTACCTGTTGCCGCAGTTGCTTGTGCCCATGTTGGCAACAGCGCTATTCGGGCTACATCACACTCAAGGGGACTTCAGCATCCTGTATCTGGCGTCCATGGTGCTGTCGGTCCTCGGCGCGCTGGCAGTGCTTCCGATCAAATCCGTACGGTAACCGGACCTATGTGATCGACGCGATGGTGGTGTCCGCTGCTGCCGGTGAGAACAAGTCGATCGCCGGTAGCAATGCGCGCAGCACGGCGGCGTTGACCTCCACCGGCTGGTGAGTCACGGCGCGCATGATCCAGCGACCGGCTTCCGGTGCGGACAGTGCTACGGCGGCCTCGTATTCAGCTGTGGGTGCGATCATTTCGGTGCGCACCAGTGGGAAGTACACATTGGTCGCGCGGACACCGGGGTGTGGCTGTTCGGCGTTCAGGGTGCGGCCGAAGATCGCCAGTGCGCTCTTGGACGCCGCATAGGCGGAGAAGCGCGGAAAAGTGTTGGCGTGCAGGGCCCACGTGCAGACATTGACGATTTGGCCGCGGCCCCGCTCGATCATTCCGGGCAGTAAACCCAGGCTCAGCTGCACGGGCGCGAAGTAGTTCAGCGCCATGGTCCGCTGGTAGTCGTGCAGCCGGTCGGTCGCGTCGATGATGCGACGGCGGATGGAGCGACCGGCGTTGTTCACCAACACATCCACGCGCTGATCGCAGAGGTCCTCCAGCAGCCGGGTGATCTCCGCCTCGTCGTTCAGATCGCAGGTGCGCCACTCGCAACCGGTTTCCTCCGCGAGAGCCTTCAGCTCATCGGCCCGCCGGGCCACACCGATCACGCGAGCTCCCCGGGCGCGTAGTTGGATGACGGCCTGTCGGCCGATTCCGGCCGACGCACCCGTAACGACCACCGTCAGTTGGCTGACGTCACGTCCCGGGCCTGCCAGCAGTGAATCGATCGGCGCAGGCAGCAGGGTGCGGCGCTGAGCAAGGTTTTGGACGGTGCGGCGTACGGACACGGAATCCCCTTCACATCGGTGGCGGCCATTACCGATATGACCACACGGTCATATTACCGGGCCCCGCAGGCGCCGCCTGGACGGGGGTTGTTGCGCATTGAGGACGCCCAACGGCATGTGTACAGTGATCGGAAAGTGAGCAGTGATCACTAGTGGAGGCGTCGATGGCGATATTGACCGATGAGGCGCGTGCGCTCCGAGGGCGCATCATGGCGCAGATGCTGACCGACGGAACCGTGCCGACGGTTGCGCAACTACGCAGCGAATTCGCGCTGTCGGACGGGGAGGTCGCTCTGCTCCTGCGTGCCCTGGAGGGCGCGATCTGTGTTGCCCGCCAGGACCAGGAGCATGCGGACAGCGAGACTTTCCAAGACGAAGTGCTCAGTGCCCCGCAGCCGCCGCTGGGCGAGCTGGTCTACGCGCGCCCGTTTGCGACCTTCGCGAACCACTACGCGATTACCGTTGATGGTCAGCAGAAGTGGTTCGCGGAATGTGCTGTCGAGGCGTGCGCGATATCCGGGCAGTTCCCCGGTGCGGAGGTGATCGTGGACTCTGTGTGCCGGCAGACCAAGCAGCCGGTGCGCCTCGTCGGGCGGGACGGCCTGCTGGTCGACTACTCACCCAAGACACTGCGGGTACACCTCGGATATCCGGTTCGTGAGATGCCCCATCGGGTCGTCGGCTGGTGCGATTACAACAGCTTCTTTGCATCGGAAGACGCCGTGAATCAGTGGAGAGCAGAGCATCCCGGGATCGCCGGAGTTACTCGATCGCCCGCCGAGATGGCGCGCCTGATTTCCGGTTCGATCGCGCGAGGGCGACACGACTACTCCTATCAACCCAGTCTGCCGCTGCTGACGATGGCACGACAAATGCGGCAGATGGGCCTCACCCGGGCCACGCGGCTCGGATTCCATGTGCCCGATCCATTTTGGCTGCCGACGCCAAAAATGCTGTCGAGCTGGCGAAGGAACGGCCTGGGCAACTTCATCCGGCTGCGATTTCACTGAATGCGCCGAGGGAACACCGAGCCAAGGGAGCTAAAGATGTCTCGAGCCGATGTGTACGCGATGGTTCAGCAGGAGAAGCGCGACCTCGCCGCACTGCTGCACGCGCTCGCTCCGCAGGAATGGGACTCGCCGTCACTGTGTGCGGGGTGGAGGGTGCGTGATGTGGTGGCCCACGTGCTGTATGACGGAACTTCGTTCCCCAGGTACCTCTACGAGGTCGTCCGGGTGCGCGGATCGGCCGATAAATTGAACCAGCTCTATGTCGACCGAGCAGAAGGATGGTCGACCGACGAGCTGCTCGCGGCCTTCGAATCCACCATCGACAGAAGCTATTCGGCGAAGATCCAGCCGAAGCTGGTTCTCGCTGATCTGCTCATTCATCACCAGGACATCCGGCGCCCGCTAAAGCGGTTCCGGAAGGTGCCCGCTGACACGCTGCGAACCGTACTGGAGAATCCTGACCCTTTTATTCACTCGAAACGCAGACTCAAGGGGTTGCGTTGGACGGCAACCGATGTGGACTGGACCTACGGTGACGGCCCGGAGATTCGAGGCCCAGGAGAGGCAATCGTGATGGCGGTCGGTGCCCGTCCCAGCGCGCTGTCCGAGCTCACCGGCCCGGGTGTGGATCTACTTCGGCCCAGGCTCGGCAACAGCTGAGCACACGGCATTCATAGACTGGCCACGTGCCCACCCCGACGAATGCCGCGGATGTCCCCGCCACGAGGCGGGCAAGACAGCGTGCGCAGACAACGGATGAGATCAAGTCCCACGCCAGAAGGCAGCTCGCCGACGGCGGTACCGGTGCCCTGTCTCTACGAGCGATCTCCCGAGAAATGGGTATGGCACCTGCGGCACTGTTCCGCTACTTCGATACGCAGGCAGCGCTGATTACCGCATTGTGCGTTGACGCCAATGTCGCCCTTGCCGAAGCGATGAGCGAGGGGCAAGAAGCCGCGGAGCAGGGCAGTGCGAGGGGGCGGGTACGCGCCGCGTTCGTCGCCGCCCGTCGCTGGGCGCTCGCGAATCCGGGAGATTTCGCCTTGCTTAGCGGTACGCCCATCCCGGGATATCGTGCGCAACCCTCCGAGACCGGTCCTGCTGCAGTGCAAGTCATCGTCTCCTTCATGGGCGCGTATCTCAACGCCGTCGCGGCGGGTGAGGCGGTGCCGCAACGCACTGCATTCCGCCCGTTGGCTCCGGGGCCACTACTTGCTGCGCTGCTGGGAACGACTACGGACGCAGCGGCTGACACCGCGATCATCGGGATCGGTATCTCGGCGTGGACATCCATCACCGGGTATCTCGCCGGCGAGATCTTCGGGAGTCTTCGGGATCTCGTGACTGACAGCGATGCGCTCTACGACGATCACGTGGACACCGTCATGCGTGGAATGGGCTTCGCCGTGTCTTAGTGGCGACCGAAGGTGCGGGCGAACCTGCGGAGTCTCGGTGGCGGATCGGCGGCAAGTGCCTCGATCTGTTTCCGGCCTTTATCTGCCGCGCTGGCCAGTTCGGCGCTGTGCTCTGAGATGCGTTCCGCAAGTTCACTTCCCCGCCGTGACGCGATATCCGCCAGCTGGCCGCCCCGGCGTTGCGCGGCCTCGGCGATCTCCGCACCCCGTTCGCGGGCGTGTTCGGCGATCACGGGAACCTTCTCGCGCGCCGCTTCTCCCAGCTCTACCGTCTTAGCGCGGAGCGACTGCGAAGTGTCTTCGGCCCCGGGGAGCGCCGAGGTAACCACGGCGACAGCGTCGCTAGCTGCCCTGCGCGCACGCCACGATAAGCCGGGCCGCCCCTCAGTGTCGATGCCGGCAATGATCAGACCGCCCAAGATGGAGACGTTCTTCCAGAAGTCGGTCTTCTGCTGCAATTTGAGGGCTGGATCGGCCTCGCGCCAGAATGCCTTGCTGCCCAGGGTCACCGGGACCAGGGTGCCTGCCAGTACCCAGGCCGATATCCGGGGGAGCCGCCCACTGGCCAAGGCCAATCCAGCGGCAAGCTGTGCGGCCCCGTGTATTTGGACGTAGGTCGTCGGGTCTCGTGGCAGGTATCGGGTGGCTGAGCTGGGTGCGTTCTCCAAAAGATCGTTGACCAGGGGTTCGGCAACGGCAGCCGATGCCTCCGGATGGCGGAGGCCATCGGTGCCCGCAGCGATGAATATGGACCCGAGCATGGGACGGGCAATGCGGCGCACCAACACTCAGAACCACACCTTGCGACCCGCGACGGGCCTGCCCACCGCCCCTAAGATCCACAGGACCGCACCGGCTACTACCAGGATTATCCCCACCGTCTGGAGAATCGGGACGGCCAAGACGTACCCCAGGACTGCTAGCAGAACACCCAAGATAATCATGATGCGGCTCTCCTTGCTCAAGGTTCGTAGCGGCCACTTCGGCCTCACGACCGGGATATACCCGCTCGATGTGATTCCCAAACACGAACAATGGCAAATGTTTCGAACGGCACGTATGTGCGGCAGCTGGTGCCCAGATCAGCGAGTTTCGCCGCCGTCTTCCGCGGTGTTCCACGTTCCCGGGAGCATGGGGGTAACCCGGCTTTCGGGGGAGTCGCCAGCGAGGGTGGTGAGTCCGGCGGCCTCGGCGGGTGCCGATGTGGTGCGCACACCGGCGAAGCCGAGCTTCCCCGCGCCGGTACGTGAAGCGCTCACCGTCAGCGGATCGGCGGCGGCGGTGTCGGCAGAGATGTCGTTGTCCAGGGTGGCGTATTCGTGACGGTACCCGCGGTCCTCGGCGGTTCCGCGACGGCGCCTGCGGCTCTTGGACTTTCCAGGGTTGCAGGCCAGTGCGGCCGCGGCCGCCACGGCACTGCTCGGGGCATGAGCTGCGGCGCCAGTGCTCTGGCCCATGGTTGGCCCGAACCCGAATCCGGGCCCGTCCCCCCGAACGGCGTATCCGAGTCCTTCTGCGCCCGCGGGTGGTGGGGTGGTGGGAGCCGGGGCAGAGGTAGGGGTCACCGTAGAGGTGGATGGTGGGGGAGGTGCGGCCGAGCTCGCCGTGGTCACCGTGCCACCGCTCATCGCGACCGCATTCGGCTGGTCGGCACGGGGATGGACGACCTCCGCGGCGACATCGGCAGGTGGCGCCGCAGGCATCTGAGAGAGGCTGCCCAAGGTGATGGCGAGCGGCAGTGAGATACCTGCCGCGGGGCCCAAGATTGCGGCGTAGATCGGCGTTCCCATCACACCAAACGTTGCGGCATAGGCGAATACGAAGAACAGCGGTTGCCAGGTAACCAGGGCTGCGGCCGGATTAGTGGAGAAGTCGATGATGATCTGGATGATGGTGCCGACCGGGTCGGTAATCAGTCCCTTCAGCGCGCGATACATACCCAGAAAGTGTTGGGAGTTCGCCAGCAACATCTCGATGGGATCGTTCGGATCAGGCACGATGGGGGGTGGCTTGGTGGCGTCCTGAGCCGCGGCCCGCGTGGTGCGACCACTTTCTGGCGAGAGAACCACCGGTGACGGGAGGGTCGGCGGTGCTGTGGTCACCGAAGTTTCGGAGACAGCCTGGTAGGTGCTCATCACGGTCGCGGCCTGTATCCACATCCGGATGTAGTCGGCCTCATTGAGTGCGATCGGAATGGTGTTGATACCAAAGAAATTGGTGGCGGTAAGTGCCCCATGCGCCGCATGATTCGCGGCGAGCTCGGCAAGGGTGGGCATGGTGGCCAGCGCCTCGGAATAGGCCGTGGCCGCCGTCTCGGTCTGGGCGGCCACCCCGGCGCTGACGGTACTGGTCTGCTGCAACCAGCTGAGGTATGGCACATGCGCCGCCTGGTACTGATCTGCGCTGGGCCCGTTCCAGGGACCGCTTTGTACCGTGCCCAACGTCGTGGTGAGTTCGGTTGCCGCTGCAGAGTATTCAGTGCTCAAGGAGCGCCAGGCATATGCCGCGGCGAGTAGAGACCCTGGGCCGGGGCCGCTGCTGAGTAGGGCCGAATGCACTTCGGGAGGTGCCGCCATCCATACCGGAGCCGTCATGACCTGTTGCCTGCGCCGTCGACCGGACCGACTGTGGGGGAATCAGTTTCACAACGCATCATCTGACCGATTTCCAGGGCCACACGCGGGCAGCCTGGCGTCTCCTCTCCAGTGCTGCTGACCGCCTGCGAGATCGGGCCAGCCAATGAAGGTTAGCGTAACCTTCCTTCGATGTGGGGGCGTCCCTCCGTGGCAAATCTGGTTCGGCCGCGGTGCGAGATCGCTAGCGGCTCAAGTCCCACTGGCCGAAATCGGTTGCCAGTACATCGTCGACATCCACGTGGACGTCACCGATCAGTGGGCCGGGGTTCGACGCCGTGTTTACTGCGCTCTGGTACAGCACGGCGGCTGGCTCACGTGCCCCGCCTGACCACGCTCGTGTCTGCCAGGCCCAGCGGTAACCGCCGGTCGTGGAATGCCCGATGACGCCGTCGCCGATCGCCCACCCGCACGCCCGGGCGTGACCATAGATGCCGGTACGGCGAACTCCGAGTACCGAATTGATGCCCCGGAACCATTGGACTGCAAGTGTTTTCCAGGTGTTCTGGTCGATGTCCTCGTCGACGCTGAAGAAGATCGGCGCGGTATCGGGCCCATCCGAGGCCCCGTGTAGTCGCAAGGCGGTCTGGGCGTCGGCAACGCCGCCGTCGTAGCCGCGGGTGAAGTCGGACGGAGTGGGCCATCCGGGCTTGCCGTACTGGTAGCAGCTGACGATGTGCAGTCCGGCGGCGCGTAACCCGGCGGTGTAGTCACGCGTGACGGGTTTGAAGTCAAAGGTAGCTCCCGGCCGCAACTCGGATACATAGACGAGGGCACCCGCGTAGCCGGCGGATTTGATCTGTTCGGGGGTCACCAGCCGCTCGGTGAAGTCGATCAGCTTTGGCCCGTCCGCGGAGGCACTCGGTGCGAGGACCATCGGAAGACCCGCGAGGATCGGTGCGGCCAAGGTGTATCGAAGGGCATCGCGTCTCGAAACCGGCCGGTGCATGGCGCGATGGTATCGGTCCGGTACGGGCGCGGGGGGTTCTCTTGCGCCGTGATGATGCGACGATGAAGCCATGACGGCAACGCTTGTCGCGAAAAATGTGGCCGGCGGATTCGCTCACCGCACCCTCTTCGAGGGGCTCGATGTAACCGTTGCGCCGGGGGACGTGATCGGAGTCGTGGGCGCCAACGGCGCCGGCAAGAGCACCCTTCTGCGAATCCTCGCCGGGGATCTGGAACCACTCGAGGGTGTGGTCAGTGTTGCCCCGGCCGACGCATTCATCGGCTGGTTACCGCAGGAGCATGAGCGCCTCCCCGGGGAAACCGTCGCGGCCTACATTGCCCGCCGCACGGGGTGTACCGATGCCACCCAGGCCATGGAGGCTGCGGCCGCGGCGCTGGCCGACCCGGGGCAGGGGCTAGCGGAGGCTGATCTGGCCGAGGCCTACTCTGCGGCGTTTGATCGTTGGCTCGCCTCCGGGGCGGCGGACCTTGACGAGCGGTTGCCGGCGGCGCTGGCTGATCTGGGCCTCGGTCTGGATGCGGTGCGACCGGAGTCGACCTTGATGACGTCCTTGTCGGGTGGGCAGGCGGCACGTGTTGGACTGGCGGCCCTGGTGCTATCTCGGTTCGACATCGTCTTGCTCGATGAGCCGACAAACGATCTTGACCTGGACGGACTGGCCCGGCTCGAGGACTTCGTCCGCGATCTTCGTGGTGGCGTGGTGTTGGTGAGTCACGACCGCGAGTTTCTGGCCCGCAGCGTCACCCACGTCCTCGAACTGGACCTGGCCCAGAACACCACCACCGTGTTCGGTGGTGGTTACGAAAGCTATCTGGAAGAGCGTGAGGTTGGCAGGCGCCACCGGCGCGAACAATACGAAGAGTTCGCCGAAGAGAAGGCAGACCTGGTGGCGCGCGCTCGCACTCAGCGGGAATGGTCGAGCCAGGGTGTGCGCAACGCCATGCGCAAGGCTCCCGACAACGACAAGATCCGGCGCCGCGCGGCCTCCGAATCCAGCGAGAAGCAGGCGCAGAAGGTTCGCCAGATGGAGAGCCGGATCGCGCGCCTGGAAGAGGTGGCCGAGCCCCGCAAGGAATGGGTGCTCGAGTTCACCATCGGCGCCGCACCGCGTTCGAGTTCGGTTGTTGCGACTCTGGCCAATGCTGTTGTGCGGCAAGGCGATTTTGTTCTTGGGCCGGTCTCCTTGCAGGTTGATGCCGGTGAACGCATTGGGATTACGGGGCCTAACGGGGCAGGAAAGTCCACACTGCTGCGGGTGCTGTTGGGGCGTCTGCAACCCGATGAGGGACGTGCGAGCCTGGGAGTAAATGTCTCGATCGGCGAAATCGACCAGGCGCGTGGCGATTTCACCGGCCCGGACCGGCTCGTGGACCGCTTCGAGCAGCGGTTACCGTCATGGTCGACAGCCGATATACGCACCCTGCTCGCCAAGTTCGGGCTGCGCGCCGACCACGTCGAGCGCCCGGTTGACGAGCTCTCACCTGGTGAGCGCACCCGTGCGGGTCTGGCACTGCTGCAGGCATGCGGCACCAATGTGTTGGTTCTGGACGAGCCGACCAATCACCTCGACCTCGCCGCCATCGAGCAGCTCGAGCAGGCGCTCGAGGCCTATGACGGTGCGCTGCTGCTCGTGACACATGATCGCCGGATGCTGCAGAACGTTCGGCTGGATCGATCCTGGAGGGTCGACAACGGACGCGTGACAGAGCTCTAGCGCTGTCAGATCAGCTGAAGCGGACGTTCAGCGTCGCCAGGCCAAAGATCTTCTTACCGCTGGACTTCGCGGTGACGACGATGACGCCGGTGCGCGTTTCCGGATCCAGCGATTTGATCTTGCCACCGAACTCGATGTCCGCGCCTTCGGCGGAGGACACGATGGCCGGTGCGGACAGTCGCACCGCGTAACGCGTCACCGCACCCGGGTCGCCCGACCAGAGCGAGAAGAATCCGGCACCCAATCCCATGGTCAACATGCCGTGCGCGATCACATCGGGCAGTCCGGCCAGTTTGGCGATGTCTTCGTCCCAGTGAATCGGGTTGGCATCGCCGGCCACACCGGCGTAGTTGACCAGATCGCCTCGGGATAGTCGGGTGTGGTGCACCGGTAGCTCGTCGCCTGCCCGCACATCGTCGAAGGACGGCGTGCCCGGTGCGCGGCTGTCCGCGGCGATCCGAACCTCGCCCTCGGGCCGGACGGTCTTCTCGTAGGCGTCGGCGGCTGTGCCGATGCCAGAGAAGTCGACGTCGTGCATCATCGCCCTCTGCACGGCCGCCATCGTCCCTGGACTGATTTCATCTGCGGTGATCCCGACGACGGTGGTGTGCAGCGTGTGCACGCGGGCGCCGGCTGTGTCGGTGAAGGTGTTGGTCACGGTGATCAGGTCTCTGCCCGCAACCCGGCGCACCGAGGTCAGTTCCACGTCGATGTGCAGCTCGTCACCGGCCACGATCGGGCGGTGCTGTTCAAAGACCTCTTCGGTCTGCAGGTAGGTGTCGTACCCGACGACCACGGATTCGAACATGCGCCGGTTACAGGCCATGGCCGGGGTCGACGTGAACGTCAACGGCGCCACCAGACCGGAATAGCCGAGCCCCGCGGCGGCGGCCTCGTCCCAGTGCGCGGGGTGGTAGTCCTGCACCGCGCGGGCGTACTCGCGCACCTTTTCGCGGCCCACCAGGTAGGGGCCGTCCATCTGGTAGTAATGGCCGACGCGTGCTTCGAGTGCCGACGCTTCTGCGGGTGCAGTCATGAGGTGTCCAACTTTTCTACCGGCCTGTTCGCTGAGGCCGACGGAAGCACCCTAGCGCGCAGGTTCTGGGTAGTTGGTCGCCGATCCATATCCGAAACCCTCGTTGCGGTGATTATTAGTTTGTAAAATGGGTGGTCACCGCCCGTATTCACCGTTGTTCTCGCTCTGAAACGGTGATCGGGGGTTGTGCCCGTACAAAGAAGGGAGGGCACGGTGGCAGCCATCATGAGAGGTGTCGTGACCGCGGCCTTTGCCGCGATGATCGCGGGTGCTTTTCAGATCTCGGCCCCCGCGGCATACGCGGCGCCCAGCACTCGGGTGATGTGCGAGAGGGTCAACGAAGTCGGCGATTGCGAGGAACTCCCTCCCAACCAGCAGGACAGCGGAGACAACTGTGTACTGGTCAACGCGTTGGGCGCCTGTGAAGACAAGCAGGAAGTCGACGACCCTCCGCACACGATGGACAGATAGCGCAGATCGCCACTGGGCCGAATGGCGCTTGTTGTGGTGCTGAGGCTATTTTTCTGAGGTGATTTCCTCAGCTGCTGGTGTCCTCGCGCGACGGATGGCTCCCCTGCTGGCCGTGATGTGTCTGGGACTCTTCGTGGGTCCGGTGGCGCGGGCGGACAACCCCTTGGACGGTCAAGGGTTCTACGTCAACCCGAACTCGGCGGCGATGCGTGCCGCGCAGGGCGCCGGGAGCCCCGAGTTGACGGCCATCGCCAACACGCCGCAGGCGTACTGGATGGACAATGTGTCGACCCCCAGCGTGGACGCGAAGTACATCAGCGCGGCGCAGGCCTCCGGCGCCACCCCGGTGCTGGCCCTGTACGCCATCCCCCACCGCGACTGCGGCAGCTTCGCCGCCGGCGGTTTCGGATCCGCCGATGCCTATCGGGGATGGATCGATGGCGTCGCCTCGGCCGTAGGCTCGGGACCGGCAGTAATCATCCTCGAACCGGACGCCCTGGCCATGGCGGACTGCCTGTCGCCCGGTCAACGCCAGGAACGCTTCGAGCTGATGCGCTATGCCGTCGACACGTTGACCCGTAACCCGGCCACGGCTCTCTATGTCGACGGCGGCCACTCGCGGTGGGTGAGTGCCGACGTGATGGCGGCCAGACTCAACGATGTCGGCGTCGGAAAGGCCCGAGGCTTCAGCCTCAATACCGCGAACTTCTTCACCACGGATGAGGAAATCGGTTACGGCGACGCGATTTCGGGAATGACGAACGGCGCGCATTACGTGATCGATACCTCGCGTAATGGAGCGGGCCCCACCGCGGATGCCCTCTACTGGTGTAATCCCAGCGGCCGCGCATTGGGCACTCCGCCCACGACGGCCACCGCGAGCCCGAACGTCGATGCCTACCTGTGGGTCAAGCGTCCCGGGGAATCTGACGGTTCATGTGACCGCGGGGATCCTCGGGCCGGCACCTTCGTCAATCAGTTCGCGATCGACCTGGCGCGCAACGCCGGCCGGTAGGGGTCGCGCACTATCGACGTATGGGAGGCGCTCGAGTGACGGACGGGCAGCTTTCGCTTATCGAAGTGTTGGCCGCCCGGTTGGCTACCGGTAGTCGCCCCGGTAATCGCCAGGACGGCCACCGTGTCGCGTTGGCGATCGAAGGTGGTGGTAACCGATCGGCCTACTCCGCCGGTATGTGCATCGCACTCGATGAGCTCGGCCTGACCAGTTGTTTCGACTCGGTCTACGGCACGTCGGGCGGCGCCCTGAACGGGGCTTGGCTGCTGACGGGGGAGGCGCAGCGGTGGCTGCCGTCGTGGGCGTGGCCAGAAGTGGCCGCTGCGAAGGTGAATGATCCGGCGCGGCTGCTGCGCGGCGGCCCGGTAGTTGATCTCAAGGCACTGGTCGGTAACGTTTACACCTCAATCACACCGATGAATTTCGATGCAATACTTGGCAATTCGATCACGTTTCACCCGATCGCCACCGATGCGCGGACCGGTGCGGCATGTGACTTGGCTCCATACATCGTAGGCCGGGCGTCGTTGCAGACAGCGTTACGGGCGAGTGCGTGCCTGCCGCTGTTAGCAGGCCCGCCAGTGCAACTCGCAGGTCGTGCATTCGTCGATGGGGGCGTTGCCGAGGCAATTCCCTGGCCCTCGGCTGTCGCTCAGGGTGCCACGCATGTACTGGTGTTACGCACCCTGCGCAAGGACCAGGCGGCATCCGTGGCCGGGCTCGAACTTCTCGCGTTGATGCCGTACTACCTGCGGCACGCGCGCGGTGCCGGTCGGAGCCACCTCAGTCGGCACCTCGCGTACCGGCGCGCTGACAACGCCCGGACGCGAGGCGTGGAGTTTGTTCAGGTGCGTCCCCCTGTTGGCGCGCATGATGTGTCGGGGCTATCCCGGGACCTTGCCGCTATCGCGAGCGCCATCGAGATCGGGCGGGTCGCCCTCCGGGGCGTCATCGACGAAATGCGCTTGCAGGCGCAGCTGTGATCGATAAAGCACCCCGCTTGATCTCACGAATCTGATTGCGGCGTTGCGGGGCTGATAGTGCAGCACAAAGATTTCGGTGCCGGTTGTCCCATCGCGTAGGCGGCGATCGGCGGCGGAGAGATTGACAGCAGCCTTATCCCACAAGCCGACACCGTCTTTCGTGCCTAGCAAGAACTCATTACGTCGGGCCTGGTTGGCATCGGTATCACGCAGGCCCGCGCGGGGGCACTGGCCACACTGATCGTCACCTCGATCGAGGGTGGCCTGATCCTGGCGCGCTCCAATCGCGACACCGCGCCATTGGAGCGAGTGCAAGGAGAGCTGGAACGGATACTCGAGCAGGCACTCAACGAGAAGTGGTGACGGCTGCTGCTAGATTTTGCTGCTCAGCGGGCGTATTTCCTTTCTTTGCCTAACAAGAGCAGTGGCCCGTATCGACAAAATCCACAGTCATCCAGTACCGCGTGGGCAAGAGCAACCTCTTCCGTGTGCGGCTCCGGTGGCGCATGCCGGTGGATGAGTAACGCGTGCGGGATCTGGCGGCGATCCGGACGAACTACTTGTGCGGGTCGCTCTTGGGAGGGGTTCCACAGCTGAATGGCGGGATGAGGTTCTGCTGGGCAACTGCTGGACCAGCGAAAACGCGTTAGAAATGTTGCAGGAGTGGGCAACTGAGCCATGCGGTGAGTTCGGTGTCGGCGGCATCGATGAACCTGACGCACGGCTGTGGGTGGCACTGATGAGCGTTGTACTGAGGGGTGTCGCTAGCCAGCGCTATCTACCGCACATGCTTGTTGCGGTGGCCGCCAGCGACGACGAGATTCTCGCGCGGACGACCTCGTTTTGAGGGAGCTTATCTCCCCCGAAAACACCTCCCGAAGTGCGGATATTTGGGGTGCGCATGAGATCAGTTAGCGGGCCAGATCTGCTGCTGTTTTCGTTATCAAACCGTGGGGAACGCGTTATCGAAACGGCAAGCGCGCCCGCTACTTCGGCCGTTGACACGTCCTTACGATCACATCGTTCATGACGAAGTGGTCATCCCAGAGGGGTCGGTCGATGAGGGCAATTCTTCACATTGTTGTAGCGGTGTCCGTCGTCGGCGCGACACTGGCCGGGCACCCGGATGGTGTTGACACCACAGCTGTCAGCCGGCCGCTCGAATGGGATATCAGGTCGATCGCGCCCGCGCCGGATAAGGCAGTAGGCATCGCGCACCCCGTGGTGGTGACCTTCAATGGTCCGATTGCCGATCGCCCGGCAGCCGAGCGAAGTCTGAGTATCACATCGACGCCGGCCATGACGGGAAAGTACGAATGGCTCGATAGCAATGTCGTGCAATGGATCCCCGATCGTTTCTGGCCGTCGCACAGCACCGTGAAGCTCATGGTGGGCGGTAGGCCTGCGGAGATCTCGACAGGCCCTGCCCTTATCGGTATCGCCAGTATCTCTCGGCACACGTTCACCGTGTCCTATGAGGGAGTGTGGAGAAGGCCATCGGACGGGATATCGGGATTGCCTGCGCCGCATCATCTTCCGCGCCTGGGGGAAGAAGGGGTGTTCCCGGCTTCAATGGGCCGCCCGGAGTATCCGACGCCCATCGGCACCTACGCGGTCCTGGGAAAGGAGCGCTCCGTGCTGATGGATTCCAGTAGTGTCGGAATCCCGGTCACCGCCGCCGATGGCTACAAGATCGATGTGGAGTACGCCGTCCGCTTTACCAGTCGCGGTCTGTTCGTGCACGCGGCTCCGTGGGCCGTACCGGCAATGGGCTACGAGAATGTCAGCCACGGCTGCATCAGCCTGAGCCCGGCGGCCGCCGAGTGGTACTTCGACAATGTCAATGTCGGCGATCCGGTGGTCGTGCAGGAGTAGCAGCTTGCTCTTGTGGAATCTGCCGCAGTACAACCGATGTAGTGCGCGCGATGACCTTGGCGCCGCCTTCCTCACGACATGAAAAAGCCCGTATTCCCTTACTGGTAAAGGAATACGGGCGATTGCTGGTAAGCCCGAGCGCTCAGCCTTGCGGACCGGCGGGGGTCGGAACACCCGGCGTCGGCGCGCCCGGGACCGTGGAACCGACCGGGACGCCCTTTCCGGCCACGGGGCCTGCGGCCAGGGCACCGTCAAGGGGCGCGGCCGCAGGAACCACGGCAGGTGCGGCCGGAACTACCGGTGCGGCCGGAACCACTGGCGCCGCAGGAACAATCGGTGCGGCCGGGATGATGGGCGCTGCCGGTACGACAGGTGCCGCAACAGGCCCCGGCAGTATCGGCACCCCGGCCACGGGCGCGGCGCCTGCGGCGGGGGCGCCGACTAACGCACCCTTGCCGGAGCCTCCGGGGCCGTCTTCAACCGCGTGGTGCGCGCTCCCGGATGACTCTGCGACTGCGGATGGCGCCCATACGAACGCGGCCGCACATAAACCAGCGCTGGCAATTACCTGAATAGCCATTCGATCAAAGATGATGATCGCCACCGACCCGACTCCCTAGCTTGAGCGTGTAAATCACGCTGGTGAAAT
Organism: Mycobacteroides sp. H001; assembly: GCF_001440005.1. Lineage (NCBI taxonomy): Bacteria > Bacillati > Actinomycetota > Actinomycetes > Mycobacteriales > Mycobacteriaceae > Mycobacteroides > Mycobacteroides sp. H001. The sequence goes on from NZ_LJYH01000024.1 coordinate 89,817, forward strand.
TCGATGGCTGAACTTTATAACGCCCCAAAATTGACGTCCAGCTGACGTTCAGGTTGGTTATGAAGTTGATGCGGAATGTGAACTGTGGCTGTGACCTAACGGGCGCACGGCGGTAATCAGATGCCGCCCAGATGTCCGGCTAATCGCCATGTCAGAAGGCGCATACCGATGAGACCGAGGGTATTTTCAGGCGAGATGGAACTGTGACGGAATGGTATTCGATATGAGTCGGTAGTCACGTAAAAGCGCAGGTGTCTGAATAAATGAAGATCACTCGGTCTATAGGGGGCGAATGTGATTAATTAGCAATGCCTAAGAATGGCGCACGAACTGAACCAGAAATGCAAATTTCTACTCTGGAATTCAAAATACGTTCGTGACTCAAATAGTCTTGGCTTTCTATGCTTTCCCGGCAGCACCCCGGCGCGCCGCTTCCCGGCGTGCGCCGTCGACGAGGCTCGACATTGATTTACGCAGGACCCACACCATCGCGGTATCGGGTACTGGGATCAGTGGAGTGGACTCCATGGAATAGCGCACGGCCGTTCCCCGCGGGTGGTCGGTGAGGGTGATGGTTCCGATGTGTGAGCGCACCGGCAGTCCACCGACGACGCGATACTGAATACGTTCCCCGGCAACAAGTTCGAGGATCTCTTCCTTGACGCCGACCGGGCCCACACCGATTCGGTGAATCGCCCCCACACCCTGCCGTTCGGTGGTGCCAGGCCGGACCAGCTTGACTGTGAAGGGCAGAAATTCGTTGTACCCTTCGCGGTCCGCGAACAATTCATACACAGTCTTTCGGGGTGCCTCGAAGATTGTTTCCTCGATGTACTGCGCCATGTGATGTCCTTTCCTGTCCGTCAAAATCATTGGGTCGTTATGAGCGTTTGCGGGTTCGCAAGACATGCGAACCCAACCGGGAGAACCCCTTAACGCGCACGCCGCGCAGGTGATGGAGAACGAACTCGTCGTCGTCTCCCAGTGCCGCCGCGGCCGCGTCGTCGAGAAGGATCGTTCCGGGCCGGGCCACGCCGGTCAGTCGTGCTGCGACGTTGACCACGGTGCCGTAGAGATCGCCGAAGCGTACGAGCACTTGTCCGTAGGCCAGGCCCACCCGGATCTGCGGCATATCCGGAATATCCTGTGCTGCCGCGGTAATCGCTGCATTCATGGCAACGGCGATGCGCGCGCCGGCCCCGGCGTTGTTGGCGGCGAACATGACTTCGTCGCCGACGTTCTTGATCACCCAGCCGCCGTGGGTGGTGACTGCCTCGGTGAGTGCGGTCTCGAAGGTCTCGAGCAGGTTGGTCAGTTCGTCGAGGTCCAGATGGCGGGAGAGGCGGGTGTAGCCAACCATGTCGGCGAAGCCAACAAGCAATTGTCTTGTGGTGCTGCCGGATTCATTCGACCGGGTGAGTGCTGCAGCCAAATGTCGCTGCCAGGCATAGTCCTGCAAGTCTGTCAGTGTGGAGATTGTGCTTGTAACCGCGTCGACGCTTGAGCCGGTTGTGAACGCGTCGCCATCGTTGGCAATGCGATCTTCGACCTCGCGGGTCAGTAGGTCTGCCTGCCATTCGGCCAGCCGCGCCATGGCCTGGCCGAGGGTGCGGGCCGCGGTGACCTGGCTCTGCTCGTTGGCCGCGGTAGCCGCTCCCAATGCGGCGAAGGTACGGATCGCGGCGACGTCGGCATCGGTGAACACGACCTCGTCGTCGCTTTCCGCCGCGGCGAAGCCCAGTGCCACCCATAGCTTGCGGGCGCGTTCGACCGGGACGCCGGACAGCTCGCACACCTGAGACCGGGTGTACTTGCGGGGGCCACCGAGGAGCGACTGCTCGATCGCGGCGTCCACCACCTCGTTGAGCTCGCGAGACTCGGCCATCTCGCCAGTACAACACACCTACAACCCGGTGGCGGCAGAACCCTGTGAGCCGCAGGCAGTGTCAGGAACCTTGACTTGATTCAAAGAAACCCCGAGTATCTCCAGGGAGATTCCTCGATGGCGGGGCAAAGGGACGGTGCGATGAACTGGAACTTCTTGGGGCACAACTGGCACCTCTTCGGGTACCTGGCGATTCTCGCTTTTGTGGCCCTGCTGATCTTCGCGACGTGCATGTTCGTGTACACCACGCGCTTGAGGAAGCAGGTCTCGTCACCGCTGGCGGACCGGATCGGTGGCTATCCATCGGTCTTGAGGAAGGTGCGCAAACGGGAGCCGATGTCGCCCGATGAGCTCACCTTTGCACGGCAGGCCATCGCCGATCGCGGATCGTTGTGGGCGTTCTCCATTCCGGCCACCATCTTCAGCCTGGGCTGCTTCTATGTGCTCGGCAGCCTGGAGCAGCTACATGGAGCCACTCCCTCCGAGCGGACGTTCCTCGGGGTCATTCCGATGATCTCGTCGATCAACATCACGGCGCAGGTGCTGCGGATGCGGCGGCTGAAGGGGCGGCTGCCGCGCGCGTCGTGATACCGATCTGACGGATTGCCGGGGCCGGCGAAAGTTGCCGCTCGCATTCCCAGGTTTGGCTGATAACATTTCCGACCGTACTTATGTCAGCTTCATTGACATGCACGCGGCGCGAGGTCCGGGAGGGTGGTCGGGTGAGCCGACGTTCGGTTGGCAGGACGGTCCTGGCACGCGCCTGGATGCCGCTCGTCGCCGTCATCGCGCTGGGAGTGGCCGGTGGCTCGATGCTGAAGGTGCACGAACTGTCCGCTCCCGGACCGGTGCTCACCGTCAATCCGCCGCAGGCGCCACCGGAGTTCACGCCCAAGACGCTCACTTACGAGGTCTTCGGCACGGTCGGGAATGGCGGGATGCTGAGTTATGTCGATATCGATGGTCATCCGCACCAGGTGGACGTGACCGCGCTGCCGTGGTCACACACGGAGACGACGACTCTCACCGTGGTTTCGGGCAGCATTTCGGTGCAGGTGCGTGGGGGGCAGGTCGGTTGCCGGATACGGGTGAATGACGTTGTCCGCGACGAGATGTCCGATGACCATGCCGACGCGAACGTCATGTGCAGGGTGAAGTCCGCATGAGCGAGCACCGGGTGAAGAGGCCCTTCGTTCCCAGGATGGTTCGCATCCTGGCGGTGCCGATCATCGTCTTCTGGGCCATTGTCGCGGTGACGACGAATACGTTCGTGCCGCACGTGGAAGACGTTGCCGCCGAGCTCGCCGGTCCGATGATCCCGCACTACGCGCCGTCGCAGCGGGCGATGCTGCAAATCGGGGAGAAGTTTCACGAGTCGACGTCCACCAGCCTGACCATGCTTGTGCTGGAGGCCGATCGGCCACTCGGCGCCGCTGATCACGACTATTACGACGAGTTGGTGCGCCGGCTCAAGAACGACACCGAGCATGTGCAGTACGTGATGGACACCTGGGGAAAGCCGATCACGGCAGCCGGGGCTCAGAGTCTCGATGGCAAGTCTGCGTTCGTATTGCTACGTCTGGCCGGCGATATCGGCCAGATGCAGGCGAACAAGTCCGTTGACGCGGTCAAGGACCTGATCGATAAGGACACTCCGCCACCGGGACTCAAGGTCTATGTCAGTGGTGCGGCACCGCTGGCCTCGGACACGTTGAGCGTCGCGAACTCGAGCCTGAACAACATCACGATCGTCACGATCTTCCTCATCATCTTCATGCTGCTCATGGTGTACCGGTCGGTCACCACGATGCTGGTGCCGTTGTTCGGAGTTCTGGTCGAGATGCTGGTCGCCAGAGGAGTTGTCGCGACCCTCGGACATTTCGGATATATCGAGCTGTCCTCATTCGCCGTCAATATCGTCATTTCGCTGACGCTGGGCGCGGGCACCGACTACGGCATCTTCTTGCTGGGGCGCTATCACGAAGCGCGCAACGCGGGATTGAGCCGGGAGGACGCTTTCTATGCGGCGTACCGCGGCGTTTCTCATGTCATCATCGGCTCGGGTCTGACGATCGCGGGCGCTGGTCTATGCCTGAGCTTCGCTCGTCTCAACTACTTCCACACGATGGGCCCGGCGGTCGCCATCGGCATGCTCTTGACCATCGCAGCAGCGCTCACCCTCGGGCCGGCCATGCTGCATCTGGGCAGCCTGTTCGGGCTCTTCGATCCCAAGCAGAAGGCCAAGGCGCATCTGTATCGGCGTATCGGGGCCAGTGTGGTGCGTTGGCCCAAGCCGATCCTTGTGGCAAGTGCGGCAGCGGTTCTCGTGGGCGCGGTCTTCGTGCCCACCTATCAGGTGAGCTATGACGATCGGGCCTATCAGCCGTCCGATGCCCCCGCGAAGGAAGGTTTTGCGGCGGCAGACCGGCATTTCCCGCCGAGCAAGTTGTTCACCGAGATGCTCATGGTCGAATCGGATCACGACATGCGTAACTCGGCCGATTTCATCTCGTTGGACCGGGTCTCCAAGAGCCTGGTGCGGCTTCCCGGCGTCGCCATGGTGCAGAGCATCACCAGGCCGATGGGACGAGCGCTCGAACATGCTTCTTTGCCGTACCTGTTCACCACTCAGGGGAGCGGGAACGGCCAGCAACTGCCCTTCACGAAGGCTCAGAACGCCAACACCGACAAGCAGGCCCAGATCATGGCGCACTCGGTGGCGGTCTTGCGACAGACCATCGACCTGACGCAAAAGCTCGCGGATGAAATGCACAACACCGTCGTGACGATGGAGGACATGCAGCAAGTCACCAAGGATATGAACGAGAAGGTCTCGAACCTCGACGACTTCATGCGGCCGCTGCGCAACTACTTCTATTGGGAACCGCACTGTTTCGACATCCCGGTGTGCCTGTCGTTCCGATCGCTGTTCGACATGCTGGACAGCATCGACAAGTTGGCCGCCGACATCAAGGATGCGGTGGGCTCCCTTGAGGTCGTCGACCAGTTGTTGCCGCAGATGGTTTCGCTGTTGAAGCTCACGGCCAACGACCAGGAAGCGCTACAAGCCCTCATCGTCAACACCTACGGCCAGACGAATCTGCAGTCCACCGCCACGGACCAGACATTCGACGACATGATCAATGTCGGTAACGACTTCGACGCGTCCCGTAGCGACGACTTCTTCTACATACCGCACGAAGCCTTCGACAATGAGGACATCAAAACCGGTATGGCGCTGATGATGTCACCGGATGGCAAAGCGGCCCGGTTCATCGTCACGCACATGGGCAATGCCATGGGGCCGGAAGGAATTGAACACGTCAATGAGTTCCCCGATGCCATTACGACGGCGCTGAAGGAAACCTCGTTGGCGGGGTCAAAGGTCTATATCGGCGGAGCGGGGTCGAATAACAAGGACATCAAGGAGTACGCCGCATCGGATCTGCTCATCGCGGCGATCGCGGCCTTCACGCTGATTTTCTTGATCATGATGGTCATCACCCGAAGTCTGGTGGCGCCGTTCGTCATCATCGGCACGGTGGCCTTCTCGTTCGCGGGCGCGTTCGGGCTTTCGGTACTCATTTGGCAGCATCTCGTCGGTCTGCCCTTGCACTGGTTGATCCTGCCGCTGACGTTCATCATCTTGGTGGCAGTGGGATCGGACTACAACCTGCTGCTGATCGCCCGGCTCAAAGAAGAGACCCATGCCGGATTGAACACCGGACTCATCCGTGCGCTGGGAAGTACGGGAGGCGTTGTCACCTCCGCGGGTTTGGTGTTCGCCTTCACGATGCTGGCGATGCTTTCCAGTGATCTGCGAACCATCGGCCAGGTGGGCACCACCGTGTGCATCGGGCTGCTGCTCGACACGCTGATCGTGCGCTCCTTCATCGTCCCGGCCCTCGTTCGGCTACTGGGGACGTGGTTCTGGTGGCCAACGCGGGTGCTTTCGCGTCCCCGCCGGGAGCCGGTGCGTTCCTGAGTCGCGCACGCAAGCGGGCCCGGCGCCGCCAATGCCAGGTGCTCAGGCCGGTGAGTCCGAGCAGTAGTGGAGCCATGCCGAGAACGAACCAGATTGAGCGCCAGTAGCCGTTTACGGCAAGTCCAAAATGTGCTGCGGGCCCGGCCCATTCGTCGGCGATGGCGTTCGACGCGGTGGCAGGTTTGTCGCGGAGGATCTGCACGTGGCCGGCGTCGTGGGCGTCTACCCCGACAGAGCGGTTGCCGTGGTAGTTGAGGCTGTGCGCCCGCAAATCCGGTTCGCCGGGATCCAGGAGATCCACGGTGTAGAACGCATTGTCGTCATCCGGGAGCCCGATCCAGGTCACCTCGGACCCCGGGAACTGGCTCGCGGCGGCGTCCATGGCGCGTTCCACGGTGATGTTCTGGCCGCCGGTGCCTCCCGTGAACGTGCGCTCGGAGGCGTGCCCTCCAGTGAGGGAGTACCAGAGGGTGGTCAGCCCGGGGGCCTCGAATTGCATTCCGGTCAGCCCCCATACGATCAACGGCGCCGTGGCGACGATGCCGATCATGGCGTGCAGGTCGAAATCACGGGCGAACCGCCCGGAGGCCCATCGCACACGTAAGGCGTTGCGTAACTTACGAATTGCCTTCCACCAGATGTACGGCGCGGGAACCACCAGGAGGAGCAGGATAAGGGCCGCCAGGGCGAGTAGTGCGGACCCCCAGGACATTCCGGCGAAGGCGTTGAGCTGCGCGAGCGGGGAAGGCTGAGTCAGGATGGGCAGATAGCCGCTGTAGCCCTCGCAGGTGAATCCGCAGTCGTGCATGTTGACCAGGAATCCCAGCACTCCCGCGCCGAGATCGATTCGGCCGTTGAGGAGGCCGGTGCCCGCGTCGACGAAGAATGTGTCATGTGTGCCGGAGGCGTTTAGTAGATACACACCGTCCTTGAGAGAAGCACTCGCAAGCTGGATTTCGGGGTAGTGCGATTGGACCTCGGTGATCGCCCGCGTGAATCCGACCGGTTCGGCTGCGGATGTGGTGCGGAAGATCTCGGGGTGCAGTGCCCGGACCAGCTCCGGCTGGTACACGAGTATGGCGCCGCTGGTGCTGATGATCACCACGAGGAGTCCACCGATGAGGCCGATCCAGCGGTGAGTGAGAACCAAGGCGCGCCGGAACTTCAGGGACACACGCCGGCGTCGGGGTGTGGCCACCTTCTCCTCCATAACGCGCACCGACCGCTGTCCGGGAAGTAAGGCTAGTGGTAGTGAACGAGCAATGGGGCTCTACCTTACCGGCAAGCGAACCACATTGTGCGCTAAGCGCTTCCGATGTCCGTGATGACGCCGCTGAGCGCGTCGTAGGAACGGATCAGCAGATCGCGTAGCTCGGCGCGGTCGACGATGCTGTCGAACAGCCACGCCATGCACATGTCGACGATGTAGACGACCCAGGCGCGCGCGATCATGCGTTGGGCGGGCGTGGGCGTTCCCGAAACGATCCTCTTGAGCGTGTGTTCCGTTACCACCGCGCGGTTGCTGTCGAGGATCTCCCGGACCTCCGGGTCGGTGCTGGCCAGTCCGCGGGTCATCGCGATGTACGCGTGCGGATGCTGCTCGATGTGGTCGAGGTAGGCGTCGAGCGAGGTAAGGAACTGCTCGTACGGCGGCAGTGCGGTGTCGACCGTGATCGCCCGCAGAAATGACTCGGAATCGCGGCGGACAATCTCGCCGACGAAGGTCTTCTTGTTGCCGAAGTAGTGGTAGATCAGGGCGGACGATACGCCCGCTTCTCGGGCGACGTGCTCGATCCAGACCTCGTCATAGGGGCGGGTGGCGAAGAGTACCGAGCCCACCCGCAGCAGTTCGTCGCGGCGGGCTGCCACGGAAAGACGAGTTCGGGGAGTCGTTGACATCAGCTGGGCCACAGGATAGCGGGGCCCAGGTGCTTCCGGGATTTTGCGCCGGCCCTATGGTGCGATTCTCGGACTCGTGGTGAATCGCGGGTTGGAGCGCCGATTCCGCGCGCACATCACCGGTTAGGCCTGCGCAGGATGGTGACGGACTCATCGATCTTTTTGAATGATGCGAAGGTTTCCGTCGGTACACCGAATATCGCGGCGAGGACATCAGGCGGCAGCTTGCTGATCGACGCGCCAATGCCAATGTCATCCTTGCCTTCCGCGGTGCTGGCGTTGAACACGATCAGCAGCTTGAGGTCCTCGGTGCCCTTGTTCTCGAAATAGTGCAGCGATCCTTGAGGCGCGAAGACGACATCGCCGACGTGCGCGTCGAAGGTTTCACTGTGTCCCTCCGGGTCCAGCAATGTCCACTTGGCCACACCGCTGGTGATGACGTTGATCTCCCAGGCACTGGGATGCCAGTGGGGTTCCCGTATTCCGCCGGGCTGCAAGGTCACCATGACGATGCTGGCCTGCTGCCCGGTGAGGATAGGGAAATTGCCCTCGTGAGCCTGCCGCAGATCGCCCCCGTCGAAGGTCTGCGGCGCCAGCGCGCCAAGGTGAAACAGGTGTGGTTGTGCGGTGTTCAGCTCGGCGGGGAGGCGGGGATCGCCGAAGCGGGCGGCGTCATCGGTCACGGTCTGATCCTTTACGTCGTCACGGGAGCGGGGAGAAGACAGAGCCCGGTCGGCCCCTGCGCCGGCGACGGCTGCGACCCCCGCCACTCCGGCACCGCCGAGGACGGTGCGTCGATTGATCGGCTTCATAACGTCAAGGTAGGACCACTCGACTAATTATGAAAGGCGATAGAAGCGATTAATTCAAACGGAATTGGTGATTAATTGGGGCGCTGGGCCAAGATGGCTCCGCCGAGCCAGCGCCTGAGAAAGCTGCGCAGTTCGTCGCGGGAACGCGTGGCTTCATTGGGGGAGACGAAGAACGACAACATGATTCGTAGGGCGAACTCGACGAGTCCGCGTTTGGCATCGTCGTCGTACCCATACTGATCCCATTCGACGTCGAATCGGCCGAGCATGCGCAGGCCGAACGCCTGTGCCTCGTCCGAGGTCATATCGCTGGTGTGTGAGTGTGCGTACGGTTCGGACATCATGATGGCCAAATGTGGTGTGCGAGTGACCTCTTCCAAGGTGTAGAGCACACCCTCGGTGAGTGCTTCGGCGGGATCGGTGATGCCGCGCACGACCCCCGTCAGCCGGTCCAGGAAGCTGTCCACCGACGCGATGGAGGCCGCGTGCATGAGTGCGTCAGCCGTCGGGAAGTACCGGTAGACCGTCTGCCGGATGACGCCGAGCTCAGCCGCGACATCGGCCAGGCTTACCGCTGAACCTGTCTCGCCGATCAGCTTCACGGCTGCGGCCACTATCCGATCGGATGCCTCGACGTCGCTGTTCGGTGGTTGACCGTCCCATCCCCGTCTACGCGCCATCGTGAAGTCCCCTGGCCGCCCGCATCTACGCAGCATATCGACCGTTGACACCGCCCGCTCGATCCAGTAATCATACAGAACAACAAATAAGTGTCTGATTGTATGTTCTAAGCGAGGTGCCTGTCATGACGGAACTCATCGTGCGCAAGTTGCGGTTTGCGTTCGCCGACCATCACGTTCCGTTCCTGTGGAACGAGTCCAACCCGGCCTTTTCGAGCATGGCCAACGCGGTCTCCTTCCTCGCGATCGCATTCGAGAAGATGATCGGGCAGATGATTCCCGAGGCCATGCCGCTGATCGCCGATCCGGCGATCGCCGAGGAGGCCGAGGCCTTCGTTCGGCAAGAGGGACAGCACTCCATGGGTCATCGCCAGCACGCCAAGGGTCTGATCAAGAGCTACCCGGGCCTCAAGGAGACCCTGGATGAGGTAGTCGCCGCCTTCGACGAACTGACCGCGAACAAGCCGCTGAAGTATCGGTTGGCGTACACCGCCGACCTGGAGGCGACGTTCACCCCGGTCTTCAAACTGATGCTGGATCACGACGACACCCTGTTCGCGCCGGGCGATGATCGCGTCGCCTCGCTGTTCCTGTGGCACTTCGTCGAAGAGGTGGAACATCGCAGCTCGGCGCTGATCATCTATGACGCGGTGGCCGACGATCCCTGGTACCGCATGCGCGTGGCGCCGTCGATCTTCAGGCATGTCTGGTCGGTGTTGCGCATCGCCTGCGAGGGCTTCAACAAGCATGTCCCTCTCGAGGATCGTAAGGTGGACGCGCTGTCGATGTTCGGCATGCAGGCGCGGAAGAAGTCTCTGCTGCAACGGCTTCCGTTTGTAAACGCACCGTATGACGGCCCCATCGAGAACGCGTTCAGTAGCTTGCCGGTGCGTGAGGTGATGGTTGCGATGTCGGGCGCGGTGCGCAGTCAGATCCCGGGGCACAATCCAGCGCACGAGAAGTTGCCGGCCCTGGCCGACGAGTGGTTCGCGCGATATGAGGCCGGCTATGAAGTCACACAGTGGTACACGGCTGATCCGGCGGCACAGGTGGGAGTCTGAACGTGTCTGATCTGTGTGCCCCCACATTCGCCGATCTGGCAGCGCGCCTGGGATTCTCGTGCGACACCGCGGGAGGGATCGTCGCCTTCCGCAGTCCGTTCTCACTGGAGAACTGGACGCTGCCGATCCTGGAGCTGACCGTAATCGCTGGGGCGGTGTTGGCGCTGGTCTACGCGATCATTCGGCTCCGCCGCCACAACGATCCAACAAACATCGTCGTGTGGTTCGGAGCGATCGCATACCTGCTGATCATCGAACCGCCGCTGTACTTCCCCGGGCCGTTCGGTATCAGCGAGCACGTGGACACGATGTTCGCGCACAACGTTTTTACTGTCGACTTCTTGTGGGGCCGGTTGCCCCTGTACATCATCGCCATCTACCCGATGATGGCCACCGTAGCCTTCGAGATCGTCAGGACACTGGGCGTCTTCCGCCGCTACGGCGTCCTGATCGGAGCAGCTTGCGTCGGTACGGTGCACCACGCGTTCTATGAGGTATTCGACCACCTCGGCCCGCAATTGCGCTGGTGGGAATGGACTCTGGACAATCCGCTGAACAAGCCATTCTTCGACTCGGTCCCGATGGGCAGCGTGGTCGTCTTTGCCGCACTGTGGCCGATGTCGCTGGCGTTCTGCGCCCAGTTGTTCGTGGGTCGGCATGTGGACGCCGGACGATCCTTCACGGGCGGTCAGATCATCTGGCGCACGGTGGTTATCGGCGTGCTGGCATCGATCGGTACCGCGGTCTTACCGCTGCCGGCAACCATCGCCGGTGCGGTATCGGGCAGCACCACCGTGGTGGGTGTCATCTATGTCCTGGAGCTGATCGCCGTCGTGGCAGTGGCGGTGCCTGTGCTGATCAGACAGTGGCGCGGTGTTCGGCGCGCCGGCGCGGACGGTTACACCACGCATCCGGCCATCCTGATCTATGCGGGGTTCTACCTGGTGGTGATGACGGTGCTGTGGGTGACGGCGCTGCCCGGCTACTTCGGGGCGGACCATGGCGTGACCGGCGCCGGCGATCCGATCGGCAGTCTTTGGTATGCCGCGATTTGTTTGGGCACCGCGGCGGCGAGCACAATCGCCGCCTGGACTGTCGCCACACCTGCCCGCCGAGATGGATTGGCGCAGCGGACGCGCACAGTAGCGATTGGCGCCGGCGAATCCTAGAGCCAGTCGGGACAATTCCGCGGCGCACATTGTCCAAACTGGCTATCGCATTCCGGCGGTCAGGGGCTCCAGACTCGGTGGATGCGGATGGCATCGACGCGCCGGAATGCTTTCGGGCGGTTTGGGGCACGGCCGTGACACGACCAAAGTTTCGCGGCCTGGAACCGGGTTTGGATGAATTGGAGTGGCAGGTCAAAGCGGTCTGTCGTGGAATGTCGACGGATATCTTCTACTACGCCGAAACTCAGCGTGGAGCCTTGCGAAAGCAATACGAGGTGCAGGCGAAACAGATCTGCAACGAGTGTCCGGTACGCAGGCCGTGCGCGGCATACGCCATGAGAACCGATGAACCACACGGTGTTTGGGGTGCGATGACAACGCGAGAGCGCCGAGTGGCCATGTCACGTTCGCGACGCAAGGCCACCACGGTGGAGCGTGCTACATCTTGATCGACGGCAGCAGCCGCGTCAGATTCCAGAGTTGATTACGCCGGGCCGACAGGCTGGTGATCAGGAGCCCGCCCAGTGCGATACAGAGCAGTGTGATCACCGACTGCCACAACCTGCCATCGATGCCGCCCAGAATCAGTTGACGTAGTCCGTCGACGCCGTAGGTCATCGGATCGTATTTGTGCAGCACTTGGAAGGGTCTCGAGGTGGTCTCCACCGGATACATGCCGCCCGCGCTGACCAGCTGCAACATGAGTAGGGCCATGAGCAGCACCCGCCCGACAGCCGGACCCACCAGCGCGTTGATAGCCTGGGTAGCGGCAACGAACGCGAATGAGACCAGCACCATAAACGCGAGCATCGCGACGGGGTGCGCGGCGTGCATTCCGAGCGCGAATCGCACCACGCAGTACAGGATGATCGCCTGGAAGATTCCGATGGTGGCGGCGGGCAGATAGCTGGAGAGGGCCACCCGAATCGGCAGAACCTCCGCCGCAATCGCACGAGTCTGCAAGGGCCGCAATATCATCCACAGCACCAATGCGCCGAAGAACAACGCCAGCGTGACGAAGAACGGCGCCATGCCGGTCCCGAAGTTGGGTGCGGCGTTCTCATGCGAGGTCTCCAGATGCACCGGACCGCCGATGGTGTCGGCGATGGCGTCCTTCTGCTGGGCACTCCAGTTGGGCACCTGCTTGGCGCCTTCGGCGAGCTTGGTCGCCAGTTCGGCCGAGCCGGAACGCAGCTGTGCGGTACCCGATTTCAGTTGTTGCGCACCGTCGTCCATTTGGGCGATACCACTGGACAGTTGCGCGTTCCCGGTGGCCAGCTGCTGCGCGCCGTTACGCAGCTGGGTGAGCTTGTTGGTGAGTTCCTGGCCCTTGCCGCCGACCTGATCGAGCGCAGACTTCAGCGGGCTGCCGGGTCCGCGCAGCGTCTCGGTCATTGCGATCGAGGCGTTCTCCGCGTCGGTCAGCTGCTGGCGAACCTGGGGTGTGAACTGATGCTCGCGTAACTGATCCTGTATCCCGCGCAACGTGTTCGCCGCCGGGTCCTGGCGTCCGGCCAGCTGGTCGATCACCGGGGTGAGTGCGTTGGCGGCGCTGTCCTGCGCCTTGGCGATGCCGTCGATCTGATCATTGGCCTGCCGGAGCGCGTCGGTGCCCTGCTGAAGCTTGTCGGTGCTGCCGCCGATGTTCGCGACCGCCTTGCTGACGGTCAGCAGGGGATCGGTTGCCTGGTTGATGCCGTCGGAGAGCTGCTTGGCGCCGGTGGCCAGTTGTGCTGATCCGGGTCGGGCCGTGTGCAGCCCGTTGGCGAGCTGCCCGGCACCGTCGTCGACCTTGGCCGCGCCGTCTGCGAGTTTCTGGGCGCCGTCGGCGGCCTGCTGGATACCCGCGCCGGAGGAGACCACGACGGACAGAACCTGATTGACGGCCTGGCCGGATATGCGGGTCGAGACGGCATTGAGCACCTGGTCGATTGCGGTGCGGCCGATGCTCGAGGAGATGTAATTGTTGGCATCGTTGTAAACGGCGACCAGATTGGCCTGCTTGGGCTGACCGGTCAGTGGCGAGGCGATGGCCTCACTGAAATCGGGCGGTAGCTCCAACATGAAGTAGTACTTGCCGTGGTCAACTCCGGCACGCGCCTCATCGAGATTCAGGACATGCCAGTCCATGCTCCCGTCAGCGGTGAGGCTCTTGGAGATCTCCTCGCCGATGTTCACCTGCTGGCCGGAAACAGTGGCGCCCTTGTCGGCGTTGACGAGGGCCACGGGCATCTTGTTGACGTGACCGAAGGGGTCCCAGTAGGCCCACAGATACAGCGCGCCGTATACCAGCGGCAGCAGCATGAGGACCACGATCGCGGCGCGGGTCATTCGGCTGCGGCCGAAACGCTTTATTTCTGAACCAAATGCGAGTCCAGCGAGCATGGGCTAGTCCCTCCCGGTGAGGATGCGATGGTCGTGCAAGTCGTGGATGGGCGCGTCGATACCCAGGGGGTTGGTCACCCCGACAACGATGGTGCGGTTCGCGGCGAGCGCACCGAGTCGTTCGACGGCCGTGGCCCGGCGGGAGTTGTCGCGGACCTGTTCCAGGTCGCCGATGACCAGGATGGGCCGGTCGGAGAGCAATGCCAGCGTGATCCGCAGCAGGAACAGGTCGAGGTCGGAGAGTTCGACGATGTACGTGCCCGCCGAAGGGGTGGGAAGCTCACCGAATACTTCGGCCAGTTTGTCGCGTCCGGTGTCGGCAGGGACCCGCGAGAACCACGGTGCCAGCCAGCGCACCTGCTCGGCGAGAACAGTCTGCACCGTCACGGTCTCTTCGAGCTCATCGATATCGGCGAAAGCAGCGATGGCACAGTGTCGGCGGATCGCCCGCGGATCGCTGTCACCCATCACGGTGACCGTGCCGTGGCTGGGCTTGAGTCGCCCGGCCAGCGCCAGTAGCAGTGTGTGCTGTCCGGGTCCACCGGGCATCTGAATGGCGTGGAACCCCGAGGTGAGTTCCAGGTCGATATCGGAGAAGAGCGGTCCATGTTCACCGTCCACGCCCAGTCCCTTGGTGGTGATCAGGGCCGAAGCACTCTCCGGGGGAGCGTCCTCTCCCGGCTCCTCGGGTAGCGCGGTATCCGATTCATCCGATGTGGTGTCCGGCTCGTCCTGTGCGTTCACGGGTTGCTCGTTTCAGATCGCTGACTGGCACGTCCATTCGATCAAACATCAGGTTGCCCGGGGAAATCAGTGTGATCTCGAATATTCGTGTGGCCGTGAGTGACATTCGCGGGCTCCTGCGGGCTACCCGATCAGCTGTGCTCGGGGCGATAGGGATCGCCGTCGAACCGTTCGAGGGTGACGAATTCCTCGATGGCGTTGCGTCGCAGCCTGGTCAGCTGCTTGATCGGCTTGCCGATGGGTAACACCGCGGCCACCGCATACGTTTCGGGAATACCCAATAGCTCACGTACTTTCGGCTCCTGTGCGACTGCCATGGTGGTGAGCGTTCCGCCGAAGCCTTCTGCTCGCGCGGCCAGCAGGATGTTCCATGCCAGCGGGTAGACCGATGCTCCGCTGATGACTCCGACGCGATTGAGCTCCTGATCCGTCGCGGCGACAAGCCGCAGGTCTACGCACACGACGAGGACGACTGACGCGGTGCGCAGCGTTTCGGCTACCGACGCGGGAACGGTGGTCGCATCGATGGTTTCCTGATCAACCTGCGTGGGGGTTACCGGATTCCACGGCGATTCTCCGGCCATGATCTGCGCGAAGTAGCGGCGTGCTCCTGGCTGCGCCGCGGCGATGAGGCCTTCACGGGTCTGCTGGTCCCGGACCACGATGACGTGACCGGCCTGCCGGTTTCCTCCGCTGGGTGCGAACCGGGCATTTTCCAGAATGCGGTCTAATACCTTGTCGGACAGAGGTTCTCCGGTGAACTCACGTGCCGCGAACGTGGTGCGCATGACGTCGTAAAGCTCCATGGCGTCACTCTAGTCAGCGCGTGGCGGCTCACCGTTCGGAGTCGAGCACCGCCATCTGTGCTGCGGGGTAGCGGTCGCCGGCTACCTGTGCTGCGGGCACCGCGACTTCGATCCGATCCAGTTGATCGACCGTCAGCTCGAGAGTTGCCGCTCCCAGGGCTTCGGCCAGCCGGGTGCGGGTACGCGCGCCCACCAGCGGCACGATGTCGGCGCCGCGTGACCCCACCCAGGCGATCGCCGCTTGGGCCACCGTGACGTCAAGTTCCTGCGCTACCGAACGCAACGCCTCGACCAATGCCAGGTTGCGGTCCAGGTTGTCCTCGGCGAACCGGGGGCTCGCTTTTCGGAAATCGCCTTGCCCACCACTGGATTTAGTCCAATGGCCGCTGATCAGTCCGCGGGCCAACACACCGTACGCGGTGACGCCGATTCCCAGCTCACGGCAGGTGTTCAAGATGTTGTTCTCGACACCGCGGGATACAAGGGAGTACTCGATCTGGAGGTCGTTGATGGGCCGGACTGCGGCTGCTCGGCGGATGGTCTCCGAGCCGACTTCCGATAATCCGATTCGACGCACGTATCCGGCATCGACGAGTTCACCGATTGCACCGATCGTGTCCTCGATAGGCACGGCCGGATCCAGCCGTGCGGGGCGGTAGATGTCGATGTGGTCAGTGCCCAGGCGCTGCAGCGAGTAGGCGACGGCGGCCTTCACTGCACAGGGACGCGCGTCGAACCCCGCCCAGGAGGTATCGGGCCCGAGTTGTGCGCCGAACTTCACGCTGAGCTGGTACTGGTCCCGGGGCACTGAGCGCAGCGCCTCGGCGATCAGCAGTTCGTTGTGTCCCATGCCGTAGAAGTCGGCGGTGTCGAGCAGAGTGATTCCGGCGTCGAGAGCGGCGTGCACGGTCGCAGTGGCCTCGTCGCGATCCGATACCCCGTACGCGCCCGACATGGCCATGCAGCCGAGGCCAAGCGCGGAAGTGGTCAGGGTGCCGATTGTCTTGGTCATCATGCTTGCCAGTGTTGGCCGGATCAGGCAGAACAACCACGGTGCGTCGAGCCAGGGACTGCCAGTCCCTGGCTGGCGCGCCGTTACCCGGCAACAATAGGGCGATGGATCGAGAGTCGCTGGCGGACTTCCTGCGCCGTCGCCGCGAGGCGGTGCAACCCGCGGAGGTCGGGTTGCCGGCCGGCTCACGCCGTCGGACTGCGGGCTTGCGGCGTGAGGAAGTAGCGCAGCTTACGGGGATGTCGGTCGACTACTACGGCAGGCTGGAACAGGCCCGCAGCGCCCAACCGTCCGAGCAGATGCTGCGTGCTCTCGCGCGAACCCTGCGTCTCACCGATGACGAGACCGATCATCTGTACCGGCTTGCCGGACATACGGCTCCGGACCGTGCCTGCGCCGCGTTGCATGTGCGTCCGGCGCTGCTCTTCGTGCTCGATCAGTTGCGAGATGCCGCCGCGTTGGTCTGCTCGGACACAGGGATCATGTTGGCGCAGAACGAGCTTTCGAAGCTGCTCTCGGGTGACCTCGTTACCGGAGAGGCCGGGTTGCAGTCCAGTCTGATCTGGCAGTGGTTTACCGATCCCCGGATACGTGAGCTGGCGCCGGAGGAGGATCACGAGGAGCATGGCCGCACGTTGGTGGCCGACTTACGCGCGGCCTGGGGGCGCAGGCGCGCCGACGCCGACATGCGTGAACTTGTCGAGAGCCTGCTGCAGCGCAGCCCCGAATTCGCCGGACTGTGGGAGCGGCACGAGGTAGCCGCACGGCGCATGCAGCGCAAGACATTTCTGACCCGGGTCGGCGCGATCACGCTGGACTGTGAGGTCCTCGCGACGGCAGATGGCCAGCAGTTAGTGGTACTCACCCCGCCCGCCGGGTCGTCGGCATTAGAGAGCCTGCGCCTGCTCGCCGTGGTCGGGGAGCAGACTCTGGATTAAGGACGCCGCTATTCGACGAGCGACTGCGTGCCGAGCACTATCGCCAGCGCAAGACATTCGGCGTCCTCGGTTCCGGGTTCGGCCGTCGACCGGGCTCGTGAGACCCGGTTATGGGACGCTACCGCCGAGCTTCTGGGGGCACGTCGTTAATCGCCGGAACGTGGCGGACTCAGCCGCCGCTTGATCTCGTTCTGGAACGACGCGAGGACGCCGCGCACGGCGGATTCGGTGACGGTAACCGGCGTGAGCACGGATTCCGCGAGCCCGACGATTCGCTCGATGCGCGTCATGACGTTCTCCATGCGCTCGACGACGAGCATCATGCGCGGTGTGAGCTCGCCGATGACGCCAAGTGTGTCGTTCATGTCGATGAGAACGGCTGACATGTCGGTGAGCACGGTGTCGAGCTGCTCGACGGTGACGTCCGCGTTGAGTGCCGCGCGGGCCAGTTTCTGGATCCGCTCACGCCCGCTGCGGGAAGCGGGCGAGCCCTTCTCTGGGGTGTCGTCGAGCACCACGCGGTCAGTATTGCAGCTCGGTGTGCTCAGTCGTGCTGATGTTCCAGCAGATCCGCCTGATTGATCTTGAATCTCGGCATGAGTAGCCATCGGAGGGTCTGCGCGCGTGCACGGTCGATGAGCTCACCGGAATGCGAGAAGTCAATCGGTGAGATACGGACGGGACACAGCGGCGGAACCACCCGCAGGTCGACGGTTCCCTCGAATCGGGCCACGTCCACGGCCAGGCGTTGGTTGATGGCCAGCGTGGTGGCGTGCAATGCCATGGCCAGCGCGCCTTTCGGAGCTTCGCGAAGAGCACATGAGTATCCGGTGGGTAGCACCCAGATCTCGTCGGCGCCTAGCGAAACAGCGTGGGAGAGAGGGGTGTTGTTCACGACGCCGCCGTCGATGTAGTCCCGCCCGTCGATAGTCACCGGCGGCAGCACGGCGGGGATAGCGGCACTGGCGGCAATCGCGTCGATCGGATTCCCGCGCGACAGCAGAATGTCTTTGCCGGTGAGCACGTCCGTCGCGACTACGTGCAAGGGAATGGGCGCGTCCTCGAGCCGGTGAAACTCCAGGTTTTCTCGCAATAACCGGCGCAGGCCCGAATCCGAAACCAGGCTGCGCCGGCGACCGACAAACCCCAGGAACCCCGTGTACAGGTTGGTGGGAAAGACGTCACCGCGTGAGAGTGAACGCCACAGATCGGCGAGTGCGTTCACGCCGGCCATCTCGGAGCGAGCGGCCAGCCAGCCGCCGTTCAGGGCGCCCACGGACGTGCCGACGATCAGGTCAGGAGTGACACCCGCCTCCGTCAGCGCCTGCAGCATGCCGACTTGTATCGACCCGAGGCTGGCGCCACCGGACAACACAAACGCTGTTGTCATGGTCCAACACTAACGATCCGCCGGAGCGCCGGGCCGTCGCATGGCCATTCTGGACAGGTGTCCGGTTTTCGGCAATAGTGGGTGCGGTAGGTCGCATATATGGCCTCGGCCGCAAGCATTTAGGGGCTGGACACTTGTCTATTTGGAGGTTGGCGTGACCGGTGATCGTGTTCTGGTGACCGGCGCGTTCGGCCTGGTGGGGTCCGCTGTTGTGGATGTCCTCGCGGCACGGGGTTACGCCGTGGCCGCCACTGATCTGCGCACACCGGCGAACCTGCGGAGCGCGGAGCGTCTGCCATCCGGAGTGCAGGTGCACTGGGCTGACCTGACATCCGTCGCCGAGGTCACGGCATTGATCGAATCCGTAGCGCCCGCGGCGGTTGTTCACCTCGCGGCTCTGATTCCGCCGTTCTGTTACGCGAATCGGGCGTTGGCGCAGGCAGTCAACGTCGAGGCGACGGGGCATCTGGTGGCCGCCGCCGCGGGGCTCGCATCGGCACCGCGCTTCATTCTGGCCTCCAGCGTCGCGGTATACGGCACCCGAAACCCGCATCGTGACAGGGGGCTGCTCACCGCTCAGACGCCGGTCAACCCGAGTGATCTCTACGGCGCCAACAAGGTTGCCGCCGAGAAGCTGGTGACTTCGTCGGCACTTGAATGGGTTGTGCTACGGCTCGGCGGAGTCTTGACGTCGGCGCCTCGGTGGAGCATTGATCCCAACTTGCTGCGGTTTGAAGCGGTGCTTCCGTCGGACGGCCGGATCCAGACCGTCGATGTGCGCGATGTTGCACAGGCCTTTTGCGCCGCGGTATCGACGAGCCAGGTACGCGAGGTCTTCCTGATCGGCGGCGACAGCTCTCATCGCACCACGCAGTCAGCCGTTGCATCCGAAACGGCGGCCGCGATGGGGCTTGTCGGCGGCGTTCCGGCGGGACGCCCGGGCGATCCCGGCGATGATCGGAGCTGGTTCGTCACCGATTGGATGGATACCGAACGTTCTCAACAAGTCCTTGACTTCCAGCGACATTCGCTACCCGTGATGCATGCTCAGACGAGTGCCGCGGTGGGGTGGCGGCGCGCACCCTTGCGATTGGTAGCGCCCATAGTGTGGGCCGCGCTCAAATCCCAGTCGCCGTACCGCGGGATGGGTGGGCATTTCGCCGATCCATGGCGTGCGATCGATCGGTGCTGGGGCGATCCGCAATACTGAAACCATGCGAAAGGTCGACGGATGAGTGGCATTGAGCGGGTCGTGACCCGCGGAACCTTCGAACTCGATGGTGGCAGTTGGGAAGTCGATAACAACATCTGGATCGTTGGCGAGGGCGACGATGTGGTGGTCTTCGACGCCGCCCATTCGGCGGAGCCGATCGTCGAGGCGGTCGCCGGGCGCAATGTTGTGGCGGTGGTGTGTACCCATGGCCACAACGACCACATCACCGTCGCTCCTGAGTTGAGTCACACGCTGGACGCGCCGGTGCTTTTACATCCGGCTGACGACGTGCTGTGGCGAATGACTCATCCGGACAAGGATTTCCGTGCGGTAGAGGACGACATGGTGCTTGCCGTCGGCGGACTGGAACTGCATGCCCTGCACACGCCGGGTCATTCGCCGGGCTCGGTATGTTGGTATTCGCCCGAGCTGCGGGCCGTGTTCTCGGGCGACACCCTGTTCCAGGGCGGGCCGGGCGCCACCGGGCGGTCGTTCTCCGATTTCCCGACGATCTTGCGGTCCATTTCTGGGCGTCTTGGTCCACTTCCCGCCGATACGGTGGTCTACACCGGTCATGGCGATACGACCACCATCGGTGACGAGATCGTGCACTACGACGATTGGGTGGCGCGCGGGCACTAGCGTGCGGTGGTCAGGAACCGGTTGCGGTAGGCCTTCGGTGAGACTCCCAGCTCGCTGACGAATACCCGCCGCAGCGTCTCCGGGCTGCCGAACCCAGCGATTCGTGCGGCTTCGGCGACGGTGCTGCCTGCATCTAAGGCGCCGCGGGCCGCATCGATTCGGGCGAGTTCCACGTATCGCGCTGGCGTAGTGCCTAATTCGGTGTGGAAGAGCCGGGTGAGCTGGCGGGTGCTCAGCGCCGCCCGCGCGGCCAACTTGTTGACACTGTGATCGTCGGCAGGGTCGGCGGCGATAGCGTCGGTTACCGGACGCAGCGCCGAGCCTGCAGGCGGCGCCGACTCCACGAAGACCGAGAACTGGGACTGTCCGCCCGCGCGTTTGAGATAGACGACCAGTGACCGCGCCACCTCGCGCACGATGTCTGATCCGTAGTCGTCCTCGACGAGCGCCAGCGCCAGGTCGATACCCGCGGACACCCCGGCCGAGGTGTAAACATGTGCATCCCTGACGAAGATCGCGTCAGGCTCGACGGTGATGTTCGGAAACGCCCGCTGCAGCAACCCGGTATGACGCCAATGCGTGGTGGCGCGACGATGGTCGAGGACACCGGCCGGTGCGAGCAGGAAGGCGCCCGTACAGATGGACGCGATACGCCGGCACCGCGCGGACATTCGGGCCAGGGCATCCACGAGTGCGGGATCCACTGGGCGCCCGACCAGCACATCCCCGCCCGCCACCAATACGGTGTCCGTGGACTCGATGGAGTCGATTGTCGCGGTCACCGAGAACGGTGACCCGATGGATGTCGCCACGTCCTGCCCGTCGACCGAGGCCACCACCAGCCGGTAGTTCGCGCCGAATCGGTTGGCCTCGGCGAACACCTCGGCGGGACCGGCCAGGTCCAGCAGCTTCATGCCGTCGAACACAACGATGGTGATGAGCCGCTCATCGGACATGACCACAGGATGGCAGATGCGCGGCTGCGCACATGTCCGGATCTGTGGGATCGACGGCGGCTGTGCATCTCCCACTGTCGAGTGTCTGCGCCAGAAACTCGTAGGTGACCGAGTTCGGCCGGACTAGTTCCGCCAGACATGAGGAGATGCCATGACCGAGATTGCCGGAGTCGAGATCCCGGATACCCCGCTGGTCCGCGAGATCACCGAGTACATCCGCGACACCGAGGACGATCTGCTGTTTCACCACTCCCGCCGGGTGTATCTGCTGGGTGCGTTGCAGGGTCAGCGTCGCGGTGTGAAACCCGATCCGGAGATGCTGTACGCCGGTGCGATGTTTCATGACATCGGCCTTACCGAGAGGTTCCGGGACTCGCAGCTGCGCTTCGAGGTGGACGGCGCGAACGCGGCCCGTGACTTCCTGACCGAACGCGGGGTAGGCGCCCAGGAGGCACAGAACGTGTGGCTGGCGATCGCGCTGCACACCACGCCCGGGATTACCGAGTTCTTGAGCCCGGAGGTGGCCCTCGTTACCGCTGGGGTTGAAACCGACGTGGTCGGTATAGCACGGGATGCGCTGTCTGCCAAAGATTTAGATGCGGTAACCGCCGCGCATCCGCGGCCCGACTTCAAGAACAGGATTCTGAACGCCTTCTTCGAGGGCAATAGGCACCGGCCGGACAGTACGTTCGGCAACATGAATGCCGATGTGCTCGCGCATTTCGATCCGTCCTTCGTGCGGGCGGATCTGGTGGAGCTGATCCGGGCCAATAGCTGGCCGGAATAGGTAAAGCGCTCTAGAAGGGTGGCGGATCCTGAGCGGTGAGTGCGGCCAGTGCTGCCTCGCGTTGTAATCGTTCCTTGAAGTTGAGCTTTCGCTCCAACTGGCGCCGACGGTCGCGTTCCTGTTTTCGGGTGCGCAGGCGGGTAAGGGCGGGGAATAGGAAGCGGCTGGCAGGAGTGGTGACATAGGTGTGCCCCGTCGGGGCCTTCCAGTGCACGGTGCCGTCGGGCTCCTGCATCTCGGTCCAGCCGCCGAAGGTCTTGAGGAGATGGTGCTTGCGGCACAACGCTTTCAGATTGGTGCCGGTGGTGGGACCACCGGTGGCCCACGGCACGGTGTGGTCGGTGTCCGTCCGGTCGGCGGCGCACTCGCAGCCGGGGAATCGGCAGAGCTGGTCGCGGGATCGCACGAAAGCCACAAGCCCTTCGGATGGGCGGTATCCGGTGCTGTGGGAATCGCCAAGTGTCCGAGTGCGGGCGCCGGAGGCCACGGTGCGCGCCTGCTCGGCGGCAAGCATCCCGAAGCCTGGGACATGGGCGGGTACATCGTCTAGACCGTCGAGGGTGGATTGGTTGACGACCACGTTGACGACGACCGCGACATCGGCGATATCGCGTCCAGCACAGTCGGGACGTCCACAGGTGCAACGCATCTGATTAAGACCCCGCGTCAGCGCACCGACCGCATCGGCACGGCGCTGGGCTTTCGTGCGTGGATCTGCTGGGCACACGGTGTCGGCCAGAAGATCGAGTCGCCTGTCCAGCGCGACGGCGTGGGTGGCCTGCAGTGTGCCCCAGATCTCGGCGACGGGTTCCCCGGTGTCGGCTGGGCGGATTTCGATATGCCGGCCCTCCTTGGCGGATCTGGTGCGCCGCACGGCATCCTGATCGAAGTGAAGCACTAACGCATCGAGTGCCGCGGTGATGCGTTTGTGTGACCAGCGCGTCCAGCGGGGCAGGGCCCGCGCAATCGCGGCATCCACCTGGGTCACCGCGGCGTCGTTGTCGACGAGTTCGGTCCGATTGACGATCAGTGCGACGGTCCTGAAGTCAAGATCGCCGGCGGCGAAGCGTTCAGCGACTGCTGTGAGGCGGTGCCGCAGAACCTGGGCGTACCGCATCTGGCTGGAAGCCAATGCCTGGGTGATGCCCTGAGCCGCTGCAACTTCGGCGGCAACCCTGTCCCAGCGATCCAGGGGGTGACGGTCACGCACATCGGCCCTGTCGAGGTCAGCGTGCCGGTCGACGAGCACGCCGATGGCATGTAACCGTCGGGCACATGCCTGCGCCTCGGCACGCTGTGCCGAGGTGATCACATCGATCAGGTCGGCGTCTTCCAATGAATCGAACACATTTTCGATTTTAGGGGAATCTGTTGAGCCGCACCGCGTGCTGTGCCCTGGTTGTGGACAAACCGCGGATTGTGGATAACCCAAGGGATTCGCTAGTGCGACCGCGGGTCCGTCAGGATCTCGACTAGGGCAGGCCCAGGATGACTGAGCGCTTCGGCGATCGCCGAATTCAGCTCGGACGCATCGCTCACGCGCCTGCCATACGCTCCGCAGTCGCGGGCGAACTCCGCGAACGACGGATTGTGTAGCGACGTCTGCCACACGGCGTATTCGGAGCTGCGTTGTTCCTCGCTGATCTTGGCCAGCTCGCCGTTGTTGAGCAGGATATGGGTGATATTCATGTCGTACTTCACGGCAGTGGTGAAGTCGGCGAGGTACTGACCGAAACCGCCGTCACCGGTCACCGCGACGATGGGCCGGTCCGGGGCCGCTGCCCAGGCGCCCATGGCGGCGGGAAAACCGAAGCCGATAGAGCCGAGATACCCCGACATGAGCACCGCCTGTGCGGTGGGCTCGAAATAGCGGCCGAACGAGTACGCGTGATTGCCCACATCGACTGTCAGCACCGCATTTTCGGGCGCCAAACCGTTGAGCGCATGGAAGACGGCGGCAGCAGACACCCGTCCATGTGCGGGGGCGGCGGCCCGGCGCGCCTTTTCGGTGCGCCATACCGACCAGCGCTCCGCGAGCTCGGGGCGTTGGTCGACTAGCGCCGGGTTTGTCCGGAGCGCATCGGACAGCGCCGCGGCCGTCACACCAACGTCACCGAGCACGGGTGCCGTGACCGGTCGAAAGCGGCCGAGCGCCAGTGGGTCGGTGTCGACCTGAATGGTCGGCTTGTAGGGCGAGATGCCCGTGTGATTCGAGAACGATGCGCCGAATACCAAGAGCAGATCGGTCTTGTTCATCATCCAAGACGCAACCGGTGTACCCGAGCGGCCCAGTACCCCGCCGGCGAGCGGATGACGGTCGGAGATCTGACCCTTGGCCTTGAAGGTGGTGAGGATCGGGGCGTTCAGCCGCTCGGCCAGCGCGGCGATGGCTGCCATGTCGAATTTCGCACCGGCGCCCACCACGATCACTGGGCGCGTGGCCGATTCGATGAGGCGCAGCGCCGTGTCGAGCGCCGCCGCGGGTGGGCCCACCCGCAGATCCGGCATGCGGCCCTGCGGCCCGGTGGCCGGTTCGTCGGGCGCGGGGAGTACCTGGACCTCGTCGGGGAGCACGAGATGGCCGACACCGCGCTCCAGGATGGCGTGCTTGAGCGCCATCGTCATCAGTTCGGCGTGGTCGGAGCCCGCCCGCACCATCGCCGAATACACGGACACGTCGGCGAAGGCCGCCAGCAAGTCGATGTCCTGGAAGGCGCCCTTACCGGCCACCGATGAATCCACGTTGCCTGAGATGGCTAGCACCGGTGCGCGATCGGCCTTCGCGTCGTACAGCCCCGTCAACAGATTCGTCGAACCTGGGCCGGCGATACCGAAACACGCGGCGGGGCGTCCGGTCAGCTTCCCGTATGCCGAGGCGGCGAAGGCCGCCGCGCCCTCGTGCCTGATGCCGAAGTACCGCAATTTGCCGTCGCCTTCGGCGCGGTGCATCGCCTCGGCGACACCGAGATTCGAGTGCCCGACCATACCGAAGACGGTGTCGACACCCCAGTTGGTCATGGTCTCAATCAGCACGTCGCTGACCGTGCGGACATGAGGAGCCGGCGGCTCAGTGCCCACGTACACGCCGTCCTCGCGCACGTCCACGGGATAGGTCAGCACATCGAAGTCGGGTCCACCGGCTGCCTCGCCGGTGAACGGGTCGAAGTCGAATCCATGCCAGGGACAACGAATCTTGTCGTTCTCCAAGGTGCCTTGGCCCAGCGGACCGCCCTGGTGGGGGCACCGGTTGTCGATGGCACCGAAACGGCCGCGCAGTTTGGTCAAGGCCACGGACTTCAGGCCCACCGGGCAGACCGTCACCTCACCCTCATCCAGCGCATCCTGATCAGCCGCCTTGTGCCAGACCAGTTCCTGTTCGCTCACAGTGGTATCGCTCCTGCGTAGGGGACTGCGCTGAGGTATGCGAAGTCGCGGTCGAATGTGACGAGATCGTCGAGCTCCAGGTCGGCGAGACGGCGATGCCCGCATGCCCTGGCCAGTATCGCCATCAGCTCGACGGTGGACTGCAGGAATCGCTGCAATCGCGCGGCCGCAAGATCGATGGGCAGACGATCACGCAGCGCTGGATTCTGGGTGGCAATGCCGACAGGGCAGGTGTTGGTGTTGCAGGCGCGCATGCCGACACAGCCGATGGCTTGCAGTGCAGCGTTGGACAAACCAATGGCGTGGGCGCCCAGCGCCAGCGCCTTGACCATATCGGCCGGGGTGCGGATGCCGCCGGTCACCGCCAAAGTCACCTCCCGTGCACCGGAGCGATCGAGATGTCGACGCGCGCGAGCCAGAGCCGGAATGGTTGGTACGGAGATGTTGTCGCGAAAGAGAATTGGTGCAGCGCCGGTGCCACCCCCGCGACCGTCGAGAATGATGTAGTCGACGCCGATGGTGAGCGCCGCGTCGATATCGCGCTCGATGTGCTGTGCGCTCATCTTGTAGCCGACCGGGATTCCCCCCGACAACTCGCGCACCTCGTTCGCGCAGTCACGGAACTGGTCCAGGGATGTCCAATCGGGAAAGCGAGACGGTGAGATCGCGGGAGTGCCCGGTGCGAGACCACGGACCTCGGCGATCTTCCCGACGACCTTGTTGCCGGGCAGATGCCCGCCGGTACCGGTCTTGGCACCCTGGCCGCCCTTGAAATGAAAAGCCTGCACCTTCTTGATGTGCTCGAAGCTCCATCCGAATCTGGCGGAGGCCAGCTCGTAGAAGTATCGCGAATTGTGTTGCTGTTCTTCGGGGAGCATGCCTCCTTCACCCGAACAGATTCCCGTTCCGGCGAGCTCGGCGCCTGCGGCCAGCGCGATCTTGGCCTCTTGCGAGAGTGCCCCGAAGCTCATATCACTGACAAACAAGGGGATGTCGAGGGACAGCGGGCGCCGTGCGCCCGGGCCGATCACCGTGCGGGTGTCGACGGGTTCGTCGTCCA
The DNA here is from genome assembly GCF_001440005.1 of Mycobacteroides sp. H001. Lineage (NCBI taxonomy): Bacteria > Bacillati > Actinomycetota > Actinomycetes > Mycobacteriales > Mycobacteriaceae > Mycobacteroides > Mycobacteroides sp. H001. The sequence continues at coordinate 116,625 of NZ_LJYH01000024.1, forward strand.
GCAGGGGCAGACGAGCCAGCTGGCCGGTCACCAGCTGAATCGAATCCCACGAGGGCAGTTTGTCGCGCGGAACCCCCATCGCCGCCATCGTCCCGTGATGCCCGACCCTGTCGAGCCCGTGCGCGGCGAGCTCGTGGATCTGGGTGACGAAGGGCTCCTCCGCGGTATCAGAAGGTTTGATCCACGCGCCCTGATATCCGTCGTCCTCGTACGACACCGGATGTACCTTCGCGAATGCCGAGACAGCCGATTCATCCACGTAGACAGTGCCGTTGGAGACCCAGGCGGGAAATTTCGTCAGCGCCACCGAAGGATTGACCGGTGAGATACCGCTGTCCACTTCGTAACGCCATCCGTGGACCCCGCAGACCAGGAGGTCACCTTCGAGGTGGCCGTCGGCCATCAGGGCACCGCGGTGTGCGCAGCGCCCGTACAGCGCCGAAACAGCCTCGTCCTGGCGAATCAGAACGATGTCCACGCCGCTCACTCGGGTGGCGTACGGCGCCCCCTCGGGGAGCGCGGACAACTCTGCCACCTGCAGTGCCGCCGTGGGCAGGGTAGTCATGGGTGCACTATGCGTCACCGTGGACATGGGCGCATCAGTCATATGACTGGTGCGGTGCGGGCCCAGCTACGTGATCAGGTCACGCAGCTCGTGCCGTCGGCTGATCCCCAGCTTGGGGTAGACGTGATACAGGTGAGATGCGATGGTGCGAGGTGAGAGGTTGAGCTGATCGCCGATCTGGCGGTTGGTCATGCCGGACGCCACAAGCCTGACAATCTGCTGTTCTTGCGCGGTCAGCGATTCGAAGCCTGCGGTGGTGCGGGCAGATTTCGAGACGACGCCCGCGGCACGCAATTCGGCACGGGCGAGTGCCGCCAGCGCCTCGGCACCCTGGCGCTCGAAAACCGCCAGCGCCGTCGATAGGAGGGGACGCGCCTCAGCGGGACGACGGGCTCGGCGCAACCACTCTCCGTAGTGCAGCCGGGCGCGAGCGCCTTCAAGTGGCCACTGATCTCCGCTGGAATCGTCTACCGCGAGCCGAAAGTAGTCCTCCGCGTTCGCGGTTGAGGACACCAGGGCCATTGCCTGGTGATGCAGCAGCCGGATTCGTGTGGGTGACGCGGGGTCCAGTTGCCTTCCGATGGCTTCGATCAACGGCCGAACCTCCTCGGCGCGGCCGCTACGCGCAGCCGCCCAGGCCAGTTCGGCTAACCCGCGGTGCGATACGACGAAGTGCGTGGGCGTCCCGTCGGAATGAAACTGCGCGCGGAAGTATTGATACGCACCGTCGAAGTCGTTGTGGAGGATCGCCGTCCACCCCCATGCGCGCGCGAGCGCGGTGCGTGTCGCTCCTGACGTCGTATCCAACGAGGACGTGTCGATACTGCGCAACGCCGCTGTCGCGGCGATGACGTCACCGCGATACGCGAGTAGCTGCGCACGACAGACGGCGGTTTCGCTGTGCAGCAGTGCGAGATCGTCGAGCTCGTACAGGTCCGCGGTGGCAGCAAGGAGTTCGCCGAGTTGATTCCAGCGGCCCGTGTCCAGCAGTGCCCAGGCGAGGGGTGCCAGTGCATAGGTGAAGCCCCGCATGCCGCTACCGCCTTTGAGGGATTCAACCGCCTCCGAGAGATGGCGAACGGCAAGGCCGGAGTCGTCGGTGGAGGCTGCCATGAGGCCCACGACGAGATGCCGAAAGGGTTCCAGGATCGGCGCCTGCGGTGTCAGCCAGCACCGGTCGAAGGATGTCGGCCTGGCGTGCCCTGCAGAGGCGGTATCTGCGTACATGCCGATGTAGGTGCGCTGCAGGGCGGCAGCACCCTCCGGGAATGTGAAGAATTCGGCCGGCGTCTCCGCCTGTTCGGTGTCATCGAAGGGAAGGCGGGGAAGCCACTTCTGGAGCGCTTCGCGATGTCCGATATCCCCGGAATAGTAGGAGGCCGAGGCGCCCAGGTGAGCCAGCGTGAGGGCAAGCCGGCCCTCCGGAGGCGTTGCTCCCTCCATACAGCGGCGAACCAGTTCGAAGGCCTCGGTCGCCTGTGCTGATTGCAGCCTGATGGAAGCTCGGGTGAGGGAGGCGTAACCGAGAATATCGGGTTGATTGGTTAACTGAGAAGCCTTGTCGCAGAGTGTGAGTGCCCAGGCAGTGTCGCCACCGAAGTTCGCGGCCGCCGCGGCCCGGGCGTACCGGCGCGCACCATCGTCATCACATGGACTCAACTCTGCGGCACGCTGCAGCGCACGTGTGACCTCCAGGTAGCCGCCGCGCTCCTGGGCCAGTTGCGCGGACTGTTCCAGTGCCGATGCGATGGCCTCATCTGGCCCGCCCGCTGCTTCAGCCAGATGCCAGGCACGGCAGGCATTGTCGAGTAGCGGAGATCGCCCGAAGGCGAGATGGGCTTCCCGTTGTTCGGTCAGGGTTGAATCGGTATAGGCGAGAGCCCGAAGCAGTGGATGGCAGAACTTGATCAACCTATCCGGGGTGATTCTCAGTAGCCCAGCGTTCTCGGCGTCGTTCCAGACGGATACGTCGGTACCGTGGCCGGCCACATCGGTGATGATGTCCACGGTTTCGTATCCCGAACCGGATGCGCTGTACAACAACAGTTTTCGGGTGATCTTATCAAGTGCCGCCAGCTCTATGGAGAAGATGAAATGCGCACCGCGGTATCCGGCCATGTTGTTTCCGCGGAACACCGTGGCGCCGGAAAGACCGTAGAAGCGTGCCCCTTCGATCAGCGCCAACGGATTTCCATCCGCCCACCGGATGATCTCACCGCGAACGCCACGCTCGGGGGGCGGCATCTGTGTGTCGAGGAGATCACTCGCTTCGCGGTCGCTCAGTGCCGGTACGTCGATAACTGTGATGGCCGAGTCGAGGCCAGGCAGCCCATCTCGGTGTCGGCCCGTCATGATCACCGACACCGGAGTGTGGATGAGCCTGCGGGACACGGAGGTCAGCACTTCACGTGAATCGCGGTCGAGTAGGTCGACGTCGTCGAGCGCGAGAAGGAGCGGGCGTTCACGGGCTACGGATTGCAGTAGGGCAAGGAGCGCATGCCGGATGATGACTGGACTGGGCGATGAGGGTGTGTTGTTGATCCCGAGGATGTCACTGAGGGTGTCACGCAGCAGCCTGGGCAGCGCGTTGACGTGCTCGTTCAAAGGGCAGATGAGTTCGGCCAGGGACGTGTAGGCATGCAACAGATCGGGTTGGCTCCCGGCGGCAAAGAGCACCCGGACTCCGGCGTTCGCGGCAGCTGCGGTGGCATCCCGCAGCAGCGCTGACTTACCAATCCCGGCGTCTCCGAGCAGGAGTAACACATTGGGCGCGTTGTCTGTCGTGGTCGCGACGCGCCTGACCACGTCGCGCAGGTCGTCGCGCCCGACGAACGTAGGAGGGGAAGGAGCAGCGGTCATGGCGTTTGCGATGGTAGCGCCACGACCGCGTGGCAGCAGTGACTGAGACTTACCGGCGGCGCAGACGCGCGCCCAGGTTCGTCTTGGCCAGGTCGATGAGCTCGTCGCCGCGGCCCGACAACAGGGTTCTCGTTGCCCACAGGGAGAAGCCTGCGACCTGCGCGGCGGTGATGGTCGGTGGAATCGACAGCTCTTGGCGGGCGGTGAGCACTTCCACGAGGGCCGGGCCGTCGTGACTGAAGGCGTCCGACAACGCGGCGTCGAGTTGGTCCGGGCGCTCCACGCGGACACCATGAATCCCGAGTGCCCTTGCGAGGTCGGCAAAGACGGGGTTGTCCAGGGCCGTGCCGTAGTTCACGATTCCGGCGGCCTTCATTTCCAGCTCTACGAAGCTGAGCGCGCCATTGTTGAACACCACCATCTTGATGGGCAGCTGAGACTGGGTCAATGTGATGAGGTCTCCCAGCATCATCGCGAGGCCGCCGTCGCCAGAGAGCGTGACGACTTGGCGGCTGCGATGTGACGCCTGGGCGCCGATTCCCTGGGGTACCGCATTGGCCATGCTTCCGTGGTTGAACGAACCGAGCAGGCGTCGTCTGCCATTCATGGACAGGTAGCGCGCGGCCCAGATGACGGGTGTGCCGACATCGGCGATGAATACCGCGTCTTCGGCAGCCAGCTCGTCGATCCTGCGCGCTACCAGCTCCGGCCGCACGGGCGTCTGATTGCGATCGTCCACCGCCAGCCGGTCGAGTTGAGCACGCGTACGCGTGTAGTTCTCTTTCGCGCGCTCTAGATGCTTGCTGTCGGAATGCGGAACAAGTGTCGAATTAAGTTGCTGCAAAGTGTCTTTCACCGAACCGATGAGTGGGACATCCACCCGGACACGACGGCCGATGTGTTCACCGCGGATATCGACCTGAATCACGGTCGCCTTCGGTGGGTAGAACTGTCGATACGGGAAATCCGTCCCGAGCATCAGTAGCACGTCGGTGTCCTCGAGTGCGTCGTACCCGGAACGGAATCCCAACAGGCCCGTCATGCCGACATCGAACGGGTTGTCGTACTCGACGAATTCCTTGCCGCGCAACGTGTGCACGATCGGGGCCTGCAGCGTGCGGGCTACCGCCAGCAGCTCGGCATGGGCGCCCTCACAGCCGGCTCCGGCGAGGATCGTGACCGTGCTGGACCCGTTCAGTACGCGCACCGCTCGCTCTAGGGACTCGGGGTCCGGCAGACGGGTCCCGATGCCGGCGACGATGGGCGCCGAGGGCGGTGCCACATCTGTCTTGGCGCTGAGGACGTCTCCGGGGATCGTCAGGACGGCAACACCCCGCTGATCCAGCGCGGCCCGGATGGCGGTGTCCAAGACGTAGGGCAGCTGTTCAACGCTGCTCACCAGCTCGCTGTACACACTGCATTCGGCGAACAGATTCTGTGGATGCGTTTCCTGGAAGTAGCCGCTGCCGATTTCGGCGCTGGGAATGTGCGATGCGATTGCCAGGACGGGAACGCGGCTGCGGTGTGCGTCAAAAAGCCCGTTGATGAGATGCAGATTGCCCGGACCACAGCTGGCGGCACACACCGCAAGAGCGCCGGTCAGTGCGGCCTCGGCTCCTGCGGCGAATGCTGCCGCCTCCTCGTGGCGCACGTGAACCCACTCCACGGTGCCATCGCGGCGCAGAGCTTCGGTGAAGCCATTCAACGAGTCGCCGGGAAGGCCATAAATACGTTGAACACCAGCGGCTTTCACGGTATCGACGATGAGTTGCGAGACTGTGCGGGCCATGGTGCCCTCCAAGGGGATGAGGCGTGCTGGACGGTCAGGGACGGTTGACACTCTTCATTGGATGCTAGCGGCGGTCGCGATGGTCGGCCATCAGTCATTCGACTGGTGGACGGGATGGCAACGGCTAGTTCGTGTTCGCGTATGTATCGAGAGCCTCAGCGGCGCAACGGCGCCCGACCTCGATGACCTCGGAGGCGCGATGAAAGTCCAGACTGCGACTGACACTGCGCGGCACCTCGATGAGAACATCAGGCGGGTGTGCCGCGAGCTGCATCCGGGCAAGGGAGGACTGCATGACCTCGATGGTGCGGTTCATCACCTCGAAGCTCGTCAGTTTCGCGGCGGGATCCGGTTGGCCAGCGGCCTCGGTGCCATCGGTTTCGAACAGCGCCGAGGTGCTGCGCAGCAGCCGGTTCAACCACTCCGTCGTCACGCGCGGCTCACGGGGCTCGGGGTCCAGCGGCGGCGCCGGGGCGCGTACTTCTTCGCCTCCGCTGAGGCTTACCGCCACTCGCAGCTCGGCGTGCACCCCGGCCAGCGGGGCCACCGCCATCAGATCGAGAACACCGCCGTCGGCCAGCACTCTGCCGTCGAGTACATGTGGAGAGATCATTCCGGGAATCGCGATGGATGCGCGAATGGCCGACGCCAATGAGCCGCGCTGTAGCCACACCGACTTTCCGGCGATCAAGTCGGTCGCGACCGCGGTGAACGGGATAGGCAGGTCTTCGATCGCGACGTCGCCGAGTAGTTCGCGCACGACGTCCAGAATCTTCTCCGCACGGAAGAAGCCGGGGCTGGTCCAGGTCGGATCCAACAGCCGCAATACCGCGCGCTGCGTTAACGAGGTCGCCCACGAGGTGAATCCGTCGAGCGCACCGGCTGCTTCCAGCCCGCCGACCAGCGCACCCATCGATGACCCCGAGATCCCGGAGATCTCGAAGCCACGCTCGCGCAGTTCCTGGATCACACCGATATGCGCGTAACCGCGGGCCCCGCCCGCGCCTAGCGCCAGCGCGATCTTGGTGCCGGGTGCGCCGGTGCTCGCCTCGTCAGTCATCCACTCAATCTTGGCAAGAGCGAAGCGAGGTATCCAGGTGAGGTGTGCGACACCCGCTATTGGCGAGCGTGTGGATCGGAGGCGTTGAGCGTCGCGACGACGTGGTCATAGTCACCGCGTGCCTCGCCGTAGCGTAGGAACTTCACCCGCTCTACCTGAATCTCGTTGGCGTCGGGCTGCGTCTCCAGCAGGGTGATCACCTCGTCGACGAAGTCCTTCAGGGGCATTGCGAAGTCGCTCTCTTGCTGGCCCGGCATGAGATCTGTGCGAACCGCGGGTGGCTGGAGTTCCTTGACCGACACGGTGGTATCCGCGAGCTGCAGCCGGAGCGTCTCACTGAGCATGTGGATGGCAGCCTTGGATGCGTTGTAGCTGGGGGTGACCTTCAGCGGTGCGAAGGCCAATCCGGACGACACTGTGATGACGGTGGCTTCCGGTCGGGCCTGTAGGTGCTCGATGAAGTTGGCGATCAACCGAATCGTGCCAAGCACGTTCGTGGTGATGATCTCCTCGGCCGACTGAAGAAAAGACTCAGGGTGGTGCCAGTCCTCGACGCGCATGATGCCCGCCATCGCAATGAGGACGTTCACGTCGGGATGCTCGGTGAGTACCTGCTGGGCGGCGGTGCGGATGCTCGCCGGATCGGAGATGTCGATCTGCACTGCCGAGATGCCGGGGTGCTCGGCGTGGATTCGCTCAAGCAGCTCGGTGCGGCGGCCGCCGACGACCACGGTATTGCCTTTGGCCTGCAAGGCTATGGCCAGTTCCAAGCCGATCCCACTGGTGGCTCCGGGGATGAACACGGTATTGCCCGTCATCTTCATGCGCGACCTCCGATCGATTATGTGTACGTATCGTACATATCGATAATGTACGGTACGTACACATAGTTGGCAAGGGTACGGAGGCGATGGTGGCCCAGGCGGAACGGGACGCGGTGAGGCGGCCGCGACGAGGGCGTCGCCCGGCTGACGAGGTGCGCGAGGAAGTGCTGCAGGCGGCGGGTGAGTTGCTCTTCGCCGATGGCATGAGCGGATTCACCATCGAGAAAGTCGCTGCTCTTTCGGGTGCGAGCAAGATGACGATCTACAAGTGGTGGCCGTCGAAGGGCGCCCTCGCGCTCGATGGCTACTTCCGAAAGGTTGAACCGGAATTGGGGTTCCCCGATACCGGGGAGATCGAGCGCGACCTCCGCGTGCAGCTGCGCGCGTTCCTCGGCGTCATCCGTGACACGGTCGGGGGCGGAATCATCGGGGAGCTTATAGGTCAGGCGCAGCTCGATCCTGACCTGAAAGCGGCCTTTCTGCAACGGTATTCGGGTCCGCGGCGCGCACTTGCGGTAGCGGCGCTGCGCCGCGCGCAGGAACGCGGCCAGCTTGGTGCGGCCACGGACCCGGAAGTCGTCGTGGACCAACTGTGGGGCGCTTGCTACCACCGGCTGTTGGTACCGGATCAGCCGCTCACGGCGGACTTTGTGGATGCCTTGCTCGCCAATGTGCTTTGGGGGATCAAATCCAGATGAATCTAGGTGCGGGAATAAGCCCGACAGATCGGGGGGTTTGACGCAACATGTCACGTCAGTTCAGCGAAGTAGAGCGTCAGGATTTTCTTGCGGCCAAGCACATCGCTGTGCTGTCGGTTGCCGCCAACGAGCGCCCGCCGGCCAGTGTGCCGATCTGGTACGACTACGTCCCCGGTGGAAACATCCGTATCAGCACGAGTGCGGGAAATCGCAAGGCACGGCTTATCCAGGAGGCCGGGGCGGTGACGCTGACGGTTCAGCAGGAAGAGCTGCCCTATCAGTACGTCGTCGTCGAGGGCACTGTCGTGGAGGCTGCTGAGCCGGCCCCGGTGGCGGCGCGCGAGGAAATCGCCATCCGCTACCTCGGTGAGGAGGGCGGCCGGGAGTTTGTACGCAGCTACGACGGCAGCGAGAACGTACTGTTCACCATCCGTCCCGACCGCTGGTTCACCGCAGATTTCTCGGGCGATATCTGAGCCGCGAAAGGTAGGCGCGAGGCGCCGCGCTCACGCCAAGGCTAGGAACAGTTTCTCGAGTTCGGCCTCGGTCATGGGCGCGGTGTCTCCGTTGCGATCGGCGGTGATGCATTCTCGCAGCCCGGTGGCGACGATCTTGAATCCTGCGCGGTCGAGGGCACGCGATACGGCAGCCAGCTGAGTCACCACGTCTTTGCAGTCGCGTCCGTTCTCGATCATGTTGATGACGCCGTTGAGCTGACCTTGTGCCCGGCGCAGTCTGCTGAGGATCGCGGTGATGCTGTCTTGATCGTCGATCATGTCTCTACCTTTCAGGGGCGCCTAGCTACTGGCAGTATACCCTCCTGGGTATAGGGTAGGTGCGTATTCTCAGCGGCCACCAGAACCATGGGCCGAGTAACCCGGCTATGGACGGGGTCATCAGTGAGCGCACGATGAGTGTGTCGAACAGCAGGCCTAGGCCGATCGTGCTTCCGGCCTGGCCGATCGAGCTCAAATCGCTTGCAGCCATGGACATCATGGTGAATGCGAACACCAGCCCCGCGGACGTGACGACTCCGCCGGTTTCTCCCATTGAACGGATGATGCCAGTCTTGAGTCCCGCGCCGATCTCCTCCTGGAATCGGGATACGAGCAGTAGGTTGTAGTCGGAGCCGACAGCTAGCAGGATGATCAATCCGAAGACTGGCGCGATCCAGTTGAGCTCGAGGCCGAAAATGTGCTGCCACACCAGCACCGACAGCCCAAACGCGGCGCCGAGCGACAGCAGTACGGTGCCGACGATGACCAGTGAGGCGACCAGTGCCCGTGTGATGATCATCATCACGGCGAAAATCAGTGTCACGGCGGCGATTCCGACGATCAATAGGTCATAGCGAGAGCCAGATTGGATGTCGCGGTAGATCGCGGCGGTGCCGGTGAGGTAGAACTCGGCGCCGGTCAGGGAGGTTCCCTTGACAGCTTGATGGGCGGCCTCCAGCTCGGAGATGACTGAGGAGATTCCTGCGGGGGTGGCCGGGTCCTTGTCGTGGGTGATGATGAAGCGCGCGGCTGTGCCGTCGGGGGACAGGAACAGCTTCAGCCCGCGCTGAAAGTCCTTATTCTGGAATGCTTCTGGTGGAAGATAGAAATAATCGCCGCTCCGGGAGGCGTCGAAGGCCTGTCCCATCGCGCTGGCGGTGTCGGTCATCTGCGCCATCTGTGTCACCAGGTTCGAGAAGCTGCTGTGCATGGTCAGCAGGCTCGCGCGCATGGACTTGGCCACGGCGATGATCGGGGGAAATTGGGCCGCCATGTGCGGAATGATTGCGTCGGCGTTTCCGACGTCTGCGGTCAGTGTGCGCATCGTGTCGCTGAACGTGTCGACGCCATCGATGGCGTCGAACACCGAACGTATGGCAGAGCATGCAGGGATATCGAAACAGTGCTGATCCCAGTAGAGATAGTTGCGCAGCGGTCGTATCACGTCGTCGAAGTCGGCCAGATGGTCCCGAATCTCGTTGAGTGTTGCTGTCGCATCTGTCATGTCCGCGCTCATGCGGTGCGTTGTGTCGCTCATCTGGCTCAGCAGGGATCGCATGCGCTCCATGGAGCCGATCATGGAGCCGAGATCCTCACTCATGGTGAGCATGTCGGCTGCGCGGTCCCTCATGAACTGAAGATTCTGCTGGATCGGAATCGACTGGGCGCTGATCTGGAAAGGGATGGAGGTGTGCTCAATCGGGCCCCCCAAGGGGCGGGTGATGCTTTGTACCATGGCGATTCCGGGTGAACGGAACACGTCTTTGGCGATCTTGTCAAGAATGATCATGTCGCCGGAGTTGCGCATATCGTGATCGCTCTCGATCATCAGAATATCGGGATTCATTGTGGCGGCGGTGAAATGGCGTTCAGCGGCCGCGTAGCCGACGTTCGAAGGCAGGTCGGCCGGTATGTAGAACCGGTCGTTGTAGCTGACCTTCATGGTCGGCATGATCGCGATACCGATGATCGCTATGCCCAGTGAGGCGGCGAGCACCGCGCCGGGCCAGCGCACGGTGGCGGTGCCGATACGCCGCCACCGCCGAACTTTCACGGCTCGTTTGGGTTCCAGCAGCCCGAACCTGGTTGCGAGGACGACGACGGCGGGCGCCGCGGTGAGGGCGCCTGCGACAACCACCAGCAGCCCTAGTGCAGAGGGGATGCCGAGGGCCTTGAAGTACGACAGTCGCGCGAGATGCAGACACAGCGTTGCACCGGCGATGGTCAGACCAGATCCCAGGATGATGTGGGCGGTTCCCCGGAACATGGTGTAGTACGCGGTTTCTTGATCCTGGCCGGCTTGGCGCGCTTCCTGATAGCGGCCGATGAGAAAGATGGCGTAGTCGGTTCCCGCGGCAATCGCCAACGAGGACAACATGGCCACCACGAATGTCGAGAATCCCAGGAGGTCGTAGTTACCGAGAATCGCGACAACACCTCTGGCGGTGCCCATCTCGAAGCCAACCATGACCAGAACCAGCAGCATCGTGCTGACGGAGCGGTACGTGATGAGGAGCATGATCATGATGACTGCGCCGGTCACGCCCATCATGATCAGCATGCTTTTGTCGGCGGCCTCATTCATGTCGGTGGTCAGCGCCGCCGGGCCGGTGACGTAAACCTTGAGGCCCGGCGGTGGCGGGGAGCTGTCCACGATTGTGCGGACCGCTGTCACCGACTTGTTGCCGAGCGTGCTGCCCTGGTCGCCAGCCAGATTGAGCTGTACATACGCGGCGTGACCGTCGCGGCTCTGAACACCGGAAGCTGTCAACGGGTCGCCCCACACGTCCTGAACGTGCTGAACGTGGCCAGTGTCTGTCCGCAGTGCGCGTACCAGGTTGTCGTAGTAGTGGTGTGCCGATGCGTCGAGCGGATTGTCGCTTTCCAGCACGATCATGGCCATGCTGTCGGAGTCAGATTCGTGGTACTTCTCACCGATGTGCCTAGCCGCCATCATCGCCGGCGCGTCACGCGGCGACATCGTCACCGCGTGATCTCTTGCCACCGATTCAATGGGTGGCACAAGCAGGTTCACCGCCACGGTCAGTAGTAGCCAGGCCAGCACAATGGGGATGGCGAATCTGCGAACAAATCGCATGAAGGCAGGAAGTTCTTGAGCAGGAGGGTTCATGCTGCTTTCACCAGACAGGAGATCTGGGCGTGGTGCCCGTCAGCAGACTGATCGTCTTCGATTCGGCCGTTCACTGTGATCCGGCACCCGATCGCGGCGCTATTGCCTTGCGCCACAACACTGGCAATAACCGCGGGCACGGTGGTTTCGATTGTGTAGGTCCAGGGCAAAGTGGTGAAATCGGCGGACTGTGGTTGCGCGTTCTTGTCGAGGTAGCTCACCGCACCCGTGGTGTCGGTGGGGCCGTAGATCTCGTATCGCACGTGTTTGATCGCCGAGGGCGCGAGTGGCTGTGCGCTGCTGCCGGTGGCCGAGAATATGGGTTCGGAGCCGAACGCTCCTCGCAGGTGATTCACGGCGATTGCGCCGACACCGACCGCACATGCAACCACCGCCGCAACCCACGCGCGCCGCATCACGGCAACTGTTGCTGTGCGCACCTTCTGGCCACCTTTCTGTTGTAGATCAAATGCTTTCGGCGCCAACGTGTGACCTCTTCGCTCGCGTCGACGCTACAAATACCATACCCCCTACGGTATATAGCCCCCGGAATCTCATCCCGGCTTATATACCGTAGGGGGTATGGTATAACGGAATGAGAACGAGTTTGTGAGCCGTGATGGGAGACGCCGAATGTCCACAGGCAGTGGTTCTGCGCAAGCCGACACGTTCGACGTGAGGGTGTGGCTCGACCCGGTGTGCCCGTTCTCCTGGAATACCGCGCGATGGCTGAACACACTCGCGGACCAGTCGGGCCTGTCGATCGATTGGCAGCTGATGAACCTCGCGGTCTTGAATGAGGGCAGGGAGCTCCCGCCCGCACAACAAGCACGTATGGAGGACTCGCGACAGGTGGGTCGGCTGATGGCAGGCGTCCATCGTGAGTTGGGTCAGCAGGGCCTGCACACCGCGTACTTCAGCTTCGGTGAACTGTATTTCGATGAGTCGATGCCCTTCGACGCATATCTGGTGGACCGGGTACTGGCGGCGGTCGCACCCCACGGGGTGTCACGTGAATCGCTATCGGACAGTTCCCTCGATGCACTGGTCCGTTCCTCGCATGAGTCCGGGCAGCAGGCGTTGGGAGACGTCGGCGGCAGCCCGCTGTTGCAGATCAACGGCCGCACGTTCTTCGGCCCTGTGTTGACGGCATTGCCGGAGCACGGCAACGCGCGTGCGCTTTTTGACGCGGTCACCGTGCTGGCGGGTGTGCCGGAGTTCACCCAGTTGCAGCGCCCGCGCCCGGCGCATTAAGCCCAGGCGTGGTCGCCACGTCTTACGTCCGTGAAAACAAAGCGCCCGCTTAGGGGCCTGTTCAGGAAGAGGGATCGCAGAACATGAAGAAGAAGGTTGTCATCCTGGGTGCGGGAATCGGCGGTCTGAGCGTGGTCAACGAATTCCGCCAGTCGCAGGTGCCACTGGGCGACCTCGACATCACCATCGTGGACGAGGACTTCGCGCACTTTCTGGGATTTACCTTGCCGTGGGTCATGAGGGGCTGGCGCGACGCGGCAAGTGTGCCGATACGGCCCAGCTCCGAGGCGCTGTCGGGGATAACCACGGTCACCGGTTCCGTCATCGGCATCGATCCCATTGCCCGCACCGTCACCCTTTCCGACGCATCGGCTCTGGACTTTGACGCGCTCATCATCGCCACCGGTGCGCGCAACGCCCTCGACAAGATTCCGGGCTTGAGTGAAGCAGCAGCACGAGGTGAGGCGGTGCACTACTACGGCGTCGACGCGGCCGGTGATGCCCGGCGCGCGATGGAAGGCTTCTCGGGGAGCAAGATCGTCTTCCTGGTGACCTCACAGCCTTACCGTTGTCCGGTGGCTCCGTATGAGGGCGCCCTACTGGCCTCGGACTTCTTGAACGACAAGAACATGCGATCGGATGTCGACATCAGCGTGTACACCCCGGAGAAGCACCCGATGCCCTCGGCCGGCCCTTACGCGGGACCTCAGCTGGTGCAGTTACTCAAGGACAACGGCATCACCTTCCACGGTGAACACACCGCAGAACGCGTTGACCCGGACGGAAAGGTTGTCGTGTTCGCCGACGGCACCACAGTGAGCTTCGACCTGTTGGTGTTCGTACCGCCTCACGAGCCGTCCGTGACCATCGACGGGCCGGAATGGATCGGCGTCGATGCGCAGACCATGCAAACGCCCTATGAGGGCATTTGGGCTATCGGTGACACCGTATCGGTGACATCCCCCTCCGGCAGGCCACTGCCGAAGGCGGCCATCTTTGCCAAGAACGGTGCAAAAGCGGCTGCCCAAAATGTGCTGCACTATCTCGAGAGGTCCGACCGGACCGCAGCACTTTCGGGACTGGGGTACTGCTACCTCGATACCGGGCAACATCGTGCGGCACAAGGCAAAGGCGACTTCTTCACACTGCCGCATCCGGAGATCACCCTCACCGAGCCTTCCGCCGGTCAGCATCGTGACAAACAAGAAGAGGAAGCGCAATGGCGCAACATGTGGGAGTCATGTTCCGGCGCTTGATATCTCAGCCGCTGTTGCGCAGCGCGGTGGCCAGGCCGCTCATCGTGAGCAGTATGCCGCGCTGCACCAGCTCGTCCTGATCGCCGGATCGGTACCGGCGCAGCAGTTCCACCTGTAGGTGGTTGAGCGGCTCCAGGTAGGGAAAGCGGTTGAACACCGAACGTGCCAGCGCCGGGTTGTCGGCAAGCAGATCCTCATGCCCGGTGATCAATTGATGCATGGCAATGGTTCTGTCGTGCTCGGCCACGATCTTGTCGAACACCCGGTGCCGCAGTGCTTCATCGTCGACGAGTTCGGCATAGCGGGCCGCTAATCCCATGTCTGACTTGGCCAGCACCTGGGCCATATTGGACAGGACCGTCTGAAAGAACGGCCACCGACGGTAGAGCTGTTGCAGCACCTCGAGCCGCCCGTCGCCTTCGGCGATCCACTGTTCGATCGCCGCGCCCGTGCCGTACCAGCCGGGCAGCATCACCCGCGACTGGCTCCAGGCCAAAACCCAGGGGATGGCGCGTAGGTCGGCGATCGATGTGGTGGGCTTCCGGGAGGTTGGGCGACTGCCGATGTTCAGCGCGCCGATTTCGTTGACCGGCGTCGATGCCTTGAAATATTCGACGAAGCCGGGTGTTTCGTGCACCAGCTCGCGGTAGGTGCTTTGGGCGCGCGCGGCAAGGTCATCGAGTATTTCGTATGCCGCGCCCGCCGCCTCTCCCAATCCTTCGACATCGAGCAGCGTCGACTCCAGGGTTGCGGCCAACAGCGTCTCGAGGTTGCGGTGGGCCGCGCGTGGTTCGGCGTACTTGGCGGCGATCACCTCGCCCTGCTCGGTGATACGAAGTGATCCGGATACCGCCCCGGGCGGTTGGGCCAGAATGGCGTCGTAACTCGGACCGCCACCGCGTCCTACAGTGCCGCCGCGGCCGTGGAAGAGCCGCAATCGGATTCCGTTCCTGCGGGCAGATTCCACCAGATCCAGTTCGGCGCGGTACAGGGCCCAGTTGGCAGCCAAGTAGCCGCCGTCCTTGTTGGAGTCCGAGTACCCGAGCATGACCTCTTGGCTTTCGCCTCGAGCCGCCACCAGTGCCCGGTAAAGCGGAAGCTCCAAGGCTGCTTCGAGAATGGCGGATCCACGCTGTAGGTCGTCAATGGTCTCGAACAGCGGCACAATGCCCACCGGACAGAACGGTCGTGGCCGTGACGCGTCCAGCAATCCTGCTTCCTTCAGGAGGATTGCCGCTTCCAGCATGTCCGAAACCGACTGGCACATCGAGATGATGTAGTTAGGCACCGCCCTGGGGCCATAGGTCTGAACCGCTCGCGCGGCGGCTGCGACGATGTCGAGTTCTTTGCGGGCAAGCTCGGAGAGCTCGGCCCCTTCGCCGATCAAGGGGCGGCGGGTACGTAGCTCGGTGACGAGTACCTCGATGCGCTGCGGCTCCGAGAGCGATCGGTAGTCGGAATGCACACCGGCCCAGGCAAGCAACTCGGAAACCACCTCTTCGTGGACATCCGAATTCTGCCGCATGTCCAGCCCACTGAGATGAAAACCGAAGACATGAACGGACTCTCGCAGCGTACGCAGTCGATCGTCCGCCAGCACCACGCTGCCGTGCGCGCGCAACGAAGCGTCCACGATGTCGAGATCTCGCAGTAGTTCGTCCGGCGTGCGGTACGGAATCAGGTCGAGATCCAGACCGTGCTCGGGCAGCTGGTCAAGGATGTTCGCGGCCGTCGCGGTGAGGCGCGCGTGGATGACGCGTAATGCTCGACGGTAGGGCTCGTCTGCCCGGTCGGTTTCGCCGCCCTGCTCGGCCAATGCGATCAGATCGGCGGAGACTGTGACCAGGCGGACGGATAGGGATAACTCCTGCTCCAGTGCCACCAATTGTTCGAAGTAGTAGGCGATCGCCGTCTGTGCGGCACTACTTGTCGCAAGATGCACTACCTCGGCGGTGACGTTCGGATTTCCGTCCCGGTCACCACCGATCCACGATCCGGGCCGCAGAATCGGCTCGCTGAGCAACTCGGCATCCGGCCACCGGCGGCGTAGCGCCGTGCGGATCTCGGCGTTGATCTCAGGTATCACCTCGAAGAACGAGGCCTGGTAGTAGCGCAGCCCCACGGCGATTTCGTCTTGAATCTTCAACCGGGACAACCGGATCAATGCCGTCTGCCACAGTGTGAGAATGTGCCGCTGAAGTTCGTGCTCGATATCCCGGCCGGTTTCGGTCTGCGACAGTCCCTGCATTCGCAGCCGCATGAGCTCGGTGATGCGATGCTGGGTATCGAACACGGTACGTCGGCGGGTCTCGGTCGGGTGAGCGGTAATAACCGGCGACACCAGCGCGCCGGTGAGAGCGTGTGCTACGCGATCCGAAGTAAGTTGTGCGGCATCGAGTTTGAGGTACGTGGCGGCGAGGCTACTGTCCTGTGGTGGCGCGCCCGCGGCGACGTGCACGGCCCGCCGGCGCTCTCGATGGATATCCTCGGCCACATTGGCCAGCAGCGCGAAATGGGTGAAAGCCCGGATGACGGGGATGGCTCGGTGGATGTCGACGCCGTCGAACAGCTGCGCCAGTTCGGCGCGATCGATCTCCGATCGGCGCACCCTGAACGACTCCACTCGCGCTCGCTCCACGAGCTCGAAGACCTCGTCGCCGCACTGCTCACGCACCGTAAGACCCAAGATGGTGCCCAGTAGCCGGATGTCTTCACGCATCGGCTCGGTGGCCTCGCGACCCACCTGTGTCCGGGTGACGGCGCCTATCGGTGCAAGATCCGTAACCTCAGCCATGGATCGAGTATCCGTGGCAACGCCGCCGCTCGCATGATGAGCGCCGATGATGAGACGAGATCGGCAGCTGAGCTACCAGACCCTGATCCAGTCGACGAGCATCTCCGCGGGGTAGGTGCCGCCGCGCGGATCACCACCGCCGGATCCGGCCACGGCCAGGTTCAGCACCGCGAAGGCCTTGTGTCCGGGATTGTTGAACGGCCAGTCCGCCAGGGAGTTGGCCGGGACATCGAAGTACGGCGCCGCCCCATCGGTGTAGTCCCGCCAGAAGCGAATCCCCTTGTCGTCCCACTGGGTGCGCCAGGTGTGCCAGCCGCTGTCCAGGGTCAGATTGTGGGTCTTCCATTCCGAGCCGTTTGCCTTGGCGTGCACCGTAGTTGCGGCCGGCCAGCTGCCGTTGCCGTACCACTCGACGATGTCGATTTCACCGTCCTGGTCGCTGCCGAGCCAGAACGCGGGCCACGCGCCCGGAGTCAGGCAGTTGAACTTGATACGCGCTTCCCAGGTGTAGCCGATACCAAGTTCGGTGGTGCTGTAGATCTTGCCGCCGTAGTAGGTGTTGCCTTCCTTGGCGGCCTTGATGACCAGATTCGAGTTGCCGTCGATGTAGACATTCTTGCGATCGTCGCGGTACTGGCCGACGTTCTCGGGGAGCTCCCAAAACGTCGGGTCCTTCATGGACTCGCGAGCTTTCGAAACAGCCCATTTGGACCCGTCGGGCGCCGACCCGGCCGGGCCGTCGAACTCGTCGACGAAGACGTACTTGCCGGTGGGGGGTGCCGCTGGCGGCCGGTTGGGCGGGTTCTGTGGTGCGGGTTGCGCCCACGCCTGCGGCATAGAAGCCGCTGCTGC
The DNA here is from genome assembly GCF_001440005.1 of Mycobacteroides sp. H001. Classification (NCBI taxonomy): domain Bacteria; kingdom Bacillati; phylum Actinomycetota; class Actinomycetes; order Mycobacteriales; family Mycobacteriaceae; genus Mycobacteroides; species Mycobacteroides sp. H001. The sequence continues at coordinate 134,203 of NZ_LJYH01000024.1, forward strand.
CAACATGCCAAGCCCTGAGAACGCCATCATCCGGCGCCGATCCATATTCACCATCGACGCCGACGATAACAGGATTCGCTCGGCGCGGTCCGGGTCTGCGGGACGGCTGCTAGCGGCTGGTGCGCAGCGACTCGCGACCGGGCGACAGCATGGCCGCGTCCACTCCGCGACTGGCCAGATCTTGTGGAACCGGGCACTGTGCGGCCAGCGCGGCCCCAACCCGCGCGAGCGCCGGGGCCATCTGGATGCCATAGCCACCTTGAGCCGCGTACCAGAAAAAGCCCTCGATATCCGGGTCTTCTCCGACAACCGGCGTGCGATCGGGGGTGAAGGACCGCAACCCCGCCCATGCGGAATTCACGGTCCGGATACCGAGGGTGGTGGCCTCGTTGATCATCCCGATCGCCCGCGCCATCTCCAGCTCGTCCGGTCGGGGGTCGCCGGGCGCCTGGAGCGTCTCGTCGGCGGGCGAGCACAGGAACTGGGTGCCGTCGGGTTTGAAATAGAAGGTGTCTGACGTGTCCAGTGTCATAGGAATCGAGCCGTCAGACCTCTGCTGCGGCGCGGACACCATGAATGCGGTACGCCGAAGCGGCATGATCCCCACCGGCTGCGCGCCCATGGCCTGCGCGAGTTCATCGCACCAGGCGCCAGCGGCGTTCACGACGGTTTCCGCTTCAAATTGCCGTCCGGATGAGTCCCTCAGAACCCACCTGCCCCGATGGCGGGTGCTGCTTACGATGGGCGCCGACTTGACGATGCTTCCGCCGCGGCGGCGCAGCCCGCGCACATAGCCCTGGTGCAGCCCGTGGACGTCCAGCTCCATGGGAGTCGGATCGATCGTCGCTAGTCGCGTGTGTCCGGGGCGCAGGTACGGGTTAATCTCCTCGGCCGCCGCGCCGTCGACCAGCTCCGTATGACAGCCCTGGAGCAAGGCCAGGCCATGTAGTTCGCGCAGCGTCTCCGCATGCGCGTCATCGGCGATGATCAGCAGCGGCAACGATGTGGCGAGCGGGGCATCGAAGCCCTCGCGGGGGTCGGTGAAGAAGTCGCGGCTTGCCGCCGTCAACATCCGGATGACGGGATTTCCGTAGTTCTCGATGAAGGTGGCCGCAGATCTTCCGGTGGTGTGAAACGCCAGCGTCGATTCGCGCTCCAGCAGTGCGACGGTGTGATTTTCGGCCAACTCGTAGGCAATCGACGCGCCCGACATCCCGCCTCCGACGACAATGGTGTCGACGGACAGTTCGGTAACGGTGGACTGGCTCACATGTCCGAGGGTAGGTCCTCACGACCGCCGTATGGTCGGTCTAAGACGTGGCAACATAAAGAGTGGGAGAGCCCGGATGACGATCACGCTGCCCGACAACTGGGCGGACACTTTGGGGGACTTAGCCGCCTTTTACCGCGACCTGCATCAGCATCCGGAACTCTCATTCCAGGAACACCGGACCGCGGCGAAGATCCAGGAGGCGATTGCGCCACTCGGGCTGGAGGTGACATCGGGCGTCGGGGGAACCGGAGTTGTGGCCGTGTTGCGCAACGGATCCGGTCCGGTGGTGTGGCTCAGGGCCGACTTCGACGCACTTCCGGTACAGGAGCAGACCGGACTTCCCTACGCGAGCACCGTTCGCGCCACCAACCCGGACGGCAGGGATGTTCCTGTCATGCACGCGTGCGGGCACGATATGCACGTCACCGCGTTGGTGGGCGCCCTTCGGCTGCTGAATGAACTCAAGACCGCGTGGTCGGGAACGGTGGTCGCGGTTTTCCAACCCGCCGAGGAGGTGGGCGGGGGTGCGAAGGCGATGATCGCCGACGGCATCCTGGATCGGTTCCCCAAGCCTGAGGTCGTTCTCGGTCAACACGTCGGTCCGTTGCCTGCCGGGATGATCGCGTACAAGACGGGCACGGCGCTGGCCGCCTCGGATTCGCTCAAGATGCAACTGTTCGGGCGGGGCGGCCATGGCTCGCAACCGGAATCGACCGTCGATCCGGTGGTGATGGCCTCGAATGTGGTGCAGCGTCTGCAGACCATCGTCTCGCGCGAGCTGTCCCCGTTCGAACCCGCCGTGGTCACCGTCGGCTATCTACATGCGGGGGCGAAGGACAACATCATCCCCGATGACGCCGAACTCGGTATCAACGTCCGCACCTTCGATGAGGAGGTGCGGCGCAAGACGCTGACGTCCATCACGCGGATCGCTCAGGCCGAGTCAGCGGCTTCGGGTGCCGACAAGGAACCGGCGGTGACGTCGATGCACACCTTCCCGATCACCGTCGTCGACAACGCGGCGATGCAGGCGATTGCCGCCGTGTTCCGTGAGCACTTCGGTGCCGAACGGGTGATTGAGTCTCCGAATCCGCTGGCAGGCAGTGAGGATGTCGGATCTTTCGGTACCGCGGCCGGTGTCCCCACCGCGTTCTGGTTCTGGGGAGGGTACGAGCAACAGCGTTTCGAGGATGCCGCGGCGGCCGGAAAGCCTGTGCCGTCCAACCATTCTCCGGAGTTCGCCCCGGTGCTGGAACCGACGCTGAGCACCGGGGTTGAGGCGCTCACCGTGGCGGCGTTGTCGCGGTTGACGGCTACGGCGTGATCAGGCCCAGCATCCGTGCGCGCTCCAGAATGATCCGGGCGCGATTCAGCCGGGGCAGGTCGCTGCCGTCCTGTGGCTTCCCCCCGTGGCTGTTGAACTGCTCTACGAAGTCCTGAGCCCACAAAACGTCGTCATCGGAGGGGCTCAAACCCCTGTTGATGGTGTCGGCATCGGATGAGTGCAGCGCCAGCTTTCCTGTCATACCCATGCGGCGAGTCAGCGCGACTCCCTCGGCCAGCTCGGCCGGGTCGCGCGTTGGTCCGTCGATCGGTCCCGGAATGTGTGCGGCGCGCGAGGCCACCACAAGCTGGGATCTGCTGTACGCCAGGGCCAGTGGGTCTGGATCGACACCGATATCGAGCGTGTAGTCATTGACGCCGAAGGCGATACGAAAGCAGGGGCGAGCCGCCGCGATGTCGTGTACGCGGGACAGACCCCGCGCGGTCTCAATCAGAGCGATCACAGGAGTTTCGCCACCGAGGCGGTTGGCGGTGTCCCACATGTGATTGCCACCCTCGGTCTTGGCCAGCACCACACCCTTGAGGCCCTGGGCCTCCGCGAGTGTTCGACAGTCGGCCGACCAGAAATCACTGGAAGCATCGTTCACGCGCACCCAGGCGCGCCCGCCTGAGTTGAGATATGCCAGCACGCGTGCGCGTGCCGACTCTTTCTCATTCGGTGCGACGGCGTCCTCCAGGTCCAAGATCACCTCGTCGGCATGTGTGGATGCGACCGCAGCACCGAGGTCGGGCTCCCTGGAAGGATTGACCAGAAGCCATGAGCGTGAAACCTTCGAGTTCACTGCCACCTCACCAGTATTTCGCAGAGCGACGCCGCTACCGCGGGATGCGATCTAGCCAGGCCGATTCTCCATCAACGGGTTGATTGTCGATGACAACCATGGGCACACCGGATTTGGGAAAGGCGCGCAGCAGCGGCAGATTGTTCGACGCGATGGCACGGGCATCAAAGGGCACTGGCAGCCCGACCCTGATCAGATCCTGTGCGCTCTGGGGCGCATCGACTCGGGCGGCCAGCCCAGCCAGCTGGTCGTTGCTCAGGTCCGTGTCACCTTCCTCCTCGGGCTGCTGGTCCTTGGCGTAGAACTCTCGGATGAAGCGCCAGGTGATATCGCTTGACCGGGACTGATCGGCGACCACGAAGCTGGCATAGATCGCACGGCTGTCGTATGTGCCGCTGGCAGAGTACTTATCGAGGAAGTCCACAAACCTGAGGTTGACGTGCAGCTTGCCGGACTCGATGCGCCGCCCGATCTCCTCGCCCTGACTCTGAACCATCTTCCCGCTGTACGGGCACAACGGGTCTAGGTAGAGATCGATCTGCCCCGGGGCAGCCGGGTCGCCGAGGGACAACACATCCCCGGCGGGCGATGCATCGGCCGCGTGTGCCAGTCCGGCGTTGGGGCCAAGGACCAGTACCGCGGTCAATAGACCGATGATCGTTGCGAAGCGCTTCACTGCATGCATCGGTCCATCATCGCTCAGCCGGCTACACCTTCCGGTTCTCGGACTTGATCAGCCAGGCCAGCTTCTCCAAGCCGTCGATGAGCTGGTGCAGGATGTCGGCGGTGGTGGGGTCCTCGTCATCCACCGCGTCGTGTACTGCGCGCAGCGTCTTCACCGTGGCATAGATGCGGGTGGTGATCAGGTCGACGACATCACCGGTGCTGCGTTCATAGGGCGGAAACTCCGGCAATGTCGTGCTCGCCGCGACAGTGTCGGATCGGCCGTCGGGCAGCGCATCGAGCGCGCGCATGCGCTCGGCGACGGTGTCGCTCGATTCGCGGGCGAAGTCGACCAATTCGTCGAGCTGCAGGTGCAGATCGCGAAAATTGCTGCCCACGACGTTCCAGTGCGCCTGCTTACCCTGCAGATGCAGTTCGATCAGGTCGACCAGGACCTGTTGCAGACTCGCGCTCAGTGTGGCGGAGGCCTGAAAGTTGGTGACGTCGGATTCGGGGGTACGGGTTGTGTTCGGCATGTCAGGTGCAACCTGGTCTAATTTGGATCTATTCCAGATTAGATCGATAGTTCAACGCTGCTGCACGCATAGGGCGCGATGTCGATATGGGTGATCAGTCCGTCGCGGATATCCATTCGGATGATGGCGAGGGGGTGGCCGCCTGGCGCGATGACGGCACCCGGCCTGCCGTCGACGAAAAGCGTTGTCGCCACGGCGATGCGGTCGACGAAGGTGCGCGTTTCCTCGGCGACGGCTCGGGCGCCCTGCACGAGTGTCGCTGCGTCGCTGGGGATGAGTGAGCGGTCGACCGTGCGGACCACATCGGGTGCCATCAGCGTGATCAGGCGCTCGATGTTGCCGCCGCGGGCGGCCGACAGGAAGGCGTCGACGATCGCCGATTGGTTTGGAACGTCGCGGGTCTGCACCGGGTTCGCGTTATCGAGGCGCAGTCGCGCCCGGCTGGCGAGCTTCTTAGCAGAGGCGGCAGTGGTATCAAGCGCTGCGGCGATGTCCTCGAACGGTACGGAAAACAGATCGTGTAAGACGTAGGCCACGCGCTGTTTGGGGGACAATTCGCCGAGCACCACGAGTAGTGCACGCGAAACCTGCTCGCGCTTCAGGAAGTCCTCGTCCGCGCCGAGCTGCGTGCCCGGGAGGTGTTCGGCAGTCAGGGGAATCTCCCCATGCCGCTCGCGCACCCGTAGCTGATCGAGGCAGAGCCGGCCCGTGACCGTGGTGAGCCACGCGTCGAGACTGTCCACCGCGTTGAGGTCGGCCGATTGTGCCCGGATCCACGCAGCCTGTACGGCGTCCTCGGCATCGTGGTGTGAACCCAGGATCCGGTGCGCCACGGACAGCAGCCGTGGCCGTGCGGCCTGGAATCTTTCCGTGAGATCCACGAGAGGTCACCTTTCCGTCATGCCGGTCGTCAAGAGGGGTGAGGTCAACGAAACCGACTAGAGAGGAGGCACAGATGAGCGTACAGATGGTCCGCTTCAGCACAGATGCCGAACGGGTGCACGAGGTTGAGGATGCGATCGCGGCGTTGTTCACGGCGGTGAGCGCGGCGGCCCCCACGGGCATGACCTACACGGCAGGCAGAGTCGGAGATGGCCCCGACTTCGTATTCCTGCTGCAGCTCGCCGAGGGGGTCGACAATCCACTCCTGGGCATCCCGGATGCGCTCGACTTCCGCAGCAGGGTCGCCGGATGGGCGGTTGAAGCTGTTGCACCCCAGCATTTCACCGTGCTGGGAAGGTATGAGGGCTGATGTCGGTTCTCGGTACTGGGCTGTGGGTGACTACGGTCATCTGCGTTATCGCCAATGGATTCGAGGTGGTGGCCAAGGCCGCCAAGGCACAGTTCGTGATGCAGAACTCCGGTGAAGTGGGATTGGCCCCGCGCTGGATTCCCTATCTCGCGGTGATCGAAGGAGCCGGGGTGGCCGGCCTGATCATCGGGCTGGCCGGAGTGCGCCCGATTGGCCTTGCCGCGGCAATCGGGTTGGTGGCGTTCTTCATTGGCGCTGTGGGTGCACACATCCGCAGCAATGTGTTGCACAATATCGCCTTCCCCGGTGTGTTCCTGGCACTTGCGGTGGGGTCGCTGGCCTACTTCGCGCTACCGGTCTAGGGCCCGAGGGCGGGGTCACCGATGTAGCCGGTGCGTGCTGGCGATGATCGCGTCACACAACGCCTGTTCGGGTTCGGACAGCACGCTGCGTCGACGCACCAGCACGAACTCCAGCTCGCCAAGGTCGGGCAGGCTGTCATCGCGAACCGTGACAAGGCCTTCGGGCAGAAGGGATTCGGCGTGTGAGATGACACCCATACCTGCCAAGGCCGCTGCCCGCAGCCCCAGCTGACTGTCGCTCACACAGGTGATGCGCCAGGTGCGGCCTTCTCGCTCGAGTGCGCGCAGTGCCGCATGCCGCGTCAGGCTCGGCGGGGGATAGGTGACGATGGGCACCGGGTCGCGCACGTCATGCGTATTGGGCCGGCCAGCCCACACCAGCCTGTCGCGCCAGAGCAATTCGCCATGCTTTTCACCCGGCAGGCGCTTGGCCACCATCAGATCCAGCTCGCCCGCGGTCATGCGTGTCTTGAGGTACTCGCTGAGCCCCACGACCAGCTCCAGATCCACACCGGGGTGGGAGTCCTGAAACTCGACGAGGACATCGGGCAGCTCACGGGCCACTAGGTCATCGGAGGCGCCGAGCCGGATGAGTCCGGTCAGCTCCGAACTCGCGAAGTAGCGATCGGCCTGGCTCTGGGCGTCCAGGATGGATCGGGCGAAGCCGACCATCGCCGCACCATCGGCGGTCAACGACAGATTGCGGGTATCGCGGCGAAACAGCTCCCGGCCGACGGACTGCTCCAGCCGCGCGATATGTCCGCTCACGGTCGACTGGCGCAGCCCGAGAATACGTCCGGCAGCGGTGAATCCCCCGGCTCTTTCGACGGTCAGGAAGGTCCGCAGCAGTTCAGGATCCAGCACATCCATCACGGTACGCGTTCATAGATATCGCTTCTATCGGCTTTCATAATTAGTTCCTGCGCTCGTACTGTGGCCTAGTGACGTGGCTGGCCAAACTCCGCATTGACGGATTCCTACTCGGACTGTTCGCTGCCATGGGGATTGGGCTGCTGCTCCCCGCGCGCGGCGACGCGGCCGATGTCCTGGACTGGGCAACCAAGATCGCCATCGCGGTGCTGTTCTTCCTCTACGGAACCCGATTGGAACCGCGCGAGGCGATCGAGGGCCTCAAGCACTGGAAACTGCACACCACGGTGTTGGCCGCGACCTATGTCCTGTTCCCCCTGCTGGGCCTGGCGATGCGGCTGTTGGTGCCCTCGGTGCTGACCAACGACCTCTACACCGGTGTGCTGTACCTGTGTCTGTTGCCCTCGACGGTGCAATCCTCGATCGCCTTCACATCCATCGCCCGCGGCAACGTCGCGGCCGCGGTGGTGAGCGCCTCGTTGTCGAATATGTTGGGCGTCTTCATGACTCCGGTCTTGGTGATGTTGCTGATGCAGACCACCGGGGAGGCGACGGTCTCGCCCACCGCGATCCTGGAGATCGTGGTGCAACTGCTGTTGCCTTTCGTCGCGGGCCAGTTGCTGCGCCCCAAGCTGTATCGAATCCTGTCCCACACCACGCTCACCAAGGTCGTCGATCGTGGATCTGTCTACTTGGTGGTCTACGCGGCCTTCAGCGCCGGGATGGTCGAGCATGTGTGGCAGGGTCTGCAGATCTCCCGCTTGTTGGCCGTGTTCGCGGTCAGCATCGTGCTGCTGGCGGTGGTACTGGGTGTCACAGCGGGGGCCGCACGGCTACTACGGTTCGATCGGGCAGACCGCATTGTCGTGATCTTCTGCGGCTCCAAGAAGAGCTTGGCGACCGGATTACCCATGGCGACCGTGTTGTTCGCAGGTCACCCGGTGGGCTTGATCGTGCTGCCACTGATGATCTTCCACCAGATTCAACTGATCACCTGCGCGGCCCTAGCGGGACGGTGGGGACGGGCCCAGAGTTCCGATGCGGCAACCGTCGGAGACGAGACCGTCTCTGCTGCCTGATCTTTGCGTATAGCGGCTTCGCCATCACGCCGGTGCGGAGTTGGGTAGCCTGTGACGGCTAGCGCAAGGAGGCCTCGGAATGCCAGAAGGCGATACGGTTTTCCGAACGGCGCGGTGCCTGGGCGATGCGCTGACCGGCCGGGTGCTCACGGGCTGCGATATCCGTGTCCCACGTTTCGCGACCGTCGATTTGAGTGGAGAACGCGTGGACGGCGTGGTTGCGCGCGGAAAGCACCTGTTCATTCGCGCCGGCTGGGCCAGCATTCACTCGCATCTGAAAATGGATGGCAGCTGGCGAATCGTGTCCGCTCGGGAGTCCGTACCCACGTGGGACCATCGAATCAGAGCGTTACTGAGGACGGACGATTCGGTGGCCCTCGGAGTCAGCCTGGGTGTTCTGGATGTGGTCAAGCGGGGACGGGAAAACGACATCGTGGGTCATCTGGGCCCGGATCTTCTTGGGGCAGATTGGGATCCGTCCGTCGCCTTGGAGGGATTGATGGCGCGAGCAGATGATGAGATGAGTTCGACGCTTCTCGATCAGAGAGTCATGGCGGGTATTGGCAACGTGTATTCCAACGAACTGTGTTTTCTGGCTGGGATGCTGCCCACCTCGCCGGTACGGGACCTCACCGACCCCGAGCGATTCATCGAGCGTGCCCATGCGTTGTTGCATGCGAACAAGGACAGCTATCGCAGGACTACGACCGGTGATCCGCGACCCGGACGTGAACTGTGGGTTTACGGTCGGCATGGAAGGCCGTGCCGCCGTTGCGGAACCCGGATCACGCGCGATCAGGCCCTGCCGCGCGTGACATATTGGTGCCCCCATTGCCAGCGGTGACGTGAAGCCGCGTACCCGGGCGCCAGTTCCCCCCAGGGTGTCGGAGGGCTGGCTTAAAGTCCATCCAATGAGGCTGCGGCGTTTCAGACGGAGGGCTGCTCGTAGGTGGCACCGTCTTTCGCGTGCACTGGTCGTGCTGATCATCGTGGTGCTTGCCGGGCCGATCATCGCGCTGGCTGTCTGGCCCGGTGTCCTGGTGTACCGGAGCACGGCAGACCCCGCGCTTGCCGCGCTGGCACAGGTCGGCTATCTGGCTTCGCCGTATGCGGTGTATCTGATTCTGCGTGGAGCGGGATGGGGCCTGCGTGGGCTCGGCGATGTCATGGCGCAGCGTCGTTACGAAGCCCAGCTGCGCAGGTATATGACAATGTCAGGGCTTTCCGAGATCGATGAGATGTCCGGCGTCGATTTCGAGACCTTCGTGGCGGCTCGTATGCACGGAGCCGGATGGCATATCGAGACAACGTCGGCATCCAGTGACTACGGCGTAGATCTGATAGCCACCAATCGGCGTGACGTCGTCGCCGTCCAATGCAAGCGATACTCGAAGACAGTGGGTGTCAGAGCCGTTCAAGAGGTCGTTGCGGGGGCGCGGCATTACGACTGCACCCGCACCATGGTGGTCAGCAATCAGGATTTCACCCGCCAGGCGCAGGCTCTGGCCGCGACCAGCAAGTGTGAACTCATTGGTCGTGATCGGTTGCCGCGCTGGCTGAATCAAACTGAGATGCACGGCTCTTCGAACGCCGCACTGCCCAGATGACCACCAGAAGCGCTATTCCGGCGAGCGGATAGCCCATCGCGATGCGTGCGATGGCCAGCCAGCCAACCGAATCAGCGGCGTACAGCCATTCCTGCACAACAAATCTGGAGGCGAAAACGGCCGCCATGGTCAGTGTCGCCAGTGTGAAAGCGAACCGCGAGGGTTTGTCTTTGCGCCAGCGGTGCCCGGTGCCGGTGAAGCCGTGCCAGATCACTCCGGCTAGCGGCCAACCCACCAAGACCGAGACCAGGAACACGACTGCGCCGATCAGGTTGGTCCAGATACCCATCAGGAAGAAGCCCTTGGCCGAACCGGTTTGGTAGGCGATGGCCACCGAGATGGCCACCCCCAACAACCCGGAGATTGCCGGCTGCAGTGGTTGGTTGCGTAACCACCGCCACGCGGCGACGGTGCCCGCCGTAGCCATGGATATCCAGATGGCACCGGCCAAGCCAAAAGCACTGTTGCCCAGTGCAAAAGTCACACTCGGTAGGCCGGCGTAGATGAGTCCGGATAGTCCGCCGACCTGTTCGAGAAGTGTGGGCTTGTTGTGGGGTTTGTCTGAGAACTCAACAACCTCGGTCACGACACCTGCCGTCCGCCCAGGTACTGAGCCAGGAATCGTTCCGTCGCAAGAAACAGGTCGATCTGGTTTTCAGGGTTCAAGAACCCGTGCCCCTCGTCCTCTTTCACCATGTATTCGACCTCGACGCCACGGGCCCTCAGTGCGGCCACGATGTTGTCGGACTCCGCTTGGACCACACGAACATCGTTGGCGCCCTGCACAACCAGCAACGGGGTGCGGATCTGATCCACCCGGCTGATGGGCGAGCGGGCGAGCATGTCGGCTTCCTGCTCCGGCACCGCGGGATCGCCGACGTAGCGATACCAGTTGTTGGTCAGGTTCGGACGGACGAACGCGGGAAGGGTGCGCATGAAGTTGGCCAGGTTGGAGATGCCCACGTAATCGATGGCGGCCGCGAAGACATCAGGAGTGAAGGTAACTCCGACCAGTGCGGAGTAACCGCCGTACGAGCCACCGAAGATCGCGACCCGGCTCGGATCGGCGTAGCCCTGCTTGACCGCCCAGTCAACGGCGTCGATCAGATCGTCGTGCATCTTGCCCGCGAACTCGCCGATGGCCGCCTTCGTGAATGCCTTTCCATAGCCGGTGGATCCGCGGAAGTTGACCTGCAGCACTGCATATCCACGGTTGGCCAGGAGCTGCACCGACGGATCGAATCCCCAGCTGTCACGGTGCCACGGACCGCCGTGGACCACCAGCACCAGGGGTAGTCCTGCGGGTTCCACACCCACGGGCAGCGTCAGGTAGGAGTGCAGACTCAAGCCGTCGCGCGAGGCGATCGTCACGGGCGTCATGGGCGCCAGCGTCGCCGGATCCAGATGCGGGTACGGACGGAACAGCTGTCTGCTTTCGCCCTTCTCATGGTCGTAGAAGTAGGTGACACCGGGATCCCGGTCGTGGGTGAAGCTGACCACCCAACGGTTGCCGTTCTCGTCGCACGAGATCTCCGCGAGGTCGCCGTCGGAGAGCTCCTGAAGCTTTTCCAGCACCGGAGCGAAGGCCGGATCCAGAACCCGGATATCCTGCCGCTCACCGAGATAGCGAACGGCCAGTAACTCCCCGGTCTTGCGATGCCGGATCAGCGCCGGTGCCAGACCTAGGGCAGCGGAGAGGTCGAACGAAGGGTGGCTGTCGATCACCGACTCCTCGCCGGTGGCCAGGTCGAGCCGGACCAGACGCGTGCGATCGGTATCGCGGCTTGAGCCCATCCACAATCCGGTACCGTCCGGGGTTATCTGTGTCGGGTGCATGCCGACCGGGTAGTCCGCGCCGTTGTATATGACGAGAGACTCCAGCGCCCCGGACTCGTATCGGGAGAACTCGATATCGCCTTCAGGTGTCAGCGATTGGGTGAACACCTCATGATGAGGGCCGCAGAACCAGGACATGACGTTGCCGGGGTTTTCAGCGAGCATGGTCAGTTCGCCGGATGCGACATCGAGCTCGTACAGGTCGATTTGGTCGATCCTGCGGTGGTTCAGCTGAACGAATAGTTTTCCGGGACGGCCGTGGGGCTGCTCCAGGCCCAGTAGACGCACGCCGGGGTACGGAGTGAGATCGAGAGCCGGGGTGCCGGGACTGTCCAGGTCAACCCGGTATAGATGCCAGTTCTCGTCACCACCGGAGTCCTGCACATATAGCAGCCAGCGCGGGTCATCGACCCAGAGAAATCCTGTGACGCTGCGTGTTTCGTCGTAGGTAACACAGCGTGCGGCGGCGTTGTTGTCGTCATCGAGGGTTTGGACCCATACGTTGAGCCGGTTCTTCCTCGGTGCCAGGTACGCGATCTTGGTGCCGTCGGGTGAGATCGATGCGGATGCGCGAACCGGCGGATCGAAGAATTCCTCGACGGTGATGAGCTTGGGCAGCACGGTGGGTGTTCCTCTCGGTGTGGCGGAGTAACACCAGGAGAAACTATGCCGCTACGGCACAGTCAACTGTGGGGTCGCGGACCTGCTGAATGGCGCGCGAAGTGTCGCGATGACGTGCCTGCGGTTGACGATCAAGCCGGCGACCGCCAAGACGGCGTACACGCCGCAGAGGATCAGCCGGCCATGGGTCGAGGTGATAGGGAACTGGATCACGAACAATGCCAGTAGCGCCCACGCGGTGCCCCGGTGGAATCGCAGCGCGAGGATCAGGGCCACACCCATCATGGTTTGTGTGGCGGTCAGCAGGGTTTCTTCGACCTGACGGGCATCGAGCACCAGGGAGTAGCCGCCACCGCCCGCCAGATGGGCGATCGGGAGCGAACCGATCAGGAGCGTCCACTGATTGACCTTGGACGAGATCAAGGTGGCGATGGCGGCGGTTCCCTTGCCCCGCGCGGCGAAAATCGCGGCGATGATGAACTCGGGCGCTTCGGATGCCAGCGGCGCCAACCACTGCACCAGCAGGAACTGGTCGATGCCCAGTTGCGTTCCGGCGCTTACCAGGCTGTTGGCGAAGGGTTCTGCGCACAACAGGATGATCGACGCGGCAAGAATGAACATCGTGACCACGGTGCTGCGGCGCATGTGTTTGGGCAGCATGCCGATGGCTGCGGCGGTGCCCACCAACTGCGGTTCCTCGGCTTCGCCGCGGCTGATCGTGAACAGGTAGAACCCGAACCAGGCCAGTAGTGCGATGCCCAGCACGAGGTGAATCTGGCCGCTTGCCGGTATCGCGAACGCCACGACCCCGGCCACGAGCAGGAATCCAAGCTCGATGCGGTTAGAAGGCTCCAGCGACAGCAGGTTGGTGGGGCGACCGGATGTCTTGCGCGCCACCGCGAGTGCGATGAGAACGACAACGGGCCAGCCCAGTCCCATCAACAACCTGTTCGAGCCGGTCATGTTCGCCGCGGCGTATTGGCCGTACTCGGGGACCTGGCCGGAGATGTAGGCGTAGTAGAGATCGACGGCGTATTCGGGCAGTACTGCGATCAGGGCCAGTACCGCGATGGCCAGGCCGCCGGAGACGTCGATCTGCGCGGCCTCCGCGGCCCAGGCCAACACGAAGCTGGCGGCTACCACCGCAGCGCCGTAGATCACGAGAGCTACTACCGGATTCGGATGCAACCCACCGATCCGAGTGATCAGTGCGGGCGCCATGAACAACGCCGTGATGAACACCGACCGCAGGAGCTGACGGCGCAGCGCACCGGGCACGGTGGTCACGTTGGCGGTGGTCTGCACGGGACCAAGTTAGCACCGCCACGTGCGCTCAGCAACAGATTGATACCCCTGCGTGATGCACTTGAAATGGGAAAATTAGCAGCTAGTAGGCACCGTTATGAATTCTTCGGGTACCCTAATATCAGAATGTGGCAAACCAGATCGTGAGCGTTGGCCCGGGAGTTGCTGGTAGCCGAGGGTTTCGAATGTTGACCATGCCGCAGCGGCATAGTGTCCAGTGGGCGGTATGTCGGCAGATGCAGAAGGAGTAACGGTGGGCTGGAGTACGCGGGAGCTTGCCGAGCTCGCCGGCACCAGCCTGCGTGCTGTGCGCCATTACCACGACATCGGCCTGCTCGATGAGCCGAAACGTCGGTCGAACGGCTACAAGAGCTACGGAGTCGCACACCTGGTCAGGGTGCTGCAAATCAAACGTCTTACGGGGCTGGGTCTCTCCTTGAAGCAGATCGCGGAGATGGATGAGGCCGACGAGGATCCGCAAGAGGCGTTACGGGCACTGGACGCAGAACTCGCCGCGACCATCGAACGGCTGCAACGCATCCGCGACGAGCTTGGTCAAATACTGTCCAGCAAGGTGCCGGCCGACATGCCGCCCGAATTCGGCTCCGCGGCAGTCGCTATGGAGCTCACCGATACCGACCGCTCGCTGGCATTCGTCATGTCCCGGGTGCTCGGTCCGCAAGGGCTGCAGGCTTTCATCGGGATGTTCTTGGACCAGCAAGACCGCGATCTCGACCGCGAGCTGGAAAATCTGGCGTCGGACGCCGACGAGCAGACGCGCGCCGATCTCGCGGCCAGGATGTCCTCACATGCCCGGAAGCTCTACGCCGATCACCCGGGGATGCTGAATTCGACCGCGGACGCTCCGCGCGGGCAGCAATTTGCCGAACGCACGGTGGCGCGGGCACTGTTGGACCTGTTCAACCCGGCGCAGCTCGACGTGCTGGTTCGGGTGGGTGCGGCGATCAGATCAGAGCCGGGCTGAGTGGTTCACGGGCTTGGCTGCGGGATGTTGCACTGACTGACTGTCGGATTGAGTCCCGCGTAGTTGAGCGGACCGGCGAGCACAGTCAGCGCGATGGTTCCCGCGCTGGCACAGGTTTGCGGGCTGTTGGTGAAGTATCCGCGTTGAGCGACGGCGATGGCCCCTACGATCAGCCAGACGGCGAGCAACAATCCTGCGTACCGCATGGTGTACTCCTTTGCGGCTCTTAGTAGTAGTGGCGACGGCCACCGATGGCGTGCCCCATGCGGCCCGCCACCATCAGGATCAATCCGATGACGATGAGCACAACCCCGCCGGTCCACAACCATCCAATGTCGAGAAAGAAACCGGCAGCCAACAGGATGGCCCCGAGGACGATCATGGCGCTCACCTCGTTCCGTGCGGGTTCCCACGCACTACATTTTGTTTACGGTGTCAACCATACGCCGTCGCCCCTCATCGGGGGAGATGTTTGAGCGCGGTCTTCGCGGCATGTACACCGCACATGCCGTGAGCGCCTGGGCCGGGCGGTGTGGCCGCCGAGCAGAGGTACATGCCCGATGTGCCAAGGCTGTATGGGGCGAGCCCGACGCGGGGGCCGAATACCAGCTGCCGAATGTCCTTGGCGCCGGTCATGATGTCTCCGCCCACGTAGTTGGCGTTGTACACCGACATCTCCGTGGTGGAGCGCACTGCCAGACCTACGACCCGTTCGCGAAACCCGGGCGCGAATCGTTCGATCTGCCCGATGATCGCCTCGGTGGCGTCTCCGGTGTAACCGAATGGCACGTGCGCGTAGGTCCACAACGGGTGGATATTGCCGGAGGAGCGCTGCGGGTCGGCCAGATACTGTTGGCCGACAAGGACGAAGGGGCGCTTGGGCATGGCGCCTGCGTGGATCTGCCGCTCGGTTGAGGCTACCTCGGCGTAGTTCCCGCCGAGGTGCACAGTGCCTGCCCGTCGGGCGGCGAGTGCGGTCCACGGCACGCCGCCCTCGATCGCGAAATCGACCTTGAAGGCGCCGGGCCCGTGCCGGAAACGCGTGAACGCTCGGGCGGCTCGCCGGGGCAGCCGATCACCGAGAATCATTGCTACAGAGCGTGGTTCAAGGTCGAAGAGCGTGAGATCGGCGGCGGGTAGTTGCGCGGCGTCATCGATGCGAACGCCCGTGTGCACCTGTGCGCCCAGGTCTCTGAGCGTTGTGATCATGGCGTCGACGAGAGAACCGGTGCCGCCGGAGACGACGGGCCAGCCGTAGTGGTGGCCGGCCGTCATGATTCCGAGACCCACCGCGGCAGTCATGGGGTAGTGCAATGGCCGGAAGGCATGCGCGGCGACGCCGCCGTACAGTGCGCGAGCCGGTTCAGTGCGGAGCAGTTGTGCAATGGCTGAGGCGGGCAGGGCGGCGGGTATTCCGAATCGCGCCATCTGGACCGGGTGGCTGGGCATCCGCAGCAATGGCGCGGTGATGTCTTCCACGAGGGTGCCGAAATGCCGCGAGGGAGAGCCGAACAACGCACGCCAACGGTTGCCGTCCCGCCCCATCTGTGCGGCGGTGTCCTCGACTGACCGGAGCAGCACGCCCGCCGAGCCGTCATCGAGGGGGTGAACACAGTCGATCTCGGGCAGCAGCCAATGCACACCATGGCGAGCCAGATCCAGGCTGGTTAAGAACGGGGACCCGATGGCCATCGGGTGCACGGCCGCACAGTGGTCATGGATGAGCCCGGGGTGGAGCATCTCCGAGGAGCGGCACCCGCCCCCGGGTTCATCAGTGGCTTCCAACACAGTGACAGAGATCCCCGCGCGGGCGAGGGTAATTGCTGCGGCTAGCCCATTGGGACCGCTGCCGACTACGGTCGCGGTGCTCATCGAGCTACCAGGAGGTCGGTCCAAACACTGCGAGATACGCAGGTGATCAACGAATTACAGACGACCTGCACCGTGACATCCACCTCCGTAAGGTCCGTCATCCGAGTCTACAAACTCGGTTGCGGAGCCCTTGGCTGGCCGTCGTCGACGTCAATTTCGGCAGTTGACGAAACTGTAAACGTAGTGCAAATTTTGTCCCTGTGGCGGTACTCGGTAGGCAGGTAGGGATCGGCGAGCTCGTGGAACAGCTTCATGGGCGGCATCCGAATCTGACTCGCGACATCGTCGAGGCGGTGGTTAGGGCCGAGCACTCCCGCTTCGATGACAGCCCGCTGCGTGACTATGTTCCACTGCTGGTGGAGCGGCGGGCGCGCGAGGAACTGGCCCTGCTCAGCGTGTAGCCACCTATCTGTCGGGTGACACCGCAGCTCCATGGATTGCTGCGCGAACCGCGGCCTCGACCGCACTGTTGGCGATAAAGAGCATCTCGTCCCCGGCCTCCAAGATGTCCTCTGGTTTGGGTACAACAACGGTTCCATTCCGAATCACGGTGACCAGTGCAGTGTTTGGCGGCAAGTCCAGGTTGGCTACGCGCTGTCCCACCAACGGATTGTCTTCCGGCAGGGTGAGTTTTGTCAGTTCCGCGCTGCCCTCACGCAACCCCATGAGGCGGACCAGATGGCCGATGTCGATCGCGCCCTCGATACTCGCCACCATGGCGCCGGGCGTGGAGACTGCCACATCGATGCCCCAGTTCGCGCCGAACAGCGACTGATTGCGGATGTCGTTGATGCGGGCCACGACCCTGGGCACACCGAACTCGGTCTTGGCCAGCAGGCCCACGACCAGATTTGCCTTGTCGTCACCGGTGGCGGCGACAACCACGTCACAGGTCTCGATCCCTGCTTCTTCGAGAGTCTCCAGCTCGCAGGCATCGGCGTTGAGCCAGTCGGCCCCGGGCACCGCGTGCGGATCGAAGTTGCTGCGCTCGCGTTCGATCAGCAGGATCTTGTGGCCGTAGTCGAGCAGCTCGCGGGCAACGGAACGGCCGACCTTGCCGGCGCCGGCAACAGCGACTCGCATCTTCCGTTCCACCATCCCGCTATCGTGCCCTATTAATCAGAGTCGACCGACGGGAATGACGTGAGCCTGCACGAGCTGTACCTGGCCTTGCTTATCGGTGGGCTTGTGCTGCTCGCCAGCATTGTCGGCACTCGGGTGGCTACGCGTATCGGGTTCCCCAGCCTTTTGTTCTTTCTTTTGGTGGGTGTGGTGCTCGGCGAAGACGGGCTCGGGCTTGACTTCGACAACGTGGAACTGGCCCGGAATGTGTGCACCGCAGCACTGGCGGTCATTCTCGTCGAGGGTGGTTTGACCACGCGGTTTTCCGACATTCGTAAGGTGCTCGCACCCGCCGGTGCGCTGGCCACCGTCGGGGTGGTGATCAGCACGGTGGTAACCGCCGTCGGTGCGCACGTGTTGTTGCGTATGGATTGGCAGTTGGCATTGCTGTTGGGCGCCATCGTGTCCTCCACCGATGCCGCGGCCGTGTTCTCCGTTCTGAGGGTGCTGCCGCTGCCGCGCCGGCTAGCGGGTCTGCTGGAGGCGGAGTCCGGATTCAACGACGCTCCCGCCGTGATTCTGGTCTTGATGTTCAGCATCGTGCCCTTCGTATTCGAGCCGAAGAGTGCCGTTGTTCAGATCGTGTATGAACTCCTGGCCGGTTCTGCGATCGGTTTGGTGTGTGGGTTTGTTGGGGCGATCGCACTGCGCCGCGTTGCGCTGCCCGCGTCGGGTTTGTACCCGATCGCGACATTCGGTATCGGTCTGGTCGCGTTCGCGGCCTCTGGCAGCGTGCACGCCAGCGGATTCATCGCCGCCTATCTGGCCGCCGTGGTGCTGGCCAATTCCGGTCTACCGCACCGGTCTGCTACCCGATCGTTCGCAGAGGGGCTCGGTTGGCTGGCTCAGATAGGTCTTTTCGTGCTGCTGGGCTTGCTGGTCAATCCCAGTGAGTTGTGGGGCGACCTGGTTCCGGCAATCGTCGTCGGGCTCGTGCTGCTGCTGGTGGCCCGGCCGCTGTCTGTGGTGGGATCACTTGTCGGTTTCGGAATCCCCTGGCGCGAGCAGGCCTTTCTGTCCTGGGCAGGTTTGCGCGGTGCGGTGCCCGTCGTTCTTGCCACCTTCCCGATCGTGGAGGGCGTGCCGAACAGTTACCGTCTGCTGAATATCGTGTTCGTTCTGGTGGTGGTTTTCACCCTGGTGCAGGGGCCAAGCTTGCGGCCCGTCGCGCGTCTGCTCGGCCTGATCACTCGGGAAGCCACCCGTGAAATCCAAGTCGAGGCAGCACCTTTGGATGTGCTGGACGCCGAGCTGCTCACCATGAAGGTGCAGTCGGATTCCCGGTTACGCAATGTCACCATCCTCGAATTGCGATTACCCGATCCGGCTGTCGTCACCCTGATCATCAGGCAGGGCAACACCTTCGTTCCGCTACCGGACACCAGGATCGAATCGGACGATGAATTGATGATCGTTACCACCAGCAAGGCGCGAGCGTTGACCGAGTCACGACTGCGTGCGGTGAGTCGGCGCGGCAAGCTCGCGTACTGGTTCGACGAGTACGGGGACCTCGGCTGATTGCGGCGCGTACCGTCAAGAAATTGTGGGGTATTAGGGTTTGCGTTGACGCACAGCAGCACTCGGGCATACAGTAACGCGCGTCAGCACCTCGCTAGGCGAGGCTCCTGCACGAACACAGGCCACTGATCCGACGACGTCGAGAGACGCCCAGGGTTAGGACAGATCTCCCCGGCCTAAGGGGTGATCCGAGGTGGCTTCCCGTTGGGGATTACGTCGTGCAGTGCCGAAGCTCTGACGAGAGAGGTGGTCGGCCCGCTCATTGGCGGGCGCTCTCTCCTGTCTGGGCGCCTTTGACGTGCGTTGACATGAAGATGTTGCGGCACAGCCGCTCTGGCAGCGAGGAGGTGAGGGACGACATGCAGTCCGGCGATAGTCCGTATCCCAGTCCGGGTCGGCAACCTGGCCTAGACCAGCACATACACGTGTTCCCAGCCTTCCGCTGCGGTACCGCTCACGCCTGACCTGTCGCGAAAAACACTGCGCCAGGCTTGATTTGCCGTGTGCGGGAATCGTCCGCAGTGGACCGAACCCTGAGAAGGGCGGCATCTGCTATGGCATTTTTCAACGGCGTTTCCCGCCGATACGACGACGGCACCCAAGCGCCCACCAGCGCCGTCATGGATAGCGCGCATGTCGGCGACATCGTCGGCGCCCTGGGCACCATCGGGCAGCATGAGAGCTCCGAGGGCCGCAGTAGGCGGCAGCGATTCCGGATGTTGTTGGCAGTCTTGGGCCCCGGCCTCATCGTGATGGTCGGCGACAACGACGCGGGAGGCGTCGCCACGTACGCCCAGGCTGGACAGAACTACGGCATGGCATTGATATGGACGTTGGCCCTGCTGATTCCCGTTCTCTATGTGAATCAGGAGATGGTGGTCCGGCTCGGTGCGGTCGCGGGGGTGGGGCATGCGCGGCTTATCTTCACCAGGTTCGGACGGTTCTGGGGTGCGTTCAGCGTCGGCGACCTGTTTGTGGTGAACGCGCTGACGATCGTGACCGAATTCATCGGGGTGGCGATGGCGTTGAGCTACTTCGGACTTCCCCGGTGGATCTCGGTGCCGCTGGCTGCCGTGTTGTTGTTCGCGGTGATCGCCGGAGGATCGTTCCGGCGCTGGGAGCGATTCCTGTTCGCGCTCATCGCACTCAATGTGGTGATGATTCCGATGGTGGTCTTGGTTCGGCCCACGCTGGCCGAAACGGCCTCCGGATTCGTTCCGTCGTTTCCGGGTGGGCTGAACGCCGAGCTGCTGATGTTGATCGTCGCGATCGTGGGTACCACGGTGGCACCGTGGCAGCTGTTCTTTCAGCAGTCCAACATCGTGGACAAGCGTTTGACACCGCGCTGGATCCGTTACGAGCGAATCGATCTGGCGATCGGGATCGTCGTGGTGATGGTCGGCGCCATGTGCATCATGGGAGCTGCCGCATTCGGCCTGGCGGGTACCGACGCTGTCGGGAATTTCACCGACGCGGGTGCCGTCGCGCGGCTGCTGCACGAGCATGTGAGCCCTACGGTGGGTGCGCTCTTCGCCCTCTTGCTGCTGGATGCCTCGCTCATCGGCGCCAACGCGGTGGGTTTGGCCACCACCTATGCGCTGGGCGATACCTTCGGCAAGCGCCACTCGCTGCACTGGAAGCTCAGCGAGGCACCCACCTTCTACCTAGGCTATGGCGCGTTGCTCGCGGTAGCCGCGGCGGTGTCGTTCAGCCCGGATCCGGTGCTGGGTGTCCTCACCCAGGGGGTGCAGGCACTTGCCGGCGTGTTGCTGCCCTCGGCGACGGTGTTCTTGGTGCTGCTGTGCAACGACAAGGCGGTCCTGGGGCCGTGGGTCAACAACGTGCGCCAGAACATCGTTGCGGGAGTGATCGTTTGGTCATTGGTACTGCTGTCGTTGTCGCTGACCGCGGTGACATTCTTCCCGGACCTGACGACCCAACAGCTCAAGATGTTCTTTGGGGCCGGAGTCGCTGCCGGAGTCGTTGGTGGACTGGTGATTTACGCGATGCAGAAGCAGGCCGAGCGTGCTGGCGCTCGTGTCACGGCCAGCGATCTCGGGGGACTGGATCCCGCGGAGATCTGGGACCTCGAGTCCGCGCCGCGTGATCGGGTACTGCGGCGGGAAGTCCTGCGGCAGGAGCGTGAAACCTGGCGCACCCCAGCGCTGGACACGCTGGAACGCCCAACGTGGTCGCCGCTGCGTACCGCGGGAATGGTGGCTCTCCGTGGCTACCTCGTGCTGGCCGTGGTGCTGGTCGGTGTCAAAGTCGCGCAGACGATCGTGGGGTAGCGGAAATGAAGTGGCTTGAGTGGGCGCGCTGCCGTGGCATGTCGACCGATCTGTTCTTCTCGCCGGATCACGAACGGGGAAGGGCCCGAAGCCTGCGGGAGGCACGCGCCAAACAGATCTGCCGGAATTGCCCGGTGCGGGACCCGTGCGGTAGGTACGCCATCGCGGCGGGCGAATCTTTCGGGGTGTGGGGAGCGACCACCCCACGGGAACGGCGCGACCGGAGCGGGGTGCCGCCGCGGAAGCGAGCACTAGACGTAGTTAGACATTCCAAATAATATAGTTAGGTGACCCGAAACCATGAGATGGATCTGGGGCCCCGACACGCGTCCTGGTGTGAGACGGTTGCGATAGCTCAAGCAATCGCTCAGGGAGACAAGGTTTCCGCGGCGGGTATCTTACGGACCAGCCAGCGCCCGCTCGTGGTGTCCGAGGGTCTGCTGCACCTGCTCTCGGTGCTGATGCGCACGGCTCCGGTCGGTGATACGAGGCGACTACTCGACACCGCCCGGGCCTGCACACCACCGCCGCCTATTCCGAATCTCGTTCCAGTACAACCACTCCAGGAGGTCACGCCCACTATGCCCACGCTCACCGATGACATGAAGCGGATGCTCGGTTCCCAGCTGGCGATTCTTGCGACCGTGACCGACGGCACGACCCCCAACATCGGGCCCAAACGCTCCCTGCGGGTCCGGGACGAGCATTCGCTGATTTTCAACGAGAACACCGGTGGGCAGACTTTGGCCAATATTCATGCGGGATCGAAGGTCTCGGTCGCGGTGATCGATCGCGAAGCGTTGGACGGCTACCGGTTCGTCGGTTCAGCCCACGTTCACGAGTCGGGGCCCGCGTTCGACGATGCCGTCGCGTTCGCGCAGGAGCGCGGTCTGAAGTACCCGCGCTGTGCCGTCGTCATCGCGATCGACGACATCTACACGCTCAAGCCAGGTGTCACTGCGGGGAAGCGCGTGTAGACATGGGTCATGACGAAGCCCATTTCAGCCTCTGACGAGGTTGTCCTGTACTGGCGACCGGGCTGCCCCTACTGCATCAAACTCCGGGCGGCGCTGCGCTTCAGCGGACTTCGCTACACGCAGGTCAACATCTGGGAGTCCGCGGAGGCGGCGGCCTACGTGCGTTCCGTCGCCAACGGCAACGAGACGGTGCCGACTGTCGACGTCGCGGGGCATGCCGTGGTGAACCCCTCACGGCGGCAGCTGCTGGCCTTGGTGCGAGAGCATGCACCACAGGCGTTGCGAGAGTGACGCTCCTCACCCCGCGGTGACATCCGTGCTGGACCGCTCGGCCTGGACCAGCATGAATGCCCGCTCGGCGGGAGGGGAGAGCCGCACGCTCACAGGGAATAGTTAGCGTAGGTATGTACTTTTCTTCTGTAGGCGTAACCGCCCCCACGTACTTACATCGACTACTGAGGTGTCTAGGCATGACTGAAACGATTTCCACACCCGCCGCAACCACGACGCCCGACCTCGCCGATCAGCAAGAGCTCGAACGACGTGTCGCGCAGGTCGTGTCCAACGACCCGCAGCTACAGGCCCTCCTGCCCGATGACACGGTGTCCGACGCGGTCAACGAACCCGGCCTGACGCTCATCGAGCTGATCCGGCGGCTACTGGAGGGCTATGGGGATCGCCCGGCTCTCGGGCAGCGCGCTGTCGAATTGGTGACCGACGAGCACGGTGTGACCACCGTGGCGCTGAAGACCGAGTTCGTCACGACCTCCTACCGTGAGCTGTGGAATCGTGCCGAGGCCATCGCCGCCGCCTGGTACGCACAGGGAATTCGTGACGGGGACTTCGTCGCACAGCTCGGATTCACCAGCACGGACTTCGCCTCATTGGATGTCGCGGGGCTACGTCTGGGCACCGTCTCGGTGCCGTTGCAGACCGGCGCATCCGTGCAGCAGCGCAACGCGATCCTCGAAGAGACGCAGCCCACGGTGTTCGCCGCCAGCGTCGAGTACCTCGAAGCCGCGGTGGAATCAGTGCTCGCGACGCCGTCCGTGCAACTGTTGTCGGTGTTCGACTACCACCCGGAGGCGGATGCCCATCGTGCGGCACTGAGCGCCGTGCGTGACCGGCTGGAGACGGCCGGGCGGACGATCACCATCGATTCGTTGGGTGATGCCATCGCCCGTGGCCGTGAGCTTCCCGCAGCGCCACAGCCCAGCGAAGATCCCGACGCGCTGCGCCTGCTTATCTACACCTCCGGTAGCACCGGTACCCCCAAGGGGGCGATGTACCCGCAGTGGCTGGTTGCCAACCTGTGGCAGAAGAAGTGGCTCACCACAACGGTGATCCCATCCGTCGGTGTCAACTTCATGCCGATGAGCCACCTCGCGGGCCGCCTTACTCTGATGGGCACCCTCTCCGGCGGCGGTACGGCCTACTACATCGCGTCCAGCGACCTGTCGACGTTCTTCGAGGACATCGCGCTCATCCGTCCCACCGAGGTGCTGTTTGTGCCGCGGGTGGTGGAGATGGTCTTCCAGCGGTACCAGGCCGAGCTGGATCGCTCGCTCGCACCCGGCGAAAGCAATGCCGAAATCGCCGAACAGATCAAGGTGCGCATCCGCGAGGAAGATTTCGGTGGGCGTGTGCTCAACGCCGGATCTGGTTCTGCGCCACTGTCTCCCGAGATGAATGACTTCATGGAGTCGCTGCTGCAGGTAGCGATGCTCGACGGCTACGGTTCCACCGAGGCCGGCGCAGTGTGGCGTGACGGTGTCTTGCAGCGCCCTCCGGTCACCGAGTACAAGCTTGTTGATGTTCCCGAACTTGGTTACTTCACAACGGATTCCCCGCATCCGCGGGGTGAGCTGCGCATCAAGTCGGAGACCATGTTCCCCGGCTACTACAAGCGCCCCGAAACCACGGCGGATGTCTTCGACGAAGACGGCTTCTACATGACCGGCGACGTGGTCGCCGAGTTGGGGCCGGACCACCTCAAGTACCTCGACCGCGTCAAGAACGTGCTCAAGCTCGCTCAGGGTGAGTTTGTCGCGGTGTCCAAGCTGGAGGCCGCCTACACCGGTAGCCCGCTGGTTCGGCAGATCTTCGTGTACGGCAATAGCGAGCGTTCGTACCTGCTGGCCGTTGTCGTGCCCACTCCGGAAGCCCTTGAACGATATGCGGATTCGCCGGATGCGCTCAAGCCGTTAATCCAGGATTCACTGCAGCAGGTCGCCAAGAGTGCGGAGCTACAGTCCTATGAAATCCCCCGGGACTTCATCGTTGAGACCGTGCCGTTCACGGTCGAGTCCGGATTGCTATCGGATGCCCGCAAGCTGTTGCGCCCCAAGCTGAAGGAGCACTACGGCGAACGGCTGGAGGCGCTGTACGCCGACCTGGCCGAAAGTCAGAACGAGCGTCTACGCGAGCTGGCGCGGGAGGCGGCGGGCCGTCCGGTGCTCGATACCGTGACCGATGCCGCTGCGGCCCTGTTGGGGGCGTCAGCGGCAGACCTGGGCCCCGATGTCCGGTTCATTGACCTCGGCGGTGACTCGCTTTCGGCGCTGTCGTACTCCGAATTGCTGCGCGACATCTTCGAGGTGGACGTTCCGGTCGGTGTCATCAACAGCGTCGCCAATGATCTCGCTGCCATCGCCCGGCACATCGAGGCACAGCGCACTGGCGGCGCGACGCAGCCGACGTTCGCATCGGTCCACGGCAGAGATGCCACGGTTATCAACGCAGCCGAACTCACCCTCGAAAAGTTCATCGACGAGTCGGTGTTGAAGGCGGCCAAGGAAATTCAACCACCTACTGCGGACGTGAAGACCGTATTGGTGACGGGCGGCAATGGCTGGCTAGGACGCTGGCTGGTACTGGACTGGCTCGAACGGCTGGTTCCCGCCGGAGGAAAGGTATACGCACTCATCCGCGGTACCGACGCCGCGGCCGCCCGTGCGCGCCTCGATGCCGTCTATGAGTCGGGAGACCCGAAGCTGTCGGCGCACTACCGTCAGCTCGCGGAGCAGGGCCTCGAAGTGATCGCCGGTGACTTCGGTGACCAGAACCTGGGTCTTTCCCAGGATATTTGGCAGAAGCTGGCCGGAGATGTCGATCTGATTGTCCATTCCGGTGCATTGGTCAACCATGTGCTGCCGTACAGCCAGCTGTTCGGCCCCAATGTGGCGGGCACCGCCGAGATCATCAAGTTGGCGATCTCCGAACGGCTCAAGCCGGTCACTTATCTGTCGACGGTCGGCATCGCCGATCAGATCCCGGTGACGCAGTTCGAGGAAGACTCCGATGTCAGGGAGATGTCGGCGCAGCGGCAGATCAACGATGGCTACGCCAACGGGTACGGCAATTCGAAATGGGCCGGCGAGGTGCTGCTCCGTGAGGCCCATGACCTGGCGGGGCTGCCGGTGCGAGTGTTCCGGTCCGACATGATCCTGGCCCACAGCGAGTACCACGGTCAGCTCAATGTCACCGACGTGTTCACGCGAACCATCCAGAGTTTGTTGCTCACCGGCGTCGCACCGGGCAGCTTCTACGAATTGGATGCCGAAGGCAATCGTCAGCGCGCCCATTATGACGGCGTCCCAGGTGATTTCACGGCTGCTTCGATCACTGCGATCGGCGGTGTGAATGTGACGGATGGTTACCACAGCTTCGATGTGTTCAACCCCCACCACGACGGCGTCTCGATGGATACCTTCGTGGATTGGCTCATCGAGGCCGGGTACAAGATCGCCCGCATTGACGACTACGGCCAGTGGCTGACGCGGTTCGAGACGGCCCTCAAGGGGCTGCCCGAGCAACAGCGCCAGCAGTCCGTGCTACCGCTGCTCAAGATGTACCAGAATCCGCAGTCGGCGATCGACGGAAGTGCACTGCCGACAGCCGAATTCAGCGGAGCAGTGCGAGAGGCGAAGGTCGGCGGCCTGGACCAGACACCAGGTGAGATCCCGCATGTCACCAAGGAGCTGATCCTCAAGTACGCCGACGATATCAGTCTGCTGGGTCTGATCTAGCCGATAGAATCCCGCCTGTGACCCATGCAGGCGAGGAGCAGCGCCTGCGCGACCTCGCGCGTCTTCGCCGGGTACGCGACCGGATCGACCGTGAGTACGCGCAGCCGCTGAACGTCGAAGAACTGGCCCGCGATGCTCATATGTCCGCAGGGCACCTGAGCCGCCAGTTCAAGAGCGCTTATGGGGAGTCGCCATACTCCTACCTCATGACCCGACGGATCGAGCGGGCCATGATGCTGCTGCGGCGGGGAGACATGAGTGTCACCGACGTGTGCTTCGCGGTCGGTGGCTCATCGCTCGGCACTTTCAGCACGCGTTTCGCCGAACTGGTCGGGGTTCCGCCCAGTGTGTACCGAGAGCGCTCTGCAGAGCACGTCGCAGGAATCCCGGCGTGCGTCGCCAAGCACGTCACCAGACCGATCAGGAATCAAGAAGCCACCACGGCGCGGCGCAGCTAGCGTGACCGGCATGGACATCACGATCAATGCGAGCTTCCTGCCACACACCGACCCGGAGGCCTCGCTGGCCTTCTATCGTGACGCGCTCGGGTTCGAGGTCCGCAAGGACGTCGGATATGAAGGCATGCGGTGGATCACCGTCGGTCCGGTGGGGCGTCCCGATATGAACATCGTGTTGACACCCCCTGCTGCAGACCCGGGAATCACTGAGGAAGAGCGCCGGACCGTCTCCGAGATGATGGCCAAGGGCACGTACGCGAGCATCATGCTGGCCACCGATGACCTGGCCGGGCTTTTCGAGCGTGTGCAGGCGACCGGCGCCGAAGTCATGCAGGAGCCCATCGATCAGCCCTGGGGTTCCCGAGACTGTGCCTTCCGTGATCCCGCCGGCTGCACCGTCCGCATCCAGGAGCTGCCCTGAATGGCCCAGAGCGCCAAAACGACCGACCACCATCCGGCCGATAGTCACGATCTGATCCGCGTGCACGGCGCACGGGTCAACAACCTGAAAGACATCAGCGTCGAGCTACCCAAGCGCCGGCTCACGGTGTTCACCGGTGTCTCCGGCTCAGGGAAGAGTTCGTTGGTATTCGGCACCGTGGCCGCCGAATCGCAACGCCTGATCAACGAGACCTACAGCGCGTTCGTGCAGGGATTCATGCCATCCCTCGCGCGACCAGATGTCGATGTGCTCGACGGGCTGACGACGGCGATCATCGTCGATCAGGAACGCATGGGCTCGGACCCGCGATCCACGGTGGGTACCGCAACCGATGCCAACGCGATGCTACGTATCCTCTTCAGCCGGCTCGGCAAGCCGCATATCGGTTCGGCACAGGCATTCTCGTTCAACGTTGCCTCGATAAGCGGTGCGGGAGCGGTAACCGTTCAACGTGGCTCACAGCCCACCAAGGAGCGTCGAGAGTTCAGCATCACCGGAGGTATGTGCCCACGATGCGAAGGGCGGGGTTCGATCAACGATATCGATCTCACCGCACTCTATGACGACAGCAAGTCGCTCAACGAGGGCGCACTGACCATTCCCGGTTACAGCATGGACGGGTGGTACGGGCGAATCTATCGCGGTTGCGGGTTCCTGGACCCCGACAAGCCGATTCGCAAGTACACCAAAAAGGAACTGCATGATCTGCTGCACAAGGAGGCGACCAAGCTCAAGGTTGATGGTGTCAACCTGACCTATCTCGGATTGATTCCGCAGATCCAGAAGTCGTACTTGTCCAAGGACATTGAGTCCATGCAGCCGCACGTACGCACGTTTGTGGAGCGGATTGCCACCTTCACCACCTGTCCGGACTGCGACGGAACCCGGCTTTCTGTGCTGGCCCGCTCGTCGAAGATCAAAGGCAAGAACATCGCCGAGGTGTGCGCGATGCAGATCAGCGACCTGGCCGAGTGGGTGAGTGCTCTGGAAGAACCTTCGGCTGCCTCGCTGCTGGAAAAACTAAGGCATTCATTGGACTCGTTCGTACAGATCGGTCTCGGCTACCTATCCCTGGATCGGCCCGCCGGAACGCTATCCGGTGGAGAAGCTCAGCGCACCAAGATGATTCGCCATCTCGGCTCCTCGCTTACCGACATCACCTATGTGTTCGACGAGCCGACCATAGGCCTGCATCCGCATGACATCCAGCGGATGAACAGTCTGCTGCTGCAGTTGCGCGACAAGGGCAACACCGTGCTGGTGGTGGAGCATAAACCTGAGACCATCCACATAGCGGACCATGTCGTAGATTTGGGACCCGGTGCGGGTGCCCGCGGTGGGACTGTGTGCTTCGAGGGCACGGTGGCGCAGCTGCGAACCAGCGGCACCATTACCGGGAGACACCTCGATGACCGTGCCACGCTGAAGGACTCCGTGCGGAGGCCGAACTCCTGCTTGGAAATTCGAGGCGCCAGCACCCACAACCTGCAGAAGATAGACCTCGATATCCCTCTCGGTGTGCTGGTGGTCATCACCGGCGTCGCGGGCTCGGGCAAGAGCTCGCTGATCGACGGATCGGTGGCCAAGCTCGATGAAGTGATCACCGTGGACCAGACACCGATCCGGGGCTCACGGCGCAGCAACCCGGCGACCTACACCGGCCTGCTGGAGCCGATCCGTAAGGCATTCGCCAAAGCCAACGGGGTGAAGCCGGCCCTGTTCAGTGCGAACTCGGAAGGGGCATGCCCCCATTGCAACGGCGCGGGTGTCATCTACACCGATCTGGGTGTAATGGCGACTGTGGAGACCACATGCGATGTGTGCGAAGGCAAGCGGTTTGACACCGCGGTGCTGAACTATCACTTCGGTGGCCGCGATATCAGTCAGGTGCTGGCACTGTCGGTCGCGGACGCACAGACGTTCTTCGGGGAAGGCGACGCCAAACTTCCAGCAGCCCACAAGATTTTGACCAGCCTGAATGAGGTCGGCCTGGGCTATCTCAGCCTTGGTCAGCCGCTCACCACGCTCTCGGGTGGAGAGCGGCAGCGCCTCAAGCTGGCCACACACATGGGCGCGGCAGGGGGTGTCTATGTTCTGGACGAGCCGACCACGGGCCTACATCTTGCCGACGTCGAGCAGCTCCTTGGCTTGTTGGACGGGCTGGTGGATTCCGGGAAGTCCGTGATTGTCATCGAGCACCATCAGGCGGTGATGGCACATGCCGACTGGATCATCGACCTGGGCCCGGGTGCCGGTCACGACGGAGGCCGCGTGGTCTTCGAAGGTACGCCCGAAGATCTTGTTGGTGCACGGTCGACGCTGACAGGCAAGCACCTCGCTGACTATGTGGGCGCCTAGCGATACCGGGCGCGCCTGGATCGTCGACCTTCCACTACGTCTGTCGTGAAAGCCACTATGTCCGTTGTGAAAACGCGTTGTCTACGCTGTCCTGGACACAGGAGGTCGCCCATGGCAACGAAGCCCAAAGCTGTTCTCGGTGGCACCGCATGGGCCGGGGCAGCAGCGGCGGTGGCAGGGATAGCAGGCACCGCGACCGCACTGCGCAGTCCCGCGGTGGTGCGCCGGCTCAACAACTGGGCGGCACGCAAGCTGACCGACGCGCAACGGGCCGATCGGCTCGCCGCCATCCTGCCGACGCCGATACCGGGGCCCAGCTTCTATTCCGAACCGGATGATCTGACCAGCCGTGCCAACGGAGAAATCGTTCGTACCCATCGAGTCTTTCCGCGGATTCCGCTGCCGGGATTGACCATTCAACGATTTATGGTGCGCTCCACCGATACGGCGGGCAATGCGGTACCCGTGACGGCGACCCTGATCGAGCCGAACCGCCCGTGGCGGGGACCGGGTGCGCGGCCCGTGGTGGTCCGCAACCAGCCGATCAACTCGCTCGGGCTCAAGGCGGCGCCCTCGTACCGGATCGAGCGCGGCATGTACGTGGACGTGCCGCCGTTCGCGCCGCTGCTGCTGGCACGAAACTACGCGGTGCTCGTACCCGATCATGAGGGCCCGCGGATGGCCTACTCTGCGGGCGTCATGGCTGCTCACGCCGTACTAGATTCGGTACGCGGAATGCGCGGACTATGCCCTGATCTCGTCGAGTCCCCCATGGTGATGGACGGGTATAGCGGTGGTGCCATCGCAACGGTGTGGGCCGCCCAGGAGCAGCCGGTCTACGCGCCGGAGCTGAGTTTCAAAGGGGCCGTCGCGGGTGGGACACCGACGGATTACGCGCTGTTGTATCGCAGCATGAACAGTGCCTTGGGATCTGGGCTTTTCGCCGCGGCCACGGTCGGGCAGGCGCGTGAGTATCCGGATATGCTGGAGCTGTTCGGTGACTTTGCTCTCTATATGACGACCTTGATCAAGGACTTACCCCAGCCGCCCCTGGCTGTGGCCGGGGTGGCACGTATTGATCTGGACGTATTAGCGGCAATTCCAGAGCCTTTTGAGTCCACGATTGCACAGAATGTGATCGCCGCGAACAAGCCCGGCGCCGCGGCACCCGTGATGCCGATCCTGCTCTACCACGGATCACGCGATCGGTTCATCGGTGATCAGTTCGTCCCGGAGCAAGGCGCGAAGGCGCTCATCGAGAGTTGGCGGTCCAAGGGAGCGACGGTGGACTACCTGCCCGTGCCTGGCGAACATCTGATCGCAGCGGGGTGGGCGATGCCCAGCGTGTTGCGTTGGATGCGCGGCGCACTGGGGGATTAGGCGTCCTCGAATTAGGATGTGACTCAGGGTTTTCCCGGAGGCGGGGAGCACTATCGGACGGCTACGCTCGCTGGCATGACGACCGTTGCGCCCGAGCAATCTGGCACCGCCGAAGATGAGGTAGCCGGTGCCGCGCCGCAGTGGACCCCGTTGCGGAAGCTCGGATTCCGTCTGCTGTTCACCATCGGTGGCGGGATTCTCCTGCTTTCGGTGTACGACAACCTGGGTCTTTACAGCTTGTTTGAGCCGGTGCTGTGGCTGACGGCCCAGATTGGTAGCTTCCTTATTCGCGGTCGCGGTATCGAACTCACCGTCTCCTCCGGCGGCGACCTGCTGTGGCTGTGGTGCTACCACCTGGGGTGGATTGTCCTCGCCGTGGCGATCACCGCGATATGGACGGTGTTGGACCGCCGCCGGTCGAACTATCGGGGCCTGGCAGCCTCGCTGTGGGTGTTCGCTCGGTTCGGTCTCGCGATGTCGATGATCACGTATGGAATCGCGAAAGCGATTCCCACGCAGATGGGGTTCATGGCTCTGCCCGATCGACAGCTGCAATTAGTCGGTGACACAAGCTTGTTCAACACGCTCTGGGGTTTCATGGGTGCCTCGGAGCCCTACTCCATCGCCACGGGGCTCGTGGAACTGGTGTCGGGACTGCTGCTGCTGTGGAACCGCACGTGGGTGCTGGGCGCCCTGGGGTCTGTCTTCGCCATGGCACAGGTGTTCCTTCTCAACATGACCTACGACGTTCCGGTGAAGCAGGTATCCGGAGAGTTGTTCCTGGTAGCCGTCGTCGTCACCGCGCCCCTGTGGCCAAACCTCGTCCGGGTGGTCTTGAATCGCGTGAGCACGCAACCGGTGCGGCTTTGGCGAGCCCTCGGCTCGAGTCGGAAGTGGGTGCTCACCACCGGTGTCGTGCTGAAGTTCGGGGTGGCATCGGTTCTCACCGTGCTCATCATCCTGCAGTCGATCGCGGTGTACTCGACGTACAAGACACCAACCTCGAGTCTTGACGGCGTTTGGCATGCAACGTCATTCACCATTGACGGGCACGGGGCAACGCTGAACCAGATTCAGCCGGCGCCCTGGCCCAACGTCGCGATCTCTCACCGCGACACGGTGGCGGAGTTCAGCGTGATGAAGTTCGTTTCCCAGACGCCGGACGGACGTACCTCGGCGTGGCTGCTACAGGTCAAGGATAATCGGCTCGAGTTGCGCAAGCGTGAGTCCGATCCACCTCAGCTGGTCCTTCAGGCGCATCAACCCAGTCGGGACCGGCTGCTGCTCAACGGTGTCGTGGAGGGCAAGAGGATCGAGGGCACCTACGAGCGCCGGTTCATGGAACGCAGCAAGTCCGGATTCCGTTGGATTCAACCGGAAATGGACCCGGATTCTGTCGACGCTGACGGATAGCCGTGCTGCACAGCATTCAGTAGGACCCTTCTATGCGATTCTCTCCCAGCAGATCTCAAGCTTTCATCTACGTGTGATGTGATTACGGATAGGCCTCACATTCGGACGTCCGGCGATTTCTGCACGAGCATTTCATTCCCAAATAGGCTTGGTATCAAGGTATTAGACGTTTCCAGACCGAGATCGCGGATTGTGTCCTTCGTGGCGAGTCAGCGTGGTTTACTCGTCGGAATCGGGTCGCGCGCGACGAGGCGTGCCGTACGTTGGCGGTGCTTCGCACATGACCGAGCCTGGGTGCCGCCGCATTCGAAGTTCGGTTATCCGTTGTGTTCACATCCGATCTGGAGATACATGTTTGTGCAGCTGACATGCTGCCGAGCGCGGAAGACAGTCGGAGGGACTCGAGATTTTCACGATCTTGAAGCGTGTGTGGATTCCGTTGGTGCTCGTGGTGGTGGGAGTTGCGGGCGGATTCACCGTGTCGCGGCTGCACGGTGTCTTCGGTAATGAGCGTCGTCCCGCGTACGCCAACACCGAGCGGGAAGAGAAGCGGCCACACGACCCTAAGTACCTGATCTACGAAGTGTTTGGCCCTCCGGGCGCGGTGGCAACGATCAGCTATTTCGATGCCGACGCGGAGCCGCAGGTCATCAGGGAGGCCCCGCTGCCCTGGTCGGTGGAATTCCCGATCACCGAGGCGACGGCCATGGGTAACCTCACCGCGCAGGGCGACGCAGACAGCATCGGGTGCCGCATTCTCGTGGGTGACAAGGTCAAGGACGAGAAGATCCGATACGGCGTAAGCGCATTGACCTTCTGCATGTTGAAGGCCGCATGAGCACCCTCAATGACCCGCCGACTGAGCCGTTGCCGCTAAGCAACCGCCCGCCGTTCCTGGCGCGGATGATTCGTCGCCTCTCGATTCCGATCATCCTCGGCTGGCTGGCGATAGCTGTCATCTTGAGCATCAGTGTCCCCTCCCTCGAGCAGGTCGAGAAGGAGCACGCGGTGGCGATGAATCCGGATGTGGCGCCATCATTTCAGGCAACGCAACGGATGGGCCAGCTGTTCGGTGAGTCCAACTCCAGCGTGGTGGCGATGATCGTCGTGGAGGGGCAGCAACCTCTGGGCGACGATACGCATCGCTACTACGACGAACTGATTCGTCAATTGAAATCCGACACGGCGCATGTGCAGCACGTCCAGGATTTCTGGGGCGACCAAATGACGCAGGCCGCTGCGCAAAGCCTTGATGGCAAGGCCACATATGTGCAAGTAGCCCTTACTGATCCCCGGGAGGGGGCGTCGGCGAATCAATCCGTCGAGGCGGTACGGGCCATTGTGGACCGGACACCGGCGCCGTTGGGAGTGAAGGCCTATGTGACCGGCCCGGCAGCGTTCGCCGCGGACTTGGGTCCTGCCGGCAACAGGACTGTTCTTCTGGTCACGGGTCTGAGCCTCGCGGTGATTTTCACGATGCTGCTCTTGGTCTATCGATCGGTCGTTTCCGTCATTCTCATGCTCGTTGTCGTCGGAATAGAGTTGACGGTGGCACGAGGATTCGTGGCGCTACTCGGCAACCTCGGTCTTATCGGTATCACCACGTTTGTCGTCAATCTTTTGGTGGCACTTGCCATCGCGGCAGGTACGGACTACGGCATATTCTTCACCGGGCGATACCAGGAGGCGCGCCAAGCCGGCGAGGATCGGGAGAGCGCGTTCTACACCACCTTCCGCAGTGTTGCCAAGGTGGTCCTGGGCTCGGGATTGACGATTGCCGGTGCGGTCCTCTGTCTGCACTTCACGCGGTTACCCGTCTATCAGACGTTGGGTGTAGCCACCGCCGTGGGCATGGTCGTCGCAGTGGCGGTAGCGATCACACTCGTTCCGGCAGTTATCGTGGTAGGCAGCCGCTTTGGACTGTTTGAGCCCAAGCGAAAGGTCACGGTCCGTCGATGGCGGCAGATCGGCACGGCGATCGTGCGCTGGCCGACGCCGATCCTGGTAGCGACGTGCGCGGTGGCGCTCATCGGGCTGTTGACACTGCCCGTTTACCAGCCGAGCTACAACGACCAGAAATACATCCCACAAGACATTCCGGCCAATGTGGGCTACGCGGCAGCCTCACGTCATTTCCCGCAATCGTTGATGATGGCACCCGATGTTCTGTTGATCGAAGCCGATCACGATATGCGCAATCCTGTCGATTTTCTGGTGCTGAACAAGCTTGCCCGCGGAGTCCAGGCTGTGCCCGGTGTGTCCAGGGTGCAGGCGGTGACCCGTCCCGGAGGTGAGCCGCTCAAACACACCACCATCCCGTTCATGCTCAGCATGAGCAGCGCGAGCCAATCGCATTTGATGCCGTTTCAGAGAAATCGCATGGACGATCTGCTGGTCCAGGCGGACGACATGCTGAAGACGATCGCCATCATGAAGCGGATGCAGTCGTTGACCGAACAGATGGTGGGCACCACCCACGACATGGTCGGAACCACGCACGAACTCGAAGTGATCATGAACGAGTTGCGGGACCACGTCATGGATTTCGATGACTTCATCAGGCCGATCCGTAACTACCTCTACTGGGAAAAGCACTGCTACGACATTCCCGTTTGTCAGGCCATCCGTTCAGTCTTCGACACTCTCGACGGAGTCGACGAGGTATCCGACAAATTGGGTGACCTCGTTGCCAATCTTGATCGGTTGGACGAACTCCTTCCGCAGATGGCGGAACAGTTCCCCGTGATGATCGAGACCATGGAATCCACACGGAAAATGATGCTTTCCATGCACAGCACCATGTCGGGGATCTTCGATCAGATGGAGCAGTCGACCAGTAACTCGACTGCGATGGGTAAGGCCTTCGACGCCGCCCAGAACGATGACTCCTTCTATCTGCCTCCCGAAGTGTTCGACAACGAGGACTTCAAACGTGTGATGAACATCTTCCTGTCATCGGACGGAAAGGCCGCGCGGATGCTCATTTCGCAGCGGGGTGATCCCGCGACGCGCGAGGGCATGTCATTGGTGGATCCGATTGAGACGGCGGCGGCAGAGGCACTCAAGGGCACGCCGCTGCGAAACGCCAAGATCTATATGACGGGTACAGCCGCATCGGTCAAGGACATCGTCGACGGTTCGAAGTACGATCTGCTGATCGCGGCAACCGCGGCGCTTTGTCTGATCTTCGGGATCATGTTGATCATGACGCGAAGCTTTGTCGCGGCGCTGGTAATCGTTGGCACAGTGGCACTTTCGTTGGGCGCCGCATTCGGGCTCTCCGTGCTCATCTGGCAGAGCATCCTCGGCATTCCGTTGAACTGGGTGGTGCTGGCGATGTCCGTGATCATCTTGCTGGCGGTGGGTTCTGACTACAACCTGTTGTTGGTCTCGCGAATGAAGGAGGAACTGGGCGCGGGAATCAACACGGGGATTATTCGGGCCATGGGCGGCACCGGCAAGGTGGTGACCTCTGCGGGTTTGGTGTTCGCGTTCACCATGTTGTCGATGGTGGTCAGCGACCTTGTCACCATCGGCCAACTGGGATCGACGATCGCGATCGGTCTGTTGTTCGACACCTTGGTGGTGCGTGCGTTCATGACGCCAGCGATCGCCGCACTGTTGGGCAGGTGGTTCTGGTGGCCGCAGCGAGTGCTCCGCCGCCCAACCAGAGCACAACGGCACTCGACCGCTCCACGCCCTTTGGTGAGCTTCTTGTGGCAGAAGCAAGAGCGCTAACCGCGATGAATTCTTTTGTGTACCAATGGGTAAAGAGCGCATGAGTATTCACCGGATGCCCAACCGGCCACCCTTCGTGGCGGGGCTGATCCGTCGTCTGTCGGTGCCGATTGTCCTTGGCTGGTTGGCGGTCATCGCCGTGGTGACCTTTGGGGTTCCGTCACTGGAACAGGTGGGGCGGGAAAGCTCGGTATCCCTGGTTCCCCAGGCCGCGCCGTCGTTCCAGGCGATGCAGCGGATGGGTCAGGTATTCGGAGAATCGAATTCCGACAGCGTGGCGATGGTGGTGCTGGAGGGACAACGACCCCTCGGTGATGACGCACACGGCTACTACGACAACTTGATTCGCCAGTTGAGAGCGGACACCGCCCATGTGCAACACGTCCAGGACTAT
Organism: Mycobacteroides sp. H001; assembly: GCF_001440005.1. Classification (NCBI taxonomy): domain Bacteria; kingdom Bacillati; phylum Actinomycetota; class Actinomycetes; order Mycobacteriales; family Mycobacteriaceae; genus Mycobacteroides; species Mycobacteroides sp. H001. Next base: position 170,709 of record NZ_LJYH01000024.1, read on the forward strand.
TGGGGCGACCCACTCACCGCGATGGGTGTAGAGAGTGCCGATGGTAAGAGCGTCTACGTCCAGGTGAACCTTGCAGGCAACCAAGGCCAGGCCCTGGCGAACCAATCGGTGGAAGCTGTCCGGGGCATTGTGGCACGGTCGACTCCGCCGATAGGGGTCCAGGTCTATGTCACGGGGCCGGCGCCGTTGGTGACCGATATGAACCATGCGGGTAACACGTCGATCGTCAAGATCACCGTTGTCACGCTCGTGGTGATCCTGACGATGCTGCTCTTTGTATACCGCTCGCTGATCACCGTCATTCTCCTGCTGATCATGGTGGGAATACAGGTACAGGCCGCCCGAGGAATCGTTGCATTTCTGGGAGACCATGCCGTCATTGGGCTTTCGACATTCTCCGTGAATCTCTTGGTGTCTCTCGGTATCGCCGTGGGAACGGACTACGGCATATTCTTCACCGGGCGATACCAGGAGGCCCGACAGTCCGGCGAGGACCGTGAGACCGCGTTCTACACCACCTATAGCAGCGTCGCCAAGGTGGTTGTGGCCTCTGGACTGACGATCGCCGGTGCGATCTTCTGTCTCAGCTTCACGCGGCTGCCCTATTTCCAGACGATGGGCATTCCCGCCGCGGTGGGTATGGCCGTCGCGGTGGCGGTGGCTGTCACGTTGGTACCGGCCGTCATAGCCCTCGGCAGTCGTTTTGGACTATTCGAGCCCAAGAGGAAGATCATGGTCCGCCGCTGGCGGTGGGTTGGTACGGCGATCGTGAGGTGGCCCGGACCCATCCTCGCCGCGGCCTGTGCGGTTGGACTCATTGGCCTGCTGGCACTTCCGGGATATCAGACGAGCTATGACGACAGGCTCTATGTGCCCCGGGGCATCCCCGCCAACCTGGGGTACGCCGCCGCCGAACGTCATTTTCCCGAGTCGCGGATGACGCCCGACGTCCTGGTGCTTGAGGCAGACCACGATATGCGCAACCCGGCGGACTTCGTGGTTCTGCACAAACTGGCCAAAGGCCTGTACGCCGTTCCAGGTATCTCCATGGTGCAGAGCATTACCCGGCCAGAGGGAAGCCCCATCGAGCACACGTCGATACCGTTTCAGATCAGCCTGCAAAGTGCCGGCATGCTGCAGATCCTGCCATTTGGGAAAGAACGCGTGGACGACATGCTGAGGCAGGCCGACGACACGACGAAGATGATCAACCAGATGCAGCACACCTACGAGCTGATGCGCAGCATCTCCGACATCACCAACGAGACGGTCGTCATGAACCGGGAGCTGACGGCGACCGTTGATCGGCTACGCGATTACATCGCCAATTTCGACGATTTCTTCAAACCTCTACGCAACTATCTGTACTGGGAGAAACACTGCGAGACCATCCCGATCTGCTTCGCCATCAGATCGGTGTTTCAGGCCCTCGACGGCACCGACCAGCTTAGCCTTCGGACACACCAGATCCTGGAACGCGTGGAGCAGATGAACGGGTACCAGCGCGACCTGATCGCCCTTTTCCCGCCGATGATCACGACCATGAAGGCAATGCGCGCCATGATGCTGACGATGCACAGCACCATGTCGGGGATCTTTTCTCTCATCGACAAGACGGCTGCGAATGCGACCGCGATGGGAAAGATCTATGACGGCGCCCAGAACGATGACTCCTTCTATCTGCCTCCGGAGGTGTTCGAGAACGAAGACTTCAAACGTGCTATGTCCCTGTTCTTTTCACCAGATGGGAAGGCGGTACGTCTGATCCTGACGTATCGGGGTGACCCGGGGACGCCGGAAGGACTGTCGCGGGTAGATGCGGTGCGGACGGCCGCCGAGGAGGCGCTTAAGGTAACTCCGTTGGAGAATGCGCAGATTCAACTCGCTGGGACCGCCGCGACGTTCAAAGACCTACGTGACGGGTCCGCATACGATCTGCTGATCGCGGGGGTCGCGGCGCTTTGTCTGATCTTCGGGATCATGTTGATCATGACGCGAAGCTTTGTCGCGGCGCTGGTAATCGTTGGCACAGTGGCACTTTCGTTGGGCGCCGCATTCGGGCTCTCCGTGCTCATCTGGCAGAACATCCTCGGCATCGAACTGCATTGGCTGGTGCTGGCGATGTCCGTGATCATCTTGTTGGCGGTGGGTTCTGACTACAACCTGTTGTTGGTCTCGCGAATGAAGGAGGAACTGGGCGCGGGAATCAACACGGGGATTATTCGGGCCATGGGCGGCACCGGCAAGGTGGTGACCTCTGCGGGTTTGGTGTTCGCGTTCACCATGTTGTCGATGGTGGTCAGCGACCTCCGTGTGATTGGGCAGGTTGGTTCCACGATAGGGATCGGTCTGTTGTTCGACACCTTGGTGGTGCGTGCGTTCATGACGCCAGCGATCGCCGCACTGTTGGGCAGGTGGTTCTGGTGGCCGCAGCGGGTACTTCGCCGCCCAACCAGAGTGCGACGAGACGTGGAAAGACCCCGCCCCCTGGTGATGCAAGATGCCTGACTTTGGATTACGAAAAATATTGGTAAGAAAGGAAGTACGTATATGTTCTCTGTGTCGCTTGCTCGAGTGTCCGTAGGGTTGGGAGCACTGGCGTTGTCGTTGACCGCGGCGGTCGGGATCGCATCCGCGGATCCTGACCTGGATTTGGCCATCAACACCACGTGTAGCTATCCGCAAGTAGTGGCGGCCCTCAATGCGCAGGATCCGCAATTCGGAAAGGCGTTGTCCCAATCGCCGATACTGCAACGCGGATTACGCGAATTCCTGGCGGCCGGGCCAGAAAAACGGGCACAGACCGCTCAAGACGTGGCGAATGCACCGGCCTTTCAGCCATACCTGGGAGCGATGGAACAGGCCTACCGCACCTGCCACAACTTCTGACCCGCAAGGTTCGCCCGTTCGGCGCGACCGCACGTGGCGCAGAAATCCGTCAGTGGATCTCGCCGATCAAACCGAAATCGGCCAGGGTGAGCTCGGCCAGCTCACGCAGGGACTCTTTGGTGTTCGTGGCGCCCGGCTGGTAGGCGCCGACACTGATGAAGATCTTGCCGTTGAGGCGCCCGGAGAGTATGAACATGCGACCACCTGTGCGCTCGAGTAGCTGTCGTCTCTCGCGTTGCCCGGTGGCTCGTGCGTTCTGGAAATCGGCGAGTGTTCCGGCGGGATAGCCGATCATTGAGCTGAGATCGCCTAGATACGAACAGAACACCGACTGATCGGGATCAGCGGGCATCCTGGCGACCATCCGTTGGAGCGTCCGTTTCGGTGCGAACGAGGGCAACCACAGGAGCTGCTTGGACTCGTCGGGCGTCTCCCTCAGGGCGGTCAGCGTCTGTTTGATGGCAGACCGGACATCGCGTAGATCCGTTGTGAGCGAGGTTGGGTCAATGCTGACGCGGGCATAGGAAAGTGCCATGGCACGGGTGTCGTCCTCAGTGCGCTCGCTGATCGGGATCTGCAGGGTCACGGTGCCGCCGTCTGCGCGTCGCCGTCCGATTCGCTCCCCGAACCGCGCGGCAAAGGCGGCGGCAAGCGTATGGCTCGCCCCGGCGAGGGCGTTCGCGCGGGCATCCCAGGCATCCAAGCTCACGTAGATCGTGAGGGCCGGTACGAGAACAACTTCATCGGCCTTGTCCGGCTCGACAGCGACGGGTCGAGGTGCCGGCACACGGTCCGATTCACTCCTATCGCGCGCCTGCTTTCGGCCGAGCTTCACCGCCGCCACCAGAGCTTTCGCGACCTGAGGTACGTCACGCGCGGTCTGTCGCGCATCCTGACCCAATGCTCGTAGCCGGGTGCGCGATTGTGGCAGAGGATAGCCAAGATCGCGGGTCTTGCCCAGGGCCGCTTCAACTATCACAAGCGCCAGCCCGAGTCCATCGATCAGATTGTGCGAGAGCACCAGGCTGATCGCGGTCGTTCCGTCGTCGAGAGGCTGGACACCGATATGCCAGCCGGGGCCTGCCTCGGGGTCGATGCGCATCTGCGAACGTGCATCGACCCAGTCGCTGAACTCGCTGCGGGGCCGTGCGTGTTGAACGACATCGATATCGGACGCCCCCCGGTCCTCCACCCAGCGATGCCGGGCGATCGACAGTGCGGGGCGTTCGATGCGTCGGCCCAACAGGCCCCGACCGAGATTGTGATGAAAGCGCCGCAACGCCTCGAGGTCGACGGCTTGGCTGTAGAGCCAGGTCACCTGAATGATCACGTTCATGCCCGCGGCGTGGTGCTCAGCCAATAGGGCCTCGTCTGCCAGGGCCAGCCGATTGTCCAGCCGTACAGTAGCTTTGGCCTTCTTCCGGTCGTCGAGAGACTTTCGCACCCGATGTAACTGCCCAGGCACCAGTCCGACTCCTTCATTCCTAGCCATGCGTTTGCGGTTCGCGTGGTGGGCGACAATGGGTTTGACGACGCGCGTGCTCCAGATTGCGGTGCACGCTGCGAGTTGCCCAGCCGAGCTTGATCAACCGAATTGATCGGGAGCCTAGCTGTTCGGTGGACATGTTGTGGCGAAATCTTTTTCGCCGCGGACACTGGAGTATCTGACGGACGCATGGACCCAGATCTAGGGCCTGGTACACAGATGAATAACTGCGTCGTCATTGCATTTTTCATGCCCTGCAGCGCATTTGATTTCACGACTGTCCTGCCGTACACCGCCGCTGTGATCCATGATGTTCTATGTGGAGAACAGAGCCCGCGATATCTCGTGCATGCCTCGGGGCGGCCCGGATGCTTCCTGGCTGGACAGGCGGTTACAGACCGGACGTCTGGAGTATCTGGACCGCGATGACGTCGATGATCTCAAGAGCAAGGTCATGTGCTCGCTCGATCGTGCGGGGCGGCGACGGTGGATAGGTATCCACGAGAAGTGTGCCCGCATGGCGCTGCGCGAGGTCGCCGATGTGAACTCTCCGAAGATCCTTGAACTTGGTGCTGGTCTTGGTGGATTGTCACGCAAGTTGTTGGACATGCACCCAGCGGCCCTGGTGACGATTACCGACATAGACCCCAGCTTCGTGGGCGCGGTGGCCGCCAGTGATCTCGGCAGCCACCCCCGCGCCACGGTGCGGGAGATGGATGCCACCGCGATCGACTCTCCGGACGGCCATTACGACCTTGCGGTATTCGCGTTGTCGCTGCACCATCTTTCGCCAGATCTCGCTGCTCGAGTGTTCGCATCGGGAACCCGTGCGGCGAGGAAGCTCTTGATCGTGGACCTGCCCAGGCCGCCGGTCCCCCTTCATATCGCGTTGTTGGCAGTGGTGCTACCCCTTGTCAGGCTCTCGCCACTGCAGCACGACGGATTCATCAGCTCCCTACGCGCCTACAGCCCGTCCGCGCTGCGCGCGCTGGCCCATCACGCAGATCCGGACATCGCCGTCGAGTTTCGGACTAGACGTGGGCTGGGCCCGACGGTGATGGTTGCCAGTCGCGCTGGGCAAAACGATTGAGAAACAGGGAAAAATTCATGATTCGATGTGCGGCAGTCAATTGCGTCTTGAGACGGGCGGCCTCGTGACCTCGGCTGGTCAGTCCCGCCCCGTGATTTTGTTTGTCATGGGTATGGCCCGATCCGGGACATCGGCGATAACCCGTGCTTTGTCCCTGTGCGGCGGCGCGCTCCCGTCAGCCCTGGCGGGTGCGAACCCGGCCAATCCACGGGGATATTGGGAACCACGCAAAGTCATCATCCTCAACGAGAGGATTCTGCATCGCAACGGCAGCTCGAGGTTCGACACGACGTTGCGTCTGCAAGAAAAAGGCGCGTTCGACGCTGGTGAAAGGGCAACCTGTATCGCCGAGATCCGGACATACCTGGGGACGTTGCCGTCGGCGCCAGTGATTATCGTCAAGGACCCGAGGATAAATCTGCTGTCGGATATGTGGTTCGAAGCAGCAGATCTAGCCGGTTTCGATGTCGCGACGGTGATAGCGGTGCGCCACCCAACGGAGGTCATTGCCTCGGTTGCTGCCCAGGCCGCCGCGTCGCCGGAGTTCTCGAGCGCGCTATGGCTCAAGTTCAATCTGTTGGCCGAGGCATGTACACGCGATGTGCCGCGGGTGTTTGTGGGGTACACGAACCTCCTCGAGGACTGGCGCCGGGAGATGAAACGTACTTCGTTAGCGCTCGGGCTCGACTTAGACGCCAGGGACGAGGCCGCGATAGAGGATTTCCTGGAAACCGGCCTTCGGCGCCAAAAGTACAGCGGGCCCGTCACAGAGCCCTTCGGCACGGACTGGATGTCGGTGGTGTACGAAACGCTCTGCGCGGCCGCTGCCGACGAGCCTTGGGAGCCGTCGGTATTGGACCAGGTTTTGGACGCGTATCGGACGAGCGAACGAGGTTTCCGGGCGATGCTCGAGGATTTCCAGCGATTCCACAAGCTCAGCCGGCGCACTCGCCCGTCGATGATGAAGTTGATCTACGAAGTCATGGCGACGGCCAACGGGCGCAGTGGGACATGGGCCTGACACGAGTGAATCTCGTATCGAGCCGTCTATTCAGGCAATACCGTTGACTACCTGAATCATTCCAGCGACTGAGAAAATAGCAATCAGCATCTGGCGCCGGTGTGCGAGTGCCCAGTCGTGCAATGGCCTCAGTACCGCAAGGGTTTTGGTAGGTGCAACGAGATAGCTGACGAGCGTGATCTCGACAACCGTGAACATTCCGAAGACGAATAGGATGACGGCGACGACCTGGGTACCGATCGGGGTGCCGGAGGCCACTATGGGAGTGAGTACGAAGATCACCAACATGGGCGGCGGTAGCCCGGCGAGGCCAAAAACGAACGCAACCCACAGGGCCCCGTCTTCCCAGGCCTTTTGAAGGCGGTAGAGAAGTCTGCGGAACACCGAACCACCCGCCGCGGCCTCGCTCTGGGGCGTGCCGAACGGCGATGTGATGTGGTGGGCCATATCCGAGTCGTGTGGCTGAGCGGAGGTGTCGCCTGCCATTGCGCCCACGCGTGACCGCTCACGAAGTGACCGTACGACCATCAGTGCGGCTATCGACAGCATGAGGACGCCCATGCTGAGGTTGACGAGCCGCGTGGTGATGCTGTTGCCCGGTGTGGCCATATTCTCCACAAAGGTGCGAAACGACGGCGCTATGTGCAGCACCATCAGCGGAATCAGTAGGCCGGCAAGACTGACGATTGTGCTGCCGATCCAGTATGCCGCCAGATTCTGTACCGGCTGAGGGCGCGAGATCATCAAGACGATGATGGCAAGAAGTACCGGATTGACCGCGAACATGATCGCCATCGCGAGCAGTAGACCCCACACGGCCCGGAACACTACCCAGGTGGGCGCAATTTCTCGGCAGAATTGGGAACCGAGTGGGCCGGCAACCCCCCCGAAAGAATTTGGCGAACCGTTGTGCCCGAATGAATTTCGCGCAAGTATCGGGCTTTTGGTTCCTCAGATACCTCCCAGGCCGTGAATCAGAAGTGATATCCCAGCCACTATGCACATGGCTACCAGAATCTTTCGACGATGAGCCAACGCCCAGTCATGCAGCAGTTGCACAACCACTTGGGTTTTCGCGGGCGCGACAAGATAGCTGACCAGGGTGAGCTCCACGATCGCCAGCACCCCGACGATGAAAACGGCAGCCACGGTGATCTGTGTCCCGAGTGCGGCACCGGAGGTCACCAGAATGGCGATAAGGAACAGGCCCGCGTCGGGCTCGATACCGCCGAGGAGCAGGCCGATCAGGAAGGCGACCCATAACGAACCGCTCTCCCAGGCGTTGGTGGCCCGGCGCACCAATCGCTGGAGCAGCGAGCCGACGTCAGTCGGCGCGTCTCCCGCGCGCCCCAGGATCCGCGAGATCGGGTTCTGGGTAGGAAGATTCGTCTGGGGGGCTGCCGCGGTTGCACTCGTTGCTCCCTGAAGCTGGAGCTGGCGGCCACGCAGCAGTGGCCGCGATGCGATGAGTGCGGCGACAGACAGTGCCAGCACTCCCATGCCGAGTTGGACGTGCCGAATGGTGGGGCTTCCCGCCACACCTTGTGCGAATGATCTGAACATCGGTGTGACATGCAGAAGTGTCAACGGAACCACTACGGCGGGGATGCAGCCGATGAGACAGCCCGCCCAGTAAGTCAGCAGATTCTGCACAGGCTGCGGCCGCGAGATCACGAGGAGGGTGATGCCCAGTCGTATCGGATTCAGGGCGACCAATACCACGAGCGCTAGCACCGATCCCCACACGTACAAAGACACTACGCGGTAGGTTCGTCGTCTGGGGTTCCTTTGAAAGCTGTTCTGTGGCGCCCGGTCACAAGCCCATGGCAAGCAGTGCACGTTCTCCGGACCCAGAGTCTCGTAGGGGAGATGTGAATGACGGCGGTTACCAGTACATGCCGACTGTGCGGCTCGACGGGTCCTCATCGAACCCTTGAGATACGCGAAATGATGTTTGGCACCCGTGAGGTGTTCGAGTACTTCAGTTGCGCCGCGTGTGACACGTTGCAGATGGTCGACGTGCTGCAGGGCGAAGAGCTCATGCGGCATTACCCGCAGACCTATTACTCGCACAACGGATCGGCCCAGCCGAAGGTATTTCAATGGTTGGTCACGCAGCGCGACAGATTCAAATTACGCAGTGGTGGAAGAGTATTCGGTTCTGTTATGACCTCCCCCATACCGGAGGGCATCTTCCGAGTGCTGCTGGGCGGGGATGCTGTCAAGATGCTCGCCGGGCTCGGAATTGAACGTGATGCGCGGATCCTGGATGTTGGATGTGGAAGCGGCGCGCTGCTCGACAGGCTGGCACGGGTCGGCTTCGTCAGCCTCCTCGGCGCGGATCCGTTCATCGCCGAAGATGGTGAGTCACGTGAACGTATACCGCTCCTGAAACGCTATTTATGTGACGTACCAGGTGAATTCGACCTCATCATGTTCAACCATTCGCTCGAACACATGCCCGATCCGGTGGCCACACTCGAGGTAGCGTCCAAGAAGCTGGCCGTCGGCGGCACATGCCTGGCCAGGGTGCCCACAACGTCATCGGAGGCGTGGTCCATATACGGGGCTGACTGGGTGCAGGCCGATGCGCCTCGGCACATGGTCATACCGTCGCGTCAGGGAATGGCGCTCGCTGCCGAGCGTGCCGGTCTGCGAGTGGATCAGACATTTGACGATTCAACTTTCGGTCAGTTCACCGGGAGCGAGGCCTATCGGGATGATGTTCCGGTCACCGACCCCAAGATCCTTCGCATGTTCCGTCCCAAACAGATCTGGGAGTGGGAGAAGCGGGCCACGCAGCTCAATCAGCAGAACCGTGGTGACCAGACCGGCTTTGTGCTGCGGCTCAAATGATCTGAATCTGTACGTCTTGTCTAGAGATGCGATCGTATTCCTTTGCTACTCAAACGATTCAGGTCAATTGAAGGCGACCCGACGAGCGCCGATGATTCCGGCCAGACATCTTTGGATTGTCGCTGGAGTTGGCCTGCAGCGGCCGAGGATCATCCACAAGGTCCGCCCCGGCACGGGAGGCTGTTGAGGTACTGCCCAAATCTCTTGAATTGAAAGACGATAACGGAGGCACCGGGATATGCTGCCGGGCGGTTGAGCTGTGGCGAGGCTCCCGCTCTCATTCCGCAGGAACACTGGATGTGAAGGGCTCTGCGATGAAATTCGTACTGTCATTCTATGGCACACGCGGCGATGTGGAGCCGGGCGTGGCCGTCGGCCGCGAGCTCCTACGCCGTGGGCATGAGGTACGCATGGTCGTTCCGCCCGACCTAGTCGGCTTTGCGGAGGCGGCCGGACTCTCGGCGGTCGCCTGTGGACCAGATGTTCGGGTATGGCAGGACGTGAATCGCGACTTCTGGGCGCGCTTCTTGCGGAATTTCTGGAAGAACTTCTGGCGCATCCGGGATCTCCGGGAGCTGCTCCGTGAAGACTGGCGATTCTTGGTTCAGTGTTGGGAAGACGTCAGTACAACACTGAGATCGCAGGCGGCGGACGCCGACCTGCTTTTCACGGGTGTCCTCGGTGAGGAGTCGGCCGGTAACGTCGCGGAGTACTACTCCCTTCCGTTCGCCACGCTGCACGTGTTTCCGATTCGCGCGAACGGCCAGCTCGTCCCGGGACTACCTGCGCGGCTTGGCCGGTCGATTATGCGGCTGTCTGAGTGGCTGGGCTGGCCAATGTTCAAGAGGCTCGAGGACCCACAGCGTCGCTCGCTGGGCCTCCCCAAGGCCACCGGACCTTCGCCGTGGCGGATCGCGGAGCGTGGTTCTTTGGAGATCCAGGCCTACGACGAGGTCTGTATGCCTGGTCTGGCCGACGAATGGGCCCAATACGATGGTCGACGGCCCTTCGTCGGTGCACTGACACTCGATCTACCAACAGATTCCGATTCCGAAGTGGCCTCGTGGATAGAGGCGGGAAGACCGCCCATTTGCTTCGGCTTCGGCAGCATGCCCGTCGAATCTGCCGCCGAGACACTGGGCATGATTAGCGCGGTATGTGATCAGTTGGGAGAGCGGGCGCTGGTGTGCGCCGGCGGAAGTGATTTCAGCGGTGTCTCACTTTTCGGGAACGTCAAAGTGGTTGCCGCGATGAACTACACCGCGGTCTTTCCAGCATGCCGCGCGGTGGTGCATCACGGCGGCGCCGGCACCACCGCCGCGAGTCTGCGGGCTGGAGTCCCCACGTTGGTTCTTTCGACAGATCTCGATCAGACGCTGTGGGGAGCGCGGGTAAAGCGACTGAGAGTGGGTACCGCCCGCCGCTTCTCGGCCACCACCGAGAAGACTCTGCTCGCCGACCTGCGGACCATCCTCGACTCGCAGTACGTCAGGCGGGCCCGCGAGGTCGCTACCCGAATGACCGGAGTCGCCGAAAGCCCGGTGACCGCCGCCGATCTGCTGGAAGATTTCGTCCGCCTCAAGCGGGCCGGCTGATGCCCCGATGAAGTTTGTACTGGCGAGCTACGGGACGCGCGGCGATATCGAGCCGTGCGTCGCGGTCGGCCGTGAGTTGTTGAGTCGGGGCCATGACGTGCAGATGGCCGTCCCACCCGATCTCATCGCCTTTGTGGAAGCGGCCGGACCTACCGCGGTCGCCTACGGCCCGGATCTGCAGGCGGTTCTGGACGCACATCGCGATTTCTGGACGCACTTCTTTCGTAATTTCTGGAAGGTCCGAGAGCTGATCAGAATGCGCCGTGAGGTCGTGGAGCCCTTCCTGCAATGTTGGAAGGACATCGTCGCGACGCTGACATCGTTGGCGCAGGGAGCTGACGTGCTCTTTACCGGCGTCAATTTCGAAGACGCAGCGGGGAATGTGGCGGAGTACTACGACATTCCGCTGGCCACGCTGCATTTCTTTCCGTTGCGGGCCAACGGGCGGTTCCTACCTTTTCTGCCCGCGCCGTTGGGCCGATTGACGATGAGGCTCGGCGAGTGGCTGGCATGGCAGAACGCGAAGAAGGTCGAGGGGGTACAGCGCGGTGAGCTGGCGCTGCCGCGAGCCACGGCGCCCTCACCGTGGCGAATCACCGCACGTGGATCGCTGGAGATCCAGGCCTATGACCGGGTCTGTTTTCCTGGCCTCGCCGAGGAATGGGCGGAGCATGAGGGCCGGAGGCCCTTCGTCGGTGCGCTGACAATGGATTTACCAACAGATTTCGATGATGAGGTGGCTTCGTGGGTCGCTACCGGGACGCCACCGATCTTCTTCGGCTTCGGCAGCCTGCCGGTGGAATCTGCCGCCCAGACGCTTGCGATGATCAGTTCGGCGTGTGAGGAGTTGGGCGAGCGGGCGTTGGTGTGTTCTGCCGGTTCTGATTTCAGTCAGGTGCTGTCCGCAGAGAACATCAAGGTGGTGGACGCGATGAACTACTCAGCGGTCTTTCCGGTCTGCCGCGCAGTGGTGCACCACGGCGGTACCGGGACAACCGCTGCGGGCCTGCGGGCAGGCGTTCCCACGTTGATTCTCTCCACAGACCTCGATCAGACGTTGTGGGGTACACGTGTCAAACGATTGAAAGTGGGTACCGCCCGGCGTTTTTCGACCACGACCGCGAAGACGTTGGTGACCGACCTACGCACAATTCTCGAACCGCATTGTGTGGATCGCGCCAGGGAGGTCGCCACCCGGATGACCAGGCCCGCTGAAAGTGTCATGGCCGCGGCAGATTTCGTTGAAGGCCTGGCCAGGAGTAGTCGGCGGTGACCGAGTCCGATCCGCGAGGGTAGGTTCACCGCCGGGGGTCGGCCGACTGCGCCGTGCCATGAAAGCCAGCAGGACACCGTGGTGGAGCTGCGGGCGCGCAGTCCCTGATCGCCTGAACCTCGATGTACCCGCCACGGTGTGGCACGAATGTGACGTGTTTTGCCTGCTGCTTCTCATCGGGCGCGGTGGTGGTGCTCAAGTCGACCCGGCGCAGGATCTCGCGCAGCACTACTCGCATTTCGACCATCGCGAAGGTGGCGCCGAGGCAGCGGCGATTGCCGCCGCCGAACGGCAACCAGGTGGTTGGACTCTGCGTGGTGCCGAGCATTCGGTCCGGATCGAAGCGGTCTGGATCCGGATACACCGTGGCACTCGCGTGCACGAGTCCGATGGCCGGATCGACCATGATGCCTGCCGGTAGCCGATAGCCGCCAATCTCCACGGGCTCCTTAAGCACCCTGCCCGAGCTGAAGATCACCGGGCGGATTCGTAGCGTCTCCTTGGCGACGGCGTCGAGGTACTCATCGCCGGCGGGATCCCCTGCTGCGCTGGCATCGGCGGCGTGTACAGCCTTGGCCAGCGCGGCAGGGTGCCGTGTCAGCCGCTCCAGCGCCCAGGCCAGTGCGGTCGCGGTGGTCTCATGTCCGGCCGCGATGGACGTCAAAAGGTGATCACGCAGTTCTTGGTCGGACATCGTGCGGCCGTCATCGTCGGTGGCGCTGACAAGCATGGCCAGCACATCGGTGCGCTCGTCCAGGTTGGGGTCAGCACGACGCTCGGCGATCTCCGCGTAGAGCAGAGCATCGGTCTCTGCCATCCGTCTGCCGACCTCCCGCCATGGGAAATACCGCCGCAGGCGACGATTGGTAATCGCCGGGGTTTCCCACGGCTTCATGTAGAGCAGACGCGGCACCACCTTGCGCAGTGCGGCTAGCCGTACCGGGTCGGTGGCGCCGATAACTGTTCGCAGGATCACCTCGAGTGTGATCTCTGTGGTGAACGGGGCAACGGGGAAGCTCTGACCAACCGGCCATTTGGTTATGTTTGCGGCAGCGATCTCTGTCATCTGAGTCGTCTGGCGCGCGACGGCATCACGATGAAAGGCGGGCATGAGTAGGCGACGCTGATCGTGGTGTTCGTCCTCGTCGAGCACGAACAACGAGCTGTCACCGAGCAGGCCACGGAAAAACCAGTGTGCCTCTCCGGAATGAAAGACCCGCGGGTCGCCAGCGTAGACCTTCTTGATATCGGCCGGATCCGCCAGATATACGACCTTGCCCGACAAGGGAATACGCAGTGTGAACACATTGCCATAGCGGCGCTGACAGCCGGCGAGAAAGCGCAGACCATAGGCCGCCATCAATATGGATTGCGCCACCAATGGGAGTGGAGGTCCGGGCGGTAGTACCGGTTTCGCGATTTTGCTCACTGTGCGCGATCCTAAGCAATAGTGGGTATGACAGCTCATATGCCGATGGTCCCGGCCGTCACTGGCGCGAGTTTGCCTGTCGCGGAGAGTGACTCAGTTCGAGACGCTACGGTGCCATCCAACGGTACGAGTGTTGCGGCGGGTACGCACGTACTTTCGGAAGTCGGGTACTTCGTTGGCGTGGAGGCTCACCCAGGTTTGTCGACTGCGATCTTCACACCACATATTTGGTCACGTACGGTACCTCGTCGGACGTCAATCGATGCGTGCCAGGGGCTGTACAGCAAACTATGAGACAACTGACCTCATCTGTGCCGTGGCCGTGGCGTCAAGCTGTTCACGCCCGGTTTGGTCACGGCTAGCAGCCAATTCGTCTCTCCTGAGGCTCACATGTTCGGCAATGTCGGACGGTACATTCACGCCTGAACTGGCCAGTAGCAAGTATCGGCGATTTCTCTGAAAACACGCACTCGCCGCGATCTCTCGGTTAGTTTTAGAACAGGTTCCACTTATCGTGCGTGGATGGTGTCGGGAGAATCGTTGAGTATCAATCCATTTGATGACGACAATGGCAGCTTTTTCGTTTTGGTCAACGACGAGGAGCAACACAGCTTGTGGCCGGCCTTTGTCGAGGTGCCGGCCGGTTGGCGGGTGGTTTTCGGTGCGGCGGACCGCGCCGCCTGCCTTGACAACATAGAGCAGAACTGGCCGGATATCCGGCCAAAAAGCCTGCGCGAGAGGGTGGCACAGGGTCGGACTGTTGATCATTAAGCAGTGGGTGGGGACCAATGGAATGTGATCATGGGGCGCTCCCGCTTACGCGGGGGCAGTTGGACATTTGGCTTGCCGAGGAAACTGGTCACGCTGGTGTCAAATGGCAGCTGGGCATGCTCGGCCGCATCGAAGGCGTCATCGACCATGACCTGCTGGAGCGGGCCGTGCGCCATGTGGTCTGTGAGGCAGAACCACTCCGGGCCGTATTTTCTGAACGGGATGGCCAGGTTTTCCAGACGGTAGTCGACTATCCGGAGGTCGAGCTCGCTCACCATGACCTAACCGGCTCTTCGGATCCCATGGGTGATGCCTATCGGATAGCGGCGTCGATCCGGCGTAAGCCGATGCCCCTCAACGGCCCGCTGTTCAAGTTTGCACTGATGCAGGCACGGGCTGACGACTTCTATTTCTTCGTGTGCTGCCACCACATCGCGACAGACGGAATCGGCATGGGACTTCTGTGTCACCGCATCGCCACGGTCTACTCTGCGATCGCGACGGATGCACCGATACCTGCGCCCATCTTTGGATCGTTGAAAAGTCTCATCGACTGTGAGTCCGAGTACGAGGCGTCTGACGACTACGTCGCCGACGAGGCCTATTGGGCCAATTGCGGACCGTTGGAGAGTGAACCGCAGCGAGGTCCGACACATGTTGTCGTGACTCCAACCAGAGAGTATGAGCCGTCGGCACCGATTCAGTTGGACCCGCCGGTTGTCGCCAAGACCCGTGAGTTGTCCCATGTGTTGGGGGTGCGCCGTGCCGCCGTGATCACCGCGGCGTGCGCACTGCTGGTGCATGGCGAGGTCGGGGGTTCGGAGATCGTCCTCGACTTCCCGGTGAGTCGACGGGTACGCCCGGAGTCGTTGTTGGTGCCCGGAATGAGTTCTGGTGTTGTGCCCTTGCGTTTGGCAACATCGCCGACTACCACGGTGGCCGACTTTTGCCGACACGTCGATGGGCGTATCCAAGAAGCGTTGCGCCATCAGCGCTTCCCGTTGCGGGCTATTGAGAACAAGACAGGTTTCCAGCGCGGTGGGCAGGTGGAGAATCGCGCGGCCATCAACTTCATCCCGACAACACGGTTGGCGGACTTCGCCGGTGCGGCGGGGTCGGGGACCGTAACCCACACGGGGCTAGTAGATCAGTTCGGACTCGTCTTCATCAAGAACGATGAGGAGCTTTTCCTCAGTACATCGGGTATCGGGACGTTGTTCTCCGACTGTGATGCGCGAGCCCTCGCTGACCGCTTCGAGCGAGTGCTGTTGGCAATGACCGCAGATCCGGGCCGTCCGCTTTCGGCGATTGATGTCCGCGACGAGGCCGAATGCCCCCAGCTGGATGTATGGAGTAATCGCGGGGCGCTGATCTCGCCGATGCGTCAACCGGTATCGATCCCGGAGGTCTTTGCCGCTCAGGTGGCGCGCGATCCGGGCGCGGTAGCGGTGAAATTCGGCGACAGTGCAATGACCTATCGCGGGCTGGATGCTGCCTCGAATCGGTTGGCACACTTGTTGGTTGCGCACGGAGTGGGTCCCGGGCAGCGGGTGGCGTTGCTGTTCTCGAGATCTGTCGAGGCGGTCGTGGCGATCATGGGTGTGCTGAAAACCGGTGCGGCTTACGTGCCGATCGATCCGGTGGTGCCCGATACGCGGCTGGAGTTCGTGCTATCCGATGCTGGGGCAGCTGTCGTTGTGACTTCCGCGGACCTGGTGAATCGGCTGGATGGGCGCGCGGTGACTGTGATCGATGTTGACGACCGCACGGTGTACGGCCAGCCGAGTGCAGCATTAGAGGTAACACCGGAGCCCGATGACATCGCGTATCTGATCTACACCTCGGGCACTACCGGCGTGCCGAAAGGCGTAGCCATCCCGCATGACAACGTCATACGGTTGTTAGAAGCGATCGATGCCGACCTTGAACTGCCGCCTGGACAGGTATGGGCGCAGAGCCATTCGCTGGCCTTCGACTTCTCGGTGTGGGAGATTTTCGGTGCGCTGCTCCATGGCGGGCTGCTGGTGGTGGTTCCCGAGGCAGTCACGCGCTCGCCGGAAGACCTTCACGCCCTGCTGGTTCGCGAACGCGTCGGTGTGTTGAGTCAGACGCCGTCGGCCTTCTATGCTCTGCAATCCGTCGATACGCTGCTGCCCGAACATCAGCAGCTCGGGCTCGGGGTGGTGGTGTTCGGCGGGGAAGCCTTGATGCCAGAGCGTCTCGGGACCTGGATGGCCGACCATCCGGGGCTGCCGCGATTAGTCAACATGTACGGGATCACCGAGACGACTGTGCATGCCTCGTACCGGGAGATCACCGCTGCCGATGTGGGCACTGCCGCCAGCCCGATCGGTGTTCCGTTGGCCGACTTGGCCTTCTTTGTGCTCGATGAGTGGCTACGCCCGGTGCCGGCCGGTGCGGTGGGAGAGTTGTATATCGCCGGTGCGGGCGTGGGCTATGGCTATGTCGGCCGAAATCCTTTGACAGCAACTCGATTTGTGGCGTGCCCGTTCGGTGGCCGCGGCGCGCGGATGTATCGCACCGGTGATCTGGTGTGCTGGGGTCTCGATGGACAGCTGCAGTATCTAGGACGTGCGGACGAGCAGGTCAAGGTCCGGGGTTATCGCATCGAACTTGGTGAAATCCAGTCGACGTTGATGGCATTCGACGATGTCGAGCAGGCGGTCGTGATCGTCCGGGAGGATCGTCCGGGAGACAAGCGCCTGGTCGGCTACATTATCGGGGCTGCCGACACCGGTGCCTTGCGCACCGCGATGGCGGAGCGGTTGCCGTCCTACATGGTGCCGGTGGCGATCGTGGTCTTGGAAACCTTCCCGTTGACGGTCAACGGAAAACTCGACAAGAATGCGCTTCCCGCGCCGGAGTATCGATTCGTCGATCGGTACAGGGCACCCAGCACCACCACCGAGGAGGTCCTGGCCGACATCTACGCCCAGGTCCTTGGCCTGGACCACGTTGGCGTCGACGACTCATTCTTCGAGCTCGGCGGGGACAGCATCCTGGCAATGCAGGTGTCCTCGCGAGCGCGCGTCGCGGGGCTCGAGTGCCGTCCGCGCGACGTCTTTGTCCAGCAGACTGTGGCGCGACTGGCCCGGGTAGCCGCCGCGACCAGCGGTATCCAAGAACCGGTCGATGAGGGCCTTGGTCCGGTGCCGGCAACACCAATCATGCTCTGGTTGAAGAGCCTTGAGAGTACCGGCGGGTCGGTCAGTGAGTTCAACCAGACGGCGCTGATCCAGGCGCCTGCGGGTGTCACTGAGAACGACGCCGTGGTTATGTTGCAGGCCCTGCTCGATCGTCATGCCATGTTGCGGCTGCGTGTGGATGATGACGGCGCAGGCGGATGGTCGTTAGCCGTGCCGGAGGAAGGCGCGGTCGATGCGCGCGCGTGCTTGCGCTCGGTGGATGTGCTGTCCGATGGGGCGCTGACGACAGCGCGGTCGCGATTGAATCCGGCCACGGGAGTGATGCTCAGTGCGCTCTGGGTGACCTCCGCGAGCCAGCTGGTGTTGATCGTCCACCATCTGGCCGTCGACGGAGTGTCGTGGCGAATCATGTTGGAAGATATGAATATCGCGTGGCGCCAATACCGCGGCGGATCGCCGGTCGTGCTGCCATCGACGGGCACATCATTCGCACGGTGGGCCGAGCTGCTGGTCCATGCTGCCCAGAACCCGAGTGCCGTGGAACAAGCACAGGCGTGGCGACAGATGATGTCGGTGCCGGCGACGTTGGCGGCACCGTGTGCCGAGACGGATACCTACCAGAATGCTGGACAGCTCTCGCTATCGTTGGACGCCGAGACTACGCGCACACTGCTCGCCCAGGTGCCGGCGGCCTTCCACACCGGAGTGCACGAGATCCTTTTGATTGCATTCGGATTGGCGGTTGCTGAGTTTGCAGGAAGCGGCGGTCTGCCCATCGGTATCGACGTGGAGGCGCACGGACGCCACGAGGAATTGGCTGATTTGGGGGGAGCCGCCGGTCGCAGTGTCGATCTTTCGCGCACGGTCGGGTGGTTCACCGCGAAGTATCCGGCCTCGCTGGCATTGGGCGGGTTGCGCTGGGCCCAGGTGGTGGACGGTGACGCCGAGCTGGGGGCGGTGATCAAAGACGCGAAGGAGCAGCTACATAGCCATCCGTCCGGCGTGATCTACGGTCTGCTGCGCTACCTCAACACCGATGTCGACCTCGAAATGCCCGACCCCGTCGTAGCATTCAACTATCTGGGCCGCCTCGGTGGAACCGCGGGCGACGCGTGGCGAATCTGTTCCGAGGGTCTGTCGGTGACACGCATTGCCGGGATGGTGCCAACTTCACTCGGGCATAGTGTTGAGCTCAATGCCGCCACCGTCGACACGGATACCGGCCCACGCCTGCACGCCGACTGGACGTGGGCACTCTCGGTGCTTGATCACACACAAGTCGACAGGCTCAGCCAACTGTGGTTCGACGCGCTGGCCGGCATCTGTACGCATGTGCGCCGTGGTGGAGGCGGACTAACCCCCTCGGATATCGCTCCTGCCGCGCTGAGTCAGCGGCAGATCGACGAGCTGAGCCAGCAGCACCGCATCGCCGACATATTGCCACTCACCGCTTTACAGCAGGGTCTGCTCTTTCATGCCTGCGCGGCACAGGGGTCCGACGATGTCTACGCGATGCAGCTGAGCATCGTCATGAACGGGGCACTCGATGCGGAGCGTCTCCGCGACGCCGTTCGCACTGTGATCGGACGACACCCGCATCTGGCGGCCCGTTTCTGCCAACAGTTCGAGCACCCAGTGCAGGTGATTCCCCTCGACCCCGAAGTGCCTTGGCGATACCTCGAACTCGTCAACGAGCATGGCGCCGACTTTGATGTCGACGGGCAGATTCGGCAGATCTGTGCCGCCGAACGCACCGCAGTCTGTGACCTCACGAACCAGTCGGCTGTCCGGGCCGCGCTCATCCGCATCGCTGAAAACCGGCACCGTTTTGTCCTGACCGCCCACCACATCGTGCTCGACGGCTGGTCGATGCCGATCCTCATGCGGGAGATCTTCGCCAGCCTCGCTGGGCAACGGCTGCCCGCGTCCACGCCGTACCGCAGCTTTGTCACCTGGTTGACCGAGCGCAATCGCGTGAGTGCCCAAACGGCGTGGGGTGTGGTGCTGGCCGGTCTTGACACCCCCACACTGGTCTGCCCGAGCAGCCGAGACACATTGAGACGCAGAGGTGTCGAATCCTTCCGGCTGCCGGAAGACACCACGCGAGCGCTCGGTGATCTGGCGCGCTCGCATCACACCACCGCCAACACCGTGCTCCAGGGCGCGTGGGCGCTACTCCTGAGTTCAATGACCGGCCAGCACGATGTGGCGTTCGGTACCACGGTCTCCGGACGACCGGCCGAGGTCGCGGGTGCGGAATCGATGGTGGGCCTGCTGATCA
This sequence comes from Mycobacteroides sp. H001, assembly GCF_001440005.1. Taxonomy (NCBI): domain Bacteria; kingdom Bacillati; phylum Actinomycetota; class Actinomycetes; order Mycobacteriales; family Mycobacteriaceae; genus Mycobacteroides; species Mycobacteroides sp. H001. The sequence goes on from NZ_LJYH01000024.1 coordinate 190,567, forward strand.
ACACGGTGCCCGTGCGCGCGACCCTTACGCCGACCACTACCACGTCAGACCTCCTGCACCAACTGCAGAATTCTCATAATGACACCCTTGAGCATCAGCACCTGGCACTGAGCGATATCCATCGCATCACCGGCCAGGACGCGCTGTTCGACACCCTATTGGTGTTCGAGAACTATCCGATCGACGTCACCGGGTCGCTGAGCGTCGACGGCTTGTCCATTACTGAATTCGACTTCCGCGAATCCAACCATTACCCGCTTGCTGTGCAGGCACTGCCGGGCCGCGAGCTTGGCCTTCGTGTTGAATACGACACCGGCAGTTTCGACCTCGCCGCCGTGGAAGCGTTGGTCGAGCGGCTGAAATTGGTACTAGCGGCGATGATTGCCGAGCCAGGACGGGCGTTGTCATCGATCAGTCTTCTGGACGAGGCCGCGCACGCACGCCTCGACTGCTGGAGTAACCGGGCAGACCTGGTGAAACGTGCAGACCCAAAGCCCATTCCGACGTTGTTCACGGAGCAGGTCACCCGCACCCCCGACGCGGTAGCGGTGACCTTCGACGGCCGGTCGATGACGTATCGAGAACTCGACGAGGCCGCCAACCGGCTTGCGCACGCCCTGGCGGCACAGGGGGCGCGCCCGGGCGAGATTGTGGCGCTGATGTTCTCCCGCTCTGCGGAGGCCATCGTGGCGATTCTGGCAGTGTTGAAAACTGGCGCGGCGTATGTTCCGATCGATCCGGCATTACCGGTGTCCCGCATTGAGTTCATGGTGGCCGATGCCACACCGATCCTGGGGGTTACCGCCGCGAGGCAGCGGCACCGGCTGGACAGGCTTGGACTCACCGTAGTCGAGATCGGTGATGTGGCGGACACCGATGACGGGCCCAGTGCCGAGCTGGCAGGCCCTGCCGCCGAAGACATCGCCTACCTCATCTACACCTCAGGAACCACCGGTGTCCCCAAAGGTGTTGCCATACCGCATCGCAACGTACCCGGACTGTTCGGTTCGTTGGGTGGCAACGTCCGGTCAGAGCCGGGACAGGTATGGGCTCAGTGGCATTCCTACAGCTTCGATGTCTCGGTGTGGGAGATCTTCGGTGCACTGCTGCATGGATCGCGGCTGCTGGTGGTGCCTGAACCGGTCGCCGCATCGCCCGAAGACCTGCACGACTTGCTTGTCGCCGAACAGGTCACGGTGTTGAGCCAGACCCCATCGGCGGCGGGCATGATCTCTCCACAGGACCTGGACTCGACGGCGCTGGTGGTGGCGGGAGAGGCTTGTCCGCCGGAGCTGGTGGAGCGCTGGGCTCCTGGGCGCGTGATGATCAACGCCTACGGCCCGACCGAGGCCACGGTGTACGCGTCGCTGAGCGAACCGCTCACCACGGGGCCTGCGGTGCCGATCGGCGCACCGGTATCGGGTGCGGCGCTGTTCGTGCTGGATGGGTGGTTGCATCCGGTGGCGCCCGGGGTGGTCGGTGAGTTATATGTCGCGGGCCGCGGTGTGGGCCTGGGCTACTGGCGCCGTTCAGGTTTGACGTCTTCTCGATTTGTTGCCTGCCCGTTCGGGGAGCCCGGTGCGCGCATGTATCGGACCGGAGATCTGGCGCGGTGGAGTGCGGATGGACAGCTGCACTACCTGGGGCGCGCTGACGAGCAGGTCAAGATTCGCGGATATCGCATCGAACTTGGTGAAGTCCAGGCGGCACTGGCGGTACTCGACGGAGTGTCTCAGGCCGCGGTCATCGCTCGGGAGGATGAACCCGGACAGAAGCGTCTGGTCGGGTACATCACCGGTACCGCCGATCCGCGCCAGATACGGGCATTGCTGGCCGAGCGGCTGCCGAGCTACATGGTGCCGACCGCTGTAGTGGCGATAGATGCGGTGCCGCTGACAGTCAACGGCAAGCTTGATCGCCGTGCGCTGCCGGTACCGGAATTCATCGATGGCGATCACTATCGGGCACCCGCGAGCCCTGCCGAGGAGATCCTGACCGACGCCTTCGCTCGTGCCCTGGGACTCGAGCGCGTTGGTGTTGACGACTCATTCTTTGACCTCGGCGGCGATTCGCTGTCCGCGATGCGTCTGATTAGCGCGATCAACAAGTCGCTGAACGCCGGTATCGCCGTGCGCGACTTATTCGATGCGCCGACGGCTGCGCAGTTGTCCGGTCGCATTGGTGGGGAAGAGGCGCGGCTGGAGCCGTTGATGGCAGTCGAGCGGCCCGCTACGGTTCCGTTGTCCTTCGCCCAATCGCGACTGTGGTTCCTGGATCAGTTGCAGGGACCGTCCCCGGTCTACAACATGACGGCTGCGTTCCGGCTGGACGGAGCACTCGATGTCGTTGCGTTGGGTGCGGCGCTGGCCGATGTGGTGGGGCGTCACGAGAGCTTGCGCACCGTGTTCGCCGCGCCCGGTGGCATCCCTCGCCAAGTGGTGAGGGATTCGGGCAGTGCTGATTTCGGCTGGCAGATCGTCGACGCGACAGACTGGACCGTCGCTCAGCTTCAGCAGGCCATGGATGCGGCGTCGCGTCATGCCTTTGATCTGGCCACCGAGATTCCCTTGCGGGCCACGCTTTTCCGTATTGCCGAGGAAAGGCATGTGCTCGCTGCGGTGGTGCACCACATCGCTGCCGATGGCTGGTCGATCACCCCGCTAGTCGCCGACCTGGGGGCGGCCTATACCGCGCGGTGCCTGGGACGGGCTCCGGATTGGACCGATCTGTCGGTGCAGTATGCCGATTACACCCTGTGGCAGCGTAAGCAATTCGGGGATCTTGAGGACGGCGACAGCCGCATCGCGAGGCAGCTCGCCTACTGGCAAGGGGCGTTGACCGGGATGCCCGAACGCATCGCCCTGCCCACGGACCGGCCGTACCCACTGGTGGCCGAGCACCACGGGGCGACCATCGCGGTCGACTGGCCCGTGGAGTTGCAGCAGCAGGTTGCGCGGGTGGCCCGTGCACACAACGCGACCAGCTTCATGGTCGTGCAGGCGGCGCTGCTGGCGCTATTGTCCAACCTCAGCTCCAGTTCCGATGTGGCGGTGGGCTTCCCGATCGCCGGACGCCGTGATCCAGCGCTCGATGAACTGGTCGGGTTCTTCGTCAACACGTTGGTGCTGCGGGTTGACCTAACCGGCGACCCCACCGTTTCCGAGGTTCTGGCGCAGGTGCGCGCGCGCAGCCTAGCTGCCTACGAACACCAGGACGTACCGTTCGAGGTACTCGTCGAGCGACTGAACCCGACCCGTTCCCTGTCTCATCACCCGCTGATTCAGGTGGCGTTGGCCTGGCAGAACGTCGCCGGGCAAGACATCAATGATTCAGCGGCCGGCGCGGTGCTGGGCGATCTGCGTGTCACCTCGATACCGGTGGAAACACACACAGCCCGAATGGATGTGAACTTCTCGCTCGCCGAACGCCGAACGAAGTCCGGTGAACCAGCGGGAATCGGTGGGACGGTCGAGTTCCGCACCGATGTGTTTGACGCCGAATCGATCACGGTGCTGGTAGCGCGGCTTCAGCGCGTGCTGACGGCCATGACGGCAGACCCGATGATGCGGCTGTCGTCGGTGAACGTCCTTGATGAGGCTGAGCACGATCGTCTTGCCGCACTGGGCAACCACGCGTTGCTGCTGAGGAACGCGCCGCGACCGGTGTCGATTCCCGAGCTTTTCCACGAGCACGTGACGCGCACTCCCGAAGCGGTCGCGGTGACTCACGGCGTGAGTTCCTTGACCTACCGCGAACTCGATGATTCCGCCAATCGATTGGCCCACTTGCTGATCAAACAGGGCGTGGGCTCGGGGCAGTGCGTCGCGCTGCTGTTGAATCGGTCGGCGGAGGCCATTGTGGCGATCTTGGCCGTTCTCAAGACCGGAGCCGCGTATCTGCCGGTCGATCCGTCCGTGCCCGATGCGCGGTTGGAGTTCGTGTTGGCCGATGCCGGACCGGCGGTGGCGGTGACCACCGCCGATTTGGCTGATCGGCTGGATCGGAATGGACTGAGGATCATCGATATCGACAGTCTCGATGCCGATTCCGTTGCGGCCGAGCTCTGCGGAGCGCTGCCCATGCCGGCCGCGGACGATATCGCGTATCTGATCTACACCTCGGGCACGACGGGCGTGCCCAAGGGGGTCGCGCTCAACCATCACAACGTGACGCAGCTGCTCGAGACGCTCGACGTCGGGCTGCGGCATTCCGGAGTGTGGTCTCAGGCCCATTCTCTGGCATTCGACGTTTCGGTGTGGGAGATCTTCGGTGCGCTGCTGCGGGGCGGACAGGTTGTGGTCGTCCCGGAGGAGGTGACGAACTCACCGGAGGACTTCCATGAATTGCTGGTTCGTCAGAACGTCGGCGTGATCACTCAAACACCTTCGGCGGTACGAGTGTTACCACGCAAAGGTCTGGAATCAGCGGCGCTGGTGGTCGTTGGTGAAGCCTGCCCGCCGGAAGTGGTCGATCAGTGGGCACCCGGGAGGGTGATGATCAATGCCTACGGTCCCACCGAGACCACGATGTGCGTGGCAATCAGCGCACCGTTACAAGCCGGGCAGGGTGTGCCGATCGGTTCGCCCGTGCCCGGAGCCGCGCTCTTTGTGCTCGACGAATGGCTGCGTCCGGTCCCGGCCGGTGTGATCGGTGAACTGTATGTGGCCGGTGCGGGATTGGGCTACGGCTATGTGAGCCGGACCGGCTTGAGCGCGTCCCGCTTTGTGGCCTGTCCATTTGTCGGCGCGGGGACGCGGGCGCAGCGGATGTATCGCACCGGGGACTTGGTGTGCTGGGGATCGGACGGGCAGTTGCACTATCGCGGGCGGGCCGATGAGCAGGTCAAGATCCGTGGTCATCGCATCGAACTTGGCGAGGTACAGGCCATTTTGGCGGCCCTCGGCGATGTCGGGCAGGCCGTGGTGATCGCACGCGAGGATCGGCCGGGGGACAAGCGTTTGGTGGGTTACATCACCGGCACTGCCGATCCTGGCGAGCTGCGTCACGCGATGGCCGCCCGTCTGCCGGTCTACATGGTGCCCGCGGCGATCATGGTCTTGGACACCATGCCGTTGACGGTCAACGGAAAGCTCGACTCGCGTGCTCTTCCGGCTCCCGATTACCTTGACCACGAACGGTATCGCGCCCCGGAGGACGCCGTCGAAGAGGTTCTCGCGGATATCTACGCTCAGGTGCTGGGCCTGGAGCGGGTCGGCGTCGACGATTCATTCTTCGATCTGGGTGGCGACAGCATTCTGTCTATGCAGGTGGTCTCACGGGCCCGGATGGCAGGCTTGGTGTGCCGGCCGCGGGATGTCTTCGTTGAGCAGAGTGTTGCCCGGTTGGCGCGTGTTGTCGACGTGGCCACAGACACCTGCGGACCGATCGATGAAGGAGTTGGGCCGGTTCCAGCCACCCCAATCTTGCGGTGGCTGAATGATATTGACGGCCCAATCGGCGAGTTCAATCAGGCGGTACTGCTGCAGGCTCCCGCCGATGTCACCGAGACCGACGTCGTGACCGTGCTGCAGGCCTTGCTGGATCGTCATGCGGCACTGCGTATCCGCGTCGAAGACGACGGCATGGGCGGATGGTCTTTGACGGTGACCGAGCCGGGCTCGGTTCTGGCGCGAGAGTGCCTGCATGTGGCGGATGCGTTGTCCGATGAGGCGGTGGTTGCGGCGCGGTCGCGGCTGAACCCGGCGGCAGGGCTCATGGTGAACGCGCTGTGGGCGGCCTCGAAGGCACAGCTGGTTCTGATCGTGCATCACGTCGCCGTCGATGGGGTGTCGTGGCGAATTCTTTTGGAAGATATCAACATTGCGTGGGCGCAGCACCGCGGTGGGCAGCCCGTGGCGCTGCCCCGCACGGGGACGTCGTTCCGGCGGTGGGCCGAGCTGTTGAATGTGCATGCGCGCAGTCCCGAGGTCGAGCAGCAAGCGCTGGCGTGGCGACGGGTGGCACAGACGCCTGCGGTGTTACCGGTGGCACGCCCCCGGATCGACACCTACGAGAATGCCGGACAACTGTCGGTGTCGCTGGATAGCACAAGCACCAGAGCGCTTCTTGGCGAGGTTCCTTCCGCGTTTCATGCGGGGCCACAAGACATCCTGCTGATCGCACTTGGTCTGGCGGTGGCGGAATTCTCGGGTACCGGGGCCGCGCCGGTCGGCATCGACGTCGAGGGACATGGACGCCATGAGGATCTTGCCGCTGGAGTTGATCTGTCGCGCACGGTGGGGTGGTTCACAGCCAAGTATCCAGTGGCGTTGGCGTTGGGTGATCTGTCCTGGTCGCAGGTGGTGTCCGGTGATGTGTCGTTGGGTGCGGTGATCAAGGACGCCAAGGAGCAGATTCGGTCACTGCCGGATGCACTGAGCTACGGCCTGCTGCGTTACCTGAACCCAGACATCGACTTGGAGACCGCCGACCCGGCGATCGCGTTCAACTATTTGGGCCGGCTCGGCGGCACGGGCACCGAATCATCCGATGGTATGTGGCGGATCGCCGCCCAAAGCATGTCGTCGACCGGCGCCGCCGCGGCAATTCCGATGCCGTTGACCCATACCGTGGCACTCGATGCCGGCGTCCTTGACACCGGTACCGGGCCACGGCTGCAAGCCAACTGGACGTGGGCATCGTCAGTGCTCGACCATGCTCAGGCCACCCGTTTGAGCCAACTGTGGTTCGACGCTCTGGTCGGCATCTGCGCGCACGTGCGACGCGGTGGGGGTGGACTGACCCCGTCGGATATCGCGCCGGCTCTACTGAGCCAGCGGCAGCTCGATGTGCTAGAGCAGCAGTACCGCATAGCAGATGTACTGCCATTGAGTGCATTACAGCAGGGCCTGATCTTTCACAGCGGTACGGGTGGTGGGCCCGAGGATCTGTACGTGGTGCAGTTGGACATCGCGATCAACGGACCACTCGACCGGCATCGTCTACATGATGCGGTGCAAACAGTGGTGGCCCGCCACCCACACCTGGCAGCCAGATTCTGCGGGCAGTTCGACCAGCCGGTGCAGATCATCCCCGTGGATCCCACCGCGGGCTGGCAATATGTCGATCTTGGTATCGACACCGAGATCGAATTCCTCAGTGCCGAAACCGAAGGGCAAGTCCAGCGGGTGTGTTCCGCTGAACGTGCCGCCGTGTGCGATTTGGCCGATCCGCCGGCCTTCCGGGTGGCTTTGATCCGCACCGCACAGGATCGGCACCGATTTGTACTCACTAATCACCACATCGTCCTCGACGGCTGGTCGTTGCCGATCTTGTTGCAGGAGATCTTCGCCAGTTATCGCGGGCACCGGTTGCCCACCGCCACGCCGTACCGGAGCTTCATCAGCTGGCTGGCCGATCGGGATCAGGCCGCTGCGCACGCCGCGTGGGGTGAGGTGCTGTCGGGTTTCCACACACCAACTCTTGTCGCCCCGTCGCAGAAGTCCGTTCCGGGGCGCCGGGGGATGCGTATGTATCGAGTGCCCGCGTATACGACCCGGGCAGTTGGAGAGTTGGCGCGATCGCAGCACACCACCGTCAACACTGTGCTGCAGGGCGCCTGGGCGCTACTGCTCACCGGGTTGACCGGCCAGCACGACGTTGCCTTCGGCACCGTGGTGTCCGGACGGCCGATCGACGTAGCGGGCGCAGAGTCGATGGTGGGCTTGCTGATCAACACGGTACCGGTGCGTGCGGACATCGCCGCGCGGACGACCACGGTTGATCTGCTCGATCAGTTGACCCGTTCCCACGCCAAGACGCTTGAGCATCAACATCTCTCACTCAGTGAGATTCACCGAGTCGTTGGCCATGATCGACTCTTTGACACCCTGTTCGTGTTTGAGAATTACCCGGTCGACGGCGGCGCACTGTCAGGTGCTGACGGGATCAGCATCGCCGAGATCACCACCCACGAATCGACCGATTATCCGCTGACGATGCAAGCGATACCCGGTGAGGAACTGCGTCTGCGTATCGAATACGACACCGCAGTCTTCGAACCGGCTGAGATCGAAGCCCTCGCCCGCCGGATGGAGGCGGTGCTGGTAGCGATGACGGCCGAGCCAGGTCGGTCGTTGTCCTCGTTGCAGATGTTGGACAGAACCGAGCACACCCGTCTGCAGCGGTGGGGCAACCGGACCGTGCTGACCGATCTCCCCGAGTCGGGGACAGTGCCGGAGCTGTTTGCCGCTCAGGCGGGGCGTGTTCCGGAGGCGGTGGCGCTGGTATGCGGCGACCGGACCTTGACGTATAGGGAGCTGGAGGAGTCGGCGAACCGGTTGGCGCACCTGCTTATTGGTGGAGGGGTCGGCCCTGGCCAGCGGGTGGCATTGATGTTCTCGCGTTCCGCCGAGGCGGTCGTGGCGATCTTGGCAGTACTCAAGACCGGCGCGGCCTATCTGCCGATCGACCCGGCGCTGCCACAGGCTCGTGTGGAGTTCATGCTGTCTGACGCTGGGCCCATCGTCGCCGTCACCGCGACGGCGTTCCTCGATCGCTTCAGTGGGCACGGCCTGGCAGTCTTCGATGTCGATGACCCGGCGGTCGCCGCCCAGCCGAGTACCCCTCTGCCGGGTCCGGCCCCGGATGACATGGCACACATCATTTACACCTCGGGCACTACCGGACTGCCCAAAGGCGTTGCGGTTAGCCAGCGGAACGTGACTCAGCTATTCCACTCGCTGCGGATCGGGGTGCCGCTCGGGCCGGAACAGGTGTGGACGCAGTTCCACTCTTACGCGTTCGACTTCTCGGTGTGGGAGATCTGGGGAGCCCTGCTGCACGGGGGACGGCTGGTGGTGGTGCCCGAAACGGTCGCCCGCTCGCCGCAGGAGTTCCATGAGCTGCTGGTGCGCGAACAGGTGACGGTGCTGACGCAAACTCCGTCGGCGGTGTCGATGCTGCCCGTGGATGGTCTGGAGGCGGCGTCATTGGTCATCGGCGCAGAGCCTTGCCCACCTGCATTGGTGGATCGCTGGGCGCCGGGCCGGGTCATGGTCAACGTCTATGGCCCCACGGAGACCACGATGTGGTTGTGCGCCAGCGCACCCCTCTCCGCAGGAGAGGCGGCACCGCCGATCGGTTCGCCGACGGCGTGGGCGGCGTTCTTCGTGTTGGACGAATGGCTGCGACCGGTGCCTGCGGGTGTGGTCGGTGAGTTGTACCTGGCCGGTGCGGGGGTCGGCATAGGGTATTGGCGACGCTCGAGCCTCACCGCGTCGAGGTTCATGGCCTGCCCGTTCGGTGAGCCCGGAACACGCATGTACCGCACCGGCGACCTGGTGCGTTGGCGCGCCGACGGGCAGCTGGACTACCTGGGCCGCGCCGATGAGCAGGTCAAGATTCGCGGGTACCGTATCGAACTCGGTGAAATCCAGTCGGCACTGGCCGCGCTGGCAGGTGTGGAGCAGGCGGCGGTAATCGCCCGCGAGGACCGCCCCGGAGACAAGCGCCTGGTCGGTTACATCACCGGGAGCGCCGATGCGGTCACCGCACGCAACGCGTTGGCCGATCGGCTGCCGGGTTACATGGTGCCCGCCGCGGTGGTGTCTCTGCAGACATTGCCGATGACGGTCAACGGCAAGCTTGATACGCGGGCACTACCGGCACCGGATTACCAGGATGTCGAGCAATATCGGGCTCCAGCAGGGGCGGTCGAAGAGATTCTCGCCGGAATCTTCGCCCGCGTCCTCGATGTGGAACGTGTGGGAGTTGACGACTCCTTCTTTGACCTCGGCGGCGATTCGGTCTCCACCATGCGTCTGGTTGCGGCGATCAATGCCAACCTGGATACCGATCTTTCCGCGCGCGCGGTCTTCGAAGCGCCCACCGTTGCCCAGTTGGCCCCGCGTATCGGGGCGGGCACGGGTCGGCTGGAGCCGTTGGTGACGCAAGATCGTCCTTCGGTCATTCCACTCTCGTTCGCCCAAAATCGATTGTGGTTTGTCGATCAACTACAAGGCCCCTCACCGGTTTACAACATGCCGGTGGGTCTGCGGCTACATGGGTGCCTGGATACCAGTGCACTGGGTGCGGCGCTGGCAGACCTGATCGGCCGACATGAAAGCCTCCGCACACGCTTCGAGGCGCCCGATGGAGTTCCTCGGCAGGTGGTGATGCCCGCGGACGAGGCAGAGTTCGGCTGGGATGTTGTTGATGCCACGACCTGGTCGCAGAGCCGACTGGACGAGGCCGTGGCATCCGCGGCTTGTCACAGTTTTGACCTCGCCGTCGAAATTCCTTTGCGGGCTACGCTTTTCCGCGTTACCGCGGACGAGCACGTGTTGGTGGCCGTGGTACATCACATTGCTGCTGACGGATGGTCCCTCACCCCGCTGGTGCGTGATCTGAGCGTGGCGTACGCGAGCCGATGCGGCGGCACAGTTCCCGATTGGGAGCCGATGGCGGTGCAGTATGCGGATTACACGCTGTGGCAGCGTGCGCAGCTGGGCGATTTCGACGACAGCAACAGTGCCATCGCCGCGCAGTTGTCCTATTGGGAAGACGCCCTGGCGGGTCTCCCTGATCGGGTGGCGCTGCCCACCGATCGGCCGTATCCACCGGTAGCCGATCAGCGCGGCGCCACCGTGCTGGTCCAGTGGCCGGCCGAATTACAGCAGCAAGTGCGCGCGGCGGCGAGTGAGCACGGAGCGACCAGCTTCATGGTGATGCAGGCCGCGCTGGCCGTGCTGCTTTCCCGGATCAGCGGAACTTCCGATGTGGCCGTGGGTTTCCCGATCGCTGGGCGCCGCGACCCGGCACTGGACGAGCTGGTGGGATTCTTTGTCAACAACCTGGTGCTGCGCGTCGATGTGGCCGGTGACCCCACCGTGGCAGAGTTGTTGGCGCAGGTGCGGCAGAGCAGCCTGGCAGCGTATGAGCATCAGGACGTTCCCTTCGAGGTCCTGGTGGAGCGGCTCAATCCCGTCCGGAACCTGACCCACCACCCGCTCGTGCAGGTCGCGTTGGCCTGGCAGAACCTGCCGTGGCAAGACACCGGCCCAGCTGGCGGACTGCGTCTTGGTGATCTACAGGTCTCCCCGCTGACCGTGGACACCCAGACCGCCCGGATGGACCTGACGTTCTCGTTGGGAGAGCGCTGGACCCAAGCCGGTGAACCCGCCGGTATCTCGTCGATACGGACGTGTTCGACACGTCCAGCATCGAAACATTGGTCGAACGGTGGCGGCGAGTCGTGGCGGCGATGACAGCCGATACCGCCCAGCGACTTTCGGCCATTGATCTGCTGGACGAGCCAGAACACGCCCGTATCGACGACTGGGGCAACCGGGCGGTTTTGGCGGCCCCGGCACCGCTCCCGATGTCAATTCCGGCGTTGTTCGCCGAACAGGCCATGCGCACGCCGGAGTCTGTCGCGATCAGTTTCGACGGACGCGGCATGACCTACGGGGAACTCGATGATGCCGCAAATCGGTTGGCGCACCGCCTCACCACACATGGTGTGCGACCGGGCGGATGTGTAGCGCTGCTGGCGGAGCGCTCCGCGGAAGCGATCGTTGCCATGCTGGCTGTGCTCAAGACCGGGGCCGCGTACCTGCCGATCGACGCGGCGCTGCCCGACGCGCGGATCGAGTTCATGCTCGTCGATGCTGCACCGGTCGCCGCACTGACAACAGCGGGGCTGGCCGATCGGATGGCCGGTTATGACCTAGTGGTTATGGACATCTGCGATAGCGCTGATTGCGTCGCCCCTGCCGCGGAGTCGATACGACAGACACCCAGCCCGGACGATATCGCCTACATCATCTACACCTCGGGCACCACCGGCGTGCCGAAAGGCGTTGCGATCACGCACCACAACGTGACCCAGTTGTTAGGGACACAAGAAACCTTCCTGGCGGGCGGGGTCTGGACGCAGTGGCACTCCTATGCCTTCGACGCATCGGTCGAAGAGATCTGGGGAGCGCTGCTGCACGGAGGCCGGCTGGTGGTCGTGCCGGAGCCGGTGACGCGATCACCAGAAGACCTCACCTCTCTATTGGTGGACGAACAGGTCAGCGCCTTGAGCCAGACCCCCTCCGCCGTCGCGATGCTGGCGCCCGAGTCCTTGGGATCGGTGTCTTTGTTGGTGGCCGGTGAGCCTTGCCCGGGTGAGGTGGTGGACCGCTGGGCCCCCGGACGGCTGATGGTCAACGCCTACGGGCCGACCGAGACCACAATTTGTGCCTCCAGGACAGCGTCTTTGGCGGTCGGCACGGGGGCGCCCCCGATCGGTGTGCCGGTCCAGGGCGCGGCGATGTTCGTGCTGGACGGCGCGTTACGTCCGGTACCACCCGGTGTGGTCGGCGAGTTATACATCGCTGGTCGGGGTGTGGGCGTCGGGTATGTGGGCCGGACCGGTTTGACGGCCTCACGCTTTGTGGCGTGCCCTTTTGTCGGCGCGGGAACAGCGCCGCAGCGGATGTATCGGACCGGTGATCTGGCGCGTTGGGACGGCGACGGGCAACTGCGGTACGTGGGCCGTGCCGATCAGCAGGTCAAGATTCGCGGATACCGCATCGAACTCGGCGAAATCCAGACGGTATTGGCGGGGTTGGACGGCGTCGAGCGCGCAGCGGTGATCGCCCGCGAGGACCGCCCCGGAGACAAGCGTCTGGTCGGCTACGTAACCGGAACAACGAACCCTGCCAAGTTGCGCACCCAGTTGGCCGAGCAGCTACCGGCCTACATGGTTCCGGCTGCGGTAGTCGTACTCGAGACGTTGCCGATGACCACCAACGGCAAGCTCAACACCCGCGCCTTGCCCGCACCGGAGTATCACGACATCGATCGCTACCGTGCGCCCAGCACTCCTACCGAGGAGATCCTGTCCGGAATTTACGCACGGGTGCTGGACGTCGAACGTGTCGGAGTCGACGACTCCTTCTTTGATCTGGGTGGGGACTCGCTGTCCGCGATGCGTCTGATCGCCGCGATCAACGCCGACTTAGATACCGCCATCTCGGTGCGTACCGTGTTCGAGGCGCCCACCGTGGCCCAATTGGCACCGCGCATCGCCGGAAAGTCGCACACCGTCTCCCCGTTGGTCGCGGTCGAGCGTCCCGCGGAGGTTCCACTGTCGTTTGCCCAGTCTCGGTTGTGGTTCCTGGACCAATTGCAAGGGCCCTCACCGGTTTACAACATGGCGACGGCTCTTCGGATCAGCGGGAATCTGGATGTCGACGCGCTGAGCGCGGCGCTGGCCGATGTGGTGGCCCGCCACGAGAGTCTGCGCACGCTGTTTCAGGCGGCAGCGGGAGTGCCGCAGCAGCGGATCCTGCCATCCGAGCACGCGCAGTTCGGCTGGCACGTCGTCGATGCCACCGGTTGGTCGGCCGTGCAACTGCAGGCGGCCATCGGTGAGGCGGCGCGCCACACATTTGACCTGGCCACCGAAATACCATTGCAAGCACAGCTTTTCCGCATCACCGGTGACGAACATGTGCTGGCCGCGGTTGTACACCACATTGCAGCGGACGCCTGGTCGATCACGCCGCTGGTAGCCGATCTGGGAGTGGCCTACGCCAGCCGGTCCGCGGGCCAGGCCCCCGGATGGGCACCCTTGGCGGTCCAATACGTCGACTACACGCTGTGGCAGCGCACCGAACTGGGTGATCTTGATGACGGTGGCAGCCGCATAGCGACGCAGGTGGCGCACTGGCAGGAGGCGCTGTCGGGCATGCCCGAGCGCATCGAGCTGCCCACCGACAGGCCCTACCCGCCGGCTGCGGACCAGCGGGGCGACACCGTGTCCCTGGACTGGCCTGTCACGCTACAGCAGCAGATCGCCAGGGTGGCAAGGGAACACAACGCGACCAGCTTCATGGTGCTGCAGGCCGCCCTCGGGCTGCTGCTGGGCAAGCTCAGTGGAAGCACTGATGTCGCCGTCGGATTCCCGATTGCAGGGCGCAGCGACCCTGCTCTCGATGAGCTGATCGGATTTTTCGTCAACACCCTGGTATTACGGGTGGACTTGGCTGGTGATCCGACGGTGGCAGAGCTGCTTGCCCAGGTGCGAGGACGGAGCCTGGCTGCCTACGAAAACCAGGACGTGCCTTTCGAAGTGCTCGTCGATCGGCTCAATCCCACTCGGTCATTGACCCATCACCCGCTGGTCCAGGTGGCGCTGGGTTGGCAGAACGTCCCCGGACAAGGTGGCGGCGAGACCGGACCAGGACTGGCACTTGGTGATCTAACGGTGACCCAGATGGCGGCGAACACCCAGACCGCCCGCATGGACCTGAGCTTCTCCATGGCCGAACGCCGCACGCACACTGGTGATCCTGCCGGAATCGGCGGGACGGTGGAGTTCCGCACCGATGTATTTGACCGGGCCAGCATCGAAACACTGATCAATCGGTTCGAACGGGTGCTGGTGGCGATGACCGCCGATGTGGATCAGCATCTGTCATCGATCGATGTGGTTGATAGTGAGGAACACACTCGCCTTGACGTGATGGGTAATCGAGCGATGTTGTGCCGAACGGGAAGTGCTCCGGTGTCGGTCCCCGAGTTATTCGGCGAGCAGGTGACGCGCGCACCCGAGTCGGTCGCGATCACCGACGGCGTACGTTCGATGACATATCGGCAAGTCGACGGCGCTGCAAATCTATTGGCGCACATGCTAATCGCGCAGGGTGCGGGGCCTGGAGGTTGCGTTGCGCTGCTGATGGAGCGATCCGCCGAAGCGATCGTCTCCATGCTGGCAGTACTGAAGTCCGGTGCGGCATATCTCGCGATCGACCCGGCGGCGCCTGCGGCCCGGATGGAGTTCATGTTGGCCGACGCGGCGCCCGTCGTCGCGATGACCACCGGCGGTCTGGCCGAGCGGTTGGACGGTCGCGGGTTGGTGGTCATCGATGTCGGCGATATGTCCGGTCTCGATGACACCCTGGCGGACGACGAACTTGGTAATGCACTGCGTGCCGCGGCTCCCGAGGACATCGCCTACCTCATCTACACCTCGGGAACCACCGGGGTACCCAAGGGTGTGGCCGTTACGCATCGCAATCTGACCCACCTGGCGCGCTCGAGGCCCGCCTGCCTGCCACCGGACCAGGTGTGGACTCAGTGTCATTCCTACGCATTTGATTTCTCGGTGTGGGAGATCTGGGCCGCGTTGCTCGATGGCGCACGTCTGGTGATAGTGCCCGAGTCCGTCGTTAGTGCACCCGAGGAATTCCACGCACTGTTGGTCAGCGAGCGGGTCAACGTGCTCACCCAGACTCCCTCTGCGGCTGGGGCATTGCCGGCGGATGGGCTGGACTCGATTGCGCTGCTTCTCGGCGGTGAGGCCTGCCCGGGTGAGGTAGTGGATCGCTGGGCACCTGGGCGTACGGTGATCAACGCCTATGGCCCCACCGAAATCACGGTGTACGCGTCGATGAGTGCACCGTTGAAAGCAGGGTCGGGCGCCGCGCCGATCGGTGCGCCCGTTGCGACCTCGGCGCTGTTCGTGCTCGACGAGTGGTTACGTCAGGTGCCGGTCGGCGTGGTCGGCGAGTTGTATGTGGCCGGTGATGGTGTGGCCTGCGGCTACCTGGGCCGGCCGGGGCTGACGTCATCACGCTTTGTGGCCTGCCCATTCGGCGAGCGCGGTGCGCGTATGTACCGCACCGGCGATCTGGTGACCTGGCGTTCCGATGGACAGCTGCAGTATTTCGGGCGCGCCGATGATCAGGTGAAGATCCGCGGGTACCGCATCGAGCTCGGCGAGGTGCAGACCGCTTTGTCCGCCCTGGCGGAGGTATCTCAGGCGGTGGCGGTCGCCCGCGAGGACCAACCAGGTATCAGGCGGCTTGTCGGCTATGTCACCGAATCGGAGAAGGGTGCGGTGGACTCGGTCGCACTCCGAAATAGATTGGCAGACAACATTCCCGGATACATGATCCCGAGCGTGATCGTCGTCCTGGACGCGTTGCCCTTGACGGTGAACGGCAAGCTGGACACTCGCGCGTTGCCGGTGCCGGAGTATCAGGACATCGATCGGTACCGTGCCCCGGCCGATGCGATCGAGGAGACGCTGGCAGGCATCTACGCCCAAGTGCTCGGGCTCGATCGAGTTGGAGTCGATGACTCGTTCTTTGACCTGGGTGGAGACAGCATTTTGTCCATGCAGGTTGTTGCCCGGGCACGCGCGTGCGGTGTGACATGTCGCCCGCGCGACATCTTCGTGGAACAGACTGTGGCGCGGCTGGCCCAGGTCGTCGGATTGTCTAGCCACGACGTGGGCCCGGCGGACGAGGGTATCGGGCCGGTGCCCGCGACTCCGATCATGCGGTGGCTCCGTGAGATCGAAAGGACTGGCGGCCCGATCGACCAGTTCAACCAGACGGTAGTGATCCAAGCCCCGCCGGGAGTCACTGAGTCCGATGTGGCGATGGTCTTGGGTGCCCTGCTTGACCGGCACGCCATGTTGCGACTACGCGTGCAGGTTGACGATGCGCAGGGTTGGGCTCTTCATGTTCCCGAAAAGCCTTCACTATCAGCGTATCTGAGTTCCGTGGAGGCATTGTCGGACGAGGCGTTGACGGCAGCCCGGTCGCGGTTGGATCCGTCTGCCGGGGAGATGGTCAGCGCGCTATGGGTGACATCCACGAACCAGCTGGTCTTGACTATTCATCATCTCTCCGTCGACGCGGTGTCCTGGCGGATTCTGCTTGAAGATCTCAACATCGCTTGGGCCCAGCATCGTCACGGGCAATCCTTTACGCTGCCGACAACGGGAACCTCCTTCGGCCGCTGGGCCGCACTGGTCGACGATTATGCGCACGCCAAGACCGTTGTGGACCAGGCAGATCGCTGGCGCCGAGTGCTGGCAACGCCGTCGGCACTGCCCTCGGTGCGGGCCGGCCTGGACACGTACGCTGCCGCTGGGCATCTCACGGAGTCACTGGATGTTGAGACGACCCGCGCGCTCCTCGGGGAGGTTCCGGCAGCGTTCCACGCTGGGGTTCAAGACATACTGCTCATCGCGTATGCGTTGGCATTGACGGAGTTCCTGGGTATCACCTTGCCGGTCGGCATCGATGTCGAGGGACATGGCCGCGTCGAGGAACTGGGGGACACCGGGCCCAACGTCGATCTGTCGCGCACTGTGGGCTGGTTCACCACTAAGTACCCGGTGGCATTGAGTGTTGCGGGGCAGGTCGGACGATCCGTGGGTGGGTTGCGCTGGGAACAGATCGTGGCCGGAGATCAGGCGCTCGGGCAGGTGGTGAAGTACGCCAAGGAACAACTGCGTGCGCTGCCCGAAGGCATGACGTACGGACTGCTGCGCTACCTCAATCCGGACGTTGACCTATCCGGGTCGGATCCGACCATCGGATTCAACTACCTCGGCAGACTTGGTGCGGCCGACACCGCGCAGTCCGTGTCCACTTCAGAGCTCTGGCAGGTCTGTCCCGGCGGCGCGGCGGTGTCCGCCGCGGCTGCCGCAATACCCATGCCGCTGGCTCACACGCTGGAACTCAACGCGAGCACCGTCGAAACAGATTCCGGTCCGAGTCTTTATGCCAACTGGACATGGGCCCCCTCGGCGTTGGACGACGCCCAGGTCGGCCGACTTAACCGGCTATGGTTCGACGCCTTGGCCGGGATCTGCGCACATGTGCGTGGTGGCGGCGGCGGTCTTACACCGTCCGACATCACCCCCGCCCGGCTTACCCAGCTGGAGATCGATGAGCTCGCTCGAGATCATCCGATCGCCGATGTGCTGCCGCTGACACCCCTGCAGCGGGGACTGTTGTTCCAGGCCAACGCGACTCGCGGAAACCAGGACGACGTCTATGCCATGCAACTCGATGTCACCGTGACGGGCCCGCTCGATTCCAACCGGTTACGCGAGGCGGTATGCACGGTGATCAACCGGCATCCCAACCTGGCGGCCCGCTTCGACAAACGGTTCGACGAACCGGTGCAGGTCATCCCGGCAGAACCCAGTGTGCCCTGGCAGTACGTTGATATGCGCACGGAAAGAACGGATATCGACACGAGACTGCGGGAGCTGTGTGCCGCCGAACGTGTATCGGTCTGCGACCTGATCCAGCAATCCGCATTCCGGGCGGCCTTGATTCACCTATCCGATAACGCGCATCGATTCGTCCTGACCTACCACCACATCGTGCTCGACGGCTGGTCGCTGCCCATCCTGCTGCGGGAGATCTTCGCGAGCTACTACGGGCAGCGTCTCCCTGCTGCCGGGTCGTACCGCAGGTTCGTCACGTGGCTGGCTGATCGAGACATCGAGGGCGCACGGCAAGCCTGGTGTGATGTGCTTGCGGGTTTTGACACCCCCGCACTGGTCGCGCCCCGGGGCAGGACCACACCGGGACCGCGTGCCACCGAGACGTACCGGCTGCCTGCCGAGACGACAAGGGCCGTTACCGAATTGGCGCGCTCGGAACACACCACTGTCAACACCGTGCTGCAGGCTGCCTGGGCGCAGGTGCTGATGTGGCTGACGGGCCGGCACGATGTCGCATTCGGGGTTGCGGTCTCGGGGCGATCGGCGGAGGTGGCAGGCGCGGATTCCATGGTTGGGCTATTGATCAACACCGTGCCGGTGCGGGCAACGATCACGCCCGATACCACTATTGCCGACCTGTTGGGCGATCTGCAGCGGCGGCACAGCGCCACCCTTGACCACCAGCACCTGGCTCTCAGCGAGATACACCATGCCAGCGGTCACGAGCAGTTGTTCGACACGCTGTTCGTCTACCAGAACTATCCGGTGGAGGCAGTGGCGGCATCCATGGCCGACGGGTTGGCGATCACCGAAGTCATTGGCCGCGAGTACAACCACTACCCGCTGACCCTGCAGGCCATGCCCGGAAGCGAACTGTTCCTGCGGGTCGAATTCGATACCGGACTGTTCGGTGTGGGCCGGGTACAGAAGATCGTCGAGAGGTTCCAGCGGGTGCTGGAGGCGATGACGGGGGAGGTACAGCAATAGTGAAGGCCGATGCCACCAGGCGCTTGTTGTCCATGGATCTGGGCGATACATATGAGCGCACAGAGCTGGATGCGTGGGGTAATCGTGCGGCGCTGGATCGCCCCGTGACCTCGGCGTCGATTCCGGAGTTGTTCGCCGAGCAGGTGGCGCGCCACCCCAGTGCGGTCGCGGCGAGTTGCGACGGCAGCCACGTGTCGTATCGCGGGCTCGACGAGGCTTCGAATCGGTTGGCACACTGGCTTGTTGCACATGGCGTGCGGCCGGGCCAGCGCGTGGCTCTGCTGTTCTCACGATCGGTCGAGGCGGTCGTGGCCATCATGGGGGTGCTGAAGGCCGGTGCGTCTTACGTGCCGATTGATCCCGCGGTGCCCGACGCGCGGCTGGAGTTCGTACTGACCGATGCATCGCCGGTGCTCGCGGTGACCACCGGCGATCTGGCGCACCGTCTGGACGGTCGCGGGTTAGTGGTCCTCGATGTGGGCGACGTGCCGGCGAACGCCGAGACCGGCGCGGTTGGCGAAGGGCCAACATCGGCGGTGCTCAGCGGCGAGGATATCGCCTACGTGATCTACACCTCGGGAACCACTGGCGTTCCGAAAGGTGTTGCCATTGCGCATCACAACGTGACCCGACTGATCCGAGCCATTGACGCGAATCTTCAGTTGTTACCGGGACAAGTTTGGTCACAGTGCCATTCGCTGGCTTTCGACTTCTCGGTGTGGGAGATCTTCGGCGCTCTGCTGCATGGCGGGCGGCTGGTAGTGGTTTCGGATTCGGTGGTGCGTTCACCCGAGCAGTTCCACGACTTGCTGGTAGATGAGCAGGTCAGTGTGTTGAGTCAGACTCCGTCAGCGTTCTATGCGTTACAGACCGTGGACACGAGCAGGCCGCGGGGAAGTCAACTCGCTCCGGCGGTGGTCGTCTTCGGTGGGGAGGCTCTGGAGCCGAACCGGCTGAAGGCGTGGTTCGAGGACCATCCGCGATCGCCCCGATTGATCAACATGTACGGGATCACCGAGACGACGGTGCATGCCTCGTTCCGTGAGATCACCGCCGAGGACGCCGACGGGTCGGACAGCCCGATCGGTGTACCCCTGGAACATCTCGCATTCGCGGTTCTGGATGACTGGATGCAGCCGGTGGCGGTTGATGTGGTCGGCGAGTTGTACGTGGCCGGTGCGGCCTTGGGGTGTGGCTATCTGGGAAGGGCCCCCCTGACCGCCACCCGTTTTGTGGCCTGTCCATTCGGAGAATCGGGCGCCAGGATGTACCGCACCGGAGACCTGGTGTGTTGGGGAACCGATGGACAACTGCGATATCTGGGCCGTGCCGACCAGCAGGTAAAGATCCGTGGCCATCGGATCGAACTTGGTGAAATACAGTCGGTATTAACGGTTCTCGATGGCGTCGAGCAGGCCGTGGTGATTGCCCGGGAGGACCGTCCGGGCGATAGACGGTTGGTCGCCTACATCATCGGTACTGCCGACCCCGTGGAGTTGCGCGCCGCACTGGCCGACAGGTTGCCGACCTACATGGTGCCCGCCGCGGTGGTCGCGCTGCCGAGTTTCCCCTTGACCGTCAACGGAAAACTCGACAAGAGCGGACTACCGGCAGCGGAATATCACTGCGTCGATCAGTACCGGGCCCCGGTCAGTCCCACCGAGGAGATCCTGGCCGGGATCTATGCTCAAATACTGGGTCTGGACCGCGTAGGCGTCGACGATTCGTTCTTCGACCTGGGTGGTGATTCACTGCTGGCGATGCGCTTGGTCGCCGCGCTCAACCGATCCATGGATGCGGGCCTGGACGAGCGCGCGGTGTTCGACGCCCCCACGGTCGCGCAGTTGATGCTCCTGATCGGTGGGGACGATCGTCGACTGCAGCCCTTGGTCGCTGCCGTGCGACCGGCGTCGCTGCCGCTGTCATTTGCGCAGAGCAGGCTATGGTTCATCGACCAACTGCACGGCCCTTCACCGGTGTACAACCTGGCTGTGGGGCTGCGCCTACGGGGGCCGCTGGATGCAGAGGCGCTCGGCGCAGCGTTCGTGGACGTGGTGGACCGTCACGAGAGTCTGCGCACGATGTTCCCGGCGGTGGACGGAAAACCGCAGCAGCTGGTCGTGGCGGTCGAAGAGATTGAATTCAGCTGGGATGTCGCGGACGCCGCCGAATGGCCGGCGGACCGGCTGGAAGAGTCGATCGCGGAATCGGTGCGGCACAGTTTCGACCTTGCGACCGAGATCCCAATTAAGGCACGGCTTTTCCGCATCGCTGACGACGAGCACGTACTCGTGGCGGTGGTGCACCATATCGCCGCAGACGGTTGGTCGATGACGCCGTTGGTGACCGACCTGGGCGTGGCCTACGCGCGCCGATGCGTAGGACAGGCTCCCGATTGGAAGCCGTTGGCGGTCCAATACGCCGATTACACGTTATGGCAGCGTGCACAATTGGGTGTACTCGATGACGGCGACAGCCGGATCTCCCGGCAGCTGGAGTTCTGGGAGAAAACACTGGCCGGTATGCCGGAACGTCTGATGCTGCCGACCGATCGCCCCTACCCTTTGGTCGCCGACCAAAGCGGTGCCCGACTCGATGTGAACTGGCCGGCAGATCTGCAACAGCGCGTCAATCGTCTGGCGCGCGAACACAACGCCACCAGTTTTATGGTCGTGCAGGCGGCACTTGCAGTGCTGTTCTCTAAGCTCAGCGCGAGTTCTGATGTAGCGGTGGGGTTTCCGATCGCCGGACGCCGTGATCCGGCGCTGGATGAGCTGGTCGGGTTCTTCGTGAACACGCTGGTGCTGCGGGTGGAGCTCGCGGGAGATCCCAGTGTCGCTGAGGTACTGGAACAGGTACGTGCGCGCAGTTTGGGTGCTTTCGAGAACCAGGACGTGCCCTTCGAGGTACTCGTCGAGCGATTGAACCCGGCCAGGTCCCTGACCCATCATCCGTTGGTGCAAGTGATGCTGGCATGGCAGAACGTGCCCGGACAGATCAGCGAGGCTCGCGGTGGACTGACGTTGGGAGATTTGCAGCTCAGCCAGGTACCGCTGGATACCCACTCGGCCCGGATGGATCTGTCGTTCTCATTGTCGGAATGCTGGAACGAATCAGGCCAGGCCACAGGGATTTCGGGGACCGTCGAGTTTCGTACCGATGTATACGACGCCGGCAGCATCGGGACCATGATCGACCGGCTACGACGGTTGCTCGAGGCGATGACCTCCGATGCGACACGGCCACTGTCGACGATCGACGTGCTGGACGCGGCGGAGCTCGAACAGTTGGACGGCTGGGGTAACCGGGCAGAGTTGGTCAGGCCCGAGATTTCGGTATCCATCCCAGCCTTGTTCGCGCAGCAGGTCTCTCGTGTGCCAGGCGCGGTGGCGGTCTGTTTCGACGGCAGTCATATGTCATACCGCGAACTGGATGAGGCGTCGAATAGGTTGGCGCACCTGCTGGTCCAGTATGGCGTGGGCCCGGGAGAGCGGGTGGCGTTACTGTTCTCGCGGTCGGTCGAGGCAATCGTGGCGATCTTGGGAGTGCTCAAAACCGGTGCGGCCTATGTGCCGATCGATCCTGCGGTGCCTGATACACGGATGGAATTCGTGGTCGCTGATGCAGGCCCAGTCGCTGTCGTGACAACCACCGAGCTCGCGGATCGGTTGGATGGGTTCGGAGTTGTGGTCATCGACATCGACGATCCGGTCCTCGGTGTCCAGCCGGTCGGTGCGCCGTCGGTGGGACCGGCGGCAGAGGACATCGCCTACGTGATTTACACATCGGGTACGACGGGCGTGCCCAAGGGCGTGGCCATTCCGCATCGGAATGTGACCAGCCTGCTGCGAGCGCTGGACGCCGATCTCGAGTTGTCGGCCGGTCAGGTGTGGGCGCAGAGCCACTCGTTGGCCTTCGACTTCTCGGTATGGGAGATCTTCGGCGCCCTGCTTCATGGCGGGCGGTTGGTGATCGTGTCCGAAACTGTGGTGCGGTCGCCGGAGGAGTTCCACGCCTTGCTGGTCGACGAGCAGGTCAGTGTGTTGAGTCAGACGCCGTCGGCGTTCTACGCGTTGCAAACCGTGGACGCGATGGGCGCCGAGCCCGCGGGTCAGCTCGGTATCGAGATAGTGGTCTTCGGCGGAGAGGCACTGGAACCGCAGCGATTGAAGCCGTGGCTGGACCGGCATCCGGTCTTGCCGAGGCTGATCAACATGTATGGGATCACCGAGACGACGGTGCATGCCTCGTTCCGGGAGATCACGGCCGCTGATCTCGAGGACGCGGTCAGCCCGATAGGCGGGCCGCTGGGTCACCTGGCGTTCTCCGTGCTGGACAAGTGGCTGCGCCCCGTTCCGGTTGGCGTGGTCGGCGAGCTGTACGTGGTCGGCGCGGGGTTGGGCTATGGATATGTGGGCAGGACGGGCCTGACTGCCGCGCGGTTTGTGGCGTGCCCCTTGGGGACGGCAGGCTCGCGGATGTACCGCACCGGAGACTTGGTGAGCTGGGGACATGACGGCCAGCTGCAGTACGCAGGGCGCGCCGATGAGCAGGTGAAGGTCCGCGGTCATCGCATCGAACTGGGTGAAATCCAGACGGCCCTCATGGGTTTGGCGGGGGTTGAGCAGGCTGTCGTGATCGCCCGTGAGGACCGCCCTGGAGACAAGCGCCTGGTTGGTTACATCACCGGTTCCGCAGACACAGGCAAGATTCGCGCTCAGCTGGGAGAGTGTCTGCCCAATTACATGGTGCCGGCCGCGGTGGTCGCCTTGTCGATCTTGCCCTTGACGGTCAACGGGAAGCTCGACAAAAAGGCTTTACCCGCACCGGAATACACCGATATCGATCATTACCGCGCCCCGGCGACTCTTGTCGAAGAGATCCTGGCCGGGATCTATGCCCAAGTTCTGGGCCTGGACCGGGTCGGCGTTGACGATTCGTTTTTCGATCTCGGGGGCGACAGTATTTCGGCCATTCAGGTGGTGTGGCGGGCGCACGGCGCGGGCCTGGTCGGTCGCCCGCGCGACATCTTCGTCCAGCAGACGGTAGCCCGGCTGGCGCGGGTGGTCAGGATGGCCGACGGTACCGGTGGCATGGCAGACCAGGGACTCGGTGCGGTCGTCGCGACACCGATAATGCAGTGGCTAAAGGGAATTGACGGTCCGATTGACGAATTCAACCAGACCGTAGTACTGCAATCACCGACAGGTGTCACAGAGGCAGCCGTTGTCATCATGTTGCAGGCTCTCCTGGATAGACATGGCATGCTGCGGCTGCGCGCAGCGAACGATGGGGATGGCGGCTGGTCGTTGACGGTGCCCGATCCGGGCACGGTCAATGCTCACGAGTGTCTGCAATCGGTCTATGTCTTGACCGACGAGGTAGTGGTGGCAGCACGTTCGCGGTTGAACCCGGCCGCGGGAGTGATGCTGAGCGCGCTGTGGGTGACCAGCACCAGCCAGCTGGTGCTGGTCGTTCACCATTTGGCTGTCGATGGGGTGTCATGGCGAATTCTGTTGGAGGATTTGACCATTGCGTCAACCCAGCTGCGCGGCGGCCAGGAGGTGCTGTTGCCACCGGCGGGGACGTCTTTCCGGCGATGGGCGGAGCTACTGGCTGAACACGCACGCCGCCCCGAGGTGGTCGGGGAGGCGGGCGCCTGGCGTCAGGTGGGGGAGATTCCGTCGAGCTTGCCGGCGCCGCAACCGGTCGAGGATACGTTCGCCACGGCCGGGTACCTGACCGAGTTTCTGGATGCCGAGACCACACACATGCTGCTCGGTGAGGTGCCGGCAGCATTTCATGCCGGCGTGCACGAGATCCTGTTGATTGCCTTTGCTTTGGCGTGGGCTCAGCACTTGGGTACCGGTGGTGCTCCCATCGCCATCGACGTGGAGGGTCATGGACGCCAAGAGGAGTTGGCAGATACGAGCGGAACCACCGGAAGTATCGACTTGTCGCGCACAGTGGGCTGGTTCACTACCAAGTACCCCGTGTCGTTGGCGGTCGGTGGACTGCGCTGGACTCAGGTTGTCGCCGGAGACGCCGCGCTCGGCGCGGTGATCAAAGATGCCAAGGAGCAGCTTCGAGATCTGCCTGACGGTTTGACCTATGGTCTGCTGCGCTATCTCCATCCTGAGGTGGATCTGCCGGGATCGGACCCCGCAATCGGATTCAACTATCTCGGGCGGCTGGGGGCTCCGGCAGCCTACGCATCGGGAGACGTGTGGCGCTTCAGTCAAGACGGCTTGTCATTGACCGGAGCTGCCGGGGCAATGCCCATTGCGCTGCCACACACCGTGGAGCTCAACGCGGTCACCATCGACACTGACACCGGACCGCACCTGAACGCGACCTGGACGTGGGCGCCCACGGCTCTGGATCGGATGGCGGTCATGCGTATCAACCGGCTGTGGTTCGACGCTCTGGCAGGTATATGCGCGCATGTGCGAAGGGGTGGAGGGGGATTGACTCCCTCGGATATCGTTCCGGCTCGGCTCAGCCAGCGCCAGATCGATGCTCTGCAGAGTCAGTTCCGGATCGCCGACGTATTGCCGCTTACTCCCTTACAACAGGGATTGCTTTTCCACGCTGGCATCGCGAACTGCTCCGGTGATGATGTGTATGCGGTGCAGTTCGATATCGAGATGAGCGGATTGCTGGAGGCGGACCGACTGCGTGATGCGGTGCAGGCAGTGGTAGCAAGACATCCGCACCTGGCAGCGCGATTCTGCGAACAGTTCGAGCATCCGTTGCAGATCATTCCCTCCGATCCTGTGGTGCCGTGGCGGTATGTCGAGTTATCAGCTGATCAAACAGATCTCGATGTTGGCGAGCAGATTGAGCAGATCTGCACCGCGGAACGCGCCGCTGTTTGTGATCTCGCCGACCAGCCCGCGTTTAGGGCCGCGCTCATCCGCATCGGGGACGATCGGCACCGGTTTGTGCTCACGAATCACCACATTGTGCTCGATGGCTGGTCGATGCCGATCCTCATGCAGGAGATCTTCGCGGGCTATCACGGGATGCGGTTGCCCCCAGCCGCGTCGTATCGAAGCTTCGTGACCTGGCTGTCAGAGCGAGATCATGAGGCCGCGCATGCGGCGTGGCGTGAGGCACTGGACGGCTTCGAGACTCCCGTTCTCGTTGGCCCGTCACAGAAGTTGCAATTCGGGCGACGAAGCGTCGACTCGTTCAGCGTGCCCGCGAAGACCACGCGTGCGCTCACGAAGCTCGCACGTTCGCACCACACCACCATCAACATCGTGCTGCAGGGCGCCTGGGCGTTGCTCCTGAGTTCGGTGACCGGTCACTGCGATGTCGCGTTCGGCTCGACCGTCTCGGGACGCCCGGCCGAAGTCCTCGGGGCGGAATCGATGGTGGGCCTGTTGATCAACACGGTGCCGGTGCGGGCCACCATCACTCCCACCACGACGACCTCAGATCTATTGCACCAATTGCAAAGTGCCCATAACGACACTCTGGAGCATCAGCACCTTTCATTGAGTGACATCCACCGCATCACCGGCCAGGAAAGGCTGTTCGACACCGTCTTCGTGTATGAGAACTATCCGACCGACACCGGGACGGCATCGGAAATCGACGGCTTGGCTATCACTGGTTTCAGTAGTCGCGATTACTACCATTATCCGATCGCTGTGCAGGCCGCGTCCGGCCGTGAATTGGAACTTAGGGTCCAGTACGACACCGATGTGTTCAGCGCGGAGAGTATTGAAGAGCTGATCGAGAGGTTCAAGCAGGTGTTGGTGGCGATGTGTGCCCATCCCGGGCGCGCGTTGTCCTCCCTGGAACTGCTGGACCAGCTTGGCCGAGCGCGGTGGAGCGGGGGGAGCGATGATCTTGTGCCGATGCCGGAGATGTCGGCCGGTGAAGTCGGTAGCACAACGGGATCATATTGTCCCCCTGCAACTTTGAATGAGCAGATCCTGGCAGGGATCTTCGCCCACGTACTGGGCGTGGACCGCGTCGGGGTCGACGAGTCATTCTTTGACCTGGGCGGCAACTCGCTGGGGGCGATGCGTGTGGTTGCCGCGATCAACACCGCCCTGGATGCCAACCTCACGATGCTTGCGCTGTTTGACGCGCCGTCAGTCAGAAGCTTGACCCAGCAGCTGGCAAGCAGTCCCACGCGATGATCGGACGTCTGTGAATGCCATTGCACGAGTGCTGACATTGGGGCTCGTTGAACTTGCCGTGTTCGGCTTGGTGCTGTTCTTGCTCGCGGGAACGTTCGACTACTGGCAGGTGTGGGTCTTTCTCGTGGTGTTTGCCTTGTCGACCTGGGTACCCACCCTGTATCTGCAGCAGGTCAACCCGGCTGCGCATGAGAGGCGTAAGCACGCGGGACCGGTGGCGGAGTCCCGAACGGTACAAAAGTTCCTTATCGGCGGTTGGTATGTGTCGCTGGTGGCGATGGTCGTGGTCAGCGCATTGGACCACCGCTTTGGCTGGTCTTCGGTGCCCGCGGCGATATGCGTACTGGGTGACGTCCTCGTGGCCGTGGGATTGGGTATCACAAGCCTCGTGGTCATTCAGAACAGTTTCGCCGCTTCCACCGTGCGGGTCGAAGCGGATCAGACCGTCGTCTCCACCGGCCTGTACGGGCTGGTGCGCCACCCCATGTACACCGGCAACGTGATCACCATCGTCGGTTTTCCTCTGGCGCTTGGCTCGTACTGGGGGCTGGTCTTTGTTCTACCTGGCGTGTGTGCACTGATCGTACGCATCCACGACGAGGAGAAGTTGCTTGTCACGCAGTTGGACGGGTATCGCGAGTATGCCCAGAAGGCGCGCTATCGCCTACTGCCGTACGTGTGGTGACTGTCACGAGAACCATTGCGCACGTGCAAATCCGGCGAGCAGAACCGCGAAACCACCTATCTCGCCGGCGATGAGTGAGACCATGGCCAGGTGCATTGCCGCACTGGGTTCTTCGAATTGATTGGTGGTGTCACGCAGCGCGCCATGAAACATGTAGCTCACGATCGCGGCGAGAAAGAAGAAGACCAGTACCATTGCGGCAGTGAGGTTTACCCAGCTGGGCCACCCGCTCAATTCGACGAATACCGCGGTGAGCAAGGTGGCGAATGCGTAGAGCAGGG
Source organism: Mycobacteroides sp. H001 (assembly GCF_001440005.1). Classification (NCBI taxonomy): domain Bacteria; kingdom Bacillati; phylum Actinomycetota; class Actinomycetes; order Mycobacteriales; family Mycobacteriaceae; genus Mycobacteroides; species Mycobacteroides sp. H001. Next base: position 218,641 of record NZ_LJYH01000024.1, read on the forward strand.
CGGCGCGATGCGCGGTATCCACATACGGGTGCGCGAGATGGTTTGGGCTGGTCACCATCTGACGGTATTTCCACACGCCCAATCCGAGGGCGAGAAGGAAGATGAGCCCGGCCGCAAGAAGTGTTATGGCGGTGTCGGTGCTGAGCAAGTATCCGGTGCTGGTCATTGTCGCCGTCCTTTCCCCAAGAGGTTAGGGCCCCGCGCGCTCGTTTCGGTTGAGGTCAACCACGAGCGCCCGGTTACTTGTCGTGAAGATGTTCCAGGCCGGTGACGAGCAGTCCCAGGCCGAACTCGAAATCATCCTCAATCGAAACGGCCAGGGAGTTCCCGATGGCGAGTGTCATCGGGAAGTTGGCCAGGTCGAGGTCCTGCACGAGACGCATCAGGAGTGCGGGATCGGTGCCGCGGCTCCTATGTTCCACTCCTAGCTGAGTCGCGAAGCCCAGGACGTATCGGCCCACAGTCGTATAGATGCGGGCCGCATCCCCCGGGGAGAACCCCGCATTCACAAACAGCGCGAGCGTGCGTTCGCGGAGCATGAAGACCTTCGGCCCGACGGGCAACTGCTCGGTGAGCAACGCGGCGACATTCGGATGCCGCCGCATGGCCTCGAACAACGCACGCGAGGTGACGATGCACGCGCGCTGCCAGGGAAGTTCCGCGAGTTTCTCGTCGTCGAACTCGACCTCTCCAAATACTCGATCGACGACATGCGCGACGAGCTCGGTGCGGTTCTCGAAATGCCGGTAGATCGTCGCGGTCCCGGAATCGAGCCGGCGTGCCAGCGCGCGCATCGACAGCGCCTCGCCGCCCTCTTCGTCCACGATCCGCAGCGCCGCGTCGACGATCGAATCCATCGGTACAGGTGGGCGACCGCGTGTTCGTCGCTCGTCCGTCACACCGGCCAGTATGTCCCTCTTGACACCGCCCGGCAATTTCGGCAACACTGTCTCCGTAATTCAGTCAGATGGCATGACCAGGGAACCGCGACCGAGTCCACACCGCGCTGATGACGTGGACTGGCTCATGAGGGGTGTCGCGGACTTCCTCGGTCGCCTCTGACCAGGACTCGCGGCGACCCTCAGCCCAATAGTCGGTCGATGGCTGCGACAGCGTAGGCAGCGCCGTCCTCGGCCCCGACGACATTCGCCGCCCGGCGGCCCCGATCTTTGAGCTCTTGATCAGTAGTGGCCGCACGGATGGCCTCCGAGAGTCGTTCAGTCGTCAGGGCGCGTTGTGGGATGGTGTCAGTGCTGAGCCCCAGATTCCGGAGCCGTGCAGCCCAGAAGGGTTGATCTCCGAGGCCGGGTACGGCCACCGTGGGCACTCCGGCACGCAGACCGGCAGCGGTTGTCCCGGCGCCGCAATGGTGTACCACGGCGGCCATGCGTGGAAAGAGCCAACTGTGCGGCAGCTCGTCCACTGACAGGATGTCATCATCGTCGGCATTGATCCCGGCCCAACCTGTTTGCACGATTCCCCGCACACCCGCCAGGTGTACCGCGCCGCGCACGAGCTCCGATAGGCGTGCAGCGTCCGCAGCCGACGTCATCGTGCTGCCGAAGCCGAAGTACACCGGTGGATCACCCGCTGCGAGGAAATCGGTCAGCTCTGGGGCGGGTCGCCACTGTGGATCGGTTTCCGGCCACCAGTACCCGGCGACCTCCAGGCCCGGCCGCCAATCCAGCGGGCGCGGTACAACATATGTCGAGAATCCGTGCAGAACAGTCCATTTCGACTCTGTACGGTTCTTGCGCGACTTGTCTGCCGATACTTTCGGCAGATCAAGCTCTCGCCGGAAGCCGGCTACCACCCCGCCATAGAGGCGATCGACAAGCCAGGCCCCCGCGTGGGATGCCAGACGATTGCCCGCCCCGCCCGCGGACCAAGCTCCGAGGGTCGCTGGCGGGAACTGGGAGGTGGCAGAACAGGGCTGTAGCCGAATCCCCATGGACGGAATGCTTTTCGCTTCGGCTAGGGGATGCCCTGCTAATTCGGAGAAGGGCGACAGCAGCAAGATGTCTGTCGTCACGTCCTGAACGGCACTGATTATTGCGGCGCCGAGGGACCGCATGCCGCTCGGGGCGAGAAACTCGGCGAGCCCCTTGGAGACGTTGACGTCGGCGTCCTGGGCCGGTGTGTCCGGCTGAGCAACGCCACGAAAATGCAGGCCTGAAGCGGTTATCAAGGAGCTGAAGCGATCAAAAGCGGCAATTGTCACCTGGTGTCCGGCCTGGCGTAGGCGGACACCGACACCGGTCAGCGGGGCGACATCACCGTGGCTGCCGATGGCGGCGATGAGGATACGGGCCACTACACCCTCCGCACTACTCGCCGGAACATCTTCACGAGATCTTCGGTGTATCCGTGTGTATCGAATCCGGGGTCTTGCAGGATCTTCTCCACGACGATATTGACCGCACCTCGCAGGGCGATCGCAGTGGAATCGACTGGAAAGGAGGAGAATTCGCCGGACTTCTGACCGGCTCGGAGAATGACTGATGGGTCGAGCTGGGTCAATTGCGCGGTCAGCTCGGGTGTCAATCCCATATCGCGCAGATGTCTGCCGCCGCTGGGTTTGTAGCCCGCTGCGAGCTGTGTCAGCGCCGCCAACTGAATCCGGTGGCTGTCGAAATAGCTGATACTGGAACGGATATAGGCCGCAAGCTTGTCAGTCTGCGTCCGTGCTCGATCAACCTCGGGGATCACCGCATCGAGTCCGGACCGGTACATGGAGGCGATCACCGCCTCGACGAGTCCATCCTTGGAACCGAAGTGATACAGCACCACGCTCATCGCGATTCCGGCACGCTCGGCAATCTTCCGAATCGAGGTCTGCGGATAACCCACCTCGGCGATGACTTCGATGGCGCACGCGACGATCTGATCGCGGCGGGCGACCTCGGTAAACGTCGGTTCCCGATCGGTTTTCGATCGCATGATCGAAGTATAGATCAATTGATCTAGACAGTTCAGACTGTTTCGCCTGGTTAACGGCAAGTTAACGGCTATATACCACTTTTCGCTGACCCCAACCCCCATGGGGTATTCTGAGTTTTAGCTGAGAATCAGCCGAGGATCTCATAAATTGGGAACCAGGTGGACCTTAATACCGTTGAACAGGGTGAATGCATCAACGTTGATGTCTTTGGCAAGTGATGTTCACTTCCTAGGCCATTAGCAAGATGACCGAGCGGAAAGGAAACACCACATGAAAAAGTCACTCGCTGCAATCGTCGGCGGCGCTGGCATCGCTGTAGCCGTCGCCGTCATGGGCGCCCCTGTCGCCCTGGCGGGGCCGACGCCTCCTCCGGTCTGCTACGCCAGCGAGACCAGTGTCAACGCTACTGATCTGCGTCCTTGCGTGGCTCCGGGCGATGTCATTTATGAGCAGGGCGTCCACCAGCCGACGTATGAAGGCGCCAACCCGTTGGTCCCGCTGGGCACCAACCCGCACGTCCCCTTTGGCACCAACAAAAACAACGCTTCGTAACCAGATGTAAGTCCGCTTCATCTTCGTCGACGCAGAAGGAGCAACAACCATGAAGAAGATCACGACCGCGGCGGCGCTACTCGCTGCCGCGGGACTGTCCCTGGCCACAGCCGGCGCAGCCTTGGCTGGTCCCGCTGCGGACCCGGACTCCGTCATCAATGACCTCAAGTCCAACGGGTACCGAGTCATTGTCACCAAGGTGGGGTCGGATCACCCGTCGCAGTGCACGGTTCAAGGAGTGTCACAGCAGTCCGCCGTTCAGAACGTGCAGCCGGGACGCAACATGCGCAACCAGCCGACGACGGTTCCTACTGCGGGACAAAAGGTCGCGTACGTCACGCTGGCTTGCTAACCACCCCTTCGGTGGTGACGGCACCTGGTTGTGAGCGGATCTGCCAACGATCCTCCTGCCGCGTCGCCACTACCCGGATGAGCACTGAGACTGCGGGCCGATTCTCGAAAGAGAACTCGGCCCGCACGTATGAGAGCACCGCGGTCTCCCCAGCTGGCGCGCCCGAGGCATGACTCCCCACGGACGACACGTATTGTGCTGTGGGATAAAGATATTCATCGGAAACGCATGCGGTACAAGTAAATACGGTCCGATACTCGTCGATGAGATTGGAGTTGCCTGGCGCACGGATGCTTCGCGAGTGCGAACACCTGGGTCGGGATCGGATTCAGAAGTGCAAGAGGCGGTTCGGCGTCAGACGGCAGCTCCTTGTTCTCGTATTCGTGGATGACGGCGGCCACCACCGGAAGAAAATGCATGCCGCGTCTATTTCATGGGCGTGACGCGCGGCTATGTCGCCGAATGAGATAGCGCGCAAGCCATCCCAGAGAGTGGGACGAAGGGTGCCCAAAAGGTGGGATGGGTAACAGAAAATTTCCTGCGTTAATACAAGAGATGCATGGATGTGTGAGAAAAGTGACCAATGTGATTAGCGCACAGCAAATTACGACGCAGGGTCATCGAACATTCAACAAACCAATCATGTACTGGGCGTTTGTTGGATTGGACGAGCGTTCATCCATGCTCTACCGTAATCAGTAAGGCGTTGGCGGAGAGTAATTCTCGCCATAATTTTCAGCAAAATATGACGCAAGCCACATATTTTGGTAGGTCGTCAAGCTCGTTGTTAGCGTCGCGTCCCATGTCTGATCTCGCTGCTTTGCTGGCGTTTATCCATCAGGTCTCGGGTACGCCGTATATCTCGGGCGGAGACTCCGCCCGTGGCACCGACTGCTCCGGTCTGGCCTCCTGGGTGTCCAATGTCGCCACCGATCGTCCCGCCTTTGGTTCTCGCTTCAATACGGGGAACCAAGAGCGTGCCCTCCTCGCGCGTGGTTTCAAGTACGGCACCGCACCAGGTGCATTGGTGATCGGCTGGAACGGCGGTCACACCGCCGTCACGCTGCCCGACGGCACTGCGGTGTCCAGTGGCGAAGGCGGTGGCGTCAAGATCGGTGGCGGCGGCGCCTACCAGGCGCAGTTCAAGCGGCACATGTACCTGCCGATGGACAATGAGGGTGAAGCCGCTCCGCTGGATGTGCCCGCTCATGGGGAAGGTCCCGAGGTGATCCCCGCGTCGGTCCTCGCGCCTGATGCCGAGCCGGCTCCCGCCGACGAGGCCCCCGCTGAAGCAGACGCCGTCGCGATCTAAGGAATCTCCAATCCATAGGCGCCACCCCGTAATTGGTGTTGTCGCTCACTGTTCCCGATAGGCGGGACAAGTTCCGCGTGCCTTCGTAACGTTGTGATTGCCTGGAAACATGAATGGCAATTCTTCTCTGCTACAAGGAAAGAGCGTCATCGTCACGGGTGGCGCTCGCGGGCTCGGCGCGGCCTTTGCGCGCCGGATAGTGTCGGAGGGCGGCCAAGTCGTCGTGGCCGATGTGCTCGAGGACGATGGACGGCGGCTCGCGGCCGAGCTCGGTGACTCCGCGCGATTCGCCCGGCTGGACGTAACAGACGCCGACCAGTGGCGCGCGCTGGTCGAAACCACGCTGGCGGAGTTCGGCGCTGTCACCGGATTGGTGAACAACGCCGGTATCTCCAGTGCCTCGTTGGTTGCCGACGAGCACCTTGAACACTTTCGCAAGGTGATCGAGGTGAACTTGGTCGGTGTTTTCATCGGCATGCAGGCCGTTATCCCGTCGATGCGCGCACGGGGCGGCGGTTCGATCGTGAACATCTCCTCTGCCGCCGGTCTGGTCGGTCTGGCCCTCACCTCTGGCTATGGCGCATCGAAATGGGGTGTACGTGGACTTTCCAAGGTTGCGGCGGTTGAGTTAGGCCCCGAGCGGATTCGGGTGAACTCAGTGCATCCTGGTGTCGTGTACACCCCCATGACGGCCCAAGCCGGTTTTCGGGAGGGGCAAGGCAATATGCCCATCACCGCCATGGGGCGAGTGGGAACTCCCGACGAGGTGGCCGGTGCGGTGACCTATCTGCTTTCGGACGCGGCGAGCTATGTCACGGGGGCCGAACTTGCCGTGGACGGCGGCTGGACGGCCGGCCCCACCCTGAAGACCATGACGGGTCAGTAGTTACGAGAGCAGATGCGTGATCTCCGCTGCGACCTGTGCGGGTAACTCCAGCTGCGGGAAGTGGGTCGTGCCGCGCAGGCGAACGTAGCTGAACCACGGATTGCGGGATTGGAACTCTTGGTGAAGATCATCGTAGGCAGTGCGCTCGGGGTTGCAGAAGATGTGATGAACGCGTCGCGGTTCGGCCAGCTTTTCCATTCGCGACATGGGTGAGCCCCACGTGGCGTAGGCATCTTCGATGACTCGTCCGGCTCGCGCCCACACGTCGAACCCGAAACCGCCCATCTCGGAACGGATGTGCCGGTTGACGGCTTCATTGTCGCTGCCGGATAGCCAGGCTCGGAGGAATTCGAGGCGACTGGATTGCCAGCGTTGCGGATCACGAAAGTCTCTTATGCCGTTGAGGAATTCAGCAGGAGCCGCTGACATGATCAGATCAATGATCACGAGGCTTGGCACCCGCCCGGTCCCGAGACGGTCGGCTATCTCAAGCGCGGTCCACCCGGCATGGGCATGAGCGACGGGAACGATCGACTGCACGCTGAGGGCATCAAGCAGCCCGATGACATCTGAAACCTGTTCCGTAAGACCAAAGTCGGCTGCGGGTGTGCGGTCGATACCGTGGCCGCGCCAATCCATGCGGATCACGCGGTGGTGGGGAACGAGGTAGGGCAGTAGCTCGTCATACGCACGGTGGTCGTGCCCCCAGCCAGTGAGCAGCAGGATGGCCGGTCCGTTGTCCAGGCCTTGATCGTCGAAGGTGAGCTGCGCTCCATTGACGGTGATGGTGTACATCGTGGCTCCTCCCGAGTGTCAGAGAGCGGCGTGGACACGGACGGGATGTATGCGCACAATCGCCTCGCCGGGTGCGCTGTGGTGTTCGTCCACGTACGCGTCGGCACGGTCAGCTCCCAGATACCGGGTGGTGATGTCGATCAGGGTGCCTCGAACCTCCGAGGTGCCGGGTTCCACATGGGCTTCCCCTTGAACCTGGACATACAGGTAGGGCTCTGCTGGCGTGGCCACGGTGATCACCGCGCGCGGATCACGTTGCAAAGAACGGATTTTCAGGGTGCTCACGTGCGTGACGAACTGTAGGTGGTCCTCGTTGAGCCGGTACCAGATAGGCAGCACAAGCGGCCGTCCGTCGTTTCCGAGATAGCCCAGCTGCCCTACCAGAGCGGGAGTCGAATCGAGGAACTGCCGGACGGCCGGATCGTGGATCGAGGTCATGGATCCACAACCTAGAAGCTCAAGCGCGCTTGAGGTCAAATCCGTACTTCCGTCAGGGGCGATGTGTCTGAATAATGGGCCGGATGGTCCGCGTGTTCGCGATCGGAATTGCGGCGCTGATGCTCATCTTGGGCGGGCTGCCTGCGGGGTTCGCTCACGCCGACCCACAGGCATGTGTTCCGGGTGATGCTGCCCGGCCTCAAGCGGAGCTCTTCGCCACCAACAACACCGCGGTCATCATCGATCCTGCCGATGGGCGTCTGCTGGATCCCCTCGATGACTTTTCGCTGCAGGTGAGCGCGATAACCGCTCAGAATCTGGTGCTGCCGGTGCGGTCGACACCGGTTGACGGCGTGTACTGGTCTCAGGACAACAACCACATGACCTACGAGCGGTCGCGCGCGTTCGAACTCGCGTGCGTGGATCGCGATGACTTGCAACGCATCGGTGAGCAGGTGCGGCGGCAGTACGGTCAGGAATCGGTGCTCACCTTCGAATACCTACCGGCCGGAGATGCGGAGATAAACGCTGTGGCGGTGGAGGTTCCGGGCGTCGACCGCGTGCGGTTCCACGACGCGCTCGCGGCGGACGCATCCGCGCGGGAGGCGTTGGTCGGTGGGTCGATCACCGAAGACGGGTGGCTGATCCTGATTGCCGACATCAAGGATGTGAGCACCGCGCATCGCCTCGTGGATGCGGCCGGTGGCCGTTGGCAGGACGCCAGTATTCAGTATGGAAAACGCGATTTCATAGCGACAGGGGAATAGCTACCAGGTGTCGACGACGGATTTGCGCGGCGGCAGGGGCTCTCGCATGGCCGCGGCGAATGTCGAGGCGATGAGCGATCGCGTCTCTGCAGGATCGATCACATCGTCGATCTCGAATATCTGAGCAGCGTTGAGCGCCTTGGCATTCTCTTGTGCCGCCGCGGTGGCCTGACGTACCGCTTCCTCCCGGGCAGCCTCGTCGGGTATGGCCTCCAACTCCTTGCGCAGCCCCAGACGCACCGCGCCTTCCAAGCCCATGGGTCCCAGATGTGCGCCGGGCCAAGCCACCGTCAGCAGTGGTTCGTGCAGGCTGCCGCCGGTCATAGCTTGCGCGCCAAGGCCATACCCTCGACGCAGGATGACTGAGACGAGCGGTACTCGAAGTGCCGCTCCGGCGACGAGCATGCGCGAGGCGCGCCGCACCAACGCATCGGCCTCCGCCGCGGGACCCACCATGTATCCCGGGCAGTCGACCAACGAAAGAACCGGCAACCCGAATGCGTCGCACAGCTGCAGGAAACGAGCGGCCTTATCCGATGCGGCCGCGGTGATCGCTCCCGCCATCACCATCGAATTATTGGCCAGAATCCCGATGGCACGGCCCTCGATACGTGCGAGTGCCGTCACCATCTCGGGTGCGAACTTCTCTCGCAGAAATGTCACCGAGTGCTCGTCGGCCAGCGTCTCGATGATGGGGCCCACGGGATAGGCTCGCCGAGCACGTTCGGGAATCATTGTGCGCAAGACGGTTTGGTCCGCTGCGTGTCCTGGCTCCACTGCCCCTTGGAAGTACCCGATGAGCCGTTTGACCACAGCGACGGCCTGTTCTTCGTCGTCGACGACAACGTCGACCACCCCATTGGGCGACTGCACCGACAGCGGCCCGACCTCGTCGGGGTGTACCTCGCCGAGACCGCCGCCAGCGATCATGGCCGGACCGCCCATGCCGATGGACGTGTCTCTGGTTGCCACGATCAGATCCGAGCACCCCGCGATCACGGCATTGCCCGCAAAGCACCGGCCCTTGACCACGGAGATCCGCGGCACCACGCCCGAGAGCGCGGCCCACAACTTGAACGCCCGTACATCGAGCATCGAGACAACGGGATAGTCGGTATCGCCCGGACGCCCGCCGCCGCCCTCGGCGAAGAACACCGTCGGCAGCTTCATGCGCTCGATGAGATCGAACAGCCGGTCCTTCTTGTGGTGCCCAAGCGCCCCCTGCGTACCGGCGAGCACGGTGTAGTCGTAGGACAGCACGGCACACGGATGACCCGCGATCCGTGCGGTCCCTGCCACCAGACCATCGGCGGGTGTGCGGGCGATCAAGTCGGCGATGTCCCGTCGCTGGCGCTGCGCAGCGATAGCGAATCGGCCATATTCGACGAACGACTCCGCATCGACCAGGTCGGCGATGTTCTCGCGCGCGGTGCGGCCGCCGCCCGCGTGGCGGCGGGCAACTGCATCGGGGCGAGCCGCGTCTTCGGTAAGCGCACGTCGCCTCAATAGCTCAGCGTGATCAGCGCGCATTGGTTCATCAGCCATGGCCCGGACTCTTCCATAACAGCCCGAAACTCTGCGGGAACTTTTCCTCACGATGATTCGACCACTCCACCGGTGCCCTGTGTGGGCTAGGCAGTCAAAGGAGATGCGCAGTGGAATTGGTCACCATGCTCGGGATGCCGGGGGAAGCCCTCCGGGTGGCGCGGGACGACTGGCGAGAGTCGCTCACCGACGTGGTACGTCAGGCCTTCGCGCTGCACTTCGAACGTAACGGCTTCTACCGCGCCCAGTGCGACGCCGCCGGACTCGCCCCGAGTGACATCCGCGCCTGGGCTGACCTGCAGCGCATCCCTCTGCTTCCCGTCAGCATGTTCAAACAGGCTGGCGCGCACGTCCTCATGACCTGCGGCCTTGAGGATGTAGAGATCGAGATCCGCTCCACCGGCACAAGCGGTGTGCCATCGGTGGCGCGGCGCGATTCGACGACCGTCACCCGGGCATCGGTCGGAATCTTCGGTGGATACCGGGACTTCTTCGGTATCTCCCAGGGCGCGGGGCTGTTCCTGTGCCCATCCACCGCCGAAGTGCCCGAGATGGGCATGGTCAAGATCTTCAACCTTCTCACCGGCATGCTCGATGACCATCGCTACATCGTGCGTGAGTACTCCTTCGACCCCGAGGAGGCGTTGGCCCAGCTGCGGAGCTGGGAGGGACGGATGACCCGGCACCTGATCGGTCCGCCGTTCATCATCGCCAGATTCCTCAAGTACCTGGAGCTGGAGGACATTCCGCTCACCCTCGACCCCGACTCACTGATCATCATGTTGGGCGGCTGGAAGCAGTACACCGGTAACTCGATCAGCCGGGACGACTTCAACGAAAAGGCACAGCGCATGCTGGGCATTGACCGCACCCGCATCCGCGACATGTACGGCATGATCGAGTCCAACATGCTCGCCATCGAGTGCGAGCATCAACGCAAACATGTGCCGCCGTGGTGCTACATCTCGATCCGCGACGTCACCGACGCGTCCGTCGAGCTTGAACCCGGTAAGACCGGCGGAATAGCGATCCTTGACGCGCTAAACACCGCGTATCCCGGCTTCCTGCTCTCCGACGACGTCGGGGAGGTAGACGAGGGTGACTGTCCGTGTGGCCGTACCGGCCAGACCGTAAAGTTCCGTCGGCGACGCCAGGGCGCCGAATTAGGCTGCTGCGCAGTAAGTATCGAAAAGTACATCGACTCTCGGGAAGTCGTTTCCGAGTGCGAGTTGGCGGACGCCTAGTGCCCCGGTTCAGTCCGACGGTGATCGATCACTTCACCAACCCGCGCAACTCGGGCCGCCTTGCGCAATCCGATGTTTCGGCCTTCATTGGCAACCCGGTGTGCGGGGACCAGATTCTGCTGACCGCGCAGGTGCAGGGCGAGGCCGTGAGCCAGATCGGCTTCGAGGCCTACGGATGCTCGGCTTCCCTGGCGGTCGCGTCCATCCTCACCGAGCGGCTGACCGGCATGCCGGTGGAAACGATCGCCGCGATCGAAGCGGTGCAGGTCGCGGAATGGTCGGGGGGCCTCTCGCCGGAACAGCAGCACGTCGCCGCCCTGGGCGCCGATGTCGCACAACGCCTAGCCAACAACTACCGCAACGGAATTCACGAAGATGTCAGCGCCCTCCCCGGTACTTAGTCCACCCGCGCAGATAGCGCCGGCAGAGATCTACTTGGATTACGCCGCCACCGCACCCCTGCATCCACGTGCCGCACAGGCGATATTGAGCGGGCACCGGCTAGTCGGAAATCCGTCGAGCCGACACAGCGCGGGGCGGGACGCCGCGGACGCCCTCAGCGATGCCCGCCAGACCGTTGCCAGGCTCTTCGGCGCTGATGCCGAGGAGGTGGTGTTGACTTCCGGCGGAAGCGAGGCCAACACTCTGGCACTATGGGGAACCTTTGCGGCTGTGGGGTTTCAGGGCCACCTGGTGACCTCATCGATCGAGCATCCGGCAGTCCTGGCGAATGCTCACGCGCTGCAGGACCTGGGTGTGGAAGTGACCTTCGTCGATCCCGCGCCGACCGGGCATGTGGATGCGGCGCAGGTGGCTCGTGCGTTGCGCCGCGAGACGCGTCTGATCTCGGTGATGCACGCGAACAACGAGACTGGTGCCATCCAGCCGGTTGGGGAGATCGCCGAGATCGCCGCACGGTCGGGTTCGGCGTTCCATGTGGACGCCGTGCACACGGCCGGCAAGCTTGATCTGACAAGCATTGGTGCCACAATGATCTCGGTCTCCGCGCACAAGTTTGGCGGACCACGGGGAATGGGTGCGCTACTGGTACGCGATGGACATCAGCTGTTGCCGGTCATGCGCGGGGGACCGCAGGAGAACCGGCTGCGCGCGGGTACCGAAAACGTGCCCGGTGCGCTGGGCATGGCCGCCGCGGCCGACGCGTGTCTGAGCTCGGTCTCGATGGGCTACCGGCTGGGCATGCGCGACCGCCGCGAGCAGCTGCTCGACGGGCTTGGTGCCGTTGGCGGTGTGCATCTCAACGTGACAGAGCCGGTGCTGGAGGAAACAATCAGCGTCCGCTTTGACGGAATTCGCGCCGACACCCTCGCTGACGATCTCGATATGCACGGCATCTATGTATCTACCGGATCGGCCTGTCACGCCGGAGAAGACTCGGTTTCTCATGTGCTGCAGGCGATGCGGTTGACCGAGGACCAGGCGCGGGCCACAGTGCGAATCTCGATGGGCCCCGACGTATCACCGGACGATGTCGACAGGGTCGTCGCGATCACTACTCGGGCCGTACACAGGTTGCGCGCCATGGCCGGTGGGATGGTCCGATGATCGTTGCCGTCAAGAATCTTGTCGCAGAACGCGCCCGATTTGTCCTTTCGGTGATCGGGGTCGCCGTCGCGGTGATCCTGGTGTTGGTGATGTCCGGCATCTTCGTGGGAACCACGAATCAGGTCACCACTTACATCGACCACTCCAAGGGGGCGGTGTGGGTTGTCCAGCCCGGCGTTTCCCAGATGTTCCGCGCGGTGTCGTGGTTGCCCGCCGATGGCAAGGACCAGCTGTTGAAGGTCCCCGGTGTGCAGTCGGCCGACCCGATTCTCGGACTCCCATCGGATTTCGTGCACAACGGCGGGCACACCGCCTACTTCGTCGTCGGATACGACACGGCCACCGGTGTGGGGGGCCCGTGGTCATTGTCGGAGGGGCGCAACGTGGCGGGGTCAGGTGAGGTCGTGCTCGATCGCGTCCTCGCCAAGAAGAACAAGATCCATGTCGGCGACACGGTGCAGCTCGTGGACGGTGATTTCACGGTTGTGGGGTTGTCGAACCAAACAGCCGCCGTGGGCAACTTCTATGCGTTCATCTCGCTGCCTGATGCGACGCGTCTACTGCGTGCGGGAAATCGCGTGTCCTACTTCCTGGTCCAACCGGCCGAGGGATTCAGTTCCGTCCAGGTCGCGGATTCGGTCCGCAAGTCAGCTCCCGGAATGGACGCACTCACCTCCGACACGTTCGCCGAGAACAGCCGGGCGATTGTGATCTCGATGATCGGACGACCATTGAAGACGATGATCGGGATCGCCGCGCTTGTCGGTGTGGCGCTGGTGGGGTTGACCGTGCTCGCGGTAACCACCGAGCAGATGAGTGATTTCGGAGTGCTGCGCGCGCTGGGTGTGCGTCCGGCGCAGCTGTGCCGCACTGTGATTACCCAGGCCGCCTTGATCGCCGGACTCGGATATGTGCTGGGCGCGGGCGTCACCTACGCGGTGCAGTTCCTGGTGAAAGACCGGCTCGGGGACGTCACAGTGCAGGTCACTCCCACCATGCTCGCCGCGATGGCGGCGGCCACGGGCGTCATGGCGATCATCGGATCACTGATTCCCGTTCGGCGGGTCACACGGATCGACCCTGCTCAGGCCTTCCGGAGGTGAATTCGATGAATCCTGTACTGCAACTTGAGAATGTCGAACACCAATACGGAACCGGCGATGCCGCGGTGCGCGCTCTGCGGGGTCTGGATCTGACGGTCAAACCCCATGAGGTGGTTCTGGTCGTCGGCCCCTCCGGTGGAGGAAAGACCACCGCACTTCTTGTCATGGGGCTTCTGCTAACCCCGGATTCGGGGCACATCCGGATCGACGGACAGAACGTTGGCGAACTCGGCGAACGGGAGCGATCGCGAATCCGCCTGGAGCGCTTGGGCTTCCTATTTCAGGAGTACAACCTGCTCAACGCGTTGACAAGCGCGGAGAACGTGGCTCTGCCGCTTCGTTATGCCGGGGTCAAGAAGGATGCCGCGATGACACGGGCTAGGGAAGTGCTGACCGAGCTGGGATTGGGGCACCGGACCGGCCATCGCCCACCGGCGCTCTCGGGCGGAGAGAAGCAACGCGTCGCTGCCGCACGCGCCCTGGTAGCGCGACCAGGGCTGGTCCTAGCCGATGAGCCCACCGCGAACCTGGATTCGGCTACCGGGAAAAAGGTGGCCGAACAACTCGCGGATGCCGCCCGGACTCAAGGAGCGGCGGTGGTGATCGTGACACACGATCTGCGCCTCACCGGGATCGCTGATCGGGTGCTGCACCTCGAAGATGGCGTGTTGCTGGAGAAAGAGGAAAAATGACCGAAACCGTTGCGCTCCCGGACGATACGGAAATCATCGGTGCGCTTCGAGATGCCTTGACCCGGCTGCTTCCCGCGGAAGATCTGGCGCAGGTCGATCTTGAGGCGGTCGACGTCGATTCGCCGCTACTCGCCTTACCCGTCGACTCCGTGGTGCTGATGGCGTTGATGAACGAGCTAGAGGATAGGTTCTCGGTCTTCATTCCCGAAGAGGAAGCCTTCGCGTTCACGGTGGTGGGCGATATCGGAGTGCTCATCCGTCAGCGTCTTAGCGATAAGGCGAAACGCCGCGAACAGGCATGAGTGACATAGCAATTAGTCGGCATGTGAGGGCAAATGCTCCGGCTCTGGCCCCCGGCGCGATCGACTACGCAGCGCTGCTGCGCTCGGATTTGGAGCAGATCGACTTCTACGACTCGCGCCGCCATCTGTATACCCTCACGGCGGTAGACCTGGTTCATGCCACAAGGATTCGTGCTGCGGCGCTGGCTGCGCGGGGTCTTCGCCGTGGCGACCGAGTGGCAATGATTGCGGTGAGCGACGAGGAGTACCTGACCACGCTGCTGGCAGTGCTCTTATTGGGCGCGGTACCGTGCGCGATCGCACCACCGCCGACGCCGTCGCGGCCGGAATCTGCGGGAGTGGCGCATCTGAGTGCGGCGCTGGGCGTGTTGAACCCGGCCATGGTCATCACACAGCCACGAGTAGAGATGGCGATCACGCACCCGTTGGTCGTGATGTATGACGAGCTGACTGATTCTGAACCGATTGACTGGAAGCGGTGCTCGCGTGCCGATCCCGGCGACATCCACCACGTCCAGCTCACTTCCGGATCCACGTCGGCCCCTAAAGCAGTGCTGTTGACGCACGGCAATGTGGTGCACAACACCACGGCAATCGCTTATGGCACAAGGGCATTACGGGGGCAGGATCGAGTGTTCAGCTGGCTACCGTTCTACCACGACATGGGATTCATCCAGGTGCTGGCCGCGCTGCTCTACGGCCTTCGGGTCGGTGTGATGACCCCGATGGGGTTTTTGCGGGATCCAGTGTCCTGGCTACGGCACATGTCCCAGCATGGGTCCACCCATACCGCGGGGCCACCGTTCGCGTATCGGGCGGTAGCGGAGGCGATCTCGCGTGGTGGTGCTGTAGCAGACGTGGACTTGTCGTCGCTGCGTCACGCCTACGTCGGCGCCGAGCCCATTGCGTTCTCGGTGCTGCGCGAGGTTACCGAAAGGTTTGCACCGCTGGGCATGCGGACCGATGTGTTGGTTCCGTGTTACGGCATGGCCGAGACAGTGCTCGCCACAACCGTTGCGCTGCAAGCCGGTATGTCTGACGCGCCATCCTTCGGACGGGTGCGGGTTGGTCGCGGCCCGGATGACGGCGAGCCCGTGGTCTCCTGCGGGAAGGTGGTGGATGGCTTGGAAATTCGGATCGTTACCCCGGAAGGCACGCGCTCACCAGACGGTACGGTCGGCGATATTCAGGTAAAGGGGCCATCGGTGATGGCGGGCTACCTCACCGCAGACGGGGGCGTGGCCACGCCTGTGGGTGGATGGCATGACACCGGCGACCGGGGCTTTCTCGCCGGTGGCGAACTGTTCGTGGTGGGCCGACACAAGGAGATGCTGATCGTGCGTGGTCGCAATTTCCCGCCCTACGACATCGAGCGGGAGATCGACAATATGTCCGGCGCCGGTGGAGTATCTGTCGTCTTCTCCTTGCGTGACGAACAGCGGGCCCGTGAGTCGGTGATCGCCGTCGTCGGGACGCGCGCGCCAGTCGACGAGTATGCGGAACTTCGGACACGTATCGCCGGGGGTGTGCGTGCCGCCTTCGGGTTCTCCCTCGATGAGGTGGTTGTGGTGCCGGCGCGAACCATTCCCCGGACCACGAGCGGAAAACGTCAGCGGCTCATGGTCCGGGAGGCCTATCGGGCGGGCTCGCTCGTCTAGCTGTCAACACGGAATAGTGCGGCGCCATTGCGGTAGAGGACATCGCGCATCCAGTTGTCGTCGACACCGGGCAACACCTGCAGCGCGGTGACCGCTTCGGCATATCCGTAGGGGATGTTCGGAAAGTCGCTGCCGAACAAGATCTTGTGACCGAGATCTGTCAGTCGCGGGTAGGCGGATTCCGGAAACGGCGCCTTCTCATTTGAGAACTTGGTGAAGGCCATGGTGGTGTCGAGACGTACCTCGTCGTACTGCGCGGAGATATCGAGAAAGTCGGAGTACTCGGGCATACCCATATGCGCGATGATCAGGCGCAGGCGGGGGAACTGCTTGAGCAGCAACCGGATTGGCTCGGGCCCAGTGAACTCGCCCGGCGCCGGTCCGGAGCCGCAGTGGATCACCACCGGAACAGCGGCGTCCTCGAGAAGCCCCCACACGGGGACGAGTAGCGGATCGATGGGGGAGAACGCCCCCACCTGGATGTGGACCTTGAAGACGCCCGCGCCAGCCTCGATAGCCTCGCGCACGTAGTCGATGGCGCCGGCTTCGGGAAAGAAGGTGGCGGTGTGCACGCAGTCCGGGGTCTGTGCCGCGAACTGGGTGGCCCACTGATTCAGCCAGGCAGCCATCTGCGGCTTGTGGGCATAGATCAACGAGGTGAACCGGAGCACGCCGAACTCTCGCAGCGTCTGTACCCGCTGGGACTCTTCGGTGCGGTAGGTGATCGGCCAGGGGCGCCCGATGAGAGGCCCCGCCGAGTCGAAGTACGCCCACACCTTGTCCATGACGGGCTTGGGCATGAAGTGGGTGTGCACGTCCACGATCCCCGGGACACCCAGCTCCTGCCAGATCTTTGTGACAGGTGTGGGGTCGAAGGCTGATTCGGGCATACGCCTATCTATATCAATCGAGTTTTCTCGGCCTCCAACGGCTTCGAAATATACCCCCTAGGGGTACTTGCCAAGGCGTGTCGATCGCTGCTACGTTCGGGAGGTCGGATACCCCTATGGGGTATGGAAAGGAATGGACGAAATGTCGGCAACAGATACCTACGACTGGAATCTCAAGGGCGATTGGTTCGACGTGTGCAGCTGCAAGCTGCCCTGCCCGTGCAGCTTTGCGCAGGAGCCCACACACGGGGACTGCCTGTTCACCTTGGTGTGGCATGTCAGCGAAGGCCATTGGGGCGACGTTGAGTTGAGCAATCTTGGCGTGGTTGCTCAGGGCGAGTTCAAGGGGAACATGTGGATAGGTGACCCGGACGCGACCATGAAGCTGATGTTCTACATCGACGAGGCGGCGGACGCTCGCCAGCGCATCGCCCTCGAGCGGATCTTCACCGGTAAAGAGGGCGGCTGGCCCGCGGAGTTCGCGAGTCTCATCGAGGAATTGCGCGGCATCGAGTACGTCCCGATCAACTTCGACAAGGCGGACGATCTTGCGAGCTGGGGTGCGGAGATCCCCGGCAAAGTGGATCTCCGTGTTGAGGCCCTGACCGGCCCGACCGCCGACCCAAGTCGTCGGGTTACCACCGCGAACGCCCCAGGAGCCGAAGTCGGCCCCGGTCAGATCGCGACCTGGGGTGTGGTCAAGAAGGACCACTCGGTCGGGTTCGAGTGGTCACATGACCATCGCGGTGAGTCGAGCAAGCACTTCCCGTTCGATTGGCGCCCCGACGGCAAGGTGGAGGTTGTCTCGGAGGAGTTGGCGTCGGCTCAGCAGGGGGGATGCTGCTGCTCAGACTGAGCAGGACGCCGGGCCGGGAACACCCTTGGCCTCAATCCGGGGGTGTTTCCGGTTCTCACGGGACTAGCCGTCTTGCGGCCGCCACACCATCATCGCGTGGGCGTCTGTGAATCCGCAGCGCCGGTAAAGGGGTACGGAGAGCTCGGACGGAGAGAGAACGAGTTTGGCGTAGTGCCGACGTTCGGCTTCCGCAAGTGCGGTCTGAATGAGTCCTTCGCCGATGCCGCGATCTCGCGCGGATGGGAGGACATATAGGTGTCCTAGATATCCCCAGCTTGCTGCCGATCGAGGGCTAGGGCTGGGCATCCTGTCATGCGTAGTCACGCACACCATTCCAACGGCGTACCCCTCGTAGTGTGCCGTCCAGACGGTGCGCGAAATCATCCAGGATGCGACTTGGGACACGAACTCAGGCGGCGGTGTCTCGGTGACGTAGTGGCCTGGAAGGTCGTCTCGTGCCCAATGCCAACGTAATGCGGCGACATCGACCGGATCGCCCAGGGTGATCACGTGCCCGACCATGGCGCCATTGTCGTGGATAGGCCAAAGAGCCGACGAATCAACAGCACACGAAGTCTCCATCGATGTGGATGCGCGGCGGTCCCGGTGATGGAGCGTTCGATGTTGTCGAGAAGTTGTTCGATGACCGCGTCGTGCGCGGGGATGACGCGAGCCTTGAGCTTGATCCAATCGCTGGCGCTGCATTCGAGGTCGAGTGTGTGCCGAAGCAGCACTCCAGCATGGCGGGGCACCGCTTCCAAGACATGCCTGCCGTCAATGACGTTCCCATTCACGCTGTCGAAGGTGAACTCAGCGAACCGTCCCGGAAGATATGCGGTGCATGTGTATCGGATCCTCCCATGCCCCCCGCTGGCGCCGTTGGCCAGCAATCGATCCAAAATCATTGGGCTCCAGTCGGTTCCCGGCCACATTCGGTCCTGCGGCGATCCGAGGGTCGCGAACAACGGCTTGACAGCGTCGAGTGTTATTCCTGGGAGTAGCCGTTCGTGAACGTTCCTGACTCGCCAGGCAGGTATGGCACTGCGACCGCTCCAGCGGACACGTCGGCGATGGAACGGGTTCATGATTCCAGTCAATCAGCCCGTTCGGGAATGAACTCGGGTGCGGGGCGACTTCAATGAATACGTGAACATCGACCTGACCGGTAAGACAGCGCTAGTAACGGGATCCACACAGGGCATTGGCCTGGAGATTGTTAGGCAGCTCGCGGCCAGTGGTGCGCGCGCTGTGGTCAACGGCCGGTCCCAGGAACGCGTCGACGCGGCTATCGCGGAGGTTGGGCTTCAGAACGGCAGCGTGATCGGTGTTGCGGCGGACGTCTCGACAGCGGAAGGCGTCGAGACGCTTCGTGCGCAACTCCCCGAAGTGGACATCCTGGTCAACAACTTGGGCATCTTCGGGGCGGCGCCGGCCCGCGAGATCACCGATGAACAGTGGCGGAACTATTTCGAGGTGAACGTGCTGTCCGCCGTGCGCCTTATCCGTGAGTACTTGCCGGGAATGATTGACGCCGGATGGGGCCGCGTCATTCAGATTGCCAGTGACTCGGCGATTGTCATCCCGCAGGAGATGATCCATTACGGGGTGTCCAAGACCGCGCTGTTGGGAGTCACACGAGGATTCGCGAAGGACGCGGCCGGCTCGGGTGTCACCGTCAACTCCGTCATCGCCGGGCCGACGCACACCGCGGGCGTGGAAGATTTCGTCTATCAGCTCGTCGATAAGTCGCTGCCCTGGGATGAGGCACAGCGTGAATTCATGAAGAAGCATCGCCCTCAGTCGCTGCTGCAGCGATTGATCGAGCCGGCGGAGATCGCCAATCTGGTGAGCTACCTCAGCTCGCCGCTGGCCTCGGCCACGACAGGTGCTGCGGTTCGCGCCGACGGCGGGTACGTGGACTCGATTCTGCCCTAGTCCCAATCGGGCTTAGCGCCGAACAACACTAAGGGCCGCCTCCGGAGGGTATTCCGGAAGCGGCCCTTAGTGTTTCCGACGGGCTAGTTGATGCCGCCGATGTACTGGCCACTAGCGGGAGGGGTGTACCGCATTTGTGGGCCGGAGGTGCTCATCGTGTACTGGCCGGTGCCCAGCCGGGCGTGGTCGCGGTTGTTGCCCCCTGAGCCGTTATTACCGGCGCCAGCGACCAGAGCGGAGGTGGGGGCCGTTGCCAATTCGATGGCGGCGAAGGTGGGCACCAGAATCGCGAGACCGATGCCGGCCGCGGCGACAACGCGGCGAGCGTTAGTCGAGATTGCCTGCGAGGTGGCGGTGATAGCGGTCATTTTGTCTGTGCTCCAATGCTTTTGAAGATCTGCTTGCGATGCTTCTAATAACGTGAGCGCTATCGGCTGCAATCCGTCATCACCTGTGATAAGTCAGTCAGCCGGGGCCGGAATAATCTCGAGCACCGGCCTGTTCGAATAAGCAGGACAACCGAATACGCCAAACGCGGACTCCCACGGCCATTCGACCGGGGGCAGTCCGCGTTAGCTTCTGTGTTGTGTCTTCAGTTGTGGATGGGGCAGGAGATATCAACGTAGACCGTGGAGAAAGCGGTGGCGCCGCGCAGTCCTTCGACACCGGTCACCACACACTCCGATAGTGGTGTGTCTGCGATGCCGTTCAGCTGAACCGTGTAACCCTGCGCCTGTAATTGGTTCACGGTGTCGGCGGCCGACGAGGCGCCCCCGGCGGACGCAGAGGCTTGTGCGGTGAATGCGAATGAGGCCACGGCCATCGCCCCGAGTGCGGCCAGCGCCACCATGAACGAAACTGCCGATCGAATGGCCGACCGAGTGAATGAGGTGATCTGGGTCTTCATGGCGGTTCCTTCCACCGTCGGAAAGTTCTAACGCTTATGGGAACCCCTAAGCGTTAGGCGGTATTTCCTCTGCACTGTTAGATAGGCCACATGGTTACAAGTGGTGCTATCCATTAGGGGAGATAAGGTCGTGGCATGGAAACGAGCACGTCGGGCACTATCGCCGCGATCTTGGGTGAACCACTCCCTGTGGAGCTGATGAACACCGTCCGCGGTGGGCGCGGGGAGGTAATGGATGCTCTGGAGGGCGACCAGCCTGTGCATGCCTGGCTCGTGGCGATGGCGGATCGGATACTGGCCGAATCGGGGGCGCACTCTATTGCCTTCTCGCTGGAGGATGCCCAGTTCATCGCCGACGATCTGCGGGCTCTGCGTGACGCCCTACGGTGTCTGGCCGCGGAGGTCACCGCAGATCCGAGACCGCCGACATCGGGCATGACGCATACCCAGGCCGTCGCCACGATCAACACGCTTGCTCGTGCTCGGGCAGAGCTGGTATGGCCGGTGAGCGGAGAACCCAGCAGGGCGGCGACGGCCCGCGGATCGCAAGCACGGTTGACGGTCGGTCTGATCGCGCGTCAGGCAATCGACTTCTTCGGTGGCCCGGAACGCCACCGGCTGCGGGCCTGCCTGTCGTCGCACTGCGTGCTCTACTTCGTCAAGGAACATCCTCGTCGCGAGTGGTGCACCCCGAAATGCGGTAACCGTGCGCGGGTGAAGCGGCATTACGACCGCCAAACCTCGACGGGTGCTTAGCCGTTGTCGGTGACCGCGCGCCGCTTCTCCAAGTACACCTTGGCCGCTGTGGCGGCGGCCGGGAGCGTCGACAAAATGGCGATCACCAGGATGAAGACATCCAGATGCTCACCGACGAAGGCGACGTTACCCAGAAAGTAGCCGACCGTCGTCAGCCCGACACCCCATGACGCACTACCAATAGCGTTGTACAGCAAGAAAATTGGATACCTCATGCCAGACATGCCGGCAATGACCGGGGTGAAGGTGCGGACCACGCCGATGAACTGGGCGACGAGCAGCGTCTTGGGTCCGTGTCTGTCGAAGAACTCTCGAGAGGCGGTTAGATACCGCTGCTTGAAGAAGCGTGCGTCTTCTTTTCTGAACAATGCCGGGCCGAGCTGGCGTCCGATGAAGTACCCGCATTGACTTCCCAGTAGGGCCGCTAACGCCGCGCATGGCGCCAGCACCTGGATCGAGACAGGGGAATTCGGCTGAGCGGCAATCAGCCCCGCGGAGAACAACAGCGTGTCACCGGGCAGGAAGGGAAACAGTAAGCCAGTTTCGATGAAGACGATGACCATGACGCCGGCCAGGACGGCGCCGCCGAATAGTCCGCCCTCGCCCAGCCAATACATCGGATCCATGACGTCCGAGGGCGCCAGACCCATGTCCATGGCTGGAAGTTAGCCACGGAACATGGCGGGACAGGAAACAACACGAGAACCCCACCTGGCGTGCTCGCGGTCGGTGAGCGTTCGGGTGTGACGGATGAGTGGCAACCGGGTGAATACTCTCGACGTTCGACGGTTCGCGGAATACCTTGACGAGCATGGCCCGCACCACCTTCAGCGTCGCGACGTTCAACATGTACAACCTGCAGGACGCAGACACTCCGCTCTATGCCACGTCGAAGCCATGGACTCCCGAGGAGTTCAAGCGCAAGACCGAATGGGCGGCATGGCAACTGGGGACTCTCGGCGCCGACGTCGTCGGCCTGCAGGAAGTGTGGAGCAAAAGTGCCCTGGAGTCGGTCCTCGCGGTAGATCCGCAGGGCCTGGCCGACGAGTACGACGTCCTGGCCACTCCGGCGGTAGGAACCTCGATTACCTGCGCCGCCTTGGTGCGCAAGGGCCTCCTCACCGGAAAGCCCAAATGGATAACCGACTTCCCCAAGGCGGTGCGGCTTGAATCCAGGGATGACCCGGCCGATCCCCAGGCACCTGTCATCGACGTCTCGATCAAGAGCTTTTCCCGGCCGGTGTTGAACTTTCAGGTTCAGCTGCGCGACGACGAACCGGCCACGGAAATCTTTGTGGTGCACCTCAAGTCCAAGCTGCCGACGCAGATCAGCAAGGAGGCCTGGTACAAGAAGTCCTCGGCGACGTATCGGCCACATCAACAGGCGCTGGGCGATGGGATCTCAACCATCCGCCGAACGGCCGAGGCGGTAGCCGTACGGGTGCTGCTCAACGGCGTCATGCGCGACACGGAGACTCCGGTCGTCGTACTGGGCGATATCAACGACGGCAAGGAGAGCAACACGGCCAACATCCTGACGAGCCAGCCGCGCTATCTCGTCGGAGACTCGCAGGGGGGCAGTGATTTTGGTCTTTATTCGGCGCAGACGCTGCAGGAGTACCGGGACACCCGCGACGTGTATTACACCCACGTGCATCAAGATCTGCGGGAGTCGCTCGACCACGTGATGGTGAGCGAGCAGTTCTATGACCACAGCCGTAAGCGGGTGTGGCTCTTCGAAGGGCTGCTGATCAACAACGATCATCTCAACTTCGAGAATCATCGGGAGACTGGTACCGGAGACCACGGCATCGTCAGGGTGAGCTTCAAACACGACCCCGTGAAGTGACAGTCACGAGACGCTGAGAACTCTTCGGTCGCCGAGAGGGGTCGCCAGTGGCACGGCGAGGCTGCCTTGAACGGCGATCAGGATGCAGGCCTTGCCTGCGGCCTCTGGCGGCGTACCACCGCGCAACGCAACCGCGACGGCGTCGTCGGTCTCTCGGACGGTGGCGTGCACGCCGTGGCACTGTGGGGTGCCGCTGGTGAAGTGCACGATCACGGCCGTGCCGTCGGGGGAGCGACTCCAGCTGTCGAATGTCATCGGACGGCTGTCGAGGATTCGTGCGTCGTCCTCAAACACGACAGATGAAGCGGGAAGCGCAACCTCGGTCGGGGTAGCCGCCGGGGTATCGGCTGCTGCTCGTGGCGTATCGAGCCCGCCGTCGCCACAGCCCACCAGGAGGGCGAGGTGGAGGACTGCCATCACAACCAGGCGCATGGCACCACGGTATGCGCCCGACCGGACTATTTGGTGATCTGCGGCGAGAGCAGGGCACGGACCTCTTCGTCGGAGACCTGACGAAAGTCCTCGTACGCATCCCCCACTGCCTGGAATGGAGAGGGACAACAGGCGACCACGAAATCGTCCACCAGGGAATTGAATCGGTGGAACGCCGATCGAGGTGCAACAGGAACGGCCGCTACCACCCGAGCCGGCGATGTTCGCCTGATCGCGAGCAGTGCGACCCGCATCGTGGCACCGGTGGCGACGCCATCGTCAACCAGAATGGTTGTCTTGCGCTCGATTTCGATACTGCGATGTGTCAGGTACAGCTGTTCGCGCCGGGCAAGCTCGCGACGCTCGCTGGCGGTCACGGCTCGAAGCTGTTCCTGACTGATCCCCATGGTGCGCACAATGCCCTCGTCGACGACTACCTCTCCGCCGCTGGCGATGGCACCCATCGCGTACTCCTCGTGTCCGGGTACGCCGAGCTTACGAACCACCAGCACCTCTAGCGGGGCGTTCAGGGCTGTCGCAATCTCCCGCCCCACCGGTATTCCGCCGCGAGGCAACGCGAGCACCACCACATCCTGCTCCTGGTACCGCGCAAGGATGCCTGCCAGTACGCGGCCCGCGTCCTGGCGATCACTGAACATCCGATGCGTGTGCGACATGGGAGGTACTCGGAATGCTTGCCCGGATGCCTCCATCTTCCAACTGCGATCCCGCGCTGACAACAGTTGCACCACGGGCATTCTCGAAAAGCCTGTTACGGACGGTCGACACTGAATGCGGGAGCCAGACCGCCTGAACGGGAACCAATGGGGGATTGGCGATCTCGATCACCTTCACCTTGCCGTGGTAGACGGCGCCCGGGTCATCGGTGACGAACGCGCAATGATCGGGGTGGGCCAGCACGGCCGTGTGCGGCGGGGTGCCCTGCACCGGATTGACCAGCAATTGGGGTTCGAAACCGCTTCGACGGCAATGTGAAACCAGTAAGTCCGTGTAGTACGAGTGTCGAGGTGGAGCCCACACCACGATGGGGTGCTCGGCGATCTCCGTGATGTCGATGCGATCGTGGGCGGCAAGGGCGTGAGAGCGCACGACTGCGATACGCAATGGCTGGTAGAGCAGGGTGTCGGTGGCCAAATCTGCGGGCATATCCACCCCGCGCCGTAGGGCCAAGTCCAGTGAGCCGTCCAGGAGGCCATCACCGATGGTGCTCGGGAAGACCTGCCGGACGGTGATCGACACTGTGGGATCCGCGATGACCGTCGGCTCGATGATCCGGTAGACCTCTTCACTGGAAATCGCCGGAGAGTGTCCGATGACAAAGGCCCGCTGGGGATTCGAGTGGTTGCGTGTCGCGTTGGCCAGCACGCGTATTCCGGCTAGAAGTGGTTTTGCACCGGTGTACAGCTCGTGGCCGGCATCGGTCAGTTGCAGGCTGCGTTGCGCGCGTGAGAAGAGCGCGACGCCGAGGTCGCGCTCCAGCTGGCGTATCGCCGAGGACAGCGCCTGTTGCGTGATGAACAGTTCGGCCGCTGCGGCCGCGAGCGTCGGGGCTTCCGCGGCCACGACGAACTGAAACAATCGCCGGGAATCCAGCAAATTGACCAGTGAACTACCCTCTGCTGTCGCGCTCATCTGCAATGACAACTCCTGATTGTGTTTATACAAGAATAATGTGGTTTTCCCTTGTGCTACCTAAACCTACGATTCGTATGGAGATGTGGGCGATCGTGGAGCCCCACCCGCAATGACAAGGCCACAACGTACTAGAGGGAGATACTCGAGTGACAGATCATTCACTAAAGGGCAAGACTGTTCTTATCACCGGTGGCGGCAAGAATCTAGGTGGTCTCATTGCCCGGGATCTGGTCGCCAATGGCGCTGGTGCGGTCGCGATCCACTACAACAGCCCGTCGAGCAAGGATGCCGCGGATGAGACGGTGGCTGCCCTCAAAGCGGCCGGAGCGAAGGCAGTGGCGTTCCAGGGAGACCTGACCACCGGGGACGCGGTAAGCAAACTGTTCGCAGATACCGTTGAAGCGATTGGGCGTCCCGACATCGCGATCAACACCGTCGGCAAGGTCATCAAGAAGCCGTTCACCGAGATCACCGAGGAGGAGTACGATTCCGCGAGCGCGGTGAACGCCAAGTCCGCTTTCCTGTTCCTCAAGGAGGCCGGGAAGCATGTCAACGACAACGGCAAGATCGTCACGCTGGTGACGTCGCTGCTGGGTGCGTATACCCCGTTCTACGCGGCCTACGCGGGGACCAAGGCGCCTGTCGAGCACTTCACCCGCGCCGCTTCGAAGGAATTCGGGGAGCGCGGCATTTCGGTGACCGCCGTGGGCCCGGGTCCGATGGACACCCCGTTCTTCTACCCGGCCGAGGGTGAAGACGCGGTGGCGTACCACAAGACGGCTGCCGCGCTCTCGCCGTTCTCGAAGACCGGACTGACCGATATCGAAGACATCGCTCCGTTCATCCGGTTCCTCGTCAGCGACGGTTGGTGGATCACCGGGCAGACCATCCTGATCAACGGTGGCTACACCACGAAGTAGTCACCGGTTGCGATAGCGACCCCTATAGCTCTATGAGCAGCTGACCACCGCCGGGTGTCGACTTGTCGGGCGAAAGTGCGAGTCGACGGCGCGACAAGTCGACCCTCGGTGCGGATTATGGTGACTGCATGACGGGTGCTCTTGATGGGATCCGGGTGCTGGAGTTGGGCACCCTGATCGCCGGGCCTTTCGCAGGGCGGTTACTCGGGGATATGGGCGCCGAGGTGCTCAAAATCGAGCCGCCCGGTGCGCCGGATCCGCTGCGGACGTGGGGGCAGGCCGAGGTCGATGGGCACCATGTTTTCTGGACGGTGCACGCACGCAACAAAAAGGCCATCACTCTGGATCTGCGGACCGAGCCCGGACGCGCGCTGTTCCTCGATCTCGTCGAGAAGTCGGATGTGATCGTCGAGAACTTCCGGCCCGGCACCCTGGAGAAATGGGGCCTTGGCTACGACGTTCTGGCCGAACGCAACAAGGGCATCGTCTTGGTTCGTGTTTCCGGTTACGGGCAGACCGGTCCGGACGCGCACAAGGCCGGATACGCCTCGGTGGCCGAGGCCGCCAGTGGGTTGCGGCATCTCAACGGCTTTCCGGGCGGTCCGCCGCCCCGGATGGCGCTCTCGATCGGTGACACCCTTGCCGGGATGTTCGCCGCCCAGGGTGCGCTGGCCGCGCTGTACCGGCGAACCGTCACCGGCCGCGGACAGATCGTCGATACGGCACTGACCGAGAGTTGTTTGGCAGTGCAGGAATCCACCATTCCTGATTACGACGTGGGTGGGGTGGTGCGTGGCCCGTCGGGAACCCGGCTGGAGGGCATTGCGCCATCGAACATCTATCAGAGCGCGGACGGCAGCTGGGTGGTCATCGCGGCCAATCAAGACACCGTGTTCCGCAGGCTGTGCGAAGCAATGGATCAGCCGCAGCTGAGCACTGATGAGCGCTTTGTCGATCACGTTGCGCGGGGCCGCAATCAGGACGAACTCGACGCGATCATCGCCGAATGGGCGGCTGGGCGTCTACCCGCCGACATCATCGACGTGCTCAGTGCGGCCGGTGTCATCGCAGGCCCTATCAACACCGTCGCCGATGTGGTGCAGGACCCACAGCTCAAGGCCCGAGAGATGCTCGTCGAACATTTCGATGAACGGCTCGACCGGTCGGTGCTGGGGCCCGGCGTGGTCCCGGTGCTGTCCGAATCGCCAGGCGGTGTCCGCAACGCCGGCCCGGCCCGGCCCGGCCAGCACAACGAGGACGTCTTTGGGGGACTGCTGGGCAGGAGCGCCGAGGATATCGAAAAGTTGCGGGCCGAGGGGGTCGTATGAGTCTGCCTGCCCACGTCACCATCCGCGAGGTCCTGATGCGGGACGGACTTCAGCTTGAGGCACCGATCTCGTTGGCGGACAAGCTGATACTGCTCGATGCGATAGCGGCGACAGGGGTGCGAGAGGTGGAGGCCACCGCATTCGTCTCACCCTCCAAGATGCCGGCGCTGGCCGACGCCGCCGAGTTGTCGGCGCAGCTGCACAACTACCCGGATATCGAATTCTCTGCCCTGATCGCCAGCCCCAACGGCGCCAAGCGTGCCCTGGCGGCGGGACTGACCTCGCTGGAGTATGTGGTTTCGGCATCCGATGGACACAGTCGAGCCAACGTCGGCGCTAGCAGCGCCGAGGCCACCGCGCGCATCGAGGAAATCGTGGCGCTCGCCCGTGAAGCCAACGCCACGGTGGAGGTGATAGTGGCCTGTTCATGGGACTGCCCCTTCGACGGGCCCACCCCGGAACATCGAGTGCTCGACATCGTGCGCCGAGCCCGCGATTGGGGGGTGGACCGTTACGCCGTTGCCGACACCATCGGCACTACGACACCGCGCCGCGTCGCGAATCTCGTTGCGGCGGTGCGGCCCATCGTCGGTGATGCACCGCTGGGCGCACATTTCCACAACACGCGTGGATCTGGTTTGGCCAGCGCGTACGCCGCTGTGCAATCCGGAGTGACGCGGCTGGACTCCTCGATCGGCGGACTCGGTGGCTGCCCGTTCGCGCCGGGCGCGACCGGCAACATCGCCACCGAGGATCTGGTGTATCTGCTGCGGGACAGCGGTATCGGCGTCGATGTGGACCTCGAAGCCGCGATCGCGGCCGCCCGGGTGGTGCAATCGGTCGTCGGGCACGAGGTGCCCAGTGCCTTGTTGCGTGCCGGTGATCGGGTGCTGAACTAGATCGCCGGTTTCAGCGGGTTGTGCTCGCGTAAATCTGCTCGATGCGCGCCTCGTCGATGCGGTTGCGGACCTGTTGTGACTCGTGGGTATCCCGGATGACCTTGGCCAGCCCGAAGCAACTGGTGACCAAGAACAGGGTGCACACCGCGAGGAACGCGCGGGGCCACGGTGATATCGGTAGGTAGACGATGCCGCCCAGCGTGGAGGCGAATGCGACCGCGAAGGCGATTGCGGACTGAACGTAGTACGCCGTGGAGGCGCGGACGGTGGGCTCCGATGTGCTCATGAGACCACGGTGGCAGCTGAGGCCCGATAGAACATGAGTAGAGCTACCCGAATCGTCGACGCAAGTTTGCGTGCGGGCCGCCGGTAGCGATACGGGGTTGGGTCACAAGAAATGGGCGCCTCAGACTGGCCTCGGTCACGAACTTGTGCGATTGCGCTTCTGTGGGTGCTGGTAGGAGGGCTAGCTTGCTAACTGACTCGCGAGTCAGTTAATGGCAACTCGTACTCAAGGAGGACCATGTCCACTCCGGTGCTGATCGGGATCGTCGTGGGAGTGCTGGCCCTCGGGGGCTTGCTGGGGGCTGTGGTGCTCTTCGCCCTGGCTTCCGGCGACAGCGGGCCGCGACGCTTCGGGGTGACCATGCCGGACACCGACTTTTTCGACAAGCGGGCATCGTTCGCTGTCACCGCGCAGGTCACCGTGCCGGGGCCCGTCGAGCGGGTGTGGACTCAGGTCTCCGAGGGCGGCTACCTGGAGACGATTCCCTTTGTGTCCGGCCCGGTGAGATCGGGTGACCAGGTGGTGACTCGCACTCCGCTGTTCGCGATCACCGAGAAGGTAGTTCACAGCGAAGAGGGCCTCAAGCTGGTCGCGATCGGGACCGGTGTTTCGGTTCCCTTGGTTCTCAAGGCATTCGGTGAGCGTTGGGAGCTCGCCGCTGATGGGAACAAGGTGCTGGTGCGCTGGACAGTCGCGTTCACTCCGAAGTGGGTGGGATGGTTCCCGTTGCGCTGGACGGCGTTCGCGGTGCGCCCCTTCCTGCGGACGCTGTTGTTCCTGGCTATCCGTTAGCGGCGGCCCGCGACAGCGGGACGTCTCCGAGCACGATCCCGCTGAACATGGTGGCGATCGTATCGGCGACTTCTGTCATTGTCGTTGCGGGATCGTCGGATTCGGCGATGATGCTGTTGGCGGTGACAAACATGGTCATGAGCATCCGGGCGGCCATATGGGTGTGCACGCCGGCCTTCAGTTCATGACGAGCGGCAAGAGTCTCCATGAGTGTGACCAAGGGAGGCAGCACGATGGTCTCGTCGATGTGGCGGTAGGTCTCCTCGCCGAGGACCATCGGCGCTTGGCGCATGAGCTCCCGGTAGGTCCTGTCGTCACGCGATCGGGACAGGTACACCCATGCTGACGTGGCGGCGACCTGCGGGCCGTTGGCGCCGGGTTTGTCCAGGAGGCGGATGGCCGTGGTGACGGTATCGGCGGTCTCGGTCAGGCATTCGGTGAGCAGGGCGCTGAACATCGCTTGCTTGTCGGAGAAGTGGTAGTAGAACGTGCCCTTGCTGACTTCGATGCTGCTGACGATGTCGTCGACGGTCACGCTGTTGTAGCCGGTCGTCGTGAAATGCCGGCGCGCGGAATCCAGAAGGTCCGAACGAGTCTGTTCTGCGTACATCTGCCGCCGTGTCGCCATGCAGGCAGTTTAGTCAGATGCCGACTCAAGGTCGGTTTCTGAACGAGCAGTACTACCAGACCAATCGAGCTAGATAGGTTTGTGCGTACCGCCGTACCGCCACGGTATCGGTGATATCGAGTACGCCGGCGCGGTTGGTGAGCAGGGAACCAACCAGTCGCACAAGGATTTCCGACACCGCCAGCACCGCGTCATCGGGCATTGTGGCGCCGCTGTGCCGCAGGCTGGACGCCACCAGCGCGCTGGCTCGCACAATGGCCTTCTCGCCAGAAGGCGTGTTGAGGCCGATGACGAGTTCGGGTTCGTTCTCGATGATGGTGCCCGCTAGCCGGCTTTCCGTGATGAGCCGCATGGCCAGCGTGAAGCACTCGACGATGGCGCCCTGGGCATCCTGGCCGTTGGCGGCGACGGCGAGCTGGCCGAAGATGCCCAGACTCTCTGCCTCGATGAGGTGCTCGAACAGCGCTTCCTTAGTGGGGAAGCGACGGTAGAGGGTGCGGCGGCTCACCCCGGCGCGACGTGCGATGGCGTCCATGTTGGCGCGGCGCATACCGTGCCGCTCGAACTCAATGCGGGCGGCATCGAGTACGGCATCGGTGGGTGGGGCGCTGGTCACCCCCACGAGTGTGGTCATGCCGCCCGGTTGTATAGCGGGCGGGGGTCGACTCCTTCACGATTCCAGCCCTCGGACGCCCACGGCAGGTACAGCGCCCGCACCGGCAGCCTGTTGAACAACGGGTTCAATGCGCGCATGACCGTGGCGAAGCGCTGGAAGTTGCGTTCCTTCTTGTCGCTCCACTCCAGTCGGCAGACCTGCTTCATCTGCGGCGGGAGCGTTCCGACGACGACCGTCCGGATGAAGGCGTTCAGTGGCGCCGACAGCAGACGCCACAGCGGCTTGGGAATCTGCTTGGGCCCGGGCACGCCCTGGCGGATGTAACCCGTCGCGTAGAGGATCGTCTTTGTCGGCACGAACCGGTCGAACATGCCCTCCATGTAGGTGACGAACTCGTCGTACGTCTGCGGCTGATTGCGTGCACTGACCCCGTAGAGGCTGTACCAGACCTTGCTCTCCTCGAAGATCCGCACCTTCTCGGCGTAGGAGAGACGCCGGATGAATGTGTCGGTGATGTACAAGACCTGATCGACGAAAGTCGCATGCGCCCAATAGAAGAGCTCGGGATTGAGTGCGTGGTAACGCGATCCGTCGCTGATGGTTCCGGTGATCGGCTTGTGGAAATCACGCACCATCCGCCCCCATTTCTGTGGGTCCGCCGAGTAGATGGTCTTCATGATGGGCGGCCCGGAGCGGCGTGCGCGGCCAAGGGTGTCGGTGAAGATCACCGAATGGTCCTCGACCGCCTTACCCAGCTGTTCGATGCAGTTCTCGGTGCCGGCGAGCCGCTGAAAGCCGAGTACGCCACGGACATCCCCGTAGAACTTCCACACCAGGGAGTCGGCGCCCAGCCGCGGGGTTTCCACGGAGTCGTCCGCAGGGTCTTCTACGGGCATGGGGATTGCTTCCCGGAGCCCCTCGTCGAGGCTGACGGGACGGGTGATGGCGCTCTGATCAACCATGAGCACCACGCTAACTCAATGGCACAAAAGTGCGCAAGTGTGCCATTGAGAGGGTTTGGGCCTACTGGTTGAGAAGGAAGCCCAGCTTCTCTCGGTTCTGCTCAAACCAGGCGGCCTCGGCGCCTGCCTCGGGGAAAATGAGTCCGGCTTCCATGACTGCGGAGGCGTCCTGTTCGGAAATGCTCAGGACGAGTTCCTCCTCCGGCTGGCCCGTCAGCTCGTGCCAGGCGGACGAGAGTTCACGGAGCAGTTGTTGACGTTGTTCCAGGGAACGCCCTGAACGGATAGTGCCTGCGATGAAGGTGGTGTCGCTTTCCGGTTTTCCCGCCAGATAGTGGTGGCCTGGTTGGTATTCATTGAAGACCACGTGGACGAATACCGCCGGAGCGCCGGTGATTTCGCAGTGAATACGTGTGAATTCCTGGGCGATGGTCTGCCGCACCTCGTCGGTGAGGCTCTCCGCGCGTGTTATGCACTGGTAGAGAGGCATATCGCGTATTCCTTGTCCTCAGTCGGTGAAATCGATGCGCACCGATATGGGGGTGGTCTCCAGTGCCTTGACCACCCGCGCGCCGACGGCCCCGAACTTGCGGCCCCGCGCGACGACATCGTCATCGGGCCGGAACTGGGCGGTTCCGGTACGCCACCGGTTTCCCTGCTTCAGGCGGACATTGGGATTCGCGGCAATATTGCTGCCCCAGCCCGAGCGGGTGCCGTGCTGGCTGATCACCCACGCGCCTGTCGCGTCGAATTGGACCGAGACCGGGACCCGCCGTAGCTGGCCGGTCTTGCGTCCGGTGGTTTCCAGCTCCGAGGCGAGCGCTGTGCGCAGACCAAGCTTCGTCAGGGCCGAGACGGCAGGGTTGAGCAGGTAACGGCCCACGGCGCGCTCTCTGCGGAACTTGCGCAGTGTCTTGTCCGTCATGAACTTCTCCTTCTCCGAAAGGCGTCGACCCCGTTGTTCTTGAGGAGTCGAAGTGCCGTGATCCACGGGCCGATGGTGGGGTCCGGGTCGGTCCCCGCGCCCAGGCGGTGCAGTTGGGTGTTATGCCACTGGAGTTCCAGTGCGCTCAGGAAAGACTTCGCCCTGCCGGTCGATGCCAGCCAGCCAGGTAGGGGCAGTGAAGCATCCGGAACGGTCAGCTTGTCCTTACGCGCCGTCAGCAGGCTGTCGGCGGACTCGGGATTGACAGTTGTCGGGCGTCCGAGCCCCACGACATCGCAATCGCCCGATCGGATGGCGTCGGACATGGCGGCTTCCGTGCGGAAACCTCCTGTTACGGCGATCGGGACGTCACCGGCCGCCTCGCGGGCGGTGCGGGCGTACTCGAGGAAGTAGGCCTCGCGGGCCTGGGTCGACGCCGATGTCACCAGCGGCCTGCCCTCCATCGCCGGTGATTCGTAAGTACCACCGCTGATTTCGATGAGGTCGACCTCTTCGGAGGCGAGTGCCGCGATGACTGCCCGCGACTCTTCCTCGGTGAAGCCTCCACGCTGGAAGTCCGCGGAGTTGAGCTTGATGGCGACCGAGAAGCCGGGGCTCACCGCCGCCCGCGCGCGGCGGACAACCTCGAGAACGAAACGCATCCGATGTTCCGGGTCGCCTCCCCACCGGTCGGTGCGCCGATTGGTACGTGGCGACAGGAACTGTGCCACCAGATAGCCGTGTGCGCCGTGGATCTGAACACCGTCGAACCCGGCCGCATCGGCGATCGACGCCGTGGTCGCGTACCGGTCGATGATGTTCTCGATCTCGTCATCGGTGAGTTCACGTGGCGCTTGCCATCCGGGGACGTTCATCTTGATCGCGGACGGTGCCACCGGCTGGGACGCCGTGGCGAGCGGGTTGGCTTGCCGCCCTGGGTGGTTCACCTGCATCCAGATCAGGCCGCCGCCATCCTTGGTTGCCTTAGCCCAACGCGACAGGCCATCGAGATGCCGGTCGTCCTCGATGACCACATTTCCTGGCTCACCCAGGTGGCTGCGGTCAACCATCACATTGCCGGTGACGACGAGGCCGAACCCGCCGGTGCCCCAGCGGCGGTACAACTCGACGAGCCGGTGGTCGGGTCCCTGAGAGGTGTCGCCGAGGCCCTCGCTGAGGGCCGACTTCATCAGTCGATTGCGCAGTACCTGGCCCGAGGCCAGTGGAAGAGGATCGTGTAGGTCTGCCACTCGGCCGACGGTAGTACACCGATTGGTTTACCGCAATGTTCCGATAAATGCCCGGGCCCGGCGGCGACTCGGTAGACTGAGCGGTATAGTTAACACCTGACAAGTTGGGAGGCGGGCAGGATGTCGGCACGTGACACGTTGATCGCTAGCGTGACGGGTCTGGTGCGGCGCCGGGGCGTCGCGGGAACCGGTCTCAACGCACTGCTGGAAGACAGCGGTGTGTCACGGAGAACCATCTACCTCAACTTTCCCGGCGGTAAGCAGGAACTGGTCGCCGAGGCGACCCGCCTCGCGGGACAAGAGCTGACGGCCATCATCAAGGCGGCCGGTGACGATATCGATCCGGCACACGGCATTCAGTTGTTCATCGAACTGTGGAAGGCGCAACTCGGCGAAACCGAGATGCAGGCGGGGTGCCCGATCGTCGCCGCCGTGCTGGGACGCACCGAGGCGCCCGAGGCCTCGGCGGTGGCGGCGGATGCATTCGAGGATTGGCAGGCCATTCTCACCGAGCGGCTTACGCGCTATCACGTGGCTGCCGAGGCGGCACGCTCGCTGGCCCGGACCATGATCGCGGCGATCGAAGGCGCCGTCATCATGTCGATCGCCGCGCAGTCGACGGAGACGCTCGACGACGTCGGTGAGCGGCTGGCAGAGCTCATCAGGCTGTACGTCCCCGCCGGCACCGCGCCGTAATCCTCCACCACGCAAGAGCCGCCAGTAGGGTCTGCTGATGCGTGCATGGACCGTGGTGCTCACCATCCCGGTGGTAGCACTGCTGCTGCAGCCGCTATGGGCGCCGCGGTGGGGATCGGGAATTCTCGGGGAAATCACCGCAACCGGCCCAGTGGCAGCGGTGACCACCATCGTGACGTTCTTCGGCCTGGTGGCCCTCTATTGCCTTACCCTGCAGCGCATTCTCGTGCGCCTACCCGAATGGGGGCGCACGCGGTCTCCTCGGTCGGTGTGGTTGATGTTCGCCCTGCCCTTCAACTTCGTTGAAGACTTCTTCATCGTCAACGACATCGCCGGAAGCCTTGCGGCATCGCCGACCATTAGCGATATCAATCGAAATATCTGGCGTGCAACGGGTTTAGCGTGGTGCGCATTGCAAATCGTTTCACTGCTCCCCGGGCCGCTTGGATTGGTTGGCGGTGCGCTCGCGATGCCGGTGTGGCTGGGCAACTGGATTCACGCCGGGAGCATTGCCCGGACGCTATCGCGCGCGCCCCTTTCCCGTGATCAGCGGTAGGTCCAAAGTAGTGCGGATACCCGCATCGGCTGCGACGACGGCGGGTACCGCGTTGACCACGCGCATCGCCGTCGCGATCAGATTGGCGTAGTTGTGATCACCGTGTGCGCTGAACGATCCCAAATCCAGTATGTAGCTGGGCTCCCCGGTGATCTCGACACGATAGGTGCCACCCTCGTGTGCGGGCTGTGGCCAGTCCGGCGCTAGATCCTCGCGCAGGCGGGTGAAGTGCTCAAGGACCGTCACCACCTTGCCGCCCTTCATCCCACGAACCTCGAAGTGCAGCGCGGCCATGGTGCCCGCAGGGATATGTCCCGATGAGATATCGAAATCCTCAGGTGCGGATAGCTTTTCGTACTTCTCGGTGACCTCGTCCAATTCGATGCCCAGACCGGCCGCGAGCTGCCTCACCACCGAACCCCAGGCCAGCGACAGTACTCCCGGCTGCAGCAGGAGGGGGGTCTCGTCCATCGGCCTACCAAAGCCCATGACGTCGAACATCACCGTTGCGCTGTCGTACGTCGCGTAGTCGACGATCTCGATACAGCGCACCTGATCGACGTGCTGGCAGGTACCCATGAGCGCCAGCGGCAGCAGGTCGTTGGCAAAACCAGGATCGATACCACCGACAAAGATCGACGAGTTGCCTTCCCGTGCTGCGGCTTCGATGGGTTCCAGCATGTTATCCGGCAGGACGCCCCACGGATACTGCAGAAACACCGGCGCGCTGGCAGCGACGTTGATACCGGCTGCCAGGATCGAGCGCAAGTCCTCGATCGCCTCCATCAGGCGGTTGTCGGTCATAGCGGTGTACACCACGCAGTCGGGCTTGAGTGCCAAGATCTCGGTGGCATCGGTGGTCGCGGCGACACCGGTGGTGGTGGCGAGCCCGGCCAGCTCACCGGCGTCTTTTCCGGCCTTGTTGGCTCCGGACACCCATACGCCGACGAGCTCCATGGTCGGGTCGGTGATTACCCCGGCGAGCGCATGCTGGCCGACATTTCCTGTGCCCCAGACGGCTACACGTGTCTTCGTCATATCAGGTTCCTTCTGGAAGTAGTCAGGCGAGGTCGGGTAGGGGAATGTCGAGATTGGGTGCGATGAGGCCGCCATCGACTTCGAGGACCTTGCCGGTGAGAAAGCTGCCGGCTGGCGATGCGAGATAGATTGCGGCCGCCGCGATATCGGCCGGATCGCCCAGCCGGTGCAGTGGCGTGTTCTTTTCGAGGGTCCCGCGCACTTCGTCGTTGCCCGCCACGACCTCCAGTGCAGAGGTGAGTATAGAGCCGGGGGCGATGCCGTTGACGCGGATTCTCGGACTCAAATCCATTGCAGCCGTGCGGGTGTAGTGCGCAAGCGCACCCTTGGCGGTGCAGTATCCGAGGAAGGCGCGGCCCGGAAGCCGGCCCATGGTGGACGTGATGTTGATGACCGAAGCGTTATCAGACTTGAGTAGGTGCGGCACCGCGGTACGTAACAGTGCGTGACCGTTGAGAACGTTGAACGAGAAGGCCTCGGCGAGGTCGTCGTTAGTAGTGTCCAAGAAGGGTTTCGGCATGGTGCCGCCCACATTGTTGACTACGATGTCGAGTCGCCCGAACCGGTCGACGGCCTTCTGTGCCAGGGAGGCGGATGCTTCGGTATCGGACAGATCGGCCACGACGACCTCGGCCTGGCGTCCCGCAGCAGCCACCTTCGCGGCGACCTCGTGCAGTTGGGATTCGGTACGCGAGGCGATCAGCACATCGGCACCCGCCTGCGCGAAGGCCTCCGCGATCGCCGCGCCCAGTCCACGACCCGCGCCGGTAACGATCGCGACGTTGCCGTCGAGCCTAAAGCGGTCCAGAATCATGTCTACCTCCGTGTCGAATATTCGACTACCTTGGGGCGAATAGTCGATGCACTGTAGACCTGGGCACTGCAACGCGCAAGAGGGAGGGAACCTATGCCGACCATTTCACCGCCGACCGTACGCGTCATAAGAATCGTGGAAATGCTCGCTACTGCAACACAACCCAAATCGCTGAGCGAGATCGCCGCAAGTACAGGTATTCCCCGTGCCACCGCCACCGCCGTGGTGAACGAGCTGGAATCGGCGGGATGGTTGACGCGCGATGGTGAGCTTCGTTATCGGGTTGGGCCGGCGATGCCACGTGCGGTTGAGGCGACCATGCCCCGCGAGGTTCAGGACGTGCTGGGCCGAATCGCCGGGGCAGCACAGGCGGGGGCGACCATCAGCCGAATCAGTCCGAAGACATTGACGATCGTCGCCAAGGCGCAAGCGGGACACAGGGCTGTCACCGGATTCGCGGTCGGGCAGACGATACCGCTGGCCTTTCCCGCGGGTTCGGCCGTGATGCCCTGGCGTTCATCGGAAGAACGCGCGCAGTGGCTCGGCACCGCCCGCGGCTTGAGCGCGCGTTCCGGCCAGCGGCTTCTGCGGCAGGTTTCCGACTGCGGATACGTGATCTACCGCCCCGACCATGACGACACCGGGATGGTTGATCTGCTCTCGGATCTGCTCGGTTCGGTGGGCTCGGAGGTGATGGAGGCGGCGCTCCGCGAACGGCTGTTGCGACAGTTGTCCCGGCTCACCTCGCGTCTGTACTCGCGCGACGAGCTGGTATCCGACGATGTGCTGCCGATCAGCTATCTAGCGGCGCCCATCTTCGTGGGTGCCGATGCCGCCTACGAACTTCAGCTGGGGCCGCTGCTGCCCAGTGCGACCCGCGCGGAGCGAGAAGTACTGATCACGACGTTGACCCGGGGGGCCCGGGAGCTGTCGGGGCTGATGACGCTCTAGCGGACTGTCCGGATGGGTGCCGTTGCAACACCGAATCACTCAAACGTCAAGTTCAGGATCTGGGTGCCTATGCCACTAAACCCATTCAGCGACCGCGCCGTCGCGATGCCTTAGCGCTCTGCGTTTGGGTTGACGCAGCCGGGACAGCGCGGCGTCCCACAGCAGCCGGGTGCCGACAGCCATCTCGGAGGGCTTGAACATTCCGTGTTTAGCCATCAACGCATGGGCCCGTGTCTTGGTTATCAGCGTCGCCTTGCTCATGTGTCCAGAGTCGAATGGGGGCTGCGGGTCGTACTCGATGGCGAGCTGAGTTGCCTCGGCATGCGCGACCCCGGCGACCTCGGCGGCCACGGACAGCCCCAAGTCGATTCCGGCGGAAACACCGGCAGCGGTGATGATCTTGCCGTCCTTCACGATGCGCTCGTGAGAATCCGGCCGAGCGCGGAAGGGGGCGAGAAGGTCAAGGGCCCGCCAGTGCGAGGTAGCCCTTCTACCTTCCAGAAGCCCTGCGGCAGCCAGGATTACCGACCCGCTGCACACCGAGACTGTGTGGGTGGTGTTCTCGTGGACTGCCCGCAGCCACGCCAACAACTTCTCGTCTCTGGCGGTGGACATCGTCGATGTGCCGGAGCCGGGGACCAGGACGATGTCGGGTGCGGGCGTCTCGGCGAACGAGTGCGTCGCACCCATAAAAAGCACGCCGGAGTCGGTGGCGATGGGCCCGGGTTCGTGCCATACGAAACGTAACTCGGCATCTGGCAGAATCCGGAGCACTTCGTAGGGCCCGACCATGTCTAGCGCGGTCATGCCTGGGTAGGTGACAAAAGCGATCTGCATGAGAGTTCTCTTTCGGGATCGAAACGGCGGAGTGATTGCGTCAGCGCGTGTTGTCTAGGTAGGCGTCGAGGTCGATTTCGATCTTCAGTTGCGGCAGCATCAGACTGGCCACGCGCACCATCGTGGCTGCCGGTGGGTGGTCCCCACCGAAGACTTCTTTGAAGGCCCGCGAGATGGCGTCGGCGTCATCGGTCTCCGTATAGAAGATCCGGACGCGAACCACGTCGGATGGTTGCGCCCCTACACGCTTGGCCGTGGCCAACACATCGCGGAATGCGGCGCGGGCCTGCCCCACCGAATCCTCTTGTTCGAGGGACACATGGCCTGAGACCAGAACCCACGGCCCGGCGACAACTGCCTTGGTGTATCCATAATCGACTTCCCAGGGAGCATCCTGCGGCAGGCGGTGAATCATGCTGTAATTCCCTAACTTTGTGTGGTCGGTATGCGGACGATTGGCTATGTGCCGGTGGGTTGCAATGGCAGTTCATGTGCCGGGCGAGGGCGTGCGAAACGTTCGCGATACTCCCCCGGGGCCACTCCGAGCGAGCGTTGAAATGCGCGGTAAAGGGTTTCGGGCCTTGGCATTCCCACCGCGAGACCCACCCGATCCAGCGGGTAGTCAGTGGTCTCCAGCAGTCGACGTGCGGCGGCGACGCGTGCGGTCTCGACATAGCGAGCGGGTGTCACACCGACCTCTGAGGCGAAGACACGCGAGAAGTTGCGGGTACTCATCTGCGATTGTTTGGCGAGAGCGTCCAGCGAGAGGTCCGAGGCGAGGTTTTCCTCGATCCATATCTGTAGCGCCCGCAGCGGTTCCTTGCGCGGCGGCAACGACGCGACCGGTGCGCTGAACTGACTCTGACCGCCGGGCCTGTGCAGATAGACGACCAACCAACGCGATACCTCGCGCGCGAGGTCGGGGCCGTGATCGGCGCTGATCAACGCGATCGCAAGATCAATGCCGGCGGTCACCCCAGCGGAGGTCCAGATCGGACCGTCCTGGACGTAGATGCGGTCCGGGGCCACGCTGGCCTCGGGGTATCGCTCGGCGAGCAAGGCACCCCCCGCCCAATGTGTGGTGACTGTCCGCCCGTTCAATAGATCGGCCTCCGCGAGCAGAAACGCGCCCGCGCACACCCCTGCCACGCGCCGGGAGCGTCGCGCGACACGCTGTATCTCTCCCACTAACGCTGGGTCCTTTACTGCGTGGTCGAATGACAGCCCCCCGGTGACCACCAAGGTGTCGATATCGGCATCGAGATCGTCGATACGAGACGCGTTGACTTGCAAGCCGTTCAAGGCTCGAACAGGTCCGGCTTGGGTGGCGACCACCTCGACGTCGTACAGGGGCTTGCCGCTGAGAACCGCGGCGGCACTGAAGACATCGGCTGGTCCGGCCAGGTCCAGCATCTGGAACCCGTCGTACACCACCAGCTTGACCTGACGAGGAGAAGGAGCCATGCATCCATCGTGAGCCCGGGACGCCGTGGCGTCTACGTCACGTCTATTGCAATTCACGCCATGGTGCAGGTTGGCGCGAATTGACATAAGTGTGTCGTGGCTACCGGCTGCATCGCCGTCGAGGATGAGATTGTGCATGACACTTTTCGTGCCGGACCTCCGCTGATCCCGGCTCAGCAACTTGCGCCTCCGCGTTCAGTCCATGACGATCCCGGTTCGAACGCCGGCCGACGGCTGACTGGGTGGTCGGCGATCGTCGCGGCAGTGCTGGCATGGTTCACCGTCGTCGCCGTGGGAATCACCACCGGCGGTACCGAGCTTCTGTTCGATCCACGCGAAGCGCTGAACATGTCGCAGAGTTCGGCGCAGTGGTTCCGGGCAGGCATGCTGGCTGACAGCCTCGGCTTCTATTTCTCCTTCGTGGTCGTCGGGGGATACCTGTGGTCGCGGTTTCGGTCACGGGGGCAGGCGCGGGCAGACATGGCAGTGCTCGCCATCGTGATTTATGCCCTACTGGGCATTGCTGGTGCCGTGATCCAGTTCGCCACGATCGACCCGCTGATGGCGGCTCATGATTCCCCCGACGCCGCCGTGCGAGCCGGAGCGGAAAGTGCTTGGCTCGCAATCGTGTACGCGACGCAGCGCGGTCTGTGGTGGTTCGAGGGGCCGGCCATGGCGATCTGGGCCTTGTTTACCGGATCGCAGCTGCGTGGTTCTGGATTCAAGTCCTGGTGGTTACTCGTGACGGCGGGGCTGTTGTACGCGGCGTACTTTGTGACCGTCGGCTTCGGGGCCCTCGAAGCGATGAAGTTGGTGGAAGCTGTCGCGGTGATCATCCTTCCGCTGTGGCTCCTCGTCTTCGGGGTAGCACTACTTCGGAATCGGGAGAACATTCCGCCTATCTCATTGCGTGCTAGCGCTTCTCGGTGGGTAACGGGCAAGCTGCTGCGTCCTATCCTGACCTCCGAGGCTGCACCGGCCACCAAACGCGCACAACTCAACCGCGTCGCGCGATTCAACGTGCTCGCCAGACGGCCCGGCACGCACGTGACACACCAGGATTTGGACGGCGTGCCGGTTGAGTGGGTACGTTCCCGGAAAGGCTTCCGCGAGTATCTGATTATCTATTTCCATGGTGGCGGTTACGTGGTGGGCTCGCCGCTCACCCACCGCAACCTGACCGCCAAGCTTGCCAAAGAGTGCCGTGCCGAGGTCGCGGTCGTGGACTATCGGTTGGCTCCCGAACACCC
Organism: Mycobacteroides sp. H001; assembly: GCF_001440005.1. Taxonomy (NCBI): domain Bacteria; kingdom Bacillati; phylum Actinomycetota; class Actinomycetes; order Mycobacteriales; family Mycobacteriaceae; genus Mycobacteroides; species Mycobacteroides sp. H001. Next base: position 260,287 of record NZ_LJYH01000024.1, read on the forward strand.
GTTCCCGGCCGCACCGCATGATGCTCTGACTGTTTACAAAGCTCTTCTCGCCGACGGCACTCCTGCCGAAAAGATCGTTCTGGCGGGGGATTCCGCGGGCGCCGGACTCGTGCTCGCGTGCGCTATCCAGGCGCGCGATGCAGGTCTTCCGATGCCTTCCGCGCTGATTTGCCTATCACCATGGAGCGACCTGTCACTATCCGGAATCAGCGTCGCCACCAACGAGTCAACCGATGCTCTACTGACGGTGAAGTCGTTGACAGATGCAGGCCAGGCCTACCTGGCGGGCGAGAACCCCGGCGACCCGCTCGCGTCCCCGCAGTTCGCCGATCTAAGCGGTCTGCCTCCAACGCTGATTCAGGTGACAGACGCCGAAATTCTCTACAGCGACGCGGTGGACCTGGCTGCGGCTGCCGATGCTGCGGGCGTGGAAACCAAACTCGATGTCTCGCCGGGCCTCTGGCATGTCTGGCACATGTCCGCCGGACAAATGCCCGAGGCTGACGAGGCCATCAGACGGATGGCCGGATTCATCGCACAACGGTCCCGGCCTTGAACTGAGGCGGTTAAAAGTAAGTTGTACAAGGCTTTTGAGTCTGATTCGTTCGGTTTGAAGACTGAGAGGCGTTAACTTGGATATAAGTCAATTACCGGTCGAACGTGTACATCAAGAGATTGACGCGTTGTTCCGTCGCGACGCCGATGTGTTCGGCGAGGACCTTGCAGCGTACCGAGGCCATGTTCAGCGAGTCGCTGGTCTCATTGGCTTGCAGTTTCCCGTGGGCGTAGAGACATGCCGACCTGTAGCGGTCGCTGTGTACTTCCATGACTCGGCGGTTTGGTATGACCAGACCTGGGATTATCTTCCTCAATCACGCCGGCGAGCACTGGCAGAGCTGCGACCCGAAGAACAAGGTTTCTCGTCGGTAGTTGATGCGATGATCGACGAACATCACCGAATACGCCGCGCCAGACATCCGCACCCTCTGGTCGAGGCGATGCGGAGAGCAGATGCTGCCGACATCAGCGGCATACCGGCGTTGGCCCGCGTGCGCCGGGATGAGTATGGGCAACTGCTCACCCGTTACCCCCGTGCTGGCTTCCACCGCGTGCTTCTCCGAGCTTGGCGCCGTGGGGTTCGTGAAAGCGTCTTTCGACCTGCACCGATGCTCAAATTTTGAGGCACTGATCCGGGGCCGGGAGCTGTTGGGGCTGATGACGCTCTAGCCGGCGGTGACGACAGGAACGCCCTCGGATGGTTGCACGATGACGAATCCCTGGCCCTGGAATGAGACTTGGAGTGCCTCGCCCGAACCGCGGCCGATGAGGGCGCCGGCCTTGAAGCTCGTCTTGAGCTGTGTCTGAAGGTTGGCCGACCACGCCACCACGGCGTTCGTGTCGGCGAATGTCGGCGCCTCTGCGGCATTGAGCACCACCGGCGGACCGTCGGTAGTCAAGGCCACCCACCCTGTTCCCCTCAATGTCGTGTTGAACAGGCCGCCGGTGACCATGCTGGCGCCCTTGACCCGCTCGATGTTCCAGTTCAGGCCTGCCGAGAAGGCCAGCACGTTCTTGCCGCTGATCGAAAGGCCCGCTTTGTTGAGGTTTAGTAGATGAACGTCGAAGGCGCGCTCGGCCAGGAATACGTCGCCCTGGCCCGAACACCGCATGAGCGGCAAGCCTTCTCCGGTGAGTGCCTTCTTCAAGAACTTCGCCGCACCGCCGCCTTCGAAGGCGAAATCGACATTGCCCTGGTAGGCCACCATTGATCCTTGACGCGCCAGGAATGGCTCGCCAAGGCGAACGCGCAACAGTTTGGCGTTCTGGTTCGAGATTGGTTTGGCCTCATTCTCGCTAAAGCGGCCGTCCACCAAATCTCCACTGATACCTGAGAATTGGTCCCCGAGAGGTTGGGCCTGTGCTGCCGGTTGTGCGGCTTGGGTTGATGGGCTGGGCTGTGGGGCGGCCGGTGCGGAGCCTCCGAGCGGAGCTGAACTGACTTTTCCCTGATGGGCTACCTGATCCGTCCAGCGGTGACCGTCGTGCCAGCGGAACTCGAATCGTCCGTCGGGGTCGGGTTGCCAGCTTCCCGGGTTCGGAGTCGTCATAGACCCCAACCTAGTCGGCGGCTAGCGCTGTTCAATCAAAATTGTGGGGACTGCCAGCCCTGGATCTTTGACCGTCGCGACTCTGGTGCCTGGCTTGTGGCCGTCTCGGATGGCACTGAGAGTGACGTCGGCATCCGTTAGCCGAGCATGCGAGGCGTCAATATCATTGGTGCGCCAGGCGATTCCCCACAGTGAGTCGGGTCCGGCGGGGTCGTCATCGCGCAGCACCACCTCAACCACCAGGCCCGCGCAGCGGAAAAACAGTTGGTGTACGCCCCACGACTGCATGCGGTCCAGGCGCAGATCGAAGCCGAGCCGTCCGCAGAGCGTCGCGATGATCCTGTCGCGATTGGGGGAGAACAGCACCAGGTGATCGATCTGCTCGCTCACCGGGGCCGCGTGTGTTGCCGGTCGCGCGCGTAGTCCCAGGGTGAGTCCGTCGGCCTGTCCTGCTACGAGCTCCCCGTGCGAGGCCAGTGCTAGGCCGCGGCGATCGACCGTCCGCGCCGCGGACGACAGGTCTGCGACGCCGAACAGCAACCCGGGGTGCGTTGCCCAATCCGGGAGCCCGAGATGGAGCTGGGGGTGCGGAGTGTCGGTTCCGAGCAGCCGCGCATAGGCAGCCTTTGCGTCAGCGAGATTTGGAACGTCGAGAAGCACCGAGTCCAGTTCGGTGATCATCAGAACATTTCCTCCCTGCCGGACCGGGGTCCGTTTCGGCATACTGACGATATGCGCTTTCAGCTTCTCGACATTGTCTTCTATCTGCCGAACCCCGCCACGGGGGCATTGGCGCCCGCCGCCGACCGGCTGAACCGCGTGGTCGAGACCGCGGTCTTGGCTGAAAGCCTGGGTTTGGATTCCTTTGCAGTCGGGGAGCGGCATGCGGGAGACGTGCTGTCTTCGGCGCCCACGGTACTGCTGGGAGCGGTGGCTGCGGCGACCGAACGGATCCTGTTGTCCACCGGCGTTACGGTGCTCTCCCTCTTGGACCCGGTGCGTGCGGCGGAGGACTTCGCCACCATCGACCAGCTGAGCCGCGGCCGGCTCGAGATCGTCATCGGGAAGGGCAATGAAGACCGGCAGTACCCGTTGATGGGGCTGGATATCGCCAAGCAGTATGAGTACTTGCAAGAGAATTATGAGCTGCTACGGCGGCTACTGCGCGAGGAACACGTCGACTGGACAGGCACGCACCGGCATCCGCTGGCCGACGCGACAACCCTGCCCAGGCCGTACGACGGGCCGTTCCGGATCTGGCATGGGTCGGCGACCTCGACGTTCGCGGTTGAACTCGCCGCGAAGTGGGGCGATCCGATAGTCACAGCAAATGCTTTGCAGCCCAAGGAGAACTACAAGATTCTCATCGACAGGTATCGGGAGTTGTACGCGCAGAACGGGCACGACCCGGCCAATCTGCACGTGGGTGCGGGTTCGGGAGGGCTCTACCTGGCGGATACAACCAAACAGGCCATCGCGCAGTACCGGCCGATCTACGAGGCACGCCTGGCGCAGATGGCCAAGCTCAAGGACCACCCGAAGGCCGTTGGCAAGTTTCCTTCCTTCGAATCCATCGAGGACGCGGCGGATCGCGGCCCGGTGCTGGCCGGTTCGCCGGAACGCGTGGCCGAGAAGATCATCCAGTGGCATGAGGCCTTCGGCCACGAGTTCCAGTCGATTTCGTTGAGCCCTGAGGCCGACTTCGAGGAGCAGAAGGACACCCTGCGCCGATTCGCCGAAGAGGTGGTCCCGCTGGTGAAGGCGGAGATCACGTCGACGTTGTGGGGTGCGCAGGACGCGCAGCGGGCCAAGGGATTCACCGCAGTCTGAGGGGCATCCGTCGCGGGCAGCGCTTGTAAGGCCATTGACCCCGGTGCAGCGGGGCAGGAGCGCGTTCTTGCCCAAAACTAGAACATGTTCTAACGTCGAGCGAAGTGCCTGATCGGCGACTATCCACTCAAGGAGCGCGATGCCTGACTCATTTGACCTGCTGCACGGGTCGATCAACTCCGGGCACCTGCTGGTCGCCGCGCTGAAAAAGAACGCGAGCGCGCCTGCGCTGGTGCTCGGGGATGTGACGCTCACCGGCGCCCAGATGGCCGACGAGATCAGCAAGTACATCCAGGCCTTCACCGCGCTGGTGCCGGATCCGACCGATGGCCAGGGCATGCTGGCCCTGAACCGCCCCGAGGTGCTGTTGGTGATCGGCGCGGGGCAGCTGCTGGGCACCCGGCGTACCGCGCTGCATCCGCTCGGTTCGCTCGACGATCATGCGTACGTGCTGGCCGACGCCAAGATCACCACCCTCGTCATCGACCCCACGCCGCAGTTCGTGGAGCGCGCCGCCGCCCTGGTGGAGAAGGTACCGACGCTGACCCGCGTGCTGACGCTCGGGCCGGTGCCCGCTGAGCTGGCTGAGGTGGGGCATGACCTGGTTGCCGCGGCCGCAGGCTTCGAGGCGAGGCCTTTGGTTCCGATCAACTTGTCGCCGGATCACATCAACGGCCTTACCTACACGGGTGGCACGACGGGCAAGCCCAAGGGCGTCATCGGAACCTCACAGTCGATTCTCACCATGACGCAGATCCAGCTGGCCGAGTGGGAGTGGCCGGATCGCCCCAAATTCCTGATGTGCACCCCGCTTTCACATGCAGGGGCGGCTTTCTTCATGCCGACCCTGATGAAGGGCGGATCGATGGTGGTGCTGCCCAAGTTCGACGCGGGCGCCGTGCTGGCGGCAATCGAGGAGCACAAGATCACCGCCACCATGCTGGTGCCGTCGATGATCTATGCGCTGCTGGATCACCCGGATTCTCAGACCCGCGACCTGTCGTCGTTGCAGACGGTCTACTACGGCGCCTCGGCCATCAACCCGGTACGGCTCGCGGAGGCGATCAAGCGATTCGGGCCGATCTTCGCGCAGTACTTCGGCCAATCCGAAGCGCCCATGGTGATCAGCTATCTGGCCAAGGGCGATCACGACACCCAGCGGCTCTCCAGCTGTGGCCGGCCCTCGGCGTTCCTGCGCACGGCGCTGCTCGACGAGAACGATCAGCCGGTGAAGCAGGGTGAGCCCGGCGAGATCTGTGTGGCCGGTCCGCTGGTGGCGGGTGGCTATTGGGGGCTGCCCGAACAGACCGCCGACACGTTCAAGAACGGCTGGCTGCGCACCGGCGATGTCGCACGCGAAGACGAGGACGGTTTCTGGTTCATCGTCGACCGAACCAAGGACATGATCGTCACCGGTGGTTTCAACGTGTTCCCACGAGAGGTGGAAGACGTTGTCGCCGAGCATCCCTCGGTGGCGCAGGTCGGCGTCATCGGGGTGCCCGATGAGAAATGGGGCGAGGCGGTGACGGCGATCGTGGTGCTGCGTGCGGATGCCGACCACAGCGGCGACGCGGTGTCCAAGATGACGTCCGAGATCCAGTCCGCGGTCAAGGACCGCAAGGGTTCGGTGCAGTCACCCAAACACGTGATCGTCGCCGACTCGCTGCCATTGACCGCGCTGGGCAAGCTCGACAAGAAGGCCCTGCGCCAGAAATACGCCACGGTCTAACTCTCGCGGGCGAGAAGCTCCCGGGCGCTGGCCCGGACGAACTCGCGCAGCCACGGCGCGGGCTCGCCCCTGTCGGGCAGGTGACGGCGCACCGCTGCGTACGGCATGTCGATCAATGCGAACATCGTTTTGTCGATCAGTTCGGGAGTGATCGCGCCGAACCGATGCCTGGTGTACTCGCGCAACGCCGTGCGGACCCGTGAGTTGAGTGTCGTGAGCTCCGCGGCGAGGGTGTCGGGCCAGTGCGCGACCAAATCGGCCTTCTCGTACTGGAGTAGCAGCTGCGCCTCGTTGCGGTTCGCCGCAGTCCAATCGAAGGCGTGGTCAATGGTCGCCGTAAGTGCATCGTCGAGATCCGGCAGACACAGGGCCGCGAGTATCCCGTTCTGATAGCGGGCGATCGATCGCAGCCAGAGCCGGGCCATGAGCTCGTCACGGCTGGCGAATCGGTGATAGATCGAACCCGACGGTGCTCCGAGGATGCGTCCGATGGCGGAGGCGGTGGCCGCTGGTGGGCCGCCCGAGGTCACCAGGGCCAGCGCCGCGTCCAGGATGTCGTCCGCGGTGTACTGCGCTTTACGCCCCACGGCGCCGGACCATGCTCGTGCCCTGAGCAACCGCAACCAGCTTGGTTTTGCCGTCGTGACCTTCGACGGAGATTTCGCAGCGGCCCAGCGCCTTGGTGCGGCCGGCGCTGACCAGCGAGGCATCCGCGAGCAGTCGCACCCCATCGCCCGCTGGGGACACGTACTCGATGGTGTATCCGCTGGTCACAATGTCCGCACCCAAACCAAGGGCGCAGGCGTAGGTGATCGCGTTGTCGGCGAGATAGCTCAATACGCCGCCGTGGATGAACCCGTTCTGCTGCCGCAGCTCGTCACGGATATCAAGTGCGAGCCGGATTCCGGACTCATCGACCCGGCACACGGATGCGCCGAGGAGGCGACTGAAGGGCTGCGCATCGAGCACCCGCTGAGCCTGGTCCAGGGTGATCACGATATTAGAGAATAGTCGCTAATATTTGTGTTGGATAGCGCGCATATGATGAGAAACGCAGCTGGTCTGCTGGTAGTGGCACGGGTTTTATCCGAGCCGTTATCAGCATCGAGTGCCGGGCCCTCGGGTCCGGCATAAGAGGGAACCCGGTGAGAATCCGGGACTGTCCCGCAGCGGTATGCAGGAACGACAGTCGTCATATGCACTGGGTTGAGCACCAACAAGCCTGGGAAGCGGCGGCCAGTAGGAAAACCTGAGTCCGGGTAAAGCCTGTAAGTCCGAAGACCTGCCAGCTGTGCCGGGTGCGCCGCACCCGGCGGATCATCGCCTCGCGGAATGGGCGTATGGCCGAAGCGGTTTCACCGAGCAGATATCTGTCGCGGTGGTTCCGTGCTCGGTTCTTCGTCCCCGGGCGGTGGCTACCCCGCTGTTGATGAAGGACTAATTCATGACTGCTCTACCTTTGACCGCCACCACGCTCGGATCCGCGCGTATCGGCCCGCGGCGTGAACTCAAGAGGGCTACCGAGAGCTACTGGGCCGGACGTACCAGCCGTACCGAGCTCGAAACTGTCGCCGCAGGGCTTCGGCGCGACAATTGGACCGCATTGGCGGCCGCCGGGCTCGACTCCGTACCGGTGAACACCTTCTCGTACTACGACCAGGTGCTGGACACCGCGGTGCTGCTGGGAGCGCTCCCGCCCCGTGTCGCCGGTATCGCCGATGAGCTCGATCGTTACTTCGCCGCCGCTCGCGGCAATGATGATGTGACACCGCTGGAAATGACCAAGTGGTTCGATACCAACTACCACTACCTGGTGCCGGAGATCGGGCTGGACACGAAGTTCGAACTGAACCCGGCCAAGCTGTTCGGAGAGCTGAAAGAAGCTCAGGCGCTGGGCATTCCGGCACGTCCGGTCGTCGTCGGTCCCATCACCTTCCTCGCGTTGAGTAAGTCAGTCGACGGCGCCCCCGCGCCCATCGAACGGCTCGACGAGGTGGTGTCGCTGTACGAGCAGCTGTTGGTGCAGCTCGCCGAGGCAGGCGTCGGCTGGGTGCAGATCGATGAGCCGGTGCTCGTCACCGACATCCTGCCGAATGGTCCCGAACTGGCCGAGCAGGTGTATGGCCGTCTCGGCACGGTGGCCGATCGCCCCGCGATCCTGGTCGCCACCTACTTCGGGGACCTCGGTGCCGCACTGCCGGCGCTGGCACGTACCCCCGTCGAGGCGATTGCCGTCGACCTGGTCTACGGGTCCGCATCGGGTGTGGCCTTGGTGCCAGAGCTGGCCGGAAAGACCATCGTCGCGGGCGTTGTCGACGGACGAAACATCTGGCGCACCAACCTGGAGTCCGCGCTGAGCACCCTGGGGACGCTGTTGGGATCCGCCGGTGCCGTGGCAGTCTCCACGTCCTGCTCGACGTTGCATGTGCCCTATTCGCTGGAACCGGAGACCGAACTCGATGACCAGCTGCGCAGCTGGTTGGCCTTCGCCGACGAGAAGGTCAAGGAAGTTGTGGTGCTGGCCCGGGCACTGGGCGGGGATCGCGACGCCGCGGAATTCGCGGCGTCGAATGCGGCTGTCGAATCTCGCAAGACGGATCCGCGTCTGAACAACGGCCAGATCCGTGCGCGGCTGGATTCGATTCTGGCGGCTGGTGTTTCCCGCGGTGACGCCGCAGAGCGTCGCCGCAGCCAGGATGAGCGTCTGCAGCTACCCGAGCTGCCGACCACCACCATCGGGTCGTTCCCGCAGACAGTCGAGATCCGCAAGGCCCGTCAGGCCCTGACCAAGGGCGAGATCGACGAGGCCGAGTACGTGCGGCGGATGCGTGCCGAGGTTGCCGATGTTATTGCGCTACAGGAGAAGCTGGGCCTGGACGTGCTGGTCCACGGTGAGCCTGAACGCAACGACATGGTGCAGTACTTCGCCGAGCAGCTCGACGGATTCTTTGCCACCCAGAATGGCTGGGTTCAGTCGTACGGCAGCCGCTGCGTGCGCCCACCGATCCTGTACGGCGATGTCGCACGGCAGAACCCGATGACCGTCGAGTGGGCCACCTATGCCCAGTCGCTGACTCCCAAGTACGTCAAGGGCATGCTGACCGGGCCGGTGACCATCCTCGCGTGGTCCTTCGTGCGTGACGATCAGCCGTTGGCGGATACCGCTAACCAGATCGCACTGGCCATCCGGGACGAGACGGTGGATCTGCAGGACGCCGGGATTGCGATCATCCAGGTGGACGAGCCCGCATTGCGCGAGCTCCTGCCGCTGCGCTCGGCGGATAAGCCCGCATACCTGGACTGGGCGGTCGGTGCGTTCCGGCTGTCCACCTCGGGTGTGTCCGATGCGACCCAGATTCATACGCATCTGTGCTACTCGGAGTTCGGCGAGGTGATCGGTGCGATCGCCGATCTGGACGCTGACGTCACCTCCATCGAGGCGGCTCGCTCGCATATGGAGGTGCTCGACGACCTCAACGCGATCGGATTCTCCAACAGCGTCGGCCCGGGTGTGTACGACATCCACTCGCCGCGGGTGCCCTCGACGGCCGAAATGGCGAACTCGCTGCGTGAGGCGCTGCAGGCCGTTCCGGCCCAGCGTCTCTGGGTCAATCCTGATTGTGGCCTGAAGACCCGGAAGGCTGACGAGGTAACTGCCTCGCTGGCCAACCTGGTGGCGGCTGCGACCGAGGTGCGTGCGGGCGCCTAGTTCCCGACGAACGCGCGAGCAGTCCCCTTCGCGGGGGACTGCTCGCGCGTGAATTTGATTGGTGTATAAACCATTAGCGAGACTAATCGGAGGTCCTTGGTGTCCATGAATACCGTTGCGCTGGAGCTGGTGCCTCCCAATGTCGATGGCGGCCTCGAGAAGGCATCCGAAGAACTGCAGAAACTGTCCAGGTTCTCGGCGGAGTTCGGCATCGATGGGCGCATCGACCACGTCATGATCCCGTCGATGATCGTGGAAGACGCGGATCGTCCGCTGGAGATGAAGCCGAAGCTGGATGTCGTCGACTATTGGTCGATCATCCGGTCGGAGCTACCCACTATGCGGGGACTGTGCACGCAGGTCACTTCCTTTTCGGATGAGACGTCGTTACGGAGCCGGCTGACCGGCCTCACGGAAGCCGGGATGGACGGCGTGATCTTCGTCGGCGTACCGCGCACCATGAGCGACGGCGACGGTTCGGGCATTCCACCGACTGATGCGTTGTCGAAGTTCGATGACATCGTCGACAACAGGGGAGTGATCCTGATCCCCACCCGCAGTGGCGAACAGGGCCGCTTCTCCTTCAAATGCGACAAGGGTGCCACCTTCGCCATGACCCAGCTGCTGTATTCCGATGCGGTGGTTGGCTTTCTGCAGGAGTTCGCGCGCGCAACCGAACACCGGCCAGAGGTGTTGCTCTCGTTCGGTTTCGTCCCGAAGCTGGAGTCCAAGGTCGGGCTCATCGACTGGTTGATCCAAGACCCCGGCAATGAAGCTGTTGCGCGCGAACAGGATTTCGTGAAGTCGCTGGCTGCCTGCGAACCAGATGTCCGGCGGCCACAGCTTGTGGATCTCTACAAGCGAGTCATCGATGGAGTGGCAGACCTCGGCTTTCCTCTGAGCGTGCATTTCGAAGCGCCGTACGGTCTGGCCAGGCCGGCCTTCGAGACCTTCGCGGAAATGCTGGAGTACTGGTCGCCGGTACCCGAGACCTCCTGACGCAGACCCGGTCTACGGAATTCCTTTGACCACGTTGTAATTCGTGGTTGAGACTGGTCGCATGGAACCTACCGAGTTGCAGACGGACCGGCTGGTTCTGCGCGCGGTCACTGCTGCGGACGAGGCTGCGATTGTCGAAGCGTGCAACGAACCGCAGATCGCGTACTACCTTCCGCTGCCGGTTCCGTACACCCGTGAAGACGCCCGGAGTTTCGTCGCCAGGTCGGCGCAGGGATGGGCGGACAACGCGCGATACGGCTTTGGGTTCTTCCTCGCCGACACAGATGAACTCGTGGGCACCTGTTCACTTAAGTCGATTGCGCCTGGCGTGGTGGAAGTCGGGTATTGGTCTGCCTTACGGCATCGCCGTAAGGGGCTGACAACAGAGGCCATTCGGCGGCTGTGCCAGTGGGGATTTGACGCGCTGGGCGCGCACCGCATCGAATGGTGGGCGGTCGTCGGCAACGATGGCTCGCGGGCGGTGGCGCAAGCCGTCGGATTCGACATGGAGGGCTTGCTGCGTCAGCGTGGGTATCGGCGAGAGGCCCCGGCGGATTGGTGGGTTGGCGGGCTCTTGTCCCGGCCCGAGTGACGGGGTGTTGACGCTAGGCGTGATGCTGGCTAACCTTTGGATTCGGTACACCGGGTCCGGAGCGTTCGTGCTCCGTTCGTCTAACACCCGGTTCTTCAGTGAATAACAAGATTCTCAATCGAAATGAATCGCTTGTATACCTGGGTATTTCACATTGGGAATACCAGTGCTGCGGTAGGACTCCCGAGATAGGCCAGTCTGTCGATTGGCAGATCTCTGCCCATCCCGCTGAGGGTGGCTACCTACTGGCATCGGCTGCTACGGTCGACTGGGACGAGGACCGCGAGATCGTCCGGTTTCCCTACGGTTGTGCGAGCTGGGATCCAGCACTCGGAGATCCTGCGAATGCGCTGGTAATCCTCTGGGCTACTTGGCATGACAGCCAAAGCTGGCCCCGTCTTCGGGGTGTCGTCGAGGAGCTGTATGAGGTGTCGGCCACTACCTGTCTGAATGAGTCCGGTCAGGTGAGCCAAGAGCCGTCATCGTTTCAGTACCGGCCCACCGAACTCGCAACACGTTGGCCAGATCACCCGCCGTCGGGTGAGATGGGGCATCGAGTGATGACCGGATCCGTTGTGGGTCTGCGTGTGACCTCAGTAGTGGAGCCGACCGGCGATGACATTGAGGCGCTGCGTGATGCGCGAGATCGTGGCCGCAGGACGTTGCATCTATTCGGGCCACCAGACGCGTTTGGCGCGGTGATCCCATCGCGGGGAGATCGAGTGACGGTTGATCTGGCGGATCCGCGGCTGGGCGTGGACGATACGCGTGGCTACGCGGGTGTTGTCACGGGCATTGCCGGGCAAGTAAGTCGCGCGGTGCACTCACCAGATGGCTTCTACACCAGCTTCCTCAACATCGACCCGGAGGCGCCCCCGGCGGACGAGTTTTTCATCCAATTGCTTTGCGACAGGATGCCGAACTAGCCAGCTCGAGTGTGCGGTTTGTGTCGATAATTAGCGAGATTTCGACACAAACCGCACACTCGGCGATCGCACTTACGACGCGAGTGACCGCTGGGGCTTACCGGAGTATTCGCTCAGCGGCCTGATCAGGGCGTTGGCCGCTGCTTGCTCCATGATGTGCGCGGTCCAGCCGGTGATCCGGCTCATCACGAAAATCGGTGTGAAGCACGGGATATCGAATCCCATAAGGTAATAGGCGGGCCCGGTGGGGAAATCGAGATTGGGCTTGATTCCGGTGGCGGCATCCATCTCGGATTCCAGCACCTTGTAGATCTCGAGCCATTGGCGACCGTCACGAACCCGGGCCACGTCCTCCAGCGCCGCGCGCATCGTCGGCACCCGGGAATCGCCGTTCTTGTATACGCGGTGCCCGAAGCCCATGACCTTTTCTTTACGGGTCCGCTTGCCCTGCAACCATTCCGCAGCCTTGGCGGCGTCGCCTATCTCGATCATGTCGTGCATGACGGCCTCGTTGGCTCCGCCGTGCAGGGAGCCCTTGAGTGCGCCGATCGCTGCGGTGACCGCACTGTAGATATCGGATTGTGTCGAGGTCACCACGCGGGCGGCGAAGGTCGAGGCGTTGAAGCTGTGCTCGGCGTACAGGATCATCGACTGTTCGAACGCCGTGACGATCACCGGGTCCGGTACCTCACCGAAGCACATCCGCAGGAAGTTGGCCGAGTAGCCGAGGTGGCTGTGGGGCTGAATGGGGTCCAGCCCACGGCGGCGCCGCATGTCGGCCGCGACGATCGTCGGCAGCACCGCGAACATGCGAAGCGACTTGGCGTAGTTGGCTTCCGGAGTGCTGTCGTCTTCGGAAGGATCCTCGGCACCCAGGACGCTGATGGCGGTGCGCACCACGTCCATCGGATGGCAGGTCTCCGGCAGTTTGGCCAACAGCGCCATCAGGGAACGGTCCAGGCGGCGCTGCGCCCGCTCGCGTTGGTTGAACAGCGCGAGCTCGGCATCGTTCGGCAACTCGCCATGCCACAGCAGGTAGGCGACCTGCTCGAAGCTGCACTGGGCGGCTAGGTCCTGTACCGGATATCCGCGGTACGTCAGCGAGTTGGTCTCGGGCACCACCTTGGAGATGGCGGTGGTGTCCACCACGACGCCGGCAAGTCCCTTGTGAATGGTCGGGGTCGCGGTGGTCATCGGGCTCCTCCTCCATTGAGGCTGAAATTGAAGATCTCGGTGTCGAACTGGTTGTATTCGGAATAGCGGAGCAGCTCGTACAGACGGCTGCGGTGCTGCATCTGGTCCAGCAGGCCAGACTGTGTTCCCGCCGAATCGATTTCGCGCAGACCCTGCTCCACGGCGAACATCGCGAGCCGCAGGGTCGTGACGGGATATATGACGACGTTGTACCCGACGTCGCGGAGCTGGTCGGCCGTCACGAGTTCGGACTTTCCGAATTCGGTCATGTTGGCGAGCAAGGGAACATCGACCGCGGCACGGAACTTCTCGAACTCGCCGATATCACTGAGTGCTTCGGTGAAGATGAGATCCGCGCCCGCGTCGGCATAGGCCTTTGCGCGGTCGATTGCCGCGGGCAACCCCTCGATGCCCGCGGCATCAGTGCGGGCGCAGATCACGAAGTTGGGGTCGCGCCGGGCGGAGACCGCCGCACGGAGCCGCCGAACCATCTCGGCGCTCTCGACGACGGCCTTGCCGTCAAGATGCCCGCACCGCTTGGGATTCACCTGGTCCTCGAGATGAAGGCCGGCTACTCCGCTGTCTTCGAGCACGGCGACCGTGCGTGCCGCACTCATCGGCTCGCCAAATCCTGTGTCGGCGTCGATCAGGGTCGGCAGGTCGGTGACTGACGCGATCTGACGGCCGCGGGCCGACACCTCCGTGAGCGTCGTCAATCCGATATCGGGCAGCGCGAGATCGGCCGACAGTACGGCACCCGAGACGTAAACACCCTCGAACCCGACCTCCTGGATCAGCTTGGCCACCAACGGCGAGAACGCGCCGGGAAAACGCAGCAGTTCACCGGAAGACAAGCCCGCCCGGAACGCGGCACGCTTGGTGGCCGCGTCCGTGGCGGAGGCAAGAAGCGTGCTCACTTAAAGATCCCCTCCGGTGTCGTGGGCGCCTTGTCGAGAACTACGGCATCCACGAGCGGGTTGAGCGCACCCAGTGAGCCGGCCTTCAGATCGGCCAACCCCTGTGCCACCGAAAGGAATCGCTCCTGCTCGTGCTGCTCGATGATGCCGTCGGACAGCACGGTGAATTTGTTGATGTAGTTCTCCCGGGCGAACGGCCGCGCCCCCAGGGGATGTGCATCGGCGATCGCGAGCTCATCGGTGATCACCTCGCCGTTCTTGAGAGTGACGACGGCCTTGCAGCCGAACGCCTTCTCGTCTGGGTTAGTTGAGTGGTAGCGACGAGTCCACTCGGGATCTTCGACGGTGCTGATCTTGTTCCAGAGTTCGATCGTTTCGGGGCGGTGTGCGCGTTCGGGCGCGTAGGAACGTTCGTGATGCCAGGTGCCGTCCTCCAAGGCCACGGCGAAGATGTACATGACCGAGTGGTCGAGTGTCTCGCGCGAAGCGTCGGGGTCGAACTTCTGCGGATCATTCGATCCGGTGCCGATCACGACATGCGTGTGGTGGCTGGTGTGTAGCACGATCGTCGCAATCTGATCCAGGTCGCCGATGCGCTCGCGCATCCTGCGGGCCAGGTCGATGGGCGCCTGGCTCTGATACTCGGCCGAGTGCTCCTTGGTGTAGCTGTCCAGGATCGCGCGCTTCTCCTCACCCGGGCCAGGCAGCGGCACCTCGTAGACCTTGTCGGGACCGCCGAGCAGCCAGGCGATCACGCCGTCTTCGCCCTCCCAGATGGGGGACGGAGCACCCTCGCCGCGCATGGCGCGGTCGACGGCCTCGATGGCGACCTTGCCGGCCCACGCCGGGGCATAGGCCTTCCAGCTGGAGATGAGTCCCTTGCGGGACTGCCGGGTCGCGGTGGTCAGGTGTAGGGCCTGGCCGATGGCCTGATAGATCGTCTCGGTGTCGAGCTTCAGCATGGTGCCCAGGCCGGCGGCGACCGAAGGGCCGAGGTGTGCGACGTGGTCGATCTTGTGTTCGTGCAGACAGATTCCGCGGGTGAGGTTGATCTGAGTTTCGTACGCGGTGGCCAGACCGCGAATGAGGTCCGCCCCGCCGATGCCGAGCTGCTGGGCCACGGCCACCAGCGGTGGAATGTTGTCGCCGGGGTGCGAATAGTCGGCGGCCAGAAAGGTGTCGTGGAAGTCCAGTTCGCGTACTGCGACGCCGTTGGCCCACGCCGCCCACTCGGCCGAGTAGCCACCGCTGACACCGAAGACATTGGCACCACGTCCACCGGACGACACCGCATGGGCCTGTGCCTGTCGGCGTGCGACGGTGACGGGACGGCGGATGACCGACGCGGCGCTGACGGCGGCGTTATCAATGATCCGGTTGATGACCATCGCCTCGGTGTCGGCGGGAACGGCAACGGGATCCGAAGCGACCTCGGCGATCTTCCAGGCGAGGTGTTGGTCGCGAGGGAAGACGTCGGCGCTGCGGCGGGTGTGTACGGAGTGAACGTGCATGATTCGCACATTACGCACGTGGTCAGTAGATAAAAAGACCATGTAAATGCGTATTTCTGTATCCTTAGTTCGCATATCTTGCAAACATTGCGAATGGTTATGGAGTTATCCTGGCGAACATGTCCAGACCGTTCGCCGGAGCGCGGTTGCGGAGGTTGCGCGAGGAGCGCGGCCTGACGCAAGCGGCGCTCGCACGCGTCCTGGATTTGTCGACGAGTTACGTCAACCAGCTGGAGAATGACGCGCGCCCGGTGACGGTCGCGGTGCTGCTGCGCCTCACCGAACGATTCGATCTGTCACCGCACTATTTCTCCCCGGACTCCGACGCCCGGCTTGTCGCGGACCTTGGCGAGATATTCACCGAGGCTGCCGTGGGCGAGATCAGTGACCTGCAGCTCGAAGAGCTAGTCGCCCGGATGCCGTCGGTGGGTCAGACCCTGGTGGGCATGCACCGCAGGCTGCGGGACGTCACCGCTGAGCTGGAGAGCTATCGCGCGACCGAGAATGCGGCCACGATCGGTGATTCGATAAGAGAACCGCTGCGTCCCATGCCATTTGAAGAAGTCCGCGACCTTTTCTACGATCACAAGAACTATCTTGGTGAACTCGACACCGCCGCCGAAGATCTATTCGAGCACTACGGGCTGCACATCGGCGGTCTCGACACGCAGCTGGCCACGGTCTTGAAGCAAGACCACGGTATTGCCGTCACCGTGGCCAAGGGTGGGGCGCTTTCGGATTCTTCGAAACGCCGGTTCGACACGGACGCAGGGGTTTTGCGTATCGCGCATTGGCTCACGCCCGGCCAGCGCGCATTTCAAATGGCCACGCAGCTGGCGCTGTTGACGCAGACCGAAACCATGGCGGCAATTCTCTCCGGTGCCGAGCAGCTGAGCCCCGAGGCCATTGGTGTGGCCCGGATCGGGTTGGCCAACTACTTCGCTGGTGCTTTCCTGTTGCCGTACAAACAGTTTCACCATGCGGCGGAGTCCACTAGATATGACGTCGACATCCTGGCGCGACAGTTCGAGGTCGGGCATGAGACCGTTTGCCACCGGCTGTCGACCCTGCAGCGCCCCTCCATGCGGGGAGTTCCGTTCATTCTGGTCCGGACCGACCGTGCGGGGAACATCTCGAAACGCCAATCCGCCACGGCGTTTCACTTCTCCAGAGTGGGTGGAAACTGCCCCCTGTGGGTCGTTCACGAGGCGTTCTCGAATCCGGGACAGTTTGTGACCCAGGTTGCCGAGATGCCCGACGGCCGCACGTACTTCTGGGTGGCACGCACGAGTAGTACATCAACAGGCGGATTCCTCAGCACACCAAAATCGTTCGCGATCGGTCTGGGATGCGATATCGCCCATGCGCATCGTCTGGTGTACTCGACGGGGATCGCCATCGACGATCCGTCAACCGCGGTGCCGATCGGCCCGGGCTGCAAGGTGTGCGTCCGCGATTCCTGTGCCCAGCGAGCTTTTCCCTACATCGGCCGCAGCGTCCACGTCGACGAAGACGCCAGCAGTCGCCTGCCTTACACCTGATCGGCATGCCGCAGCACTGTGGGTGCGGCGGCGACCAGCGCGACCAGTTGAATCACGCCGACCACCCCGATGAGCATGGGAATCGACACCTCATAGAGGTACCCCGTGAGTGTCCCGCCGACGGCGGTTGCCGTGCCGAGCACAGCGGCGTAGACCCCATATGCGGTGGCCCGTCGTGCGGGCGGCACCAGGTCTGCAACCACCGCACGCAGGGTGGATTCCTGAATCCCGATGGCGGCACCCCATAACAGCGCGCCAAGCACGATGCCCATGAGTGAGTCTGTGAATGCCAACATGGGCACGACCGCGCCGACAATAGGCAAGACCACAAGGGTTTTGGGGCCTATCCGGTCGTACGTCCAGCCGGAGAACAGGGCGGATATGGCGGCTGCGGCCATCGCGACGGCGTACACCAACGGCACCGCGGCGGGCGCCAGGATGCCCCGGTCGACCATGTGAAATGACAGCACGCCAAACGTCGCGAACCCGGACACGGTGATCCCGGAGAACCCCGCGTACAGCCAAAAACGCATCGGTAGTTGGAGTTTTTGGCGCGCAGTGGGTGAGTCATGCCTGTCCGCACTGGCCTCATACCGTTCCGGGTGGGGCACCCGGCGGCGAAGCCAGAACAACAGAGCCAACGCCGCGGCACCGGGGACCGCCAGCACGGCGAACGTCGGCAGATAGTTCCCGTGGGTGAGGGTGAGCATGCCCGCGACGACGAGTGGGCCGGTAATCGCACCGACCTGGTCCATGGCCTCGTGCACCGCGAAGCCCCTGCCACGGCCGGTGACGGAGGTGGCGTGCGACAGCAAGGTGTCCTTGGCGGGGCTGCGTACCGCCTTGCCCACCCGTTCGGCGATCACCAACGTGGCGGCAACCCAGAGCGCGCTGGCCACGCCCAGGAACGGGACGGTGATCACGGTCAGTGCGTAACCGGCGATGGTCCAGGTCCAGAACATGCGGGTGCGGTCGGTGAGTGGGCCCGACACCAGACGCAGCGCCAGGGCGGCGGCCTCGCCGATTCCGGTCACGACGCCGACCACGAGAGCCGATGCCCCGAGCGATGCCAGAAGTGGTCCGGTGATCGAGCGCGCGCCCTCATAGACGATATCGGCGAACATGCTGATGACGCCGAATGTCGTGACGAATCGCCAGGCCGAAAGACGTTGTGGCACAGCTGGTGAATCTAGTCGATCCACCGTCTTACCTGCTCGGCGATCCACGCGCCGTCGTCGAGGGGAATGTCGTGGCCGGCGGTGGGATGCACCGCGAGGGGTGCGCCGAAGCTGTTGGCGATCGCGCGTGACGCCGCGGAACTCACAAGCCGGTCGTGCGTGGAGGTCAGAACCAGCAGAGGAGTATCGACGCGCTTCGGCATCCGGAAGCTGATGGCCGCGGCGATCTGCCGGGCGACACTGGCGCTCGACGGACGCTGGGTCTGTAGGTAACCGGCCCACCGCTGGGACAGCGCGTCGAGATCCAGATCGGGGCTATTGGCTGTCTGTTCCAGGATGGCACGTTCGCGAGGCACGTCGGCGCGGAACCGTCCGAGTACCAAGTTGGGGATCGACGACGGCTGAAATCGCTGCCATATCGGTGTCGAGGCAGTGCTCGAATTGATGATGACGGCGCGTTCGAAATCTCCGGGGTAACGCGCGCACCAGTCGAGTCCGATCATGCCGCCCAGAGATATCGAGAGCAGTGACCAACCGTCGCTATCCCGGTCCAGCCGGGACCGGATGTCATCGGTGATGGCCGAGATTTTCGCCGGCGAGACACGTTGGAATTCGGTGCCGAATCCGGGCGCATCTAGGCATTCCACCTGAACGCCAAGCGATTCGGCAAAGACTTGTGGGAACTGCTCCCAGTGGCGCTTCTCGCGGCTCAAGCCACGAAGCAGCAGCCACCGTGTCATCGCTTGATGCCCACAGTGAGTCGATCGAACTCCACGAACGGAAGGGTGAACGGATGGTGCACCGGTCGCTGCACCGCGACCTCGAATCCGGCGGCCTCGAACATCTGGCGCATCTCGGCCTTCGACGGAACGCTCGCGGGCACGCGATCGCCGAAGATCCGGCGCAGGATGGGGGCGGAGGCGCGGTCGGGCGTGAAGGTGGTGATCGCGGTGAAGCCGCCGGGCGCCAGCACGCGATGGAACTCGGCGAGGGCGGCGGGCTGGTCAAAGAAGTGGAACGCCGATGTGGAGACCACCGCATCCAGTGCGCCGTCGTCGAACGGCAGCTTTTCGGCCGGCGCGAATTGCCAGTCGACCAACGCGGAACGGGCCTTCGCCTGGGCGAGCATCCCCTCGGACATATCAACCCCGTGCACCTGCTCGGGCTCGAGTTCTTCCTGGATGCGTGTCGCCAGAATGCCGGTACCGCAGGCGATATCGACAACACGTTGCGACTCGTGCTGACGCAGCAGGGCGATCATCTCGTCCTGTGCCGGGCGGTACACCCATTGTTGTAACGGTGCCCAGTCGTATGCCTTGGCAGCGCGTCCCCAGAACCGCGTCACCTGGTCGTTGAAAGCTCGTCGTTGAACCGTCGTCATGGGCACAACGTACGCCAGCAATCAGGGGGTCGCCAGACGGGTGCGTCAGTCCGCGATGACGTTGACCCGATCGGGATAGAAGGCCAGATGACGGGCAATCCGGGCGACCGCCGGGTAGGGATCTTCATAGGTCCAGACGGCATCTTCGATCGTTCCCTCGGGTGTGCGCACCGAGTAGTACGAGGCCTCGCCCTTATACGGGCAGTACGTGTGGGTGTCGGTGCGCTGCAGCACCTCCCAGTTCACCGCATCGGGTGGGAGGTAGTACACGGGCGGATAGCTGGCCTCCTGCAGCCGCAAGGCGCCGGTGGTGTCGGCGATGGTGACATCGCCGGACGTGACCACGACGCGGGTGCTGGCGGGCTCGATGGTGATCGGATGGTCGGGGCCGGGAACCAATCGCGGCCTGTCGGGGGTGGACATATCTCCGAGGGTAGGCCTGTTCTGGACTATGGCTAGGCTGCCCTGGCTCTGTAGGTTGAGCGGCTGTCCCGCCTCGGTTTCTGGCCGAGGGAAGGCCCGGGGGCGCTAGGGTCGGCGGCATGGCTGTGGATGCTGATCGAAGTGACCCCGACGAGTTGTTCGGTATCGACGCGCTACTCAGCGACGAGGAGCGCGCGATCCGCGACAGCGTGCGAGCCCTGGTTCAGGCGCGCGTGGTTCCGAACGTGCAGCGGTGGTACGAAGACGGTGACCTCCCGGTGCGCAAGCTTGCGTTGGAACTGGGCAAGATCGGTGTGCTTGGCATGCACCTTCAGGGTTACGGATGCTCCGGAACATCTTCTCTCGCATACGGATTGGCATGCATGGAGCTCGAGGCGGGCGACTCGGGGATTCGTTCGCTGGTCAGCGTGCAGGGGTCGCTGGCGATGTACGCCATCTATGCCTACGGCAGTGATGCGCAGAAGCAGAAGTGGCTGCCGCGGATGGCGACAGGCGAGGAGCTGGGGTGTTTCGGTCTTACCGAACCCGATTTTGGCTCCAACCCTGGGGGAATGCGCACCCATGCCCGGCGAGACGGTAGCGACTGGATCATCAACGGCACCAAGATGTGGATCACCAACGGGTCGATTGCCGATGTCGCGGTTATCTGGGCACAGACCGACGAGGGTGTTCGCGGATTCCTGGTATCGACCGATTCCGCGGGATTCAACGCTCAAACCATCCGTTCCAAGATGTCCTTGCGTGCGTCCGTGACCGCTGAACTCAACCTCAGCGATGTGCGGGTGCCGGAGAAGAACCGGCTGCCGCAGGCCATTGGGCTCAAGGCGCCGCTGTCATGCCTCAACGAGGCGCGCTTCGGCATCATCTTCGGCTCGATGGGCGCGGCGCGTGAATGCTTGCGTACCGCACTCGATTACGCCAACACCAGGGAACAGTTCGATCGGCCGATTGCGGGATTCCAGCTGACCCAGGAGAAGCTGGCCAACATGGCGCTCGAATACGGCAAGGGCGTGCTGTTGGCGTTGCATCTAGGACGTCGTAAAGATGCGGACACCTTGAGTACTCCCCAGGTCAGCCTCGGCAAGCTCAATAACGTGCGCGAGGCGATCGAGATCGCCAGAACGGCCCGGACAATTCTTGGTGCGAACGGCATTTCGGGCGAGTATCCCGTCATGCGGCATGCCAACAATCTGGAGTCGGTGTTGACCTACGAGGGCACCAGCGAGATGCACACGCTCGTCATCGGCCAGGCGCTCACCGGGATCGCAGCCTTCCGCTGATCAGCGCGGCCGACCGTGCCTGAACGCCGACACGCCGCCTAGTGGCGGAATCGTGCGATACGAATCCGCCGCCAGACGGCGTGTCGGGGAAGAGCGGTGATCAGTACTTGCCGAGGGCGATGGCCACGTTGTGGCCGCCGAACCCGAACGAGTTGTTGATCGCGTACTTGTAGTCGCCCTTGCGGGGCTCCTTGCTGACGATGTCGAGATCGATCTCGGGGTCCGGCGTCTCGTAGTTGAGGGTGGGCGGAATGATGCCCTCCTGCAACGACTTCACCGTGATGATGGCCTCGACGGCACCGACCGCACCCACCGAGTGCCCGAGGGCGCCCTTGGGTGCGTAGACCGCGGCGTTCTGCAGACCGGACTTGTGAATAGCCTTGCCCTCGGCGACGTCACCGACACTGGTGGCGGTGGCGTGTGCGTTGACATGGTCGATGTCCTTGGCATCGAGCCCGGCAGTCTCCAGAGCCCGGTCCATCGCCTTGGCCGCCCCGATGCCATCGGGATGCGGTGCCACTACGTGGAAGCCGTCCGAGGTGATGCCCGCGCCGAGCAGGCGCGCGTAGATCCGCGCGCCGCGTGCCTTGGCGTGCTCCTCGGTCTCGATAACCATGAGTGCGCCGCCCTCGCCGAACACGAAGCCGGTGCGGTTCTTGTCGAACGGTCGCGATGCCCCCGCGGGGTTGTCGTTGTCGGTAGACATCACGATGCGCATGTTGGCGAATGCGGCGATGGGTGCGGCCTCGATGGCGGCTTCGATACCGCCGCAGATGGCGATATCGGCGTCGCCGTAAGCGATCTGGCGCCAGGCGTGGGCGATGCCCTCGTTACCGGAGGCACATGCCGAGACGGGGGTGATCACACCACCGCGCGCCTTGCGCTCCAGGCCGATGACAGCGGCGGGACCGTTGGGCATAAACATCTGAACGGTAAGGGGGGAAACGGCTTTCGTACCCCGGGCGCGCATCTCGTCATAGGCTTCGACCAACTTCTCGCCGCCGCCTAGGCCGGTGCCCACCGAAACCGTCAGGCGCTCCAGATCGATATCGTCGGGAGCACCGGCGTCTGCCCAGACCTGACGGCCCAGGATCGCGGCCAGGCGCTGCACATAGGACAGGCGGCGAAGCTCGATCTTCGTCATGTCCTTGTCGAAGTCGCGGACCTTGAGGTGCCCGCCGATCTTCACCGGCAGGTCGTACTGAGCGACGAAATCGTCGTCGAGTACGCGAATGCCGCTCTCGCCGTTGAGGAGCCCTTTCCAGGTGCCCTCGACATCGGGTGCGATTGATGTCGTCATGGCCATACCGGTCACAACAATGTTTGGGAAACCGCCGTTGGCGGTGGATGGCTTCGGCATTGGAAGCGCCCTCCCCTTTCAAACTCTTCTGAGCTATCTGCTGAACCGAATTTTAATGATGTCTCTGCTAGCGAACTCCGCCAGGGTGGGTATCTATGCGGATGCGCTCATGAACCCTATGCGAGATTCGGGTAGGAACTGCACAAATCGATGAAGTGTGTCCGGGAGGTTGACGTCCTCCAGCACAGTGCTCGAAACGCAACGGGCAAATGAATTTAGGGCTCGGTTACCTGGGTCTCACCTGGGTGAATGTGACCCGTCGCACAATGCCGGCCACAGACGGAGATCTGTAGCATTGCTCACTATTGGGTCTAGTTTGCCTTGAGAGGAGCCGCATGCGGGTCGACGGGGACACCTGGGACATCACTTCCAGCGTGGGGGCGACCGCCCTCGGGGTGGCAGCCGCACGCGCCACCGAGACGCTGCGGACCGACGCGCTCATCCACGATCCGTTCGCGCAGATACTCGTTGACGCGACCGGTAAATCGACTGGCTGGGAGCGTTTGGCGGCCGGCGACATCGAGTGGCCAGATCCCGAGGCGGGCCGGATCTACGGGCGGATGGTCGACTACCAGGCCACCCGCACCAATTTCTTCGACGCCTACTTCCTGGCAGCGGCGGCTGCGGGCATCCGGCAGATGGTCATCTTGGCCTCTGGTCTGGATTCGCGCGCCTACCGCCTCGACTGGCCGGCCGGCACCATGGTGTTCGAAATTGACCAGCCGCAGGTTCTGGAATTCAAGGCCGCCGCACTGGCCGCCCATGAACCGAAGGCGCAACGGCACGCCGTAGCCATCGATCTGCGCGAGGACTGGCCGGCCGCCTTGCGTGAGGCGGGGTTCGATGCCGCGAAACCCACCGCATGGCTGGCCGAGGGCCTGTTGCCGTATCTGCCCGCCGACGCCCAAGACAGTCTGTTCGCCAGCATCGGTGCGTTGAGCGCTCCGGGCAGCCACATCGCGGTCGAGGGGTATGAGGGAAAGCTGGTTCTGGACGAGAGCGAGGAGGAAGCCGCTCGCCGGGAGCAGGTGCGAGCCGCATTCAAGACCGCCGTGGATGTCGACGTCGCGATCGAGAACTTGATCTACGAAGATGAGAACCGCGCCGACCCTGCGGAATGGCTTGGTGCACACGGTTGGTCGGTGACCAAGACCGATGCGCACGAGGAGATGGCCCGGCTGGGCAGGCCGGTGACCGAGGACGTCGAACAGGGGACATTCCGAGGCCAGCTGATCCAGGGTGAACTCCGGTGAGCAATGTGACCACCGCGCGCTCCGACGACGACAGCTGGGACATCGCGAGCAGCGTGGGCGCCACCGCGGTCATGGTGGCCGCCGCGCGGGCGGCTGAAACCCGCAGTGACGCGCCACTGATCCGGGACCCTTTTGCGCAGCTTCTCGTGGAGCGCGCCGGTGCCGGGGCATGGTCGGTGATTGCGAGCGACGACGTGCGACAGCAGCTTGCCGAGCTCGATCCCGAAGCCGACCGCATCATGCAGTACGCGGTGGACTATCAGGCCGTCCGCACGCGGTTCTTCGATGGCTTCTTCGAACGGGCTTCGCGGGCGGGAATCACCCAAGTGGTGATCCTGGCCGCCGGCCTGGACTCGCGTGCGTATCGCCTGGACTGGCCGGCTGGTACCACCGTGTACGAAATCGACCAGCCACTCGTGTTGCAGTACAAGCGTCAGACACTCGACGAGCACGACGTGCGCTCTGCCTGCCTGCGCCGTGAGGTGGCCGTCGACCTTCGACAGGATTGGCCGGTCGCGCTGCAACGCGAGGGGTTCGACGTCACAGTGCCCACGGCGTGGCTGGCCGAAGGCCTGCTCATGTACCTACCGACCGAGGCGCAGGACAGGCTCTTCGAACTGATCGTGGATCAGAGCGCACCGGGCAGCCGGATCGCCGTCGAGGCCGTCGGGCCGGACAACGCCAAACGGCATGAGGTCCGCAGCAAGATGCGTGAACACTTCGACCGGGCCCGCAAGCTGGCGGGAATCGAGGGCGAGTCCCTGGACGTCGGATCGCTGATGTACCACGACGAGAACCGCACCGATGTTCCGCAATGGCTCGCCGGGCGTGGGTGGACGGTCCGGGCGGTTCCGGCCGAGGCCGAGATGGCGGATGCCGGCCGACTGGTGCACTCGGAAGAAGACATACGGGGGAACACCCTGATAGAAGCCGAGCTCAAGGGCTGATGGAGCGCGGCCCTCAGGGGTGCGGGGTTCTCAGGTCCCAACTGGTTGGTTACCATCGGTGATACAGCTCACGTAGCTGCCATCGCTAGTCCGTATGCGCGTACGTGACCTGCGTAGATGCACTCACTGATGAGCGTGCCATCGAGAGGAACGGATATGACCACCGAGATCTCTACGCCTGCCGACCAGCACGCTGCGTCCGAGCCTTCCCGCATTCCGGGGATCGTCCGGGGCCTGCGGGAGACGTTCGCAACAGGCCGGACCCGCGAGTACCACTGGCGCAAGGCGCAGCTCGTCGGCTTGGAGCGACTTTTCTCCGAGAACGAGGCGGCGATCGCCACCGCATTGCACGAGGACTTGGGTCGCTCGTCGGCCGAGGCCTGGATCGCCGACGTGGTCGGGTCGGTTGTCGAGGTGGTCTATGCGCGCAAGAACCTGCGGCGCTGGATGCGACGCAAGCGGGTACGGGGTCTTCCGTTGGCACAGCAACCGGCCAAGGCATGGTCGGTACCGGAGCCCTACGGCACAGTGCTCGTCATCGGTGCGTGGAACTTCCCGCTGTATCTGACGCTGGGTCCCGTGGTCGGTGCGTTGGCCGCTGGCAACACCGTGGCCATCAAGCCTTCGGAGATCGCGCCCGCTTCCTCGGCGTTGATGGCCAAACTCATTCCGCAGTACCTCGACCCGCACGCCGTTGCTGTTGTCGAGGGCGACGGGTCGGTGACACAGGAACTGCTGGCGCAGGGTTTTGACAAGGCTCTGTTCACCGGCGGCACCGAGATCGGCAAGCGCATTCTGGAAGGCGCCGCACAACACCTGACACCGGTCGCACTGGAATTGGGTGGCAAGTCGCCGGTCTACGTCGCCGCCGATGCCAACATCGAAGTGGCCGCCCGCCGCATCGGATACATGAAGGGCCTCAACTCCGGTCAGGTGTGTCTGGCTCCCGACTATGTCCTGGTGGACCCGGCGGTTCGCGATGAGCTGGTCGAGAAGATCACCGCGGCATGGGCAGATTTCCAGGCGGACAAGGAATCCAAGGGACTGCGCGTGGTGAACCAGCGCCAGTTCGATCGCTTGGTGGGCTACTTGGCCGCGACCGAAGGAGAGGTCGCCACCGGCGGTGCCTCCGACGCGTCCGCGCTGACCATTGAGCCGACGATCGTTGTTGATCCCAGCGCTGACGAGCCGCTCATGCAGAACGAGATCTTCGGCCCGATCCTTCCGGTGCTGACGGCGGACACCCTTGACGACGCCATCGACTTCATCAATTCGCGGCCAAAGCCGCTGGCAGCCTATGCCTTTACGGAGTCGAAGCGCATCGGCAACCGATTCATCGACGACGTGCCCGCGGGTGGCACCGTGATCAATCATCTGCTGTACCACGCCGTCATCCCGAACCTGCCCTTCGGCGGAGTCGGTGCCAGCGGTATGGGCGCCTACCACGGCAAGGCCGGATTCGACGAGTTCAGTCACCTCAAGTCGACTCTGTACAAGAGCACCAAGATGGACCTCAAGCTTCCGTACCCGCCGTACCTGGAGAAGAACCTTAAGCTGATGAAAAAGCTTATGTAGTTGTAGTTTTCGTCCTCCATATCATTCAGCAACCCAATGAAGTGCCAAGTGAATTAGGAGTTCTGCATGCCGGGAGTGCAAGACCGGGTAATTGTCGTGACCGGAGCCGGTGGAGGCCTGGGCCGTGAGTACGCCCTCACCCTCGCCGGCGAGGGCGCCTCGGTGGTCGTCAACGACTTAGGTGGTGCCCGAGACGGATCCGGTGCCGGGTCCGCCATGGCCGATAGCGTGGTTGATGAGATCAAGGCGGCCGGGGGCCGCGCCGTTGCCAACTACGACAGTGTCGCTACCGAAGAGGGCGCCGCCAACATCGTCAAGACCGCGGTCGAAGAGTTCGGCGCCATCCACGGTGTGGTCAGCAACGCCGGCATCCTGCGAGACGGCACTTTCCACAAGATGACCTATGACAGTTGGCATGCGGTGCAACAGGTTCACCTGTACGGCGGATACAACATCACCCGCGCCGCATGGCCGCATTTCCGCGAGCAGGGTTACGGCCGCATCGTGGTCGCCACCTCGACCAGTGGTCTGTTCGGCAACTTCGGGCAGGCCAACTACAGCGCCGCGAAGCTGGGACTCGTTGGGCTCATCAACACCCTCGCGTTAGAGGGCGCCAAGTACAACATCCACTCCAACGCGATCGCGCCGATCGCGGCCACCCGGATGACAGCCGACATCGCCCCGGAGGCTGTGCTGGACAAGCTGCCACCGTCCTTCGTCGCCCCGGTTGTCGGATACCTGTGCACCGAGGAAAGCACCGATAACGGCTCGGTTTTCGTCGTCGGTGGCGGCAAGGTGCAACGCGTCGCACTGTTCGAGAACGCCGGTGCGGACTTCGAGACCCCGCCCACCGTCGACGAGGTCGCCGAGAAGTGGTCGCAGATCGCGGATCTGTCGAATGCGGTCAAGGCCGGCCCTCCTTCGCTCGCATGAAAGCTGTACAGGCGCAGTCGCTGTCGGGCCCAGAGGGGCTGGTCTACACCGATGTCGAGGAGCCGCGCGGTGACAACGTCGTGGTCGTCGACGTCAAGGCCGCGGGAGTCTGTTTTCCCGACTACCTGATGACCAAGGGCGAGTACCAGTTACGAATGGAGCCTCCGTTCGTCCCAGGTATCGAAACCGCCGGGGTCGTGCGGTCGGCACCCGCGGGTTCGGGGATCAACCCCGGTGACCGGGTGATGGCCTTCAATTTCATTGGCGGGTATGCCGAACGGGTGGCAGTGGCGCCATCCAACATTCTTCCGACGCCCCCGCAGCTAGACGATGCCGAGGCCGTCGCCCTCATCGCGAACTACCACACGATGTACTTCGCGTACGCCCGCCGTGGACAACTGCGTGCGGGGGAGACGGTGCTGGTACTCGGTGCGGCCGGTGGTATCGGAACTGCCGCCATCCAGATTGCCAAGGGCCTGGGGGCCAAGGTGATCGCGGTCGTCAACCGGACCGCCGCAACGGAATTCGTCAAGAGTGTCGGTGCCGATATCGTCCTGCCCCTCGAGGATGGCTGGGCTAAGGCGGTGCGAGAGGCGACCGGCGGTGTCGGTGTCGACATGGTGGTTGATCCCATCGGTGGGCCCGCCTTTGACGACGCGGTACGCACCCTGGCCTCCGAAGGCAGGCTGTTGGTCGTCGGATTTGCGGCCGGTGCGATACCGACAATCAAGGTGAATCGGCTGCTGCTGCGCAACGCCTCGCTGATCGGTGTGGCCTGGGGCGAATTCCTGCGCACTCATACGGATTACCTCTATGAGACCCAGGCGGGGTTGGAGAAGTTGGTGGCCGAGGGCATGCGGCCGCCGGTGAGCGCACGGATACCGCTGTCGGAGGGCCGTCAGGCGCTCCAGGACTTCGCCGATGGAAAGGTCTACGGGAAGATGGTCCTCGTTCCGTGACCACCAAGGTGTTCAACGGAATTGCCGACGTCGCGGTGGGTGATCTCGGGGCCACCGATTGGCTTGTGGTCGATCAGGAGCGGGTCAACACCTTTGCCGACGCCACCGGTGACCACCAATGGATTCACGTCGATACCGAACGAGCCGCTGATGGTCCGTTCGGTGGCACCATTGCCCATGGGTTGCTCACGTTGTCGCTATTGCCGCAGTTTCAGTTCCAGCTTATTCGGGTCGACAACATCGCGATGGGGATCAATTACGGGTACAACAAGATTCGATTCCTCAACCCGGTCCTGGTGGGATCGCGACTGCGTGCCCGGGCCGAGGTGACCCATGTCGAACAGAAGCCGGGCGCCGTGGACGTGACGATCTTGACGACCGTCGAGATCGAAGGCGTCGACAAGCCGGCTTGTGTGGCCGAATCGATTTCGCGCTTTATCGCCTAGCCGACCGGGATATCGCGTTAGAGGCTCGGGGCCACAGCTCATTTCGGCCGGTCCGTGACAAGGGTGAGAAACTGCACGCCAGTCGGTGTGATAGCTATTCTCGCCCAATGAAATCGCGACCTGCGATTTGTCCATCGTTTAGACAGCGCATATAGCAGAGTGTCCAAAATCTCACCGTGATCTACGACGATGTGTAGATCACGTCAGTCAGGTGTTATGTTACTGCTCAGTTTGGGCCGTGCTTTCTCTGTGACCAGCGAAGATGGTGGGCCCGAGAGGTTTGGACGAGAGGGCATCACGTGGGTCAGCCAGCACACGGACGTGTTGCCCTGGGGTATTCGGTGCATTCGATCGTGAGCGCGTGATGACCACTTTCGAAACGGCCGGTACCGGCCGCCCCGCAACACCGTCTCGTGACGCCGTATCCGGCGCCCTCAAGGAGTACGTACGCAAGCACCCGGTGCAGGCGGTAGAAACCGCAGGCAGCCAGATCGTCCTCGGTGTACGGGCGATGCAGTACATGTTCTCGGACCTCATCCACCGCGCGTTCCCGTGGAAGGAATTCATCCACCAGGGTGCGTTCATGGCGGGCAGCGCGGTGGTCCCGACGCTGTTGGTGGCCATTCCGATCGGCGTCACCTTGTCGATCCAGTTCGCCCTGCTCGCGGGCCAGGTCGGTGCGTCCTCGTTGGCAGGTGCGGCAAGTGGTGTCGCGATCGTGCGTCAGGGCGCCTCGCTGGTTGCCGCGGTGCTGATGGCCTCCGCGGTGGGCTCGGCCATCACCGCGGACCTGGGGTCACGAACCATGCGTGAAGAGATAGATGCCATGGAAGTCATGGGTGTCTCGGTGATTCGGCGGCTCGTCGTCCCACGCGTCGCCGCTGCGGTTCTCGTCGGTGTCGGCCTCACGGGCACTACCTGCTTTGTCGGCTTCCTGGCCAGCTATTTGTTCAACGTCTACTTTCAGCACGGCGCACCCGGAAGCTTCGTCGCGACCTTCGCGTCGTTCACCCGGGTCGACGATCTGATCCTGGCGCTGCTCAAGGCGATCCTTTACGGCCTCATCGTCGCCATCGTCGCCTGTGACAAGGGATTGACCACCAAGGGTGGTCCCGCCGGTGTCGCCAACTCCGTGAATGCCGCGGTCGTCGAGTCGATCTTGGTGCTCATGCTGATCAACGTGCTCGTCAGCCAGGTGTACGTCATGGTCTTCCCCAGGCATGGGATATAGGGGCGCGTCATGACTATCTCTACATACCGCCCCAAGGGCGTCCAGCCGATCATCGATGCCGGGCATCGGATCGCCCAGTCGATTCGGCGGCTCGGACACATGCTGGCGTTCTTCGTGGAGGCCATCGCGTCCATCCCGAACGCGCTGCGCTACTACTCCAAGGAGTTCTTCCGGCTTCTGGCCGACGTCACCTGGGGTAATGGCTCGCTGGTCACCGGTGGCGGAACCGTCGGCGTGGCCGCTGTGTTGGGTGCCACGATCGGTGCCCTGATCGGTATCGAGGCCTACAACCTGCTGAACATCATCGGTTTGGGGCCGGCCACGGGATTCATCTCCTCCTTGGTGTCGACCCGTGAGTTGGCGCCGGTGATGGCGGCCCTCGCCTTCGCGATGCAGGCCGGTTGCCGCTTCACCGCGCAGCTGGGTGCTCAGCGCATCAACGAGGAGATCGACGCACTGGACGCGCTGGCGATCCGGCCCATCCCGTACCTGGTCACCACCCGATTGATGGCTTCCACCGTGGCGGTGGTTCCGCTGTACCTGCTGTGCCTGGTCATCAGCTACATCACGTGCCGTCTGCTTGTCGGGATCTCCAGCGGCGGCTCGATCGGCGGTGCCTACAACCATTACTTCACGATGATGCTGAGCGGCACCGACATCGTCTACTCGGTGATCAAGGCCGTCGTCTTCGTCTGGATCGCCTCAACCATCCAGTGCTACTTCGGATTCAACGCCTCGGGTGGACCCGAGGGCGTGGGTGTGGCCGCCGGACACGCGATGCGTGCTGCCATCACCGTCGTGATCATCGTGAACATGCTTCTCACCATGGCGTTGTGGGGAGTCGACGCTGGCGCAAGGTTCGGTGGTTGACGTGAGTGGTGGTTCATTCTCATCGAGCGGCCGCGGCTGGTCCGATCGCGCGCTGCTTCTCTCCGGCATCGCCGTGCTGGCCATCCTGGGATTGGTGACCGGGCTACTGCTCGCCAAGTCCAAGGGCTTGCTGGAAGACACCGTCAAGGTCAACGCGCAGCTGATGAACGTCGGTGACGGTCTGCCAGAACGTGCCGACGTGAAATTCCGCGGCATGCTCGTCGGCGCCGTCACGTCGGTGACACCGGCCGAAGACGGCAAGCCGAATATCGTGCACATCGACCTGAAGTCCGAGCACGCCAGCGGCATTCCGAGCACGGTCACCGCGCGGGTGGTGCCGAGCAACGTGTTCGCGGTGTCGTCGGTGCAGCTGGTCGATAACGGCGATGGTGCCGCACTGCGCGACGGTGCGGTGATCACTGAGGACACCAAGCTGCCGACCGTGCTGTTCCAGACCACCACGAACAAGCTGCGTCAGGTGCTCGCCGCCACCGAACGGCAACGCGGCGATGCACCGATCGGCTTGATCGGGGTCTTCGGCGAAGCCACCCAGGGGCGCGGCGACAAGCTGCTGACCTCCGGCGCCCGGCTGCAATCCATCCTCACCGAGTTCAACGCCATCGTGTCTGCCAGCCCGAACGATCCCTCGACGATCGCGGCGCTGGAGAAGGTGTCGGCGGCGCTCAGCACCACCTCACCGCGACTGTTGGACAACCTGGAGAACGCCCTGGTGCCGCTGCGCACCCTGGCCCAGAAGCAATCCGATGTGCGGGGGCTGCTCTCGGCCGGTTTGCACACCGCGGGCACCGCATCGACTGCCATCGATAACCACATCGACCAGATGATCGGCATCGGTACGCACCTGACGCCCGTTGTCGGTGTCCTGGCGCAGCATTCGGGCCAGTTCGTGCCGATCGCATCGCGCATCAAGGTGCTGTCGGACGCGATTTTCGAGAACGGCTGGGATCCCGGCCGTCAGGTCCTGGGCCTGAACCTGATCCTGTCGTTCAGCCCGGCGTGGACCTATGTCCGCGACGACTGCCCGCGGTATGGAGAGCTGGCCGGACCCAGCTGCACGACCGCACCGGAGACCCGCCAGTGGATCGACATTCCCGAGGTGCTGCAGCCGGGCAGCTACAAGCCGCCGCCGGATATCGCGCCACCCCCGGGAACCATCTTCCCGCCGACCGCAGCCGACATCATGCTGCACGGCACGGGCCCCAACCCACAGGAAGTCGACCGGGCCGCCAACCCGGTGCTGCCGCCGTTCGGCCCGCCACCTAACCCGGCACCTGCCGGAGTGGCACCGGCTTCCTTCGGTGGGAACGTCGGGCCGGTCGGAAGCGCGATGGAGCGCGCGCAGCTCGGCAAGGCGCTGGGCGGAGATCCCAGCGCCTCGCAGCAGCTGCTGCTGGGCCCGGTGGCTCGCGGGACCACGATTTCGGTGAGCCGCGATTCGGTACAGCCCAATGCGGTCGAGGGAGGCGGACGATGAAGAACTTCCGGGCCGCGGTGATCGGACTATCGCTATTCGTCGTGTTCGCCATCGGCGTGACGACTCTGGTGTACGGCACGCTGCGCCGCGACACCACGGGCTCGACAAAGAGCTACAGCGCGATCTTCACCGATGTCACGGGTGTGCGCGTCGGCGACGACGTGCGCATCGCGGGTGTGCGTGTGGGCCGCGTCGACTCGATCGAACTGGACGGCTCGCTGGCCAAGCTCAGGTTCCGGGTGAAGAGCAACCAGAACCTGTACGGCAATTCGATCGTCTCGGTCACCTACCAGAACATCATCGGACAGCGATACATCTCGCTCTCTCGTGGTCTGGACGGCAGCCCGGAGCGCCTGCCCGAAGGCAGCGTGATTCCCGTGGAGCGCACGGAGCCGTCCTTCGATGTCGGCGCGCTGCTCAACGGATTCGAGCCGCTGTTCACCCTGCTGGATCCGAAGCAGGTGGACAACCTGTCCAACGGGCTCATCGACGCCTTCGCCGGTGACCGGGGCGCGCTGGCCCATGTGGTGGCACAGACCACCGAGATCACGAAATCCTTTGCCGGGCGCGATCAGTCGCTGGGTGGGCTCATCGAGAACCTCAACACGGTTCTGGAGAACGTCGCCAAGCAGAACGACAATCTGGACCAGCTCGTGGTGCAGAGCCAGAACGTCGTCGGGGAGCTGGATAACCGCCGCCAGAGCCTGGTCTCGTCCATCGGTTCGGCCACCCATGTTGTGAGCCGGATCCAGACCATCGGCGACAACGTGTACCCGCAGTTGCAGGAGCTCGTCTATCGCGAGCCGGGCACTGCAGCGCACATCCTTGCCAACAAGGACCAGTTCGCCTTCCTGGGCTCCAACCTGCCGCTGCTCCTGAAGGGACTGGCCCGCACGATGCAAGACGGTGCGTACGGCAATTCGTATGCCTGCCAGCTGAACATCAACGGATTCTTCCCGGGCCTCAATGACCTGGTGCCCGCCATTGTCCGGCACGCCACGCACGGTGGTGTCGCGAAGTACACACCGAAATGCCGAGGGATCGAATGAGCCCCCGTGAACGCAGGCTAGAAGACCGCAGCAAGTTCTGGATCGGCATGATCGCCGTCGGTGTCGTTACGGCGATCATCGCGTCGATGCTGCTGTTCCGCCAGATCGGCTTCGGATACACCCGGTACAAGGCAGAGTTCGCGCAGGCGGCACAGCTCAAGAAGGGCGACTACGTCAGTGTCGCCGGGGTTGATGTCGGCGAGGTCAAAAGCGTTGTGCTCGATGGCACCAAGGTCCTCGTCGACATGCGCGTTCGGGACGAGGTGAAGCTGGGTGCCGAGACCCAGGCCGCGATCAAGACCACCACGCTGCTCGGTTCGCGATACGTCGAGCTGCGGCCGCGCGGTGCAGGGGTCATTCCTAACAAGCGAATCGCGTTGTCGCACACTGAGGTGCCATACGACCTGCAGGCGCTGCTCGCGGACACCGCTGCCACCTATGAACAGGTCGATACGACCAAGCTGGCGCAGTCCATCGACATCTTGGCCAAGCAGCTCGAGGGGCTGCCCGAGGCGCTGCCCGAGGCCATGAAGAACCTGAAGGAACTCTCGGGGATTGTTTCCACCCGCCGCACGCAGATCGGCGAGTTGCTCAAGAGTGCGTCCACCGTCACCGCCACGTTGCATCGGCAACAGGCCAACCTCGGGCACCTGGTCTTCCAGGGGCGGGACCTATTGGGAGAGTTTGTATCCCGTAAGGCATCGTTCCAGCGCCTGATGGCCTCGATCACCAAGGTGGTCGACCTGCTGAGCAAGGTTGTCGTCAAGGACCGGCCCGCATTCGAGAAACTGTTGCAGCAGCTGCGGGAAGTCACGGCGATGGCCAGCGACCATGACGACTACGTACGAAACCTGTTGCAGATCCTGCCCGTCCCGCTGAGGAACCTGACCAATGCCACCGGTTCGGCGTACTCCATGAACATCAACCTGACCAACGGTCTGGTGGTGGACAACTGGATGTGCGCGATCAGCAGCCGCGCGGAGCAATGGGGTCTGCTCGAGTACTTCAAGGACTGCGCATGAGCGTGAACGTGACACAGCAGGGGTCCACCGCGCGCCGCGTCTTCATGATCGGTGTGGTTTCGGTGCTGGTGATTGCCGCCGCGATTGGTGGCTACCTGGGGCTGCGCAAGGCCGGTGTGGTGGACGACAAGATCTCCGTTACCGCCCAATTCGATGAAGGCTCTGGCCTTTTCGTCGGCAATGTGGTCGAGGTACTCGGCTTGCCGGTGGGTGCCATCGAATCGGTAGAGGCCAAGGGCACGTATGTCGAGGTCAAGTTCAACGTCGACAAGGACGTGAAGGTACCGGCGAATGTCATTGCCGCCGCCTTCACCAGCTCGGTCCTCACCGATCGGCACGTGGCGTTGAGTCCGCCGTATACCGAGGGCCCGGTGCTCAAGGATGGCGATGTCATTCCGCTCGACCGCACTCGCACGCCCGTGGGGTTTGACCGCGTACTGGCCACTGTCGACAAGCTCGCCTCGGCGATGAAGGGCGACGGAAAGGGCGGTGGGCCGGCGGCTGACCTGGTCAGCATCGGCGCGCAAGCCGCTTCGGGTAACGGTGAACAGGTCAAGACCGCCCTCGATGAGCTGTCGAAGGCATTGAAGATGACCACCGACGGAGCCGAGACCAAGGATCAGCTCACCACGATCATCAAGAGCGTGAGCTCGCTGGTGAACGCGATGGGGGAGAACGACAAGGCGATTCGTCAGTTCGGTTCCGCGGTGCACGGCACGGCGGACGTGCTGGCCGCCGAGCGATTCGGCACCGGGGACACCGGCCGCAAGGCCAACGAGGTGCTGAAGAGCACCGCCGAACTCCTCGAGAAGAACCGCGACGTCATCAAGGGTCTCGTCGGAAACGGCAATGTCACCTTGCAGTCGTTGACCGACAACCAGCGCGAGCTCAAGGAAACTCTGGATCTGCTGCCGCTGACGCTCGACAACGTGGACCGAGTCATCGACCCGGTGAACGGGTCGATCCGCCTGCACCCGCTGTTGGACAAGCTGCTCTTCGAGAGCCAGTTCACCAAGGAGATCTGCAACATGATGGGTCTGCGGCAGCTCGGCTGCAGCACCGGAACCCCAGCCGATTACGGACCCGATTTCGGACTGACCTACATGCTCGACGGCATGGCCAGGATGGGGCAGTGATGAGCCGCTTGAAGGTTTCCAAGCTGAGAGTCGCCGCGCTGGCCGCGGCCGGTGTGCTGTCTGTATCTGCGTGCACCCCACCGGGACTCGACAGCCTGCCGCTTCCGGCCCCCAACATGGGCTCGAAGTCCTACCAGCTGACCGCGCGATTCGCCAACGCGCTCAACCTTCCCGCGAAGGCCAAGGTGCGTCTCGGCGGAGCCGACGTCGGCGAGGTCGAGTCGATGGAAGCCGTCGACTATGTCGCGGTAGTCCAGCTGCGTATCCGCGAAGGCGTGCGGTTGCCTGTCGGAACCACGGCGCAACTGCGCACGGCCACCCCATTGGGTGATGTGTTCGTGGCGGTCACTCCGCCTGCCAAGGTCACCGGTCAGCTCCTCAAGGATGGCGGCACGCTGGATCTGGACAACACGTCGTCGGCGGCCACCGTCGAAGGTGTGCTGGCCTCCGCTGCCGTGCTGGTCAACGGCGGCGTCATCCGCAATCTGACGCACGTGGTGAACGGGCTCGGTAAGTCTTCTGGCGGTAATGGCAGTAACGGCATCGTGTTTGGTGAGATCGTGAAGCAGTCCGATCAGTTGATGGGCACGCTCAACGGCCGGTCGTCACAGATTCAGAACTCGTTGGACAGGACTTCCCAGCTGGCCGCGACACTGTCGGCTCGGGAGAAGACCATCAACGATCTACTGGAGGCCGGTGCGCCGGCGTTGAAGGCTGTTGATCCCGACCAGGTCGGAGATCTCGCCGACACCGCTGGTCACATCTCCGATCAGCTGGCGAAGTTCCCGTCGATCCAGGGCACCGACTCGCGCAGCATGATCGCCGATTTCAACTCGATTGCGCGGGGCTTCAACGACATTGCCGTGAGCCCTGACACCAGCCTGGTCGCCTTGAACCGGCTGCTTCCGGTGTTGGTGAAGGCGAATGCGGGTAGCGCCTTGGCCGTCGATGTGAACATGGCCAAGCTCGCGCTGGGTAACTGGCCCGACGCCGGATACAAGGGCGATCCGACCTTCCATGGCCCCAAGCAGGCCGACTGGGGTTATCTGGTCGGTAGCTTCAAGTACTCGTTGTACCGGTTGCAGGAACGCGTCGTGGGTCAGGGACCGAACCCGCCCATGCCGCCTGCCCCGGAGCCCGCTCCCGCGCCGGCACCTGCGCCCGAACCGGGACCGGGCCGATGACCGCCCCCGCGACGGGACCCACCCAGTCCCACGGTCTGCTGGAATCGCTCTCGCGAGGGCTGGTTGCGCTGTCCGATGTCTTCAAGCGCAGCTGGAAATGGCTGTCCGTAGTGGGCCTGGTGGCCATCCTCGTCATCTGCGTCGGTTACGTGATGTTCGGGACTCTGAAGGTCAATCCGATCGAGTCCAAGTACCAGGTGAAGGTGCAGCTGCACGAATCCGGTGGGCTGCTGCCGAATCAGGAAGTGACGCTGCGCGGAGTGCCGATCGGCCGGGTGCAGTCCGTCAATCTCGAGAAGGGCGGCGTGGTCGCGACCGCGGCGATTGACGGTGCCGTGAAGCTGCCGGTCAACAGCGAGGTGCGGGTTTCCGGACTATCGCCCGCTGGTGAGCAGTACCTCGACTTCCGGCCGACGACGAACGACGGCCCTTTTCTGAAGAACAACAGCGTGGTCGCGCTGGGGCAGGCGACCACTCCGATAACCCTGGCGCAGGTGCTGGCCGATTCCGATGGGCTGCTGGCACAGCTTGATACCGAGAAGCTGAGCACCATCCGTAAGGAACTCGGGGTCAGCACGCAAGGCCCGGAGAAGCTTGGCGACATCTTCGATGGCGGCACCTTCCTCATCACGACCCTGGATGGTGTGTTGCCGGAGACGGTGACCCTGTTGAAGTCGAGCAAGGTGACTTTCTCGACGCTCGTCGACCTCAATGCGGGATTGGATGCGACCGGCCAGCAGCTGGGCAGCACCTTCGGCGGGTTGAAGAAGATGGATGGCGGCTTCCGCACGCTGCTCGGGCGCGCCCCGCAGACGTTGCACAGCGTGGACAATCTCTTCACCGACAACTCCGACACCATGGTGCAGCTGTTGGGCAATCTCGCGACGGTCGCTCAGTTGAACTACGTGCGCGTCCCGGCGCTCAACGCGCTGTTCCCTGGACCCGAGGTGCGTGGGTCGGCGCTGGAGAGCGCGGCGACGATCTTCCATGATGGCGCCATCTGGGCGCTCGCGGACCTGCTGTATCCGCGACCCACATGTGATTACGCGACACCGCGCAAGCCCGTCTCGGATGCCAGCTTCTACGAACCGGCGCTGTACTCCACGTACTGTGCCAATCCGGACCCGGCGATGCTGGTGCGCGGTGCTCGCAACGCTCCGCGTCCGGCCGACGACGACACCGCGGGCCCGCCGCCCAACGCCGATCTGTCCAAGGTGTCCGATCCGACGCCGCGCGGTAAGTGGAGTATTCCGACGCCGTATGGTGGACCGCAGTGGCCTCTGCCGATTCCCGGGGATGCGCCTCTGCCTCCCGATGCACCTGCGCCGCCACCCGG
Organism: Mycobacteroides sp. H001; assembly: GCF_001440005.1. Classification (NCBI taxonomy): domain Bacteria; kingdom Bacillati; phylum Actinomycetota; class Actinomycetes; order Mycobacteriales; family Mycobacteriaceae; genus Mycobacteroides; species Mycobacteroides sp. H001. Next base: position 298,422 of record NZ_LJYH01000024.1, read on the forward strand.
TTTCGGTAATACTCCACCTACCGGACGCTAGGTACGTTCGGACCGGTACCAAGCAACACGCGCAAGGAGCACAACCATGGCAGATGACGTTGCCGGCAAGGACGCCAAGAACGCGGATGAGTCTGCGGTGACCTCGGATGCGGAGAAGGTCGAATCCTCGGCGGACAAGGCAACGGAAGCTGCAGCAGAAGAGGTCGCTGACCTCGATGCGGACGCATCTGAGAAAGACTCCACGGATTCGAAGGACGCCGAGGGCTCGAAGGATTCCAAGGACGTCGATGACGAGGACATCAGCCTCGAACCCGACGAAGAGGAACAGAGCCCGAAGCGGTTCGGGGCCCGCCACTGGGCCTTGACCGCGGCCGCATTGGTGGTCATTGCGATCGCCGCCGGGACTGCCATCATCGGGCGGCTCTACGAAGAGCAGCGCATCGAGGAGCGGTCGTCTCGTGAGGCACTGGCCGCGGCACAGGAATTCGCCAACGTCATGATCAACGTGGACAGCGCCAAACTCGATGAGAGTTCCAGCAAGACGCTGGACAGGTCTACCGGTGACTTCAAGCAGAAGTACTCCGAGTCCAGCACCACGCTGCGCCAGGTCATGATCGAGAACAAGGCCAAGGCAACGGGTGTTGTGGTCGATTCGGCGGTGAAGTCGGCGACGCCCGACAAGGTCGAGGTGCTCATGTTCATCGATCAGGCAGTGTCCAATGTGGCGGTTCCGGATGCGCGCATGGACCGTAGCCGCGTTCAGATAACCATGGAGAAGGTCGACGGACGCTGGCTTGCCAGCGATGTCGAACTGACTTAGCCGCCCCTCTAATGAGTGTCGGTGGGCTGCTACTCGTCGCCCTGGGGATAGCCATCGGGATGGTCGGCATCGTGGTGCCGATGGTTCCCGGAACCACGTTGGTGGTGCTCTCCATCGGGGCGTGGGCCCTCGTCGAATCGACCGCCAAAGCCTGGGTGGTCCTTGGCATTGTGGTGGCACTGGCCGTCGTGACCACGGTGGTGAAATACGTATGGCCCGCTGCGCGCATGCGCGAGGCAGGAGTGCCGACGCTGAGCCTGGTGCTGGGCGGCGTCGTGGCGATCATCGGGTTCTTTGTCATCCCGGTGGTTGGGTTGGTGATCGGCTTCGTGCTCGGTATCTACCTCGCGGAATTCCTGCGCCGCAGCAGCCAGAAGCAGGCGTGGGCCGCGACCGTCACGGCTGTGAAGGCGGTCGCCACCTCGATCGGTATCGAGATGGTGGGCGCGATGGTATCGGCAGGCATCTGGCTGGGTGCCGTACTGCTCTGAATCGTCTTCTAGGTCAGTGCTTTCCGCAGTGCTGCAAGGCCATCGCCGTCGATTCCGGCAGCAGTGACCATCGCTTCGGGTGACCCGAAAAGCTTTGCGATTTCGCTGAATCCGGTGTCGAGGTATTCCTCGCGAACGCCGAGCACCTCATCGGAGAGCATCGCGGCCATGGTCTGCGCCAGCTCTGGTTCGGCGGCAGCCATCTGTGCCGAGATATGAGCCCGCATCGCGCCGATCGCCGCATTGCTGCGCAGGTAGTCCGCGGCGATATCGGCATAGTCGATGCCTACCGTGTGCAGCAACACCCCGATCAGAAGACCGGTACGGTCCTTGCCCGCCGCGCAGTGCACCAAAGCTGTTGCACCGCTGGCGAGTTGGCTGGCAACTGCCTTGAGGGCGACGAGCGTGCCGGGGAGTTCGACGAACCGGCGGTACTCGGCCAGCATGAACTCCACTTGGGATGCCGGATCCGGGCCACGGCCCGAAGTCATGCTCGTGATCATCATCTGCCGGTAGGCGATTTCATGCGGAGCGCGCTCCTCCCCGGCAGCCGGGGTGGCGAAGGGAACCTCGTGTACCCGGATTGCGTCGTCCACCCGGTCAGAACCGGTGCGTGCAATCTCGGTGGGGCTGCGCAGGTCATACAGATCAGTGATGCCGAGAGTGCGCAGTGTCTGGGCGCCCGCCGCGGTCAGACCGCTCAGTTCAGAAGACCGAAACAGCACTCCAGGTCTGAGGGTGACGGGTGAATCCGCGCCGCCGACATCCCGGAAGTTCCAGATGCCCTCCACAGGGCTGTCTGCGGGGGAGGCGGTCGATTCAGCATTGGAGATCGTCACACCCCCACGGTAGCGGGCGCGTTTTTGACGGCGTTCTCGCCCGGTTTGTGGCGGAACAGCAGGAAGAACGCGATCGTGACCACCAACGAGTACGCGGCGAAGCTCAACCAGATGCCATGCCAGTCCTTGCTCTGATCCGGATAGGTGAAGAAGTACTCGATGACGGCTCCACTAATGAGACTGCCCAGCATGGCGCCGACCCCATTGGTCATCAACATGAACAGACCCTGCGCGCTCGCCCGGATCGCGGGGTCGCACTGGTCCTCGACGAACAGCTGGCCTGAGACATTGAAGAAGTCGAAGGCCATGCCGTAGACGATGCAGGACAACACGATCATCCAGAGCCCGGCGCCGGGATTGCCATAGGCGAACAGCCCGAAGCGCAATGTCCAAGCGGTCATGCTCATGAGCATGACCCCCTTGATTCCAAAGTGGCGCAAGAAAAATGGGATGGCCAGGATGAACAGCGTCTCGGAGATCTGTGAGATGGACATGATGATCGCTGGATGCTCGACGGTGAAGAGGCCCTTGTACTCGTCGATGGTGGCGAAGTCGTGCAGGAACGTGTCGCCATAGGCATTGGTGAGTTGCAGCGCCCCGCCGAGCAGCATCGCGAAGACGAAGAAGACGGCCATATTGCGGTGACGGAACAGGGTGAAGGCAGTGAGGCCGAATCTGTCGGCGAATGTGGTGCTGCGCGTGCGGTCCAGCTTCGGGGGACAGCTAGGTAGCGTGAACGCGTAGAGCCCCAGGAGCAGCGCCGCCGTTCCGGCGACGTAGAACTGGCCGGCCGAGGTTTCCAGCTTCAGCAGGCTCACCGTATGTAATGCGGCGATGAATCCGACGGTGCCCCACACGCGGATCGGCGGGAAGCTGACGACGGTGTCCTTGCCGGCATCCTTGAGGGCGTTGAAGGCAACGGTGATGGCCAGGGACAGCGACGGCATGTAACACAGCATGTTGAGCAGCAGAACCCAGAAGAAGACCGTGGGGCTGTTCACCTGGGGGAGGCTGAACAGCGCTGCAGCTCCGCCCAGATGCAAGATCCCGTAGAGCTTTTCGGCGTTCACCCATTTGTCGGCAATCACCCCCATGATCGGCGGCGTCAGGATCGCGGCAATACCCATGGTGGAGAAGACCGCCCCGAAGTGCGCTCCCGACCAGTGCTTCGCGTTGAACCAGTACGCCCCGAGCGTCAACAGCCAGGCTCCCCACACGAAGAACTGCAGGAAGTTCATGACGATGAGGCGGGTAGAGAGGTTCATTGGACACCAATAGTGGGGGACATCGGCCCAGTTGGCAGCGCGAACCGCTAAGGAATGTCCCGGCCCCTCACTGATCGTTTGTGCCGTCAGGTAAACATGACCCATGCACAAGGACGTGTCCGCTTCACCCGAAGGCCCCGCCGGCGACGTGTCGCTGGACGCCGATGCCATTCCCGCGAGCCTGCTGGCGTACCTCAACCGCGAGCTGGGGGAGGAGGTCAGCGTCCGGAGGCTCTCGGCCGGACATTCGAATCTGACCTATGTGGTCACGGGAAGCTCTGGTGTGCAGTGGATTATGCGGCGCCCACCGTTTGGACGGCTGCAGGCCGGTGCGCACGACGTGATGCGTGAGTACCGGGTGCTCGACGCGCTCAGCGCGGCCCAGGTGCGGGTTCCGCGCGTGACGCTGGCCAGCACCGATGCGGAGATCTTCGGCGCCCCGTTCTATTTGATGGAGCGTCAGGAAGGAGAGGTGATCAGGGACGTCTCGCCGGAGTGGTTCGTCGGCACGGCGCGCCGGGAGCTGGTGCTCGATCTGGCGGTCGCATTGGCCGAGATTCACAATGCGGACCCGATGCGGTTGGTGGAGGCCAAGTTGGGTCGTGAATCAGGTTACTTAGCACGACAATTGAAGACATGGGGTGGGCAATGGGAGTCCATCAAGGAGCTGCCCACCGGCCGTGATCTGGAGGATCACACGGCCATTACCGCGTGGCTCACCCAGAACTATCCGGGAGACCGCCCCGCGGCCGTCGTGCACGGCGACTACAAGCTGGACAACGTGCTGGTCGACGCGGCCACGGCGCGGATTACCGCGGTGCTGGATTGGGAGATGGCGACCGTCGGCGATCCACTGGCGGACCTGGGTTATCTGCTGTACATGACCCCCGAGCCGGGAGGGGAGGTCGCCATGTCGGAGCTCACTGGTTCGGTGACCGCGCAAGAGGGTTGCCCCTCGCACGTCGAGATCGCCGAGGCCTACCGTGGAGCCCGAACTGGCGACCAAAGCTATTGGACACCAGAGGATTTGATCTACTACCAGGTGCTGGGTGGGTGGAAGCTCGCCACCTTGCTGGAGGTGTCCTATCAGCGCCATCTCGCCGGAACCACCGACGACCCCTTCTTCGCCGAGCTGGACCAGGGTGTTCCGAGGCTACTTTCGGTGGCTCGCAGCCTGATTCCTGCTACTAGCTAGCATCAAGAAACAAACTCACCGACCACCTGGAGGAATGTCATGGCCGACGAAGTCCTGATCGAACAGCGTGACCGTGTCCTATTGATCACCATCAACCGTCCGGACGCGCGTAACGCGGTAAACAGGGCCGTCAGCCAGGGGCTCGCCGCAGCGGCGGATCAGCTGGACACCTCCGACGACCTGTCCGTCGCCATCATCACCGGCTCGGGTGGAAATTTTTGTGCGGGAATGGATCTCAAGGCATTCGTAAGCGGCGAGGCGGTACTGTCCGAGCGCGGCCTTGGTTTCACCAATGTGCCGCCGCGTAAGCCGATCATCGCCGCGGTGGAGGGCTTCGCCCTGGCAGGCGGCACTGAACTCGTGCTGTCCTGTGATCTGGTGGTGGCCGGCCGGAGTGCAAAGTTCGGCATCCCCGAGGTCAAACGTGGTCTGGTGGCCGGCGCCGGTGGCCTGTTGCGTCTGCCGAAGCGAATCCCGTACCAGGTAGCCATGGAGTTGGCGCTCACCGGAGACTCGTTTACCGCGGAGGATGCCGCCAGGTACGGATTCATCAACCGGCTCGTCGACGATGGTCAGGCACTGGAGGCCGCGCTGGAGTTGGCTGCCAAGATCACCGCCAATGGGCCCCTAGCTGTCGCAGCCACCAAGCGCATTGTCATCGAGTCGGCAAGCTGGGCCCCTGAGGAAGCCTTCGCCAAGCAGGGCGAGATCCTCATGCCGATCTTCGTCTCCGAGGATGCCAAGGAGGGCGCGCAGGCGTTCGCCGAGAAGCGTGCACCCGTCTGGAAGGGCAAGTAGCCCTCTCGCATCTGTCATCTCGAAAAGGATCAGTGGCGCTCCCAGTCAATCGGCGTACTGTAGTTAGTTGTGCAAACTTTTCATGGGTAAAACCCCGTGACCTGCATTTTTAGATGTACGCACACCTGACATGCGCGTTTGATGGGAGACACTGCTGTGGCCAGAACCGAAGGTGACACCTGGGACATCGTGACGAGCGTGGGCGCGACTGCGCTCATCGTCTCTGCCATGCGTGCTGTCGAGGCGCGTAAGGCAGAGCCGCTTGCGCGGGACGACTATGCGCAGCACTTTGTGGCTGCGACCAAGACTGAGGCGCCGATCTTTTCCGAGCTCCTGGAGGACCCCACTGTCGCCCAGGAGCCCGACGTGCAGCTGTTCTCGAGTTATCTGGGGGCGCGGACGAAGTACTTCGACGAGTTCTTCCTGGCTGCGGGAAATGCGGGTGTGCGCCAGGCGGTGATCCTGGCGGCGGGCCTCGACGTCCGCGGGTATCGGCTGCCCTGGGCGCCGGGCACCACGGTCTATGAGCTTGACCTTCCGAAGGTGCTCGAGTTCAAGAAACAGGTTCTCGACGAGCACGGGGTGCGGGCCACGACTACCGTCCACGATCTGCACGTCGACCTCCGCGACGATTGGCCCGAGGCGCTCACAGCGGCGGGTTTCGACGCCACCCAGCCGACGGCCTGGCTGGCCGAGGGGCTGCTTCCGTTCCTGCCCGGTACCGCGCAAGACCTGCTGTTCCAGCGCATTGTCACGCTGTCCGCGGCCGGAAGCCGTGTTGCCGTAGAGGATTTCGGTGCCCCCGGTACCCAGGCAGATCGGATGTCGAGCGCGATGGAGAACGAAGACGGCGCACTGCGCCGGATATTCAAGAGCATCGTCGAGGAGGACGCACCCCCATCGAGCCTCTGGTTCGCCGACGAGCGCGAGGATCCGGCGCAGTGGCTAACCGGGCACGGCTGGACCGTCGAGGCCACCACAGCGGGTGAACTGCTGAAGCGGTACAACCGGGCTCCGTTGGCCGGTGAGCATGAGCTGACGGATGCCATGGGGCAGAGCCGGTACTTCACCGCATCTCTGGGGGCATGACCATGGCGCGCACCGACGGAGACACCTGGGACATCGTCACGAGCGTCGGCTACACCGCGCTGGCGGTCGCGGCCGCTCGAGCACTCGACGCGAAACTGGATCCGCCACTGGCACACGACGAGTACGCCGAGAAGTTCGTTGCCGCCGCCGGCGAACCGCAATTGGCCGAAGCCGTGGCCGCTGGCGACATCAGCGGCCTCGCCGGTGCCAATGCCAGTTGGGTCGGCGTGCGGACGCGATTCTTCGACAACTTCTTTGCCGATGCGGCCGGAGCCGGGGTGCGGCAAGTGGTCATTCTGGCCGCCGGATTAGACGCCCGTGCGTACCGATTGCCCTGGCCCACGGGTACGACCGTCTTCGAGGTGGACCAACCGCGGGTTCTCGAATTCAAAGATCAAGTACTCGCCGGGGCGGAGGCTGGTCCGGCGGCCGGTCGGGTGCCGGTGGCCGTCGACCTGCGTGATGACTGGCCGAATGCGTTGGTGGGGGCCGGGTTCGATCCCGAACAGGCCACCGCATGGGCTCTGGAAGGGCTGTTGCCCTACCTGCCCGGGGTGGCACAGGACGCACTTTTCGAGAAGTTGCATGAGCTGTCGGCTCCTGGAAGCCGGATCGCGGCCGAGCTGGGTCCCTTGCCCGGGGAGATTGCACAGTTTGAGCGGGACATGCCGTCGCATGCAGATTCTCCTGGTCAGCCGAAGGTCTCCGAACTCTGGTACGACGATCCCCGGCGAGATACCACGGCGTGGCTTGCTGAAAGAGGCTGGACCGTCGCGGGAATCGACCTTGTGGAGGCGGCCGTGGGATACGGCAGGCCGTTCGGGGAAATACCCCGATCATTCGAAACACTGCTGCGTACAAAGTTTTTCACCGCTACCCGGATAAGCTGAGAGGACGCCATGACAGACGTCGAGGATAAGAACTGGTCGCGCAGCGAGGGGGATTCCTGGGACATTGTGTCCAGCGTGGGGTACACCGCGTTGGGGGTCAGTGCGCAGCGTGCCGTGGAGAGCGAGCGGCCGGACGCGCTGATCGTCGACCCGTTCGCCAAGCATTTCGTACTCGCAGCGGGAGAACCGCATTTGATTGATACGATCACCAAACGCGATGTGCCACGGGCCTCCCCGTTCGAGTATCTGCGTGGGATGGGTATGCGCAGCCGGTTCTTCGATGAATTCTTCCTGGATGCCGCCGCCTCTGGCATCCGGCAAGCCGTCATCCTTGCCGCCGGATTGGACGCACGGGCACATCGGCTGCCCTGGCCCGCCGGGGTCACGGTCTACGAGCTGGATCAGCCAGAGGTCTTGGCCTTCAAGGACCGGGTGTATGCCGAGCAGGGCGCAGCGCCGACCAGTGATCGTCGGGCGGTGGCCGTGGACCTGCGTGATGACTGGCCGGCCGCGCTCAAGGAGGCTGGATTTGATCCCAGCCAGCCCACCGCATGGTCAGCCGAAGGACTGCTGCCGTATCTGCCTGCCGTCGCGCAGGAACTGTTGTTCGAGAGGATTGTTGAGTTGTCGGCCCCCGGCAGTCGTGCCGCGATCGAGGGCCCCACGGGCGTGCTGGGCGTGAGTCAATTCGCCAAGGTCGAGCAGAAGTACCGATCCGAGAAGGACACCTTCGGCAAGATCGACATCACCGAGCTGTTCTACGACGAGGAGAAGACACCGCCCGTCGAGTGGTTCTCCACACGAGGATGGAACACGCTGGGGGTGGACATGTTTGATCTGGCAGAACGCTATGGCGTGCAGTATCCGGAAGTCCCCGAGGACATCCGGGAGCTCGCCGGTTCGATGCATTACCTGACCTGCACACTGCCTGCCTGAAAGGAACGTTATGACCAATATCGAGGACAAGGACTGGTCGCGCAGCGAGGGCGATTCCTGGGACATTGTGTCGAGCGTCGGGTTCACCGCCCTGGGAGTCGCGGCGGCTCGCGCGGTCGAGAACGCGCAGCCTGATCCCCTGGTGCGCGACGAGTACGCGGAGCATTTCGTGCGGGCCGCCGGTGAGCCGCATCTGATTGGGCTGCTGGACAATCCCGATGCCCAGGCGCTGAACCCGACGACCGCATTTCGCCAGATCGGTCTTCGTAGCAGGTTTTTCGACGAATTCTTCGTAAACGCAACCAAGTCCGGCTGCACGCAGGCAGTGATCCTCGCTGCCGGGCTGGATGTGCGGGCGCATCGGTTGCCGTGGCCGGAAGGCACCAAGGTCTTCGAGTTGGATCAGCCCAAGGTGCTGGAGTTCAAGGACCGTGTGCTGGCCGAACAGGGCGCCACCCCCACGAGTGACCGGCGTGAGGTCATCGTGGACCTCCGCGACGATTGGCCTGCCGCTCTACTCGCCGCAGGCTTCGACCCTGAGGCCCCGACGGCGTGGTCGGCGGAGGGCCTGATCGTCTACCTGCCATCTGCGGCACAGGATCTGCTGTTCGAGCGGGTTGTCGCGCTCTCGGCGCCGGGCAGCCAGGTCGCCGTGGAAGCCACGCGCGGACGGCCCGATATCGCCAAGTGGGGTGAGGTCCAGAAGAAGTACGCCGACGATAGCCATCCCATGTCGAAGGTGGACATCAGTTCGTTGTTCTACGACGAAGAGCGGGCTGACGTCGCAGAGTGGTTCGCCGCGCGCGGGTGGACGGTGCACGGCGCGCACGCGCTGGAACTGGCCGCGGCTTACGGAATCGACATTCCGGATCTGCCGCAGGACGTCGTCGAACTCATCGAGCAGGGCAACTACCTCACCGCTGCCCTGCCGCGCTAAGTGGTCTATCCCCAAGGGGTGGTTGGGCCACCGGTTCCGGGCTAACATGCGGAAGGGGCATGTCTGGAGGGGGAGCCCATGAAGATCGACCCGGTAGCTACGGAGAAATGCGCGGCACAACTCGACGCAACGGATACCCACGTCGAGTTCGCGAAGGGAAAGTTGCGTGCCACGGAGGGCAAGGACCTCGGTGACCTGAGCGATGCCATGAACGCCGCGCGGAGCCGGGTATCCGGCGCGCTCAGCACGGTTACCGCTGTGCAAAAAGAGATCTCGCAGAACATCCGGTCGTGCACCAAGGCGCTTGTCGAGATGGATCAGCGCAATGCGGGCAATCTCAGCGACACCGGAATCAAGTTTCCGGTGCTCAGCTAGGGCCGGTGCGCGATGACGCTGGGTGACACGCAAAAACAGCTGGAGCAGGTAATCGCCGACCTGCGACAGATCGGCGAGATCACCGTGAGCACGGTCTGGCCGATAGCGCGCAAGGTCGTCAGTGCTGTCCGGAAGGTCATCGCGGTGGCCACCGAGCCACCTCCTCCGGACCCGGCGACCGTGCGCGAGGTAGCCGCTCGCTGGCGGGAAATGGCGCCCGCTATGGGGGAATGGCACGCCAACGATGTTCAGCAGGCTCAGAACACGATCCCCGAAACGGTGTGGGGGCGCACGCCGGGTGATCCGTACGGTGAGACGACCGGGGATAAGGCGCGCACCAGCATCGCGAACTTCAAGACACGATCCACGACGATCGGTCCGGCCGCTACCGGGGTGGCAGCCTCGCTCGACACGTTTGGCGGGTCGATGGAGAAGGCGCGGGAACGGTGGCATAACGCATTCGCCTCGCTCAAGGACGACGTCGACTGGGGCAACATCCCCAAGGCGCCGTGGGACGCCATCCCATATGTCCGGAAGCTTGTGGGCGATGTCGTGCACGGTGTCGAAGAACTCGCCGGCGCGTATGGGGACGCCGACAAGGCGGTGAACACCGCGAAGGGTGAGCTCGGGAAAGCGGTGGAGGGCATCACGCTGCCCGACCACACCTCCGTAGCGGCAGGTGCGATCGGTTCGGTCAACAATTGGTCCGGCGTCAAGGACGATCCGGATGGTCATAAGGACGGAACTGGTTTGCGGCCGGGCGTGCAGGAGCGTGCAGATGCCAACCTGGCGGCGATGAGCCCCGAGGATCGCGCCAAGGCGCAAGCGATGCTCGACAACGCGAAGGATGAGGCCCGACGGAACTGGATCATCTCCGCCCTCGCGCGGGGCGGGGATATTAATACGCTGCAACGCTTCTCGGACAAGTTGGCGCTCATGGACGATCAACAGGTGCGTGAGCTTGACCCGGTGGAGTACGCGAAGAATCATCCGGGCGTCCTGACGCAACCCGATGGCACCACCTGCGGGTCTTCCTCGCTTGTTGTCGCCAAGATGATCAACGATCCGGTGTACGCGATGAAGATGCTCACGGGATATGACGCGACCGGGTCCGAACCGCCACAATCTGGACAATCGATAACCAGCGCGGAGGTCACATCCAAGTTCGCGGATGAAGCCAAGAAGATGCACGATTCGACGAACAACGCGATCGTCCCGGGTTGGGGCACGACCTGGCCCGAGTCGTTGGGGACGCCCCCGGGAGGCGCCGCGGATGAGATGGGCAAGCCCGGCGGTCCTGGTGTCCCGGGCAGCGCGTATCGATTCGAGGTGGCTAATCCGCTGGGCCCGTCTGGGGACTATCAGGCGATCACAGCGGCCGTCCAGTCCGGTCAGTCAGTTCCGCTGTTCGTCGGCAGCGGAGTGAACGGGCACATCGTCTTGGTGACAGGAATGCAGGGCGACTCACTGGAAATCTACGAGCCCTCTTCTGGACAGAAGATGACAATCCCGAAGGATGATTTCGTCAACAATCGAATATCGTTCGGTGGCGAAACGCGCTATCGGCCCTGGGGTGAGGTGATCCCGAAGTGAAGGTCCTACGACTTTCACCGGCGCTGTTGCTGGTTTTCGTCTTGGCCGCGTCGTGTCCTAAGCATCCCGAGACTTTCGAGCCGAACAGTGTTGACTCGGCGCGATCTGCCCGGCTGACGGCGGATGCCTGGCTTGCTCCCGCCAAGGCGTACCACGCCTCGTACAACGGGCTGAACAACGTCTCACGTGAGTCGGTGGTCAGGACTGCGTCTTTCACACACGGCGATCCATTGGACGTTGTCACCCGAGAGACACGGAAGGCCCTGCAGAACGGATGGGTACTGACCTATGCCCACTGCGGCTCTGTGGCGAGGCCCATGTCGTCGGCAAGCGCACCCCAGACCCTGTCGGGTGTTGAAGTAAATCTCGAGAAGTCGCCGGCCGACCCCGAAAATGCCGCCATGGCACAGCTGACGGCCTACCGTGTGGAGCCCGACCCGGACGGGCAGGGAACGGTCAACATGGAGGTCAACGCTTTCGCCCAGTATCACTCGGATAGGGGTTGGCCGAACCTGCCGGGCGTCGCGATGGACACCACGTGCCTGGTGATACCTGGTGCGCCCAGTGCAGGCTCCAATACGACGTCGGCATTTCCATCGGGAATCGTCCAAGGCATCAAGGGTGGCCATCCGCTGAACGAGAAGGGCGAACCTGACGGATCGGCCGGCTGAAGGACGTTGCCTCGAATGCTGACGGTGCCAGACTGGAGTGTGTGAGCCAGAACCCGGAGAACACCAAGTACGTCGAGCCCGGTGAGTTCAAGCGGGATACCAACTACATCAATACACGGATCACGGCAGACGGCCGCGACGGCTATCCGGTAGAGCCTGGGAGGTACCGGCTCGTCGCCGCGCGTGCCTGTCCCTGGGCGAACCGGACGCTCATCGTCCGTCGCCTCCTCGGATTGGAAGACGTTTTATCTCTCGGGCTTTGCGGCCCCACGCACGACAAGCGCAGCTGGACTTTCGATCTGGATCCGGGCGGTGTCGATCCCGTCCTGGGTATCCACTTCCTGCGCGATGCCTATCTCAAGCGGTATCCGGACTATCCCCGCGGCATCACCGTGCCCGCCATCGTGGAAGAGGCCACCGGCGAGGTCGTGACCAACGACTACGCGCAGATGACGCTGGACTTCTCCACCGAATGGGTTGAGTACCACCGCCCGGGTGCGCCACAGCTGTATCCCGAGGCGCTGCGCACAGAAATCGACGAGGTGAACCGCCGCGTCTACACAGAGGTCAACAACGGCGTCTATCGCTGCGGTTTCGCCGGAGGCCAGGACGCCTACGACGCCGCTTACGATCGCCTGTTCACCGCACTCGATTGGTTGTCGGAAAGGCTTGCCGGGCAGAGATATTTGGTGGGGGACACCATCACCGAGGCGGACGTGCGGCTGTTCACCACGTTGGCCCGGTTCGATCCGGTGTACCACGGGCATTTCAAGTGCAATCGCCAGAAGCTGAGCGAGATGCCGGTGCTGTGGGCGTACACGCGGGATCTGTACCAAACACCGGGCTTCGGTGACACCGTCGATTTCGGGCAGATCAAGGAGCACTACTACGTGGTGCACACCGATATCAACCCCACTCGGATTGTCCCGAAGGGGCCGGATCTGAGTGGCTGGCTTACCCCGCATGGACGCGAGACACTGGGGGGCAGACCGTTCGGGGATGGCACCCCGCCGGGGCAGCCGAGAGAGTCGGAACGCGTGCCAGATCACGGTCCTTGCCCTGGTTAACGACCTTTGCAGGATTTACAAAAACGGAAGACTTGTTAACAAGCATGCCTTTCCTTAGTATCCGTCGGCATGCTGCACCACAGGGTGAAGGGCGAGTAGATGACCGATCAACCAGTCACTATCGGAGTTGTCCGAGAGTCGGGTGAGGACGAGCGCCGCGTTGCGCTGGTGCCCAAGGCGATCGCCGGCCTGATTGGCAAGGGTGTGAACGTCGTCATAGAAAGCGGTGCCGGCGAGCGCGCGCTACTGCCCGACGAGCTGTACACCGAGGCCGGTGCGAGTGTGGGTGACGCCTGGTCTGCCGATGTCGTCGTCAAGGTTGCGCCGCCCTCGCCCGCCGAGGTCGCTCGCCTGCGTGAAGGGCAGACCCTCATCGGCTTCCTGGCGCCGCGCAATGCCGACAACAGCATCGGTGCGCTCAAGAGCGCGGGCGTGCAAGCCTTTGCCGTGGAGGCTATTCCGCGTATCTCCCGTGCACAGGTGATGGACGCGCTGTCGTCACAGGCCAACGTTGCCGGGTACAAGTCCGTGCTCGTGGCGGCCACCGAATCGACCCGCTTCTTCCCGATGCTCACCACGGCCGCCGGAACCGTCAAGCCCGCGCTGGTACTGGTGCTCGGTGTCGGTGTGGCCGGTCTGCAGGCCCTGGCCACGGCCAAGCGGCTCGGCGCGCGTACCACCGGCTACGACGTTCGCCCCGAGGTGGCAGATCAGGTCCGCTCGGTAGGTGCCCAGTGGCTCGATCTCGGCATCGATGCGGCCGGTGAGGGCGGCTACGCCCGCGAGCTCACGGAGGAAGAGCGTCAGAAGCAGCAGCAGGCGCTGGAAGAGGCCATCAAGGGATTCGACGTCGTCATCACCACGGCACTCGTGCCCGGGCGTCCGGCCCCGCGTCTGGTGACCGCAGCGGCGGTCGAGGGCATGAAGCCCGGCTCTGTCGTCGTGGATCTCGCGGGGGAGACCGGCGGCAACTGTGAGCTGACCGAGCCCGGTCAGACCGTCGTTAAGCACGGTGTGACGATCGCGTCGCCCCTCAACCTGCCGGCCACCATGCCCGAGCACGCCAGCGAGCTGTATGCCAAGAACATCACGTCCGTTCTCGAACTCCTCATCAAGGACGGCGCTCTGGCACCGGACTTCGATGATGAGATCGTCGCGGGCTCCTGCGTTACCCGGGAGGTCTCCTAGACATGTACGGACAGCTATTGGCCAACATCGCGATCCTGGTGCTTGCCGGGTTCGTTGGATTCGCCGTTATCTCCAAGGTGCCCAACACCTTGCACACCCCATTGATGTCGGGCACCAACGCCATTCACGGCATCGTGGTGCTGGGTGCGCTGATCGTGCTGGGCAACCTGCCCGCCGACGCCAGCTGGGGCACCCGGATCATCGCGTTCGTCGCGCTGATCTTCGGAACCCTGAACGTGATCGGTGGCTTCTTGGTGACCGACCGCATGCTGGGCATGTTCAAGTCGAAGAAGCCTGAGCAGAAAGAGGCGGCCAAGTGAGCACCGAAAGCCTCAACTACCTCGTCGATGTTCTCTATATCGCCGCGTTCGCCCTCTTCATCTACGGTCTGTCCGGCCTGACCGGGCCCAAGACCGCGGTGCGCGGCAACTGGATTGCCGCCGTGGGTATGGGAATCGCGGTACTGGCCACGCTGATCAAGGTGAGCGAGAGCGCCACCACGCTGGACTGGATTCTGATCGGTGCCGGTTTGGGTATCGGTGTCGTACTGGGCATTCCGCCGGCGCTGAAGACCAAGATGACCGCCATGCCGCAGCTGGTGGCGTTGTTTAACGGTGTCGGTGGTGGCACCGTGGCTCTTATCGCCTGGTCGGAATTCATTGAGACGAAGGGCTTTTCGGAGTTCAAGCCGGATCAGTCGCCGACCGTGGCGCTGGTGGTGGGATCGCTGTTCGCCGCGGTCATCGGCTCGGTGTCGTTCTGGGGCTCGCTGGTGGCCTTCGCTAAACTGCAGGAGTCCATCCCGAAGAACGTCGAGAAGCGGCTTGTCGCTTCCGCCAAGCTTTTCCAGGCCTCCAACATCGTGCTGCTGCTGGCCGCGGTCGGCGCTGCCGTCTACATCGGGCTGCACCCCGGACTGCCGGTCTGGTGGATCGTCGCGGTACTGGTCTTCGCCGGTGTGATGGGTCTGTTCGTGGTGTTCCCCATTGGTGGCGCCGATATGCCGGTAGTCATCTCACTGCTCAACGCGATGACCGGTTTGTCTGCCGCGGCCGCAGGTCTGGCGCTGAACAACACCGCGATGATTGTCGCCGGCATGATCGTGGGCGCCTCCGGTTCGATCCTGACCAACCTGATGGCCGTCGCGATGAACCGGTCGATTCCGGCCATCGTGTTCGGCTCGTTCGGTGGCGGTGACACCGGAGCCGCCGCTGGTTCGGCCGAGCAGGGCACGGTCAAGGCCACGTCTGCCTCCGACGCAGCGATCCAGATGGCCTACGCCAACCAGGTGATCGTGGTGCCCGGTTACGGTCTGGCCGTCGCGCAGGCCCAGCACACCGTCAAGGAGATGGCGGACCTGCTGGAGAGCAAGGGTGTTGAGGTCAAGTACGCCATTCACCCGGTCGCCGGCCGTATGCCCGGCCACATGAACGTGCTGCTCGCCGAGGCCGACGTCGAGTACGACGCCATGAAGGAAATGGATGACATCAACGGCGAGTTCAACCGCACCGATGTCACCATCGTGATCGGCGCCAACGATGTCACCAACCCGGCGGCGCGTAACGACCCGTCCAGCCCGATTCACGGGATGCCCATTCTGAACGTCGACGAGTCGCGCTCGGTGATCGTGCTGAAGCGTTCGATGAGTTCGGGCTACGCCGGTATCGAGAACCCGCTGTTCTTCCAGCCGCAGACCTCGATGCTGTTCGGGGATGCCAAGAAGTCGGTGTCCGCAGTCATCGAGGAGCTTAAGGCGCTGTAGCCCAACCTCTTTGTCGTCGAATGGGAACCTCACGCGGAAATCCAGCCGGAAATCCTCGTGAGGTTCCCATTCGGCGTATGAAGGGGTTTATGCGTTGGCCGCTGGTCGCACTCGTGGTGGCGTGGGCCGCGTTGGCTCCGGTGGCCGCAGCGGAGCCGCATGACTGTGCTTCGGTCGATCGGGCGCGGGTACAGATGCGGGGACTCTCGCAGCAGAACGGGGTCGCGGTGCGTCAGACCGCTGTCGCGCGAAATCGGTCGATTGCCGCGCTGCTACGCACGGCAGCGCGCGACACGGCCGACCTGACAGTGCAAAGCCGCGCCCTGGACGCCGCGGCGGCCGCCGAGCACTACGCCGAGGTGATGGCCGCCGCGACCTCGGTGGACGGTGTGCTCGCGCCGCCGGGCGAGGAGATGGCCGATGCGGTCAATGCCTTGGCGGCATTGGAACACGTATGCCCGATGCGTTAAGAGGACTCGGTGTCCTCGACGCGTCGCCAGGTGACCAGCGCGGCGGCCAGCGCCGCCAACCCGGCCAGCCAGTACAACGTGTGCGGCAGCGTCGAGATGGCAACTGAGGCAACGGCGATCGTCGGTAGCCCGATGTTCAAGATGGTGTCGCGGCGTTGCAGGAGCAGGACCAGCCATGCCAGCACCAGGTAGATGGCGAATGGGACGGTGATCGTAAAGGCGGCAACGGTCGAACTCAGGTGACTCTTGCCCAGTCCCTCGTCGACGGCGATCTCGAACCCCGCCGAGATTGCCGCGACGGCGGCGAAGATGAAGTAGTGGCTGTAGCCCCACAGCAGGGTTGAGCGCAGCGACGTGTCCTTGCACTCCTGTTCCTGGTCGAAGTAGATCCACCACACCGCGGCGACGATGACCAAGGCCGACACCGCAATACCGATCATGGTGCCGGTGTGGTCGGCTTCCTCGGCGCCGCCGATGATCGAGTTCGCGGAGGCCAGGATGGACTCGCCCAGCACGATCAAGGTGAACAGGCCGTAGCGCTCGGCGATGTGCTGGGGATGCCACGAGGTGGGGGCGACGCGTTCGGCGAACACGGGCACCGACAGGTCGGCCAGCGCGATCACCACGAACAGCGGTATGCGCAGATGTTCCGGTGCGAAGAGCCCCCAACAGACCCATGCTGCCTGGACGACGGCGATACCCGAGACGTAGCGCAGGCAGGTGGCGCGCATGGTCGGATCGCTGATGGCCGCGCGCACCCATTGGCTGCCCGCGGCGATACGCATGAGCACGTACCCGCCGATGGCGATGCCGAAGTCGGCCCCGGTCATCGCTCGCTCAACACCGGCCGCGACGGTGAGCGCCCCGGCCATCTGGACGACCACCGTCAAGCGGTACAGCCAGTCGTCGGTGTCGAAGGCACTGGCGAACCAGGTGAAGTTCATCCAGGCCCACCAGATGGCGAAGAAGCCGATCGCGTACCCGACGAGTCCCTCGGCGAAATGGCCCTCGGCCCAGAAATGGTGGAGGGTTCCGGAGGCGCGCGAGACCGCGACCACGAAGACGAGGTCGAAAAGCAGTTCTAGCGGGGTGGCCGCGCGGTGCGGTTGCGCGGGATCGCGTGCCACCATGGCCCGCAGGCCACTGGTCATGTGGTTACCTATTCAGGGTCGGTGGAGCGCCGGACGGGGGCAGCTTAACGTGCTTCTGGCGTCGGGGCCGGCGAACATAACGCCCGAATAATCCAACCAGTTGATCGGGATTTCGTCCGTGCGTGGAAGGCCTGCGCATATAGTGAGGCACCATGCAACCGGTCCACGCTGCCCCGAAGGCAGGCAATTCCTCGCAGCGCCGTGCCGGCCGCCGCGAGGAACTGGTGGCGGTGGCTTCCAAATTGTTCGCGGCGCGGGGCTATCACGGCACCAGGATGGACGACATCGCTGATGTCGCGGGCCTGAACAAGGCGACGGTGTATCACTACTTCGCCTCCAAGGCACTCATCTTGTATGAGATCTACTTCAAGGCTGCCGAGGAGACGCTGGCCTGTCTGCAGGACGACCCGAGATGGTCGGCGCGGGAATCGCTGTACCAATGCACGAGCCGCATGCTGGCGCTCATTTTCTCGAATCGCGAGCAGGGGGCGGTGTACTTCCAGGAGAACCCGTTCCTGTCGGAGTGGCTCTCGCCCGAACAGGTCGCCGAGATCCGTAAGCGCGAGGACATGGTGCAGGAGCGGGTTCAGAACATCATCGAGCGGGGTATCGCCAGTTCCGAGTTCGTCGAGTGCGACTCGCATGTCATGGCGCTCGGTTACATCGGAATGGTTCTCGGGTCCTACCGCTGGCTCAACCCGAGCGGCCGCCGCAGCGCCCAGGAGATCGCCGTGGAGTTCAGCACCACGCTGTTGCGTGGGTTGATTCGCGATGAGGAAACGCGGATCAACGATCCGCTGGGCGTCGCGACGGCGACGTCCGTTGACGGCACCCCCTAGTGGCGGAGCTGTAGTGGCCGCTGATTCCACCCTGACCTTGGATCTGCCCAACGTCAGATTGCAGGCACTGTGCTGGGGACCGCAGGACGGTCCGCTGGTGATCTGCGGACATGGCTTCCCCGACTCCGCCCACACGTGGCGCCTGCTGGGGCCGAAGCTGGCCGCCGACGGGTGGCGTGTGGTGGCGCCGTTCACTCGCGGTTACTCGCCCAGTGAGATACCGGCCGACGCCGAGTACGGACTGGGTGCGCTGATGCAGGACGTCCTGGACATCCACACGCTGCTGGGCGGTGACGAGCGCGCCGTATATATCGGTCACGACTGGGGAGCGCTGGTGGGTAACGCCCTTGCCCGTAGCCGGCTGTCGCCGTTCGCCCACATTGTCACCATGGCCGTGCCCCCGTTCGAGGTCCTCGGTTCGAGTTTCGCGTCGATCGGGCCGCTCGGCTGGCCCGGTGTGCTCGGGCGCCAGCTGTCGATGAGCTGGTACACGATGTTCCATCAGATTCCGGTGCTGCCGGAGTTGTTGCTGCCCTGGCTTCTTCGTCTGTATTGGCGACGATGGTCCCCGGGATACGACGCACGCGCGGACCTGCTGTACACCGGTGAGGCGATGCTTCAGAAGGGGAATCGCCGCGCTGTCATCGGCTACTACCGCGCAAACATTCGGCGGGCCCTGGTTCCTTCGCGGAAGTACTGGCAGACGCAGCGATCTCTGCTGGACGATGCGCGCACCCCGCTGCTCTACCTGCATGGCCGGAACGATGGGTGCATGACGTGGCGGCTGGTAGATTCTGCGCGCCCGGATCTGCCCGATCGCCGCGTTGAAATCATCAATGGCGGTGGACATTTCGTACATCTCGAATGCCCGGACGTAGTGCACGAGCTCGTGCGTGAGTTCCTGCGCATGCCAACTACAAAGGTAGAGTGAACCAATGCCAGTCGTCAGTCAGACCGTCGAGGTGGCCGCCCCGCCGCAGGTGATCGTCTCCATCGTCACCAACTACGAGGCCTACCCCGAGTGGAACAAGGAGATCTCCAGCGTCGAGATTCTGGATCGGCTCCCGGACGGCCGCCCCCGCATCGTGCGCTTGAGGGTGGAGATGACGGGCATGGCTTCGACAAACGTCGCGGAGATCGCGTACCTCAACGCCGCGCAGGTGGCCACGCGCCTGCTTGAGAGCGACATCTTCGAGAAGCAGGAACAGACGTTCTCGATCGTCCCGATGGGGCCCACGTGTCTGCTCACGGTCGACATGGATGTCGAGACCAAACTCCCGATCCCCAAGCCGATGGTGAAGAAGCTCGCCAACCAGGTCCTCGAACATCTCGCCGAGGGATTGAAGGGCCGCGCCGAGCAGATCGCGTCGGGTGCCATCGCACCGCCGGCGCCGCCGCAGGCAGCGCCACTACCCCCCGGGCCACATCCCGGCGCGGTCTAGATACTCGGTGAGTCGGCGTGCTCCGTCGACGAACTGAACCTCGGTCTGGGTAATCACTTCGGCGAGGTCGCCCGCACGCAAAGCCGCGATGAGCTTGTCGTGAGCCTCCACCGCGTGCCGAGCCCATGCGTCGGCCGAGGCGAACATCATGTGCGGCGTGTAGCGGGTGGCCTGCAGGAGAAACCAGGCCAGCTTGGGGCGGTCGGCCACGTGGTTGAGAAATCGGTGGAACTCGAACTCCGCGACCGAGATCAATTCGGGCGAAGCGGCGTGGCGCAGGGTGTCGTTGAGATCTGCCAGGGTGTCGATCTGGTCCGCGGTGATGCGTTCGGCTGCGGTCTTCGCCAGCTCGACGGCGAGGTGCGCCTGCAGCGCGAAAATGTCTTCGATATCGGCCCGGCTCAATGCGGCGGCCATGTACCCGCGGTGAGGGACGGCCTCGACCAGGCCCTCGCCGCGCAAGGTCAGTAGTGCCTCGCGCACGGGTGTGACGCTGACGCCCAGCTGGGCGGCAGTCTCATCCATCCGGATGTACTCACCGGGACGCAGTTCACCTGTCATGATCGCCGCGCGGAGTCGGCCGGCAACCTCCTCGGACAGCTGCGGCCTGCGAATTTCACGGGTTTGTGCCCGGGGAGCATTCATCCGATCTGCCTGCCATTTCCATGTGTGGTGACGCCCTTGCATCTAAAGTCATATCAAATATATTTGAGCCGACGCGACGAAGCGACAAACCCAGGAGGCAGTGACTTGAGTCCCCATGAATCTGTCGGCGCACCCGATGTAGCCGTCGAGGACGGCATCATGCGGATCACGTTCACCAGACCGGATCGGATGAATGCGCTCAACGCGCCAGCCACAGCCGGATTGATCGAAGCGCTGGACTCGGTTTCCGGGCGAGATGACGTGAGAGTCGTCGTCATCAGTGGGGGTGCACCGGGGAGTGCGTTCACGGCGGGCGCCGACGTCGCAGAGCTTGCTGCGGGGGCCGGAGACCTGACTCCGCTGCAAGCCGCCGAGCTGACGATGGACAACGCCGAGCGGTTGGTGCGCGCGGTCCTGAATTGTCCGGTGCCCACCATCGCCGAAGTCACGGGCGCGGCCGCCGGGATCGGTGCGTCGGTGGGCCTGGCGTGCGATCTGGTTTATGCCGCCGATTCGGCATTCTTTCTGCTGGCATTTGCGAACATCGGGCTTATGCCCGATGGAGGTTCGAGCGCATTGGTGTCGGCCTCGATCGGTCGTGTGAAGGCCAACGCGATGGCGCTGTTGGCTCAACCCCTCAACGCTGCCGATGCTCATGCGGCCGGGTTGGTCAACGAGGTACTGCCCGGGGATCAACTGCGCGAACGTGTCGATAAATCGGCGCGCAGGCTCGCCCATGGTTCCCGTCGTGCGTTGCAGCTGACCAAGGAAGCCATGAACTCGGTGTCACTCAAGCTGTTCGACGAGGCCATCGCCCGTGAGCGTGAGGGGCAGATCGAACTGTTGATTTCACCCGATGCCCAAGAGGGCTTCGCCGCATTCCTCGAGGGCCGACGCCCCAATTTCAGTTAGTAGGAGAGAGTCTGTGACCGACACAATCGATGCGACCGCGACGTCCGCGAGCCTTGACCAGCCTTACCGCGCGCGACGGCAGAACTGGTGTAACCAGCTGGCCCGGCATGCGCTCATGCAACCCAATGCCACGGCGATCCGGTATCTCGGGCGCAGCATCTCCTGGGGAGAGCTGAACCAGCGCGTGCAATCCCTGGCCGATGCACTGTCCCGCCGGGGTGTCGGGTTTGGGGACCGTGTGCTCATCTTGATGCTCAACCGCCCCGAGTACGTCGAATCATGGCTCGCCATCAACGAACTCGGAGCCATCGCCATTCCGGTGAACTTCCGCATGACGCCACCGGAAGTGGCGTTCCTGGTTGAGAACAGCGGGGCCAAGGTCGCGATCACCGAGACGGTGCTGGCTCCGGTGGCGGCCGCGGTACGCCAGCAGGTGCCCGCGCTGGAGACGGTCATCATCGCGGGCTCGGAGTCCGAAGACGGCGCTCTCGGATATGAAGAGGTCATCGCCGAAGTGGGTGAACCGCACCCAGAGGTGGATCTGCCCGGCGATACCCCCGCGCTCATCATGTACACCTCCGGGACGACGGGCCGGCCCAAGGGCGCGGTGCTGACGCACCTCAATCTGTCCGGGCAGGCCATGAGCTATCTGCTGAGCACCACCGTTGATCTGAACGCCGATGTGGGATTCATCGGCGTTCCCATGTTCCACATCGCCGGCGTGGGCAACATGATCACCGGCCTGCTGCTGGGCCTGCCCACGGTCATTCACCCGCTGGGCGCCTTCGATCCCGGTGCGCTGCTGGATGTTCTGGAGTCCGAGGGAGTCACCGGGATCTTTCTGGTCCCGGCCCAGTGGCAAGCCGTCTGCGCGGCCCAACAAGCAAACCCGCGCAAGATCAAACTGAAGACACTCTCCTGGGGTGCG
The DNA here is from genome assembly GCF_001440005.1 of Mycobacteroides sp. H001. Classification (NCBI taxonomy): domain Bacteria; kingdom Bacillati; phylum Actinomycetota; class Actinomycetes; order Mycobacteriales; family Mycobacteriaceae; genus Mycobacteroides; species Mycobacteroides sp. H001. Next base: position 320,716 of record NZ_LJYH01000024.1, read on the forward strand.
GCCCCGGCCAGCGACGTGCTGCTGCGGACGATGTCTGAGACGTTCCCAGACGCCAAGATCCTGGCCGCGTTCGGGCAGACCGAGATGTCTCCGGTCACCTGCATGCTGATGGGGGAGGACGCAATCCGGAAGATGGGGTCCGTCGGCCGGGTGATTCCGACGGTGTCCGCGCGGGTCGTCGACGACAACATGAACGATGTGCCGGCCGGTGAGGTCGGGGAGATTGTCTACCGGGCGCCAACGCTGATGCAGGGCTACTGGAACAACCCCGAGGCCACGGCCGAAGCGTTCACGGGTGGGTGGTTCCACTCCGGTGACCTGGTCCGTCAGGACGCGGACGGTTTCGTCTGGGTGGTGGACCGCAAGAAAGACATGATCATCTCCGGCGGCGAGAACATCTATTGCGCCGAGGTGGAGAACGCGCTCGCAGAGCACGAGCAGATCACCGAGGTCGCGGTGATCGGCAGGCCTCATGAAAAGTGGGGCGAGGTGCCGGTGGCGGTGGCAGCGATCCATGGTGACGGACTGACCATCGGTGATCTCGACGGATTTCTCACCGAGCGATTGGCCCGGTACAAGCACCCCAAGGATCTCGTGGTCGTGGAAGCGTTACCCCGTAATCCGTCGGGCAAGGTCCTCAAGAATGAACTGCGCAAGCAGTTCGGCGGTGCCTGATAGCAAATATGAATCTGGATTCAGAAAAGTTTGGTAAAGCGTAATACGTAGAACTGTACGTCATGTACATTCCTGTAATCGGCGTCACATCGGAGGGGTTGGCGTGACCGAACCTGTAGGTACTGCAGGCCGCGTTGGCTGACGGAAGGGACCATGTGATGCTTCGGATCCTGTGGTGGCGCCATACCGACGCGCGCGGTGCGGGAGGGGGGCTGCGTGCCGAACTCCTTTGAAACCGACGGGCGTGGTCCGTCGGACCGCCAGCTCCTCCTGTGTGGTGTGGCGATTGCCCTCGTGGCCGCCTTGGTCGGCACCGCCCTGGTCATCAAGTCGACCGGCCGTTTCAACAACTATGTGCGTGTGGTGGCGGAGCTCACGAACGTGGGCGACGGTCTTCCAGCGAAATCGGACGTCAAATTCCAGGGCGTGCTCGTCGGTTCGGTCAACGATCTGACTCCCTCGCAGCGCGGCAGGCCCAACGTCGTTCACATCGATCTGAAACCGGATCTGGCGCACACGATCCCGCGGTCGGTCACTGCCAGGGTGGTCCCCAGTAACGTCTTCGCGGTCTCCTCTGTGGAACTCGTCGACCACGGTCCCGGTGCGGCGATCACCAACGGCACCGTCATCAGCGAGGAGACCGAGCTGCCGACGGTGTTGTTCCAGACGACCATCAGCAAGCTGCGCGACATTCTTCTTGCCAACGGCCGCGGCCGCGATGACGACTCCGTGGGTATCTTCGCCGTCATCGCCGCGGCAACCGAGGGGCGGCGCGCGACGCTGCTGAACGCGGCCGGCCAACTGACCCGGCTCATCGATCAGCTCAACGACATCGTCGCGACGGATACCGGCCCGTCCACCCTCTCCGCGCTCCTCAACGCGACCAAGGGGTTGCAGAGCACTGCTCCTGAACTCGTCGATGCGCTACATCAAGCGATCAAGCCCATGCAGACGGTGGCCGAAAAGCGGGACCAGCTGCAGACGCTGCTCAACGCCGGGCTGCACACCACCGGTACGGTCAGGCAATCGCTGGATAACCAGACCGATCGGATGATCGACATCACGACCAAGCTGACTCCGGTCGTCGGCGTGCTCGCCCAGAACTCCGTGCAGTTCCTTCCTATCGCTACGCGTCTGAAGGTGTTCTCCGACAAGTTCTTCAGTGATGTGTGGGATTCCGAAAAGGACACGGTGAACATCCGCGCGGTCCTGTCGTTCACACCGTCGACGATGTATACCCGCGCCGATTGCCCACAGTACGGGGAGCTGAAGGGACCGAGCTGTTTCACGGCGCCGGAGCTGGTGGTACGGCCGGACCTCCCCGAGGTGCTGCTGCCGCAGAACTTCAAGCCGCCGCCCGATCTTGCACCGCCGCCGGGAACGACAGTCGGCCCGGACGGAAACCTGATCGTCACGGGACCACCGCTGCACAATCCGAATCCCAGCCTGGTGGACCCCAACCCGCCGCTGCCCTGGTGGCAACCCAACCCGTCGCCGCGCATCCCCGGCACCGCCGACCCGGGAGACGCCGAACCCCCGCCACAGTCCGCGGGTACCGCGCCCGCTTCCTACGGCGGGGATGTTGGGCCCGTCGGCAGTAACAGTGAACGCGAACAACTGGGCATGATCACGGGTAGTACGGCAACCTCGGCTACTCAGCTGCTACTTGGGCCGGTTGCGCGTGGTACCAAACCCGTTGTTGCCCAGCAGGTGCAGTCGGGAGGTCAGCGATGAGGTTTCGCGGGCCATTGATCGGGCTCTCGGTGTTCATGGTGATCGCGCTGGCGATGACATGGCTGGTGTACGCCACCCTGCGCCGCGAGGTCGCGGGATCGACCTACAACTACGCCGCGATGTTCACCGATGTCACCGGATTGCGCGACGGGGATGACGTGCGGGTCGCGGGTGTACGCGTCGGCCGCGTCGAATCGGTCGCGATCGACGGCGATCTGGCCAAGGTGGAATTCCAGGTACAAACCGAGCAACCCCTGTACGGCAACACCATTGCGTCGATCACGTACCAGAACATCGTCGGACAGCGTTACCTCGGCTTGTCGCTGGGTAAGACCGGCAGCACCGATCGGCTCAAGCCGGGGAGTGTGATTCCGGTGGAGCAGACAGAGCCGTCCTTCGACATCGGCATGCTGCTGCACGGCTTCGAACCGCTCTTCAGCGTGCTCGATCCCACGGAGGTCGACAACCTCACCGACGGCGTCGTCAAGTCTCTACAAGGAGATACTGGCTCGATCGTCGGGCTGGTTGACCAAACATCACAACTGACCGAGACGTTCGCGGGCCGGGATCAGGTTCTCGATGACGTGATAACCAATCTCAACGGTCTGACGAAAACGCTTGCGGGCCAGAATAAGAACCTGGACACCGTGCTGACACACACGCGTGAGATGGTGGCGATTCTGGACAACCGGCGCGCGGCATTGGTGGACTCGATCGGTTCGACAGGCTTCGCGGTGCGCCGCTTGTCGAAGATCACGGATACGGTGTACCCGCAGTTGAACGAAATCCTGCATCGGGAACCGGGATTCGTCAGTCATTTGAACAGCATCGAACCGCAGCTTGCCTTCACCGGCGCCAATCTGCCCTTGCTTCTCAAGGGTCTCGTCAGAACCACCCAAGAGGGCGCTTTCATCAACGGGTATGTCTGCGATCTCAACATCACCGGATTCTTCCCCGGCCTCAATGACGTCGTTCCGATCATCGTGAACGCCGCCACACCAGGCAACAAGGCCAAATACACCCCGAAGTGCAGGAACCTTGCAGATGGATAAACCCAGTGTGTGGCAGCGTATTTCGCAACGCCCCGTCGAGACGTACAACAAGACGTGGTTGGGTGCAATCGCCCTCGCGGTGATCGGTTCCCTGGTGGGGTCGATGCTGCTGGTCAAGGCGATCGGCATCGGCTACACCCACTACACCGCGGAGTTCTTGCAGGCGGCGTCGCTGCAACCGGGCGCCAACGTGTCGTATGCCGGGGTGCCGGTGGGCAACGTCACCAGCGTCGAACTCGTTGACGACCGCATCGAGGTCGGTATGCGGGTGCGCAACGACATCACGTTGCGCAAGGACGCCAAGGCGTCCATCAAGATCACCACGATTCTGGGAAATCAGTACGTGGAACTGCGCAACGGTGGCGACGGGAAGCTGGCCAATCGGCGTATTGATCTGGCGCACACCGACGTTCCATACGACCTACAGGCCACCTTGCAGGACGCAACCTCTACCTTCGAGCAGGTAGACGCGGACAAGATCGCGGAGTCGACGGCGATACTCGGTAAGCAGCTCGAGGGCTTGCCTGCGGTGCTGCCCAAGGCGATGGAGAACATCCAGACGCTGTCGTCGGTCATCTCGCATCGCCGCGATCAGTTGGGAACACTGCTGGCAAGCACCGAGATGGTGACGGGCACGCTGTACCGGCAGCAGGGCGATATCGGGAAGCTGATCGTGCAGGGTCGCGATCTGCTCGGTGAATTCGTCTCGCGGCGAGCGAGTTTCCACTCCATGATGCAAGCGGTGACCGAGCTGGTGAATGTCCTGAGCAAGATTGTGGTCAAGGACAGGCGCGCGGTCGACGCACTGATCGCCGACGTGAAGACATTCAGCAATTTGGTCGGCGGCCACGACGATTTGTTCCGGAGCCTTCTCCAGGTAACCGCGGTTGCGGCGCGAAATGTCACGAACCTGACGGGCTATGGCAACGCCCTCGAGCTGAACGCGCCGGGCGGCCTGGCGGTGGATTCGTGGATGTGTGCGATCAGCGGACGGGCCAAGCAGTTCAACATGATCGAATACTTCAAGGACTGCCAATGAGCACACCGATAAGCACACGGACGCGGCGGATCATCTGGGTCGCGGGGGCGCTAGCGGTAGTTGTCGCGGTGGTGGTGGCTGCGGTCGGATGGACCTACCTGCGCGAGCGGAGCAATCGCCTCACCATCACGGCACAATTCGAATCGGTCTCGGGTCTGTACCCCGATAACAAGGTGTCTGTGCTCGGCATGCCGATCGGCAAGGTCACGAAGATCACCTCGCGTGGCACGTATATGGAGGTCGAATTCACGGTCGACTCAAAGGTCAAGGTTCCGGCGGACGCCAAGGCCGTCACGGTATCGACCTCGATTCTCACCGACCGCCACATCGAACTGACACCGGTGTATCGCGGCGGACCCACGCTCAAGAACGGCGACATCATCGGCTTGGACCGCACCAAGACGCCGGTGGAGTTCGACAGGGTGCTGGCCATGGTCGACAGGCTCTCCAAGGCGATGAAGGGTGACGGTAAGGGTGCCGGGCCTTTGGCGGACGTCGTCAACAACAGCGCCAACGCGCTGTCCGGGAACGGCGAGTTGATGCGGGCATCTCTGGACGAGTTGTCCAAGGCGCTCCGCCTGAGCGCGGATGGTGGTGCGATGACCCGCGATCAGCTGACCAAGATCATCACCCGTCTCAGTTCGCTTTTCGAGGCCGCGTCACGTAACGACCAGAACATCCGGGAGTTCTCGTCCACCGTCCGGCAGCTGTCGCAGGTGCTCGACGACGAGCAGCTGGGGTCGGGTAACACGGGAAAGCAATTGAACAACATTCTGCTGCAGGCAGGTTCGCTGCTCGAGCAGAACCGCGATGCCATTAAGCAATCGGTGGGTAACTCAAACCAAATCGCCCAGGCGGTGTATGACAACCGGCGCGAGCTGTCGGAAGGGTTCGACTTGCTGCCGTTGATGGCGGACAACGTCTACAACGTGGTCGACCCGGTCAACAATGTGGTGCGCGCCCACGTTCCCGTGGACAGGCTCATCTTTGACACGCAGGCCGCCAAGGAAATCTGCAATCTCCTGGGGCTTCGCCAATTGGGTTGCAGCACCGGCACTCTGCAGGACTACGGACCTGACTTCGGATTGACCTACGTTCTCGATGGTCTTGCGGCGATGGGACAGAAATGATCGGGTTACGAAGATTGGCGGGGCCCGTCGTCGCAGTCGCTGTACTGCTGACCAGCGGATGCAGCACCAACGGTCTTGCCAGCCTGCCACTTCCGGCACCGGGTATGTCGGGTGGCTCCTACGGTTTGAAAGCGATCTTCACTAACATCTTGAACCTGCCGTCGCGTGCCAAGGTGAAGCTGGGTGGCGCCGACATCGGTGAGGTCGATTCGATGAGTACCACCAACTACACCGCAGTGGTCACGATGCGAATCCGTTCGGACGTGGAGATTCCCAAGGGGACCACGGTGGAGTTGCGCACCGCGACACCGCTGGGTGACGTGTTCGTCGCGCTGAAGCCGCCGCGCCCCGCCGACCCCAACGCGCCTCTGTTGCGTGACGGAGACACCTTTGGCCTCGAATCGACCACGGCGGCCGCGACAGTGGAAGCGGTGCTGAGTTCTGCCGCGATCATCGTCAACGGTGGTGCGGTGCGCAATCTCACCGGGACCGTCAACGGACTTGGTCGTGCCACCGGTCCCAACGGTGCTGCCTTCGGAGATTTGATCGGCAAGTCGAATCGGCTGCTCGGCACACTCAATGCGCGTTCTAGCCAATTGGATTCCGCGCTGCGGGATACCGCTGAGCTTGCCGCCGAGCTCGATACCCGGCATCAGACGATCGCCGAGCTGTTGACGGCGGCGGCGCCCGCCACCGATGCGTTGTCCGTCAACGCGACACATATCGCCGACCTCGCCGATCAGGTCGGCGCGGTGACCAAGCAACTTTCCAAGTTCCCGTCCATCGCCGGGACCGACACGAGCGGCCGGAGCGTCATCGCGGATTTCAATACCCTGTCGCGTTCCTTCAACGACATTGCGGTCAGTCCGGACACCAGCCTGGCCGCGCTCAACCGGCTCATGCCTCCGATCGTCAAGATCATGGCGGGCTCGGGCTTCGCCGCCCGGGCATCGATAGACAAGATCGCGCTCGGGTCCATTCCCGACATCGGTTACAAGGGCGACCCGGGGCTGCACGGGCCGAAACGCTATGACTGGGCCAAACTCGTCGGCTCCTTCAAGTACACCCTGTGGCGCCTGCAGGAGCGCGTGGTGGGGCAGGGGCCGGACGTCCCGACGGTTCCGTTACGCCCCAGTCCTACCGAGCCCGGTGTCATCGAGCCCGTACCGGGTGCGGTACCCGTGACGCAGGAGCCGCCACGATGATCAGGTCAGTGGCCAACGCCGTAGTGGACGCCGTGAAGATGGGGCATCGCAACCGCTTCTGGCTCTCAGGATTCGCGCTGCTGGCCACCCTGGTGGTGGCGTGCACCTATCTGGCGGTGGGCGCATTGCGGGCGCGGGCATTCGCATCGACCTATCAGGTCTCCATCGAGCTGCCCGAATCCGGAGGGCTGATCCCCAACCAAGATGTGGCACTGCGCGGTATGCGGATTGGACGGGTGGACTCGGTGACTCCCTCCCCGCGCGGACCGGTCGCGGTGATTCATATCGAATCCGACGTGAAGATTCCGGTGGGCAGCCCCGTGCGTGTATCCGGTCTCTCGCCGGCCGGCGAGCAGTACGTGGACTTCGCACCGGTGACGACTGCCGGCCCCTATCTGGGCAATGGCAGTGTGATCACACGCGGCCAGGCGACGGTTCCGGTGTCACTTTCGAAGCTGCTTGCCGACGCCGATGGTGCTCTCGCTCAGGCGGATACGAAGAAGCTGGAGATCATCAAGAAGGAACTCCACCTCTCACGCGAGGCGCCCCGCAAGATGACCGACATCATCGACGGCGGCGTATTCCTTTTGTCCACACTGGATTCCGTGCTTCCTGAGACAGTCAGCGTCCTCAAGAAGAGCCGGGTGACGTTGTCCACACTCGCAGAGATGAACAATGGCCTGGCCAGCACCACTCCGGGCTTGAATCGGTCGCTGAGCGGGGTGGCCCGGATGGACGGCGGTTTCCGCACGCTGATCGATAGGGTTCCCGGACCACTGGCCACCACCGATGCTGTTTTCGCCGACAACTCCGACACCATGGCGCAGCTGCTGGGGAACCTCACTACGGTGGCACAGCTGTCGTACGTGCGTGTGCCGGCACTCAACGCGCTGTTCCCCACCTATCGCGGATCGGTGATCGAGGCGCTCAGTAACACCTTCTATGATCACGGAGTCTGGGCCGTCGGCGATATCTACCCTCGCTACACCTGCGACTACGGGACGCCACGCCCGCCGGTATCGGCCGCCGACTATCCGGAGCCGTTCCTGTACGCCGGCTATTGCCGCGATAACGATCCCGCGGTTCTGATCCGTGGCGCCAAGAACGCGCCGCGGCCAGCCGGTGACGACACCGCCGGTCCACCGTTAGGTGCCGACCTTGGCAAGCGGTCAGATCCAACTCCGAAGGGCCGCTTCACTATTCCCACACCCTACGGTGGCCCGACGCTTCCCATCGAACCGCCGCATTAACCCGTCTAACTGAATCCCAGCCAGCTGGGCAGTGCCCGGCCGACACCTCCCGCGGCATCGCACAGGGTGTAGGTGGTATCGCAATTGCCTTTGGGTGAGCCATATCCGGCCCACATGCCACCGGCATCGCGGCGCAGCACGATGGCCGATGAGCCGCCGCCGTCGAGCGCGATGGCCTTGTCGACACCCAGCCCGCGGTAGAGATCCTGGAGGTTGTCGGGGGTGTAACTACCGCCCTGGAAGACCATCAGCTCATCGGTCGCGGACTTGTAGCCGAGCGCGGTGCGGGCGGCGGCCGGGCCCGGGTCGTTCAGCTGCTCGGTGAATCCTGGAAGTAACAGCTTCAAGCCGCTTACCGCGACGAACTGAACTCCCTTGTCCATCAGGCCTTCTAGGGGTGCGGTGGCATACCCATAGTCCTTCGGTCCCGCGGAGGCGATGACCTCGGGCGCCGAACCCGGAGAAAAGACCATGGTGGCCAGCGCCGTCCAGATCTCGTCACCGCCGGAGAGCGCCTGTTTCCCCGCGTACACGCGCGTTCCGGTGACCTGCTTGTTGTAGTTGGCGCTCCCGTTGGCGGTATCGACATAGGCGCCCAGGGGGGAGGTGCATCCGGTGCTCTTCCAGGTGCCGCCCTGTTGGCCACGGACGTCAAAGAAGTTGGCGTTGATGATGAAGGTGGGCTTGCCCATGAGCGTCCAGGCGGCCATCGGCTTGTATGTCTCGGAGGCCTGCCACAGACCTTCGGAGGTACGCGCGCGTGCATCGCGTTCACATCGGGATTGATACCCAGAATGGGTGTCCACCAACAGATTTGCGCGCAGCCGTGACGAGGCGCTCTTGATGACCATCAGATGGCCGCCGTTGTCCAGTGTGTACTCACTACCCGCGGCGTTGCGAAACGGCGCCGGGTTGCCGCCTCCGAAGTTGTAGACCAGGAAGGTGCCCTTGGTGTTGGCGATGGCCGCGAGCACCGCATCGTGAGCCGCCTCGGCGCGGGCGGTGTTGTGGGTGGCCGGAACGGGCAGCGCGGCTATCAGCATCATGCCAACGGTTGCGGTCATCAGGCGACGTCCGGAAGTGGGGCGCCGAAGGCGAGAAAAGGGTGAAATGCCCACGGCCGCCCCTTCTGTGAAGTTCCTGAACAGTCAACGATAATCACAGCAGCAACACAGTCAACTTTGGTAACAAGTGGGGATCGATCCCACATCGGCAGCGTCGCGATTGGCGCGCTAGCCGCCCAGACGGGTGTGCATCTCCCAGACGAGGATTTCCGCGTCGATGGTCGCGGTGACCCGGGCGGCCCCGGTGTCGGTCAGCCGCACGGCATCCCCCTCGGTCAGCTCACCCGCGCCCTCGAGGGCTATGGCGCCGCGCGCGAGGTAAAGATGCACGAAGGGTGCCGCGGGAAGCTCGACGCTGTTGCCGGCACGGATACGGGCCGCGTGCAGCGCCGCGTTCTTCTGGGCGATGGTGATCGCCGTCTGATCCCGGTGCCGCGGCATTCCGGAGGCCACGGTCACCAGCCCGCCGGCGAGCAGCTCTGCGTCGATCTCTCGTTGTTGGTAACCGGGATCGATCCCGGAGTCATCCGGGGTCACCCACATCTGGACGAATCGCACCGGATCGCTATGCCGCTCTCCGGACAACCGCCAGGAGTCGTTCTTCTCCGAATGCAGGATGCCGGTACCTGCCGACATCCGTTGTGCCAGACCGGGGTAGATCACCCCGGCGTTACCCTCAGAATCCTGGTGGACCAGGGATCCCTGGAGCACCCAGGTGACGATTTCCATGTCGCGATGGGGATGTGTCTCGAATCCGGCACCCGGCAGCACGATGTCGTCGTTGTTGACCAGGAGCAGCCCGTGATGGGTGTTGTGCGGGTCGTAGTGCTCACCGAAGGAAAACGAGTGCTTGGAATCCAGCCACGAGATTGTGGTCGCGAGCCGCTCACTCGCGCGCCTAATGTCGATGGCCATATACCGACAGTAACGCCACGCGGAGAATCCGGGGAATCGTCTGCGTGGCGTTACTGCCGGTGAAAGATTCGGCTTACCAGTCGGCTTCGGTGTACTTGATGACGCCGCGGATATTCTTGCCGTCGAGCATGTCCTGGTAGCCCTCGTTGATCTGCTCCAGGCTGTAGGTGGTGGTGACCATCTCGTCGATCTTCAATAGGCCCTGCTTGTACAGGCCGACAAGGCGCGGGGTCTCGGTGTGTGTGGTTCCGCCACCAAAGATGTTGCCCTTCAGCGTCTTCTGCAACATGGTGAACAGGAACAGGTTGAACTTGACGTCCACGTCGACCATGGCGCCCATGCCGGTAACCACACAGGTGCCGGTCTTGGCGGTGAGGATCATGGCCTCTTCGATGTATTCGCCCTTCATCTCGCCGACCGTGATGATGGTCTTCTGCGCCATGATGCCCCAGGTCAGGTCCATAACGGGCATGATGGCCTCGGCCATCGAGGCGTAGACATGGGTGGCGCCGAACTTGAGGGCCTGCTCACGCTTCCACGGCACCGGGTCGATCGCGATGACGTACCGGGCTCCGGAGACGACGGCGCCCTGCAAGGCACTCATGCCGATTCCGCCGACGCCGACGATGATGACGTCTTCGCCGGCCTCGACCTCGGCGATGTTGGTGGCGGAGCCGAAGCCGGTGGGCACGGCGCAGCCGAGCAGAGCGGCCGACTCGAAGGGCACGCTGTCGTCGATCTTGACGACGGAGTCCTCGTGGACCACGGCGTACGGCGAGAAGGTGCCGAGCAGGTTCATTGCCGAGACGGGGGTGTCGCCGGCGTGGATGCGATTGGTGCCGTCGGAAATAGCCTTGCCGCCCAGCAGGATTGCGCCCCGGTCGCACAGCGATCGATAGCCGCGCATACATGGCGGACACTTACCGCAGGCCGGGATGAAGGCGAAGATGACGTGGTCGCCCTCCTGGACGGAGGTGACGCCCTTGCCCACCTTGGTGACGACGCCCGCGCCCTCATGTCCGGGCAGCACCGGCAGTTCCATCGGGGTGGCGCCGGTCAGCACGTGGTAATCGGAGTGGCACATGCCGGCGGCGTGCAACTGGACCTGAACTTCGCCTTCAGCGGGATCGCCGAGCGTGATGTCGTCGACGACGATCGGCTTGTTGAGCTCGCGAATCAGCGCGCCTTTTGTCTTCATTGACTGGCTAGTCCTTCCAGATACACGTGAACCAGATCACTCTCGTGGACGAGGATAGCGGCTTTAGGCGAAAAGTGAAACGCGTTCTAAAAGCGCGTGGTCAGCGAGCCAAGAGGGGCTCTGACGACTATCTATGCATGATTATGAGGTCTTGTGCGGAACGCCTGCGATGAGGCCGCCGTCAATGAGGAACTCCGCTGCCGTCGAGTAGGAGGACTCATCGCTGGCCAGGTAAAGAACCAGAGCCGAGACCTCGGCGGGGTCGGCCGCGCGGCCCAGCGGGATCTGCAGAAAGTCCTCCGGGATACCCGCCGTCATATCGGTCCGGATGAGTCCGGGATGTACGGAGTTCACCCGGACGCCGTGCGGTGCCAGCTCGAGTGCGACCGACTTGGTCAGCCCGCGCACCGCGAATTTCGTCGCCGTGTAGCCGTGCAGGCCGGGGCTGCCGCGGTAGCCCTCAACCGACGAGATGTTGATGATCGACCCGGCCTTGTTGTCGATCATCGTCTGCGCTACCGCCTGACAACCCAGGAATGTGCCCGTCAGGTTGATATCGAGGATGCGTTGCCACTCGGAGAGCTCGAAGTCCGTGAGCAGGTTGCCGTTGGCGATACCCGCGTTGTTGATGAGCACATTCACCGGTCCGAACGTCGTATTAGTGGCCGCGACGGCATCGATCCATTGCTGCTTGTCGGTGACGTCCAGGTGCACGTAGTGAGCACTCGGGCCCAGGTCGGCTGCTAGGGCTTGACCGGCCTCGTCGAGCAGGTCGCCGATCACCACGCGGGCGCCCTCGTCGACGAGCGCGCGCGCATGGGCGGCGCCCATCCCACGTGCTCCACCACTGATCAGAGCAATTTTCCCGGTGACGCGTCCCATGCGATTTCTCCTTGTCGATCGGCGTGGGCGCCACCGTACACCAGCTATCTCAGGAGACGCCGGCGTCTCGTTTCTCCCAATATTTCTGGCGGAGAACTCGTTTGAGAATCTTTCCTGCTCCCGACAGGGGAAGCTCGTCGACGAACTCGAAGCTGCGGGGAACCTTGTAGTTGGCGATGTGCGCGCGGCAATGCTCTTGCAAGTCGCTGTCGCAGCACGCGGCTTCCGTCTGTTTGACGATTACGGCGTGCACGCGTTCACCCCACTGCTCGTCGGGAATGCCGATCACCGCGCATGCCGCCACCGCCGGATGCTTGGCCAGCGCATTCTCCACCTCGGCCGAGTAGACGTTCTCGCCGCCGGTTACCACCATGTCCTTGATGCGGTCGACGATGTATACGTAGCCCCGGTCGTCCATCCGGCCGGCATCGCCGGTGTGCATCCACCCGCCGCGGATGGCCTTTGCCGACTCATCGGGCAGTTCCCAGTAACCCAGCATGACGTTGTCGCCCTTGACGATTACCTCGCCTATCTCGCCGCGCGGCACCTCGTTGTCGTCCGGGCCGACGATCTTGACCTCGCAGTGCGGCGCCGCGCGTCCCGCCGAGCGCAGCAGCGCGGGGTCGTCATGATCATCGGGTAACAGCAGTGTCGCCACGGGAGAGACCTCGGTCATCCCGTAGGCCTGGGTGAATCGCGCGTTGGGGAACACCTGCTTGGCGCGCTGCAACACCGCCTCGGAGATGACCGAGGCGCCGTACGTGATTCCGCGGATGCCGCTGAGGTCGAGCTCGGTGGCTGCCGGATGATCCACCAGCATCTGAATCATGGTGGGTACCAAGAGCATGTCCTGAACGTCATGTTCGACGATGGCATCCAGCACGCCCTGCGGCGTGAACGACGGGATGACCACGTGCGTAGAACCGGACAGGTTCCCCGCCATCACGGCGCTGAAGTCGGCCATGTGGAACATCGGTGCCGAATGTAGTAGGCGGCCGCCCCGGGTGAGGAAGTTGCCGGTGGACAGCGACCCCATCGCCGATGTCAACACATTGTCGTGAGACAGCATGACGCCCTTGGGGTTTCCGGTGGTCCCGCCGGTATAGAAGACGCCCAGCAGGCTAGCGCCCCCGGTGCGGGTGTCGCCGATGGGTTCGTGTGCGGCCAGAAGGTCCTCATACCCGATCATGTCCTCGGGTGTCGGACCGTCACCGCAGTAGATGACGGTGTCCAGGCATGCACACGCGGTGCGCAAGGGCGCGGCAGCAGCCTTGAACACGTCGTCGACCAGCAGCACACGAGTACCGGACTCGCGCAGGGAATACCCGATCTCGGCAAGGCTCCAGCGGATGTTGACGGCGTTCAGCGCGGCACCCAACCACGGCACCGCGGTGAGGTATTCGACGTAACGGTCGGAGTTCAGCGACAGCATGCCCACGCGGTCACCCGGTTGGACGCCGAGCGATGCAAGCCCCGCGGCCAGCCGGGCGACACGGTCGGCGAACTGCTCCACGGTGCGTTCCCGACCCTGATCGATCGTGATGGGGCGGTTCGGGTCCTGCTGTAGGGCACGGTGCAGCCACTGGGTGAATTGCATACCCCGATCTTGCCGTCCTGGGCTGTCTCGAGTGTGGAATTCGTCGAGCTAACAGGCAATGCTCGGTGTCCCGGTACGATGTGTGCAGGGGCAACGGTTAGCGAGGGGGGATCGTGTCTGAGGGGCTGCTGATCGCGACGGGTGTCGCTCTCTTCGTGCTGGTCTTTGCGGGGGTGTGGTTTCTTTCGTCCCGGATGCGGCAGAAGAGAATCGCCGCCCTGAGCGCCTGGGCCCAGGCGCACGGTTGGACGTACACCGCCGAGGACCAGAGTCTGCTGGGGCTGTCCCATGATGAGCCCTTCGGGCAGGGGCATAGCCGCAGGTTCCAAGACGTCTTCAACGGCAGCATTGGCCGTCACGAATTCGTGTCATTCCAGTACACATACAAGGTGACCACCGGCAGTGGTGACCAGCGGAGCACCGAGACCTACTACTTCATGGTGACCTGTCTCGTTACGCCACCGTCGCCGTATCGGCTCGAGATCAAGCCCGAGGGCCTACTTGCGGGACTCGCTCGTGCGGTGGGGTTTACGGATCTGGAGTTCGAATCGGACGAGTTCAACAAGCGGTTCAACGTCAAGGCCAATCCGGAGCGGTTTGCGTATGACGTGCTCAATCCGCGGGCCATGGAGCGGATGCTGGCCGACCAAAGATATTCGCAGCCCTTGCGATTCGAGAACGGGAGACTGCTGACCTGGCGCCGCGGCAAGCTCGATGAGCAGAGAATCGCCAGCGAGGTGCAGTACCTGATAGATACCGTTGAACCAATCCCGGCGTATGCGTGGGAACAACACTAGGAGAAGGAAATGACTCCACTTCTGATTGTCATCGTCGTGGCGGTGTTTTTCGCGCTGGCGATTGGACTTTGGCTCCTGACCACATACAACGGGTTCGTCAGGATCCGCAATCTGGTTCAGGAAGCGTGGAAGCAGATCGATGTCGAACTCCAGCGACGTCATGACCTCATTCCCAACCTCGTTGAAGTAGCCAGCACGGCAGCGCAATTCGAGCGAGACACCTTGCAGCAGGTGACCGCTGCGCGCAACCTTGCCCGCGACGCGGCCGCCACACATCAGGGCGTGACGGCCCAGGCTCAGGCCGAGCAGCAGCTCTCTGGAGCCTTGGGGCGCTTCTTCGCCATCGCGGAGAGTTACCCACAGCTGCAGTCGATTCAGAACTTCGTCGCACTTCAGGGCGAGCTCGCCAACACCGAAGATCGCATCGCGGCGGGCCGGCGCTTCTACAACGGCAATGTGCGTGCGCTCAATACGAAGGTCCAGACGGTCCCCTCCAACATTGTGGCGAAATGGTTCGGGTTCACCGCAGCCGACTACTTCGAGCTTGACGATCCAGCGGCGCGAAAGGTGCCCAACATTCGCGGAGCCTTCGACCGACTGAATCCACCTCCGCAGCAGTAGGTGAGCACGCTGCTGGGCCTGCTGAGCCTCGGCACGGTCGCTGTCATCTTCGGGGGATTGGCGGTGCTGGGCATCTGGCTGTTCACGACAACTCGGCGCAACCGCCAGCGACGGTTGGCGTGGTTATGGTCCTTCGCGTCCGGGCGGGGATGGAGTTTCGCCGAGAGTGAACCCGGTCTCGTCAGGCTTTCGGCCTATGCGCCATTTGGTCTGGGACACAGTAGATCCGCGACGGACGTGATTCGCGGCGTCATTGATGGGGCGCCCTTCGTGTCGTTCACCTACACGTATCGAACGGGTGACTCATCGGAGAACTCCGAGGTCACCTACACCGCCATGGTGACGTGTGTGCGGACTCCGCCGTCGCCGAACATGCTGGTGGTGACTCCCGAAGGGGCGCTGTCCGGACTGAAGGAGGCGATGGGGCTCGGGGATCTCAAGTTGGAGTCGGAGGATTTCAATCGGCGCTTTCACATCCGCACCAACAACAACCGATTCGCCTACGACGTACTGAATCCCAGCACCATGCACCGCATGCTGACCGACCGGCGGTTTCAACTGCCGATGAGGTTCGATAACTCCAACCTGTTTACCTGGAGGTGGGAGGCGCTCAGGCCAGAGTGGGTTGAGCCGCACGTGCGGTACCTGAGCGATATTCTGCGCGCCGTTCCCGAGTACGCATGGGAACGGCGATGAGTTTCCGGACTCCGGGTAGTCGGTACTGATGAACGGTGGAAACGCCGCCGTCTACGCACTGAGGAGACCCGATGTCCCGCATGCTGTTCGTCAACCTTCCGATCGCCAATGCCGCGGCCAGCCGCAAGTTCTTCGATCACCTCGGCTTCTCTTTCAACGACCAGTTCTGCGACGAGAACACCCTCTGCATGGTCATCAACGAACAGAGCTGGGTGATGATGCTGGAGGAAGAACGATTCCGCGGTTTCATCGCCGACGACATCACCGACACGTCCAAGAATCGTGAAGTGCTGCTCTGCGTTTCGGCCGACAGCCGCGAGGGTGTCGACGAACTGACGGATGCGGCGCTTGCTGCCGGTGGGGTGGATTGGATGCCGGCGCAGGAACTTGGCTTCATGTACGGACGGTCGTTCCGCGACCTGGACGGACACGTGTGGGAGGTCAGCTGGATGGATCCGGCACACCTGCAGTAGCTACCCGCGATCGGTGCTGCCTTACGTAGAGTCGTTCATCAGGGTCACAGGGGCCCGCTCTACGTAAGGCTCACATGATTTTCAAGACTCTCGGGATCCCGGCCGCTCTGGCGGCGCTTGTGATCGGTGGTGGCGTGGCCCCCGCGCAGGCGACCGACGTCTTCACCCCGGGATCACCCAACGGGATCGACAGCTACTTTCCGCAGGATGGCAACGGCGGCTACCGGGTCACCCAGTACGACCTGACGCTGCGCTTCGATCCGGAGACCACCGACGTGAACGGCACGATGGTGATCCACGCAGCCGCCACCCAGAACCTGTCGAGCTTCAACCTGGACTTCTCGGATCTGGGAACGGTGACGGCCTCCGTGGACGGCCGGCCGGCCGCCACCGAATTCAGCGGCGAGCACGAGATGACTGTTACTCCGGACAAGGGCATCCGCACCGGAAGTTCCTTCACGACCACGGTCACGTACGCGTTCAACGAGCAGCAGGAGGCCAAGGAACGTGGTCTCGGCGCGCTGTCGGGTTGGGTACGCAGCACCAGCGGTGGCTATGCCAAGGGCGGTGAACCCGATGGTGCCGAGAACTGGTACCCGTCAAACAACACCCCGGTGAACAAAGCGCCGTTCAAACTCACCGCGACGGTGCCGTCCTCGTGGGTGGCCGTGGGCGGTGGCCGGGAAGGGAAGGCCACCGAGTCCGGCGGCTGGACCACCACCACCTGGAACGAGCCGAATCCCGTTGCCATGTACCTGGTTCCGTTCGCGGTGGATCATTTCTCGGTGTTCCGGTCCACCTTGCCCAGTGGTACTCCGGTGGTGAGCGCGTTTGCGCCCGACGCCGGCTCCGGTAGCGCCGAGGCACGATTGCCCGAGGTGCTCAGTTTCCTGGAATCCAAGCTGGGCAAGTACCCGCATGTCGCGGCGGGCGGCATCTTCGCCGACCCGATGCGCGAGGACATTTCATTCAGCGCCCTGGAAACTCAGACCCGCCCGTACTACACGTTCAGCCGCGATACCGAGGAGGAAAAGCGACTGTCGGTGGTGGTGCACGAGAACACCCACGAGTGGTACGGCGACGTGGTGTCGGTCGAACAGTGGCGCGATATCTGCCTCAACGAGTGCTTCGCCTCTTACCTGCCGTGGATGTGGTCGGAGGAGAAGGAAGGTAAGTCCATCGACAAGCACTACCGCGAAACCGTCGAGAAGATCTGGGATGAGGACAAGGTGTGGGGGAACCTGCTCTACGACATGTGCCCGGACGCTGCCGAATGCAGTGCGGACGAGGTCTTCAACCCACTCGGTGTGTACGGCAAGGGCCCGCTGGCACTGCATGCGTTGCGCCGCACTATCGGGGACGGGCCGTTCCTGCAGATTCTGCGGTCATGGCCGTCGGTGCACAAATGGGGCAATGCGACCTGGCCGCAGTTCGAGGCGTACGTGCAGAAGGTCACCGGTAAGGACCTCTCCGGGTTCTTCACCGCGTGGTTCCACAGCACCACCCGCCCCGCGGACCAGTACCTATTCCCGGGGAGCCTCGCTCAGCGGTAAGCGGCTACGCCGAGACCGAGGTTGTGGCGCGAAAAGGCGAGACGAACCCGCAACAACCTAGGTTTCGAGTTCGGTGAGTTCGGTTGGGAGACCGAACTTCTCGAACAGCGAGATGTCGAAGAAGCACACCACATGGGCTACGCCGCCGGGGGTGACGTCCAGCACGTGCATCTGGAACGGGCGGTGCACCCCGTCGCCCTCGCGCATGTAGAGGCCGATGGCGGGCTGCCCGTTGGCTGACGTCTCGAGCAGGCGCATATCGCCGGCGTGCTCGGCGGGGCACTGTTCCTTGATGAGCGTGGCGATGCTCTGCCCGCCCTGATACCAGCCGGTGAACGGCGGCATCTCCCAAATCGCTTCAGTGGTGAACATTTTCGCGATCGCATCGACGTCATAGCGCTCAAATGCGTTGATGTACTGGCGGAGCTGCTCGCGCAGCATCGGGTCCTCGGGTTCCAGCAGGGTCTCTTCCCGTGGCGACACTTCTTGCAGCTGTGCACGGGCGCGTTGCAGCAGGCTGTTCACCGCGGCGGTGGTGGAGCCGATCGCCTCGGCGACCTCCTGGGCTTTCCACTGCAGCACCTCGCGCAGCACCAACACCGCGCGCTGCTTGGCGGGTAGATGCTGCAGTGCGGCGACAAACGCCAGGCGGACCGACTCCCGTGAACCCACGATGCTGGCCGGATCGGTCGCGTCATCGGGCAGTGGCTCGAGCCACGGGATCTCGGTGCGCTCGTCCAACTCGGCGAGCGGGTCGGCGCTGGGGGCTCCCAGTCCGGTGGGCAACGGACGGCGCTGCTTGCCCTCCAGTGCCGTCAGACAGGTATTGGTGGCGATCCGATACAGCCAGGTGCGCACCGACGACTTGCCCTCGAACCGTTCGTAGGCCTTCCAGCCGCGCAGGTAGGTCTCCTGCACCAGGTCCTCGGCATCGTGGATGGAGCCCGTCATCCGGTAGCAGTGGGCCAGAATCTCGCGCCGATATTGTTCGGTGTGCGAAAGAAATTCATCCTCGATGGCTTGTGCCGTCACGGGGGCGACAATAGTCGCGTCCACCGACACGTGTCAGCCGGTTACCGGGTGTTGACGTGCACGGGCAGCTCGTCATCCCAGGGCTGACGGTTGACCATGTCGGCCACCCGAACGTAGCCGCTCTCGAACTCGCCGGTGGCCGCGTCCACGAGCCGATATTGCTGGGTTTGACGATGGATGGGCTGGGCATCGAGTAAGACGATGCGCACCTCACCCGGCTCGAACTGGCACCGCTCCTGCATCGCGGCGATCAGCTGCTCGTTGTGCATGTGCCCGTCGCCGAAGTTCCAGCCGATCGCCGTGCTGCAGATCCGTTCGCCGTCGGTGATGACGTAGTCATCTTCGCGGTCGCGACCACTCGGGCCCGCCATGGCCCGGTGCGCGAGCGTGAACATGGCCCGGCCGTGCGTGTTCATGGCGCGGAACGCATAGCCGATGTACATGAGCAGCGGTGCCTGGTCGGTGCCGTAGTAGCGCTCCATCTGGGCCTGCGGCATGCTCGCGATCGCCACGATGCCTTTGTCGATTTTCGCGCTGGCGGACGGTTTGATGCACCACAGTGTGGTATCCCAGTTGCCGGCGTAGTAGCGCATGCCGGGCAGAAAGGAAATCTTGCGGGGCAACAGGTTTCCCACGACAACCACCCCGGCGCTCAGGGCGAATAGGGCAAGCACGGGCACGGGATGTTCCATATCGCGCAGACCGATGTTCGCGTGCGCGAAGAACAGCGACAGCACGCCGAAGATCATGAACACATTCCACTCCAGCGGCACACCCATCGGGATGGCGGTGAGGATGCCCAAGTGGAAGCACACCATCACGATGGCGGCGACCGTGGTGACCCAGCCGCCGTGACTGAAGAACAGTGCGATGGGTACCAGCATCTCGATTGCGGTGCTCAGATGTGCGACGACGCGGGAGAGCCGTCCGGGGCGCAGGTCGTCGGGGAACTTCTCGAAGAACGCCCGCTTGAGACGTTTGGCGCGGATGAGCGGGTTGTTGGACATCATCGTCGAGATGACAAAGGGGAAGTGGTGGTTGAGTTTTGATGTTGCCGCGCCCATCCAGATGACGACGAAGATCAGTTTGGCGGCGACGATCATGTCGGCCCCGGTGAAGAGGAATGTCACAGTGAGGGCGCCGTACACCTCGCCGCGTGCCGCCAGGAAGATCACCTTGTCGCGCAGGCCGGCGATGGCCAGCAATCCGAGGATGGCGACGACCGGCCAGAGGGGCAGCAGCCCCGTCGGTGCGGGCTGGGAGAACAACGCGACCAGGAGCATCGCCAGCAAGGCGGCGTACAGCGCCACGTCCACGGGGGTTCGCGCGCTGCCTCGGGTGAGGGGGATACGCGGCCAGGGCGGCAGGCGAATGGTGCTGGGACGCAACCAGTACAGGATTGAACCCAGGGGAGGGAAGAACCTGTTGTTGAGTGGGCCGAAGCCGCAGCCGAGGCCGATGACCTCGAACAGCATGGTGTAGAGCACCACCTTCTGGAAGACGATGGGTGCGGACCAGTCGGCGGGCCCGACTCCGTCAGTCGAGACCATGGCGAACAGCCAGCCGCCAAGGATGTACAGGCCGATCTTCAGGACGTAGAAGAGATGCAAGGCCACCGGTGTCCCGAAGCCCACCTCGGCCCAGTGCCGGGCCATCGGACGTATCTTCTCGGCGCGGGTGCCCTTGCTCCATTCGGCGATATCGACGACGGGCAGTGTGGGCTTGAGGAATCCCATGGCCCCACACTAGAACGTGTTCTAGTTGAGGATGGCAGGTTCGGCGGTTCCGTAGAGTTTTCGGGGTGAGTGGATCTCGGGTGCAGCGCGCCTTCGACGGCGCCGACAACGTGCGGATTGTTTATGACACCTGGACGCCGGAGAGACCGCCGCGTGCCGTCGTCGTGCTCTCGCACGGTTTCGGCGAGCATGCGCGGCGGTACGACCACGTCGCCCAGCGGTTCAATGATGCCGGGTACCTGGTGTACGCCCTGGACCACCGTGGTCACGGTCGTTCCGGGGGTAAGCGCGTGTATCTGCGGGACATCTCCGAGTACACCGACGACTTCGGCACCCTGGTGGACATCGCGGCACGCGAGTACCCCGACCTCAAGCGAATTGTGCTCGGGCACAGCATGGGCGGTGGCATCGTCTTCGCCTACGGTGTGGACCACCAGGACCGTTACGACCTGATGGTGCTCTCGGGGCCTGCGATTGCCGCGCAGGTCGGATTGCCGTACGTGCTGACGCTGGTGGCTCCGGTGGTGGGGCGTCTGGCGCCCGGGCTGCCGGTGCAGAAGCTCGATGTCAACGCGATCTCCCATGACCCGGCGATCATTGCCGCATACAACGCCGATCCGCTGGTGCATCACGGTCGGGTGCCCGCGGGCATCGGCCGGGCCTTGCTGGGGGTGGGGAAGACGATGCGGCAGCGCGCTGCCGGTCTGCGGCGCCCGGTGCTGACGATGCACGGAGGAGACGACCGGCTGACCGCGCCCGAAGGCAGCGTGTGGCTGTCCGAGTCCGCGCCCGATGCGACGCTGAAGATCTGGAAGGGCCTGTACCACGAGATCTTCAACGAGTTCGAGAAGGAACTCGTGCTCGACGAGGTGCTGTCCTGGATCGACGCCCGGCTCTGACGCGCGGCCGCCGCTACCGCCGCATGGCGGACAGGTCTTGGAAGTCGTGGGTGTGGGCGCCGGACTGCCAGTCGATCCAGTGCTCCCAGCGCCGCATCTTGCCCCGCTGCCAGCGCTGGTCTACCGCCGGGACGGCATGGCGCGCCAGCTCGATCGCGGCGACAAACGGAGCACGGGCGACGAGTGCCGCGGTGCCCAGCCAGCCATTGGGAATCCGATAGAGCCGGCGGTTCCACGGCAGCATGAACAGCCGTGTGAAACCCGCCTGCAGTTGCAGATGGAACAGGCCCCGGAGCCGATTGGCCGGTGATGAGCCGGGACTCGGCGTGAACGACGGGACGAAGGACTCCACGAGTTCACGTGAGGCGTCACCGCCGTCGTAGGCGCGGGTGGCGTCGAAGTGGTACAGGATCCGTACCGCATCGGCGACTGTCTCGGGATAGATGTCATCACAGCGCACCCCGAGCAGGTATCCCAGGTATCGACAAAAATGCAGGGCCGCAATCATTTCCGATCGTGTGGTGAGATAGCCGACCGCCCACAGGCCGAGCCCGGGCGCCACGCTGCCGGCGATAAGTGTCAGCAGCATCTCTGATTGGCTGATGGGCTCGCCCCATTGCTCGCGGCGCCACTCGGGATGCTTGCGCACCCCGCGGCGTACCGAGACATGCATGACACGGATCTTCATCGTGATCTGCCGGGCAACTGAGTATCGGTCCAGGGCGGCGCCGGGTCGTGCGCATTCCAGCCACCACCGGCTGGTCTCGAGATGCCGGTGCATCGCGCCCTGGCCCGCATAACCACCGGCCAGCGACAGGGGGGTCGCCAGCCAGCCCTCGGTGTAGGTGTCCATGGTGCCGGCGTTGGCGATGGAGCCCATGTCATAGCCCCACCGCCGCCACACGGCAGCACCGGCCTCGATGAGCTGCGGATCGGCCCACGGTGGCAGCGTGTCGAATTCGGCGAACAACGCCCGCATCGACTCCGGTGCCTCCTCGACGGCGTCGATTCCCTCACTGAGCGCGCGCTCCAGTAACGCGCGGCCGTGCTCCGGGCCGATCTGCCCGTAGTAGACCTCCTCAACGAAGCTCTCGGCGACCGGATCGGTTATCCACAGGCCGGCCCCGTATTGGCGGACTACCTCTTCGGATGGGGTGAGATCGAATCCCGTCCAACGGCGCAGGGTGTTGCGCAGCCCTGTGTGTGCGGGTGCGGGATGTGCGAGATTTTCCGCGTAAGCCGCAGGCAGTACTGCATTTTCCTGAATGGTCACGCGGCCTCCGGTATCTCCGTATGTCTCATGTGCGGCTATCGAAACACAACTCGAACGACTTGACAACAGAGGTTGTCAGAAGTGGGGGTGATGCTTGCCGCGGTCGCATGTCCCCGCGCTCGCCTAATCTGGCCTTCGTGACAGAGGACAAGCAGCTCTCGCGGATCGCCGCACTGCTCCGCCAGGCCGAGGGCACGGACAACGCCCATGAAGCCGAGGCTTTCATGGCGGCGGCGCAGCGCCTTGCCACCGCGACCTCGATCGACCTGGCGGTCGCCCGTGCGCACTCGGCCAAACGAGACGCCCAGGCGCGGCCCACCCAGCGCACCATCACCATCGGTGAGGCGGGCACCCGTGGCCTGCGGACCTACGTCAACCTGTTCGCGTTGATCGCCGGCGCCAATGACGTCACGTGTGATGTCGCATCCAACTCGACCTACGTATATGCCTACGGCTTCGCCGAGGACATCGACGCCGTCCACGCGCTCTACGCCAGCCTGGTGGTCCAGATGGTCAGGGCCTCGGATACCTACATCGGTTCGGGTGCGCATCGGCCCACACCAACCATCACGGCCCGCCTGAACTTTCAGCTGGCCTTCGGTACACGGGTGGGGCAGCGGCTGGCCGACGCACGGCAAGAGGCGCGCGCCGAGGCGGTCAAGACCGAGAAACGGGGCACGGGAACAGAACTGGTATTGCGTGACAAAGACATCGAGCTGCGAGACTTCTACAAGGGTGCCTCGACGGCCCGCGGTCAGTGGCGTGCGGTGAGCGCACAGGCCGGTTATTCCTCACACGCCCGGCGTGCGGGTGATCGTGCGGGCCGCCGGGCCAGGCTTGGGAACAGTCCCGAACTGGCAGGTGCGCGTGGCGCATTGGAGCAGAACTGAGCGATCAGGCGCGTCCTCAGTCGGATGCCGTCACGCGGACGGCTCATCCGCGTGACACCCAGCGCGCCAAGGTATACGCGGCCGAAGAGTTTGTGCGCACCATGTTCGAGCGCGCGGCCAGCCACAGCCAACGGGATATCGATTTCTTCGGCACCAGGTTGACCCTGCCGCCCGAAGCGCGGTTCGCGTCGGTCGAATCGGTGCAGCGTTACGTCGACGACGTGCTGGCCCTCGTCGCGGCCAGATGGTCTGCCGGACCCGTCACGGTGCGTGCCCGGCGGGGAGCGACGGCCGCCCATTACGAGCGTGATGGAGACCGGGCGGCCATCGCCGTTCCCGACGATCGCAACGGAAGCGCCTGGGCCATGCGTGAACTGGTGATCCTGCATGAGCTGGCGCATCACCTGTGCCCGCACGACGTTCCGGCGCACGGGCACGATTTCGTGGCCCTTTACCCGGAACTGGCGGGGCTGGCCATGGGGCCGGAGGTGGAGTTCGTTCTGCGCACCGTCTATGCCCGCGAGGGGGCGCGCTAACGCACGACGGCGATCGCCAGCCCGTCCCAGCCCTTGACGCCCACCGTCTGCAGCGCGGTGGCATCAAGGCGTGGGTTGGACCCCAGTAGTTCCAGCACGTCCCGCGTCCCCTCGGCGTTCGGTCCGTCTTCGGAGATCCAGCGAATCACGTTGTCTACCAAGATGACCGACCCCGCAGTGGTCAGTCGTAAAGCCCAGCTCAGGTAGTTGGGATTGTTGGCCTTGTCGGCGTCGATGAAGACCAGATCGAACGGCCCCTGGACCGACGGAAGATTGTCGAGGGCGCTACCCACCAAGATCTCGACCTGTTCGGCCAGCCCGGCGCGCTCCAGGCTCGCCTGAGCCACGGCGGCATGCTTGGGCTCGTACTCGAGCGTCACGACGGCGCCCTCGGGTCCGACCGCCTTGGCCAGCCACGCGGTGCTGTACCCGCCGAGCGTGCCGATCTCCAGCACGCGGCTGGCCTTGGCGATCGTCGCCAACAGGTACAGGAATTTGCCCTGAGTGGCCGATACCGCGATATCCGGCAGGCCACCGTCGTCTTGTGCCTGCCGAATATGGTCCAGCTCGGCGGCATCGGTAGCGACTGTGCGCTCCAGGTACTGGTCGGTGTCGGTCCACACTGATTGGGAGAGAGTCACTTCCGTGAGGGTACGCCCGTTTCCTGGATTTTGAGTCGCGGGCGTGAATCGCGTGGTATTAACACCTAACCCGCTGTCGTCGCGGCCGAAGGAGTCGGTAATGGCGCTTGTCGACTATCGCGATGTGCTCGGGAAAATCGTCGTCGGTGTTAGTGTCCCGGCCATACTCGGCTTGGGCACGCTCATGGCCAGTCGCTGGGGCAACGCCGTCGCTTACGCAGGCGGCTCCCATCACAAGGCCCTTCTGTACACATGCTTCTCGATTTTCGCCGTGATCGGCGGAGCTTCGTTGATCATCGTGTTTATCCGGGTGTTGTACGTGTACATGGCCGCGGAATCGGGCACGGCGACATTCGATCCGTGGGATTTGATCTTGCTTGTGTGTGGTCTGGTCAGCCTCGTCGGCGGAATCGCGTACTTCATCGATATTTTCGCCTATGTGCCGCCCAAACCACCCACACCATGGCGGTTTCCTACGCCGAAGTCCCCGCGAATTAGTCCCACGAGGATATTCACCCCGACGACCACCGTCAGGTGGCCGTCGTAAGACCTCAGCCGCGTAGCGCGGAGATGAAGATCCGAGGCACTTTCAGCAGGCTGGGCTTACCGGCGAAGTCGACCAGCAGTTCGCCAGTGCCCGCCGCTGTGGCATTGCTCACGAACCACGGTGGCTTCGGCGATAGGGCCCATTCGCCATGTGCAAAGGACCGGGGGAACGGCCGGAAGGGGCCGCGGACCACGGTACGTTCCGGCTTCTCGACCAGGAAGCCGTTGTGTACCACGCCGATCCCGCTTTGTACGTCGTTGAGCACGTGGCCGGGGAATGCGCCCCACGTCGCGGAGGGGGTCAGATATCCCACCCCGGTCCAGGCGTTGATCGCGACGGTGCCGTACCGCAGGTCTTCGACCAAGGTGTCGAAATGCGATCCCAGCGCCTTGATGGTGTCGGGGTGCGCGAGCACGTTCACGCCGAGCGTCCCGACGAACTCGTCATTGGCCACCCGTGCGGCCTCCTGCAGGAAGAGGGCTCCGTCCGGGTCATTGGCGACATCGAGTTCGATGACGCCCAGGACGGGCCCGAAGTACTCGGTACGCAGCAGAGCCGTGCGGTCCTCCGGATCGACCACGAGCACGCGCGCGCCGTTCTGTCCGAGGCGCTCGGCGTCGGGGTAGGACTGTTGCGCACCGGCCACCCGGTCATCTGAACCGGGGTAGTAGGCAGGACGGGACGGCGCCTCGTCGACGGCCTTGCGCAGCGCGGCGAGGAACTCTTGGCGCTGCGGCCATGCCTTCGAGAGCACCACGACCTGCGAGGCGATGCAGTTGTAGCCGTTGTTGTGTAACCGCTGGGTGGCGATGTGCCGGGTCTGGAACTCGATATCGGAGGAGCTCCACTGGCCGGGTACCACGATGGTCGGCGAAACCCCGCCGAGTTCGCTGGTGATGGCCTTGTCCAGGACCGGCTGGTTGGCGGCCTTGCGCTGCGCGCCTTCCTCGCCGGTGCCGAACACGATCGCGTCGTGGGTGACCGAGCTACCGGTCATATGGACGTGATCGACCAGCTGATGGTGCACCAGATAGGTGCCGACATCGGCGCCGCCGGTCAGGATGCGTACCGCGCCGATCGCGATGAAGGGCTGCAGCACCTGGGTGAACACCGGCAGCAGTGGATCGGTGATGGGGTTGAGCTTGAGGGCCACCACGCGGTTATTCGCGAAAAGTTCGTACAGGGTGTCCAGGGGCGCGATCGAGGTGATGTTGCCTGCGCCGAGCACCGCGCCGACACCCTGGGTGCGGCTGGGGTCACGCTGCGCCAGGCCGGCTGTGCGCAACGCCTCGGCCTTATCCACACCGGGCTGCAACCACAGCTCAGCGCTGAACCCGGACAGCAGCAGCTTGTCGAAGATGTTGAGCGGCAACACCGAAACCGTCGTACGACCGCCGGGAGTGACACCGAATTCGGCGCCTTGAAGCGGGCTTTGCCCAGCTTGGAGCTGCTCCAGGCTGGCGATCAGGGAGGCGATGGCCCCCGCCACGGCGTACGGGCCCGAGATCCATTCCTCGCCGACCAGGGGAGATTCCGGGTCGAGCTTCTTGATCTGGAATGCCGCCGCCTGCACCCACTGGTGCGCATTGTCGATCACGCGCTGGCGGGTATCCGCCAACAAGCGCAAACGATCTGCCAACGAGGTTTTGGCCCAGGCCTTTTCGCCTTCGGTCAAGTCCTGCAGGGCTTGGTCGACGGGGGATTCGATCTGTACGTCGGTCATGGATGTCAGCTCGCGCTCTAATCGAAGTCGGGTGGTGATGTGTTCGGTGGGTCACATGGTACGTGACGTACCACCCCATTGCTAGAGTGAGCTTCGTGCAGCCCGACAGCCAAGAACTCCCAGCTGGCAGGTGGGATGGCCAGCGCGAACGGCGCCGGGCCGAGTTCGTCGAGGCCGCCCTTGCCGCCATTGCCGAGCACGGTCCGCAGACGTCCACGGAGCAGATCGCGGTCTATGTGGGGGTCACCCGAACAAAGCTCTACCGGCACTTCGACGGCGCCGCGGACTTACAGCGCGCTGTGGCTCGGCGGGCCGGCGACATGATCATCGCTGAGCTTGCACCCGTATGGCAGCCGCTCGGCTCGATGGCACAGATCATCGAGGCGGGTATCGGTGCGTACGTTCGTTTCCTGGTTGGGCACCGCAACCTGTATCGGTATCTTGCGCGATGCTCACTTTCGGAGGGCTCGGATGCGCCCGATGCCATTGCCGATATCAAAATGTCTGCAGGACTGCATCTTTCGCGGGTGTTTGCGGTGTACCTCGAAGCGTTCGGGGTTGACACCGATGCCGAGCTGCTGGCAATGGGCATTGTCGGGATGGCCGAGACCTCGGTGAGTTACTGGTTGGACCAGCCAGGGCAGACCTCACAAGAACGATTGATCGAGAGCCTGGTTCGGCGCATCTGGCTCATCGTGGAGGACAGCTTGCGTGCGGGCGGTGTCTACCTCGACAGCGAGGAGCCACTGCCAGAACCCGGGGAAATCGCTCGGAACGTGCAGCGTTACCGAGATCCCGCACGCCTCCCGTAGCGCCGAAGATTTCTGATGTCGCCGCATCGCCGTCGACATAGGCTCAGTAGGTGCTTCCTTCCCCGCGCGCCGACGCCGCAGTCTTGATCACCGGAGCCTCATCGGGCATTGGCGAAGAACTCGCACGAGAATTCGCCCGGCGTGGTTATCCCGTGGTGCTGGTGGCGCGGCGTGCTGATCGGCTACGTGGGCTGGCCGAGAGCCTGGGACCGTCTGCTCACGTACTGCCCGTTGATCTTTCGAATGCCCAGGAGCGCGCTCAATTGCCTCAGCGCGTGGCGCAGCTTGGACTCGCGGTTGACGTGCTGGTCAACAACGCCGGGCTGAGTACGGCGGGTCCCGTCGCCGAATCCGACCCCGCCGCCGAGCTCAACCTCGTGGAGGTGGACGTCAGTGCGGTAGTGGATCTCTGCTCGCGCTTTGTGCCGCAGATGGTGGCACGCGGCAGAGGGGTCGTGCTCAACCTCGGCTCGGTCGGCGCCTTCGGCCCGCTGCCCGGGCAAGCCGCCTATGGGGCCGCGAAGGCATTCGTGGTCTCGTACACCCACGCGCTGAATGAAGAGTTGCGCGGGACAGGCGTCCGCGCCGCCACGCTGTGTCCGGGGCCGGTGAAGACGGGATTCGGTGCGGCGGTGGGAATCTCCGACGAGGACGCCGAAGCCGCGATGCCCAAGGTCATGTGGGTGGACGCGGCGACCGTTGCCAGGAAGGCGGTCGATGGGTTGACAGCGGGCAAGACGGTGATCGTGCCCGGTCTGGCCAACCGCATCGGCGCAGCCGCCAACCATCTGCTTCCGCGCGGATTACTCACCCGCATGGTGGCGCGTAGCCATCCCGCGCTCAAGAGAGGCCGGAAGGCTTAGCCGCAGACCGCTCCGACAGCAGCCGACTGCACCAGCTTGGTGTACTTGGCCAGCACCCCGGTCTTGTACCGCGGCGGCAACGGCTCGAATCCCTCACGGCGCGAGGCAAGTTCGGACTCGTCAACCAGGAGATCCAGCTTTCCGTTGGCAACGTCGAGGCGGATACGGTCACCGTCCTTGACGAATGCGATGGGGCCACCATCGACGGCCTCGGGCGCGATATGCCCGACGCACAGACCGGTGGTACCGCCGGAGAATCGGCCGTCCGTCATCAACAGCACGTCCTTGCCGAGGCCGGCACCCTTGATCGCACCGGTGATGGCCAGCATCTCGCGCATACCGGGCCCGCCCTTGGGGCCCTCGTAGCGGATGACGACGACGTCGCCGTGCGTGATGGTGCCATCTTCCAGGGCGTCGAGTGCTGCCCGCTCCCGCTCGAAAACCCTTGCAGTGCCCTCGAAAACATCGGACTCGAAGCCCGCCGACTTGACCACGGCGCCCTCCGGCGCCAGTGTGCCGTGCAGGATGGTGATGCCACCTGTCGGGTGGATCGGGTTGTTCATGGCGCGCAACACCTTGCCATCCGGGTCCGGCGGCGCGATGTGTGCGAGATTCTCGGCCATGGTCTTGCCGGTGACCGTGAGGCAGTCGCCGTGCAGCAGGCCCGCGTCCAGGAGCGCGCGCATCACCACGGGCACGCCGCCGATCTCGTCGACGTCCTTCATCACGTGACGGCCGAAGGGCTTCACGTCGGCCAGGTGCGGAACCTTGTGGCCGATCCGGGTGAAGTCATCCAGGGACAGCGGCACCTCTGCCTCACGGGCGATGGCCAGCAGGTGCAGTACCGCATTGGTGGACCCACCGAACGCCATCACCACGGCGATGGCGTTCTCGAAGGCCTCCTTGGTGAGGATGTCGCGCGCGGTGATCCCGCGGCGCAACATCTCGACGACGGCCTCCCCGGACTTGCGTGCGTACTCCTCGCGACGCTTGTCGATGGCGACTGGAGAAGCACTGCCCGGCAACGACATGCCGAGTGCCTCGGCGGCGCTGGCCATGGTGTTGGCGGTGTACATACCGCCACAGGCTCCTTCGCCCGGACAGATGGCGCGTTCGATGATGTCGACGTCCTCACGCGACATCAGACCGCGTGCGCACGCACCGACCGCCTCGAAGGCGTCGATGATGGTGACTTCCTTTTCGGTGCCGTCAGTCAGCTTGGCTTTGCCGGGCATGATCGAACCGTTGTAGAAGAACACCGAGGCCAGGTCCAGACGCGCCGCGGCCATGAGCATCCCGGGGATGGACTTGTCGCATCCGGCCAGCAGCACGGAGCCGTCCAGCCGCTCCGCCTGCATCACGGTCTCGACACTGTCGGCGATGACCTCGCGGGACACCAGCGAGAAGTGCATGCCCTCGTGGCCCATCGAGATGCCGTCGGACACCGAGATGGTGCCGAACTCCAGCGGATAACCTCCGGCTGCGTGCACACCCTCCTTGACCGACTGGGCCAGGCGCTGCAGCGACATGTTGCACGGGGTGATCTCGTTCCACGACGAACCGACGCCAATCTGTGGCTTCACCCAGTCGTCGTCGCCCATGCCTACGGCGCGCAGCATCCCGCGGGCGGCAGTCTTCTCCAGACCATCGGTGACGTCGCGACTACGCGGCTTGATATCAGGTGCGTCGTGGGCTGACATGCGCCTAAGTATCCCCGGCGGCTACTTAGCCGGTCAAAGGGGATTCGCTCTTCGCGCCAGCAGCTCATCGCTGCGGATTCCGCCTCCGGAAGCCGAGCAAAGTGGCAGCATGACCGCCATGCCATTCATGCCGGTCAGCGACTCGATGTTTCTCATCGGGGAGACGCGGGAACATCCCTTCCACGTCGGCGGCCTACAGCTGTTCAAACCGCCCGTTGATGCGGGCCCGGATTATGCCGAGGTGTTCTACGAACAGCTGATGTCCACCACCGAGGTGTCGTCGGACTTCCGCAAACGACCCGGGCAGCCGCTGGCGGTAATGGGCAACCTCACCTGGATCATCGACGACGAGATCGACTGGGAGTACCACGTGCGCCGTTCGGCGCTGCCGCGCCCGGCACGGGTGCGTGAACTACTGACCGTCACCTCACGGTGGCACAGCTCCCCGCTGGACCGGCACCGGCCGCTATGGGAAATGCACGTGGTGGAAGGGCTTTCGGACGGGCGTCTGGCTGTCTACACGAAGATGCACCACGCCGTCATCGACGGTGTCGGTGCCTTGCGCATGATGATGCGCTCGCTTTCCGATGATCCCGATGCGCGCGACTGCCAGGCCGTGTGGGCCCCGGCCAAGCGGCGTGCGAAGAGCAGCATCGTGAGCACCACCAACACCTCGGCGCTGGACCTCGTCAAGGGAGCCGCCGGCGCCGTGCGGCAGGTTGTGTCGATTCCGCCCGGTCTGCTCAAGTACGGACGCCACGCGCTGTCGGACCCACAGCTCGTCAGGCCGTTGTCGGCCCCGCACACCATGCTGAATGTCTCGATCGGAGGCGCCCGGCGCTTCGCGGCGCAAACCTGGTCGATGACACGGATCAAGGAGGCGGGCAAAGCCCTGGGGGGAACCGTCAACGATGTGGTGCTGGCGATGTGCGCCGGTGCGTTGCGCACATATCTGGAGGAGCAGAACGCGCTACCCGACAAGCCGCTCATCGCGATGTGCCCGGTGTCGATCCGGGCCGAGGGGGACCAGAACGCGGGGAACTCGATCACCGCGCTGCTGGCCAACCTGGCGACCGATAAGCCCGATCCGCTGGAGCGGTTCAGTGCGATCCGCGACTCGGTGCAGGCCGCCAAGTCGGTGCTCTCGGAGATGACACCCATGCAGCGGATGCTGGTTGGCGCGCTCAATGGAGCTCCCGCGCTGAGCGGTGCCGTCCCGGGTTTGGTGGACCGGGCGGCTCCCGCATTCAACGTGATCATTTCTAATGTCCCGGGCCCCCGCACCGATATGTTCTGGAACGGGTTCGAGATGGACGGGTGCTACCCGGCGTCGATTCCGATCGACGGAGTGGCGTTGAACATCACGTGCACCAGCAGCGGGTCGGCGATGCACTTCGGATTGACCGGATGCCGCACCAGCGTGCCGCATCTGCAGCGGATTTTGACCCATCTGGAGGAGGCGCTGACCCAGCTGGAGGAGTCCGTCGTTTAACGCGTTGTACCCGCGAGGGGTATGCCCTCTCGCGATCTCGTACCCTATGGGGGTATCTGAGCTACGATAGTGGCATGCGAAACCGAACTCGGACTGCGATCCTTGCCGGCGCTGCTGCTGCGGTGCTGATTCTGTCGGCATGTAGCTCGGACAAAAAGGGTGATGAGACGAAGTCCGAGCATTCAGGTCATTCCGGCATGCCGGGCATGACGACGACGCTCGATACCAACCCGGCGACGGCTCCGTCCGATCACAACGACGCTGATGTGACGTTTGCCCAGCAGATGATCATGCATCACCAGCAGGCTGTCGAGATGTCGAAGTTGACCGAGGGGCGCACCGCCAACCCGGCGGTACTGGAGCTCGCGAACAACATTCAGACGGCACAGCAGCCCGAGATCGACACCTTCACCGAGTGGCTCACCAGCTGGGGTCAGCCGCTCATACCGGAGGGGCATGACCCCGCCGGACACATGCCTGGCATGGTGGACACGCCGGTTTTGGACCGGATGAAGACCCTCAACGGCGAGGTTTTCGACCAGCTGTGGCTGCAGTCGATGATCGCTCACCATCAGGGTGCCGTCGCCATGTCGAATGCGGAACTCTCCGGAGGCCAGTACCCTTCGGCAAAGCAGTTGGCGCAAAAGATCATCGATAATCAGCAGCCTGAGATCGACACGATGCAAGGCCTCCTCAAGGGATAAATGGACATGAGCACCAAGACTTCGACTCCACACGGTTACTCGCTGAAAAAGGATGACTACGCCAAGCGGCTCCTGCGTATCGAGGGGCAGGTGCGTGGCATCGCCAAGATGATCGACGAGGACAAGTACTGCATCGACGTGCTGACCCAGATCAGCGCCGCGCAGAGCGCGCTGCGCTCGGTCGCGCTCGGGCTCCTTGACGAGCACCTCGGTCACTGCGTCTCCAATGCCGTTGCCTCTGGCGGCGCCGACGCCGACGAGAAACTGGCCGAGGCCTCCGCGGCGATTGCCCGGCTGGTTCGCAGCTAGGAGCCGAGCGCGGCAACCACCATCTGCCGCAGCACCGCTCGCGTCTGAGTGGGCGCTGATCGGCCGGCGCTGTAGGGCGTGGAGTTCATCAGGCCGAACGCGGCATGCGCCTTGATGCGCGCATCCGACTCATCGAGTTCACCATCGATCTGGCACAGCACCTGCACCCAGGCCTCCACGTATCGGCGCTGATATTGGCGCACCTGACGTCGTGCGTTTTCCGGTAGCGAGTCAAGATCGCGGTCCTGCACCCGGATCAGATCGCTCTCGTTGAGCGCGAAGTCGAGGTGGAAATCGATGAGACCCGAGAGTGCCTCTGACGCTCCGGCTGCCGCCTCAACGACATCGGTTCCCCCGGCGAGAAGCCGGCGGCTCACGTCGGTGAGCAGGTCCACCAGCAGGGCTTCCTTGTTGGGGAAGTGCCGGTATATCGCCGGGCCGCTAATCCCCACGGCCGAGCCGAGATCTTCCAGGCGCACCCGCGCATATCCGCGCATGGCCACCAGCCGGGCCGCGGCCTGCAGCAGCTGATCCCGGCGATCGGCTTTGGCACGTTCGCGTTTGTTCGGAGTTTCCGACTCGGGTACCAGGTTGGTCATCACACCTCCTCGGCGGCGCGCTCTAGACAAATCAGTTAATGGAGATTATCTTAATTCAAGTTAATCCTCATTAACTGAAACTTCAGACTTCGGAGCTGGGCATGACTCTGGTTGGTGAGCAGAATAGGGCCGAGCATGCCCGACTGGTCGGCGAGCTGCGGGAGCGGCTCGCACGCGCCGCGCTCGGCGGCAGTGAACAGTCCCGGCAGCGGCATGTGGACCGTGGCAAGCTGCTGCCACGCGACCGTGTCGAGGTGCTGCTTGACCCGGGCAGCCCGTTCCTGGAGCTATCACCACTGGCGGCGAACGGCATGTACGACGACGATGCGCCCGGAGCCAGCATGATCGCCGGCATCGGCCGCGTCTCGGGGCGCGAATGCGTGATTGCCGCCAACGATGCGACGGTCAAGGGCGGCACGTACTACCCGATGACGGTCAAGAAGCATCTGCGCGCCCAGGAAATCGCGCTACAGAACCGGCTCCCCTGTATCTACCTGGTGGACTCCGGTGGCGCCTTCCTGCCCAAGCAAGACGAGGTGTTCCCGGATCGCGAGCACTTCGGCAGGATTTTTTACAACCAGGCCACCATGAGCGCCAAGGGAGTTCCGCAGATCGCGGCGGTGCTGGGTAGTTGCACCGCCGGTGGCGCGTACGTGCCGGCGATGAGTGACGAAGCCGTCATCGTGCGCAAGCAGGGCACGATCTTCTTGGGTGGCCCGCCGCTGGTGAAGGCCGCCACGGGTGAGGTGGTGACCGCCGAGGAGCTCGGCGGCGGCGACCTGCATTCGCGTACCTCGGGTGTGACCGATCATCTGGCAGCCGATGACAAGGACGCATTGCGGATCGTTCGCCGCATCGTGTCGACGTTAGCGCCCAAGGTTGAGGCGCCCTGGCCGATTACCGAAACAATTGCCCCAGAGCGCGATCCGGGCACCCTGTACGACGTGGTGCCCACCGATCCGCGTATCCCCTACGACGTCCACGAGGTGATTGTGCGGCTCGTGGACGGCGGCACCTTCACCGAGTTCAAGGCGGAGTACGGAAAATCGCTCGTCACGGGAACCGCACGGCTGCACGGACACCCGGTCGGAATCATCGCGAACAACGGGGTGCTGTTCGCCGAAAGTGCCATGAAGGCTGCGCATTTCATCGAACTGTGCGATCAGCGACGCATACCGCTGGTGTTTCTGCAGAACATCTCCGGATTCATGGTGGGCCGCGATTACG
The DNA here is from genome assembly GCF_001440005.1 of Mycobacteroides sp. H001. Lineage (NCBI taxonomy): Bacteria > Bacillati > Actinomycetota > Actinomycetes > Mycobacteriales > Mycobacteriaceae > Mycobacteroides > Mycobacteroides sp. H001. The sequence goes on from NZ_LJYH01000024.1 coordinate 355,580, forward strand.
AGGCCGCCGGCATCGCCAAGCACGGAGCGAAGATGGTCACCGCCGTCGCGTGTGCGCGCGTTCCGAAGCTGACGGTGGTCATCGGTGGCTCCTACGGGGCCGGCAACTACTCGATGTGCGGGCGCGCGTACTCGCCGCGGTTCCTGTGGATGTGGCCGAATGCGCGCATCTCGGTGATGGGCGGTGAGCAGGCCGCCTCGGTGCTTGCGACGGTGCGCGCCGATCAAAGCGCGGCGTCGGGCAAGGAGTTCACCGAGGACGAGCAGCAAGCGTTCAAGGCGCCCATACGCGAACAGTATGAACGGCAAGGTAATCCGTACTACTCGACAGCGCGGCTGTGGGACGACGGCGTGATCGACCCTGCCGACACGCGCACAGTGCTCGGGCTGGCGCTCGGAATCTGCGCCAACGCACCACTTGAACCCGTTTCCTACGGCGTCTTCCGGATGTGACAGTGATGTGGGGGTACTCCCCCGCAAGCGGGAGGTGCCCCCACCCGCTTGCGGGAGCCGTTTACACGAAAAACAGAAGGTGCGGCCAGTGATTCGTTCAGTGCTTATCGCCAACCGCGGTGAGATCGCGGTACGCATCGCATCCACGTTGCGGACCATGGGGATTCGATCGATCGCCGTCTACACCGACGGGGACACCGATCATCTCGGTGCCTGCGACACCGCGGTGTACCTCGGTGCGGAATCCGCGGGCTACCTCGACATCGACGCGATCATCAGCGCCGCCAAACAGGCCGGCGCCGACGCTGTCCATCCCGGATACGGATTTGTCTCGGAGAACGCCGATTTTGTTCGCGCGTGTCAGTCGGCGGGCATCGTCTTCGTCGGGCCGCCCGCCGAAGCGATGGACGCCATGGGCGACAAGATCAGAGCCAAGGACACCGTTGCCGCGGCCGGCGAGCCGGTCGTGCCGGGCAGCGTCGGTGCACTCTCGGATGAAGAGCTGGTTGTCACCGCCGAGGAAATCGGGACCCCGCTGATCATCAAGCCGTCCGCGGGCGGCGGTGGCAAGGGCATGCGCGTGGTGCACGATCTGAAGCAGATACCCGACGCGCTGGTCGCATCCCGGCGCGAGGCCACCGCGATCTTCGGCGACAACACCTTGCTCGTCGAGCGTTATCTGGCCCGCCCCAGGCATATTGAGGTTCAGGTCTTCGGTGATACCCACGGCAATGTGGTGCACCTGGGCGAGCGTGAGTGCAGTCTGCAGCGGCGGCACCAGAAGGTGATCGAAGAAGCGCCCTCCCCACTGCTGACCGCGCAGCTGCGGGCTGCGATGGGCGAGACCGCATGCCAGATCGCGCGCAGCGTTGGATATTTCGGCGCCGGAACCGTCGAGTTCATTCTGGACAGCGATGCTCCCGAGTCCTACTACTTCATGGAGATGAACACGCGGCTTCAGGTGGAGCATCCGGTCACCGAGATGGTGACCGGGATCGACCTGGTGCAGTGGCAGATCTTGGTCGCGGCCGGTGAACGCCTCCCGTTGACGCAAGAACAGATCTCGCTCAGCGGCCATGCGATAGAAGCGCGGGTGTACGCCGAAGACCCGGCCCGTGAGTTCCTTCCGACCGGAGGAACGGTTGCGCTGGCGCGTTTTTCGAGTAGTGCCCGCACGGACACGGCATTGTCGACTGGTTCGGTGGTGGGTTCGCGGTTCGACCCGATGTTGGCCAAGGTCATTGTGCATGCGCACGACCGCGCCACCGCACTGGCCGACGCCGACCGGGCCCTTGCCCACACCCAGGTACTCGGTGTGGGTACCAATATCGACTTCTTGCGCGCGCTGGTCACGAATCCCGTCGTGATATCCGGAGACATCGACACGGCGCTGCTCGACAAGATCGCGTCCGAATATGGTCCGCCCGTCGTTCCGCATTGGGTGTGGGTGGCTGCGGCGGCCCTGCTGGACGGCGAGTCGGAATCCGGAACATTGTGGAACAGCAAGTCCGGGTGGCGTATTGGGGAACACGCGCCGCGTTCGTACCGGCTGCGCATCGGAGAGACCATCGAACTGGTCCAGCTCTGGGGTGACCCGGTGGCCGAGGTCAGCATCGGAGACGGCGAGCGCACTTCTGCCAGGGCGCATCGCGCCCCGGGGCAGGTGAGTGTCGAATTCGCCGGCCAGCTGTACCGCGCGAACGCCGCACAGGCCGGCAGTGCGGCGTGGATCGCCACCGAAGAAGGAACCTGGCACGCCGATATCGCGCCGGAACCCCGGTTGCGGCACCACGACGGTGAAGACGAGGACGGCGAGATCCGGAGCTCGATGCCCGGGCTCGTGCGGGTGGTGTCGGTGCACACGGGTGCCGTTGTCGAGCGCGATGCCCCGGTGGTGGTGGTCGAGGCCATGAAGATGGAACACACCCTGCGCGCCCCGATCGCCGGAACCGTGACCGTCGCGGTGGCTGTCGGCGACCAAGTGGCCGTCGACCAACTTCTGGCCACTATCCACCCCGTTATCAACCCCGAGGAGGGGAAGGCATGACATTCAGCACCGCGGAACTGCCCGACGAGTACGAGTCGCTACGTAAAACCGTTGAAGAATTTGCGAATTCGGTGGTCGCGCCGGTAGCCGCCCATCATGACGCCACCAAGACCTTTCCTTATGCGGTGGTGGCGCAGATGGGTGAGATGGGGCTGTTCGGTCTCCCCTTCCCCGAGGAGTACGGCGGAATGGGTGGTGACTACTTCGCGCTGTGCCTGACGCTGGAAGAACTGGCCCGGGTGGACCAGAGCGTGGCCATCACCCTCGAGGCTGCCGTGTCTCTGGGTGCCATGCCTATCTACCGATTCGGGAACGAGGAGCAGAAGCAGCGCTGGCTTCCGACGCTCGCCTCCGGAAAATCCTTGGCCGCCTTCGGCTTGACCGAACCCGGTGGCGGCACCGACATCCCCGGGTCGATTCGTACCCGGGCCGTCGAGGATAACGGCAGCTGGGTCATCAACGGCTCCAAGGCATTCATCACCAATTCCGGAACCGATATCACCGCGGTGGTGGGTGTTGCGGCGGTGACCGGACGTTCGGCGGACGGATCGCCGGAGATCTCGGTCATTCACGTACCTTCAGGTGCACCGGGATTCACCGTCGAGCCCGGGTACGACAAGGTCGGTTGGAATGCCTCGGACACTCATCCGTTGAGCTTCGATGATGTGCGGGTGCCCTACGAGAATCTGTTGGGTGAGCGTGGTCGCGGTTACGCGGGATTCTTGCGGATCCTCGATGAGGGGCGAATCGCTATCGCGGCATTGGCAACCGGTGCCGCACAGGGATGCGTCGACGAAAGCCTGCGGTACGCCAGCAGCCGTCCGGCCTTCGGTAGCGCGATCATCGACTATCAGTCGGTGTCGTTCAAGATCGCCCGGATGCAGGCGCGCGCGCACACGGCCCGGCTGGCCTACTACCACGCCGCCGCCCTGCTGCTGGCCGGAAAGCCGTTCAAGACCGAGGCTTCGATTGCCAAGCTGGTGGCCAGCGAGGCAGCGATGGACAACGCGCGGGATGCCACCCAGATCTTCGGGGGAGCGGGATTCATGAACGAGTCACCGGTCGCTCGTCAGTATCGCGACAGCAAGATCCTCGAGATCGGCGAGGGCACGAGCGAGGTGCAGCTGATGCTCATCGCCCGCGCGTTGAGCCGGTAGCCTGTCGGAGTACTTAGCTGGCTAGGTGAGCTGGGCTTCCGCGACGGTCGCCCAGCGTGCTGAGTCACATCAGGTACCCCCACGGGGTTATGAATGTGACCTTTTCTAATCAACGGCGATAAGGCCTGGTCAAGACGTATTTTCTTGAACGGGTGAAACATCGTGTTGCCTGGTGGCGACGAACCCTGTGACACACTGGATGTGTCGCGTCTACAGGAGTGAGCATGCTTGTCTTAACTCGTTGGTCCCGGCGCGCCCTCATCAGCGGTATCTGTGTTGCAGGACTGCTGGGTGCTGGCGTGGTTCCTGCCTTCGCAGAGCCGGGTGACCCCGGCGATCCGGGTATTCAAGAACCGCCCCCACCGCCGCCGTTCGAGCTACCGCCGCCTCCGCCGCTGCCGTGGGAGCTGCCGCCGCCACCCGCGCCTGACGCGCCGCCTCCCGGCGAGGTTCCGCCGGCTCCGGCGCCGACCACGCCGCCTCCCGGGGCGCCCCCGACGGGCGATGTGCCGCCGCTGCCGGTGGGCCTGTTGAAGAACTCGCCCAACAATGGCGATGTTGTTGGTGTGGCTCAGCCGGTGACGATTGTCTTCGCGGCTCCGGTGACGGACAAGAAGGCCGCCGAGGCCGCCGTGAAGATCACCACGTCCAAGCCCGCGCCGGGATATTTCTACTGGTACACCGATCAGCAGCTGCGCTGGAAGCCCACCCAGTTCTGGCCCGCGAACACTGATGTGAACGTGAATGCCGGCGGAACCAAGTGGAGCTTCAAGGTCGGTGACGCCTTCGTGTCGACAGTCGACGATGCCACCTTCACGATGACGGTGACCCGCAACGGGGTTGTGGAACGCACCATGCCCATGTCGATGGGTAAGCACGACAAGAAGCACGAGACGAAGAACGGCACCTATTACGTCAGCGAGAAGTTCCAGAAGATGGTGATGGACTCGTCAACGTATGGGGTGCCGGTCAATTCGGCCGAGGGCTACAAGCTAGACGTCTACTGGGCCACCCGGTTGTCCAACTCCGGCATCTTCGTCCATGCCGCACCGTGGTCGGTCGGCCAGCAGGGCAGGAGCGATACCAGCCATGGCTGCATCAACCTGAGCACCGAGAACGCCACCTGGTACTTCAACCAGTCCCACCCTGGCGATCCGGTGATCGTGAAGAACTCGCCCGGTGGCCCGTACAAGGACTACGACGGCTATGACGACTGGCAGCGCTTCTAGATCTCGCCAGCGCACGAGAAAGCCCCCGGCCACTGGCCGGGGGCTTTCTCGTCGGGGGAGCTCAGCTCCAGATGCGTACACGCTGATCGGCTTCCAGGAACAGCTCGTCCTCGGCGCTCAGCTCGAAGGCTTCGTAGAACGCGTCGATGTTGCGCACCACGCCATTGCAGCGGAATTCAGGCGGGGAGTGCGGGTCCACCGACAGACGTCGAATGGCCTCAGCCTCGCGGGCTTTTGTGCGCCATACCTGCGCCCAACCGAAGAAGACCCGCTGTGCTCCGGTGAGTCCGTCGATGACCGGAGCCGGGTTGCCGCGCAGCGAGATCTCGTAGGCCAGTAGGGCGATCGAGAGACCGCCCAGATCGCCGATGTTCTCGCCGACGGTAAACGCACCGTTCACGTGTTGATCGGAGAGCTCGCGGGGCACAAACTCGTCGTACTGCTTGATCAACGCCGTTGTGCGCACACCGAATTCGTCGCGGTCGGTATCGGTCCACCAGTTGACCAGGTTGCCGTCGCCGTCGTATTTGGAACCCTGGTCGTCGAATCCATGGCCTATCTCGTGGCCGATGACGGCACCGATGCCGCCGTAGTTGGCGGCGTCATCGGCGTCCGCATCGAAGAAGGGTGGCTGCAGAATCGCTGCGGGAAAGACGATTTCGTTCATGCCCGGGTTGTAGTAGGCGTTCACGGTCTGCGGGGTCATGAACCACTCGTCACGATCGACGGGTCCGGCCAACTTGGCCAGGCCACGGTCGCATTCGGCGGCTGTCGCGCGCCGGACATTACCCAGCAGGTCATCGCGCCGGATGGCGATGGTCGAATAGTCACGCCACGTGGCGGGGTAGCCGATCTTCGGGGTGAACTTGTCGAGCTTCTGCAGGGCGCGTTCGCGGGTCTCCGGCGTCATCCACGCCAGGTCGGTGATGCTGACCCGATAGGCCTCGCGCAGGTTATCGACGAGAACCTCCATGCGCGCCTTGGCGTTCGGCGGGAAGTGGCGCTCTACATAGAGCTGGCCCACGGCCTCGCCGAGTAATGATTCGACCACCGCGACGCCGCGCTTCCAGCGGTCGCGAATCTGCTCGGTGCCGGACAACGTGCGTCCGTAGAAGTCAAAGTTCTCTGCCACCAGCGGTTCGGTGAGGTATGCCGCGCGGGCACAGATGAGCCGCCAGCTTGCCCATTGCTTCCAATCACTCAGCGGCTCCGAGGCCCAGAGGCCGGCGAAGGCGGTCAGGTAGTCGGGCTGTCGCACCACCAGTTCGGTGACTTGGCCGGTGGCGGCACCCAGCCCGGAGATCCATCCGTCCCAATCGAATCCGGGGGCGGTGTGTTCCAGGTCCGCGAACCGCACCAGGTTGTAGCTCAGCTCGGCGTCGCGCCGCTTCACCACATCCCAGTGCGCTGCGGCGATCTTGGTCTCCAGCGCGAGGATCCGGCCGGCGGTATCGGTGTGGTCACCCTCGCCGTACACCAGCGCGAACATGGCGGCGATATGGGCGCGATACGCGTCGCGTGTCGCCGCATGCTGCTCCTCCCGGTAGTAGGACTCATCGGGCAGGCCCAGACCGGACTGGCTGATGTGCAGGAGATAGCGGGAGGAATCCTTGGCATCGGTGTCCACATAGCAGCCCACCCCGCTGCCGGCCCCGGCCCGCTGCAACGTACCCATGACAGCGGCCAGTGCGGTGACATCGGCTGCCGAGGTGATCCCGTCCAGCTCCTGATGAAGCGGTGCCAGGCCGACAGCTGCCACGGTCTCGATGTCCATGAAGCTCGCGAACAGGTCGCCGATCTTCTGCGCCTCGGTACCTTCGGGTGCGCCCGAGTCGGCGGCCTCCGTGATGATCCCGCGCACCTGCTCTTCGGCGCGGTCGAACAGAGTTCGGAACGCCCCGTCGACGGCACGGTCGGCCGGAATGGAGTATTCGGCGAGCCAGCGCCCATTGACGTGGCCGAACAGGTCATCCTGCGGGCGGATGGATTCGTCACGGTGGCTCAGGTCGATACCGGATTTTGGCAGCACGGATTCTGTCGTCACCCGTCCATGGTGGCACGGGTCGCTAGGGTGAGGCCCGTGAGCAAAGAGGCCCCGGCAACCAGCCAAGGCAGCGCAGCCGGACCCGTCTTCTCCCGGTACGGCGTGCTGTCGGCCGTTCTCGGTGCGATCACGGTTGTCGCTCTGGTGCTTTCGGTCTTCGTCGTTGCCGGTCATCGCAGCCAAGCGGCCCGTGACCGCTACGACTCGCGCGTGCTTGATACCGCGGTGACCTGGGTCAACACCCTGATCAACATGAAGAAGAGCAATGTCGACTCCAGCGTGCAGATGCTGCAGGACGGCACTGCTGGGCAGTTGAGTGATCATCTAGGGGAGATGCTCGCGGGCGTCGTGAAGCTCGCGCGAACGGTCGATGCCGACGCGGCGGGAGAGATCGATGCGGTGGCCATTGACAGGGTCGGGGCGAGAATTCCCGATGAGGATATCGGCCTGCCTTCCGTGGAGCGGGTGGATCGCGTCATGGTGGTGGCCACGTCGGTGACGCGTGACGCCGATGCCGCCCCGAAGGTCAATCAATGGCACCTCCGGCTTGCGGTGTCCAAGGTTGGGGACCAGTTGCTGGTCACTGGTCTGGAGCTGCTGCGATGAGCCGTAATGCAGTGCGGGTCATCATCTTTGACCTACTGGCGCCTTTGGTCACGATGCTGGCGATTGTCGAACTCGGCGTGATACTGCGCTGGCCCACCTGGTGGGTGGTGGTTTGTACGGCATCGTGTCTGCTTATCGCTCAAGGCCTGGCCGTGAACGCCTATCTGGCCCGACGTGATTCGGTGACCGTCGGCACCGACGATGACGGGCCGGCGCTGCGTACCGGAATCGTCGCACTGACCACTATTTCGGTGCTGGCGGTCGCGGTCGTAGGGTACCGGCATTGGACGGTTCCCGACCGAGAGGGGAACGCAGACCGCGCGGCGGTGACCGACGTCGTCGCGACGGTGGCCGGGGCCGTGGTGAATTTCACCCCGGGTAGCCCGGATTCCTACGTGCGCAAGGCCACCGAGCATATGACGGAAGGACAGAGGCAGTCCTTCACACGTGACTTCGACAGGGCCACTGCCGAGCTCAAGGCCAAAGGAATCTCGCAGCAGGGTGAGATCATCTCGGTTGGCATCGAAGCCCTGGGACCCGAAGACGCCGTGACCGCCACCCTGGTGCGACGCACGAGCGTCGCCGCGAAAGCGCAACCCGAAGAATCGGTGCTGGCGCTGCGGATGACCCTCGCCAAGCGTGATGGCCGCTGGCTCGTGGACAACATCGCACCGATCGACCGTATCGGGGCACAGCCGCCCAGGGGCTAACGCGAACTGATACGAGCGAATTCGATTTCAGTACAGCGGTCCATGACAACCCGCAGCCCAGCATCGGTGGCCTTGTTCGCGGCGTCGATGTCGACGAGATCGAGCTGGAACCAGAGTGTGCGTGCCCCGATGTCGATGGCCTCCTGGGTGATGCCCGCCAATTCCTCGCGGCGACGGAACACATCGACCAGATCGGGTGTCTCCGGCAGCGCCGCAAGGCTCGGGTAGACCGTCTGGCCGTCGAGCTCGGAGAGCGTCGGATTCACCAAGAAGATTCGGTAGGGACTGTGCGTGGCCAGATAGCGGTAGACGCCATGACTCGGCCGGTCCGGATTGGCCGAAACGCCAACGACGGCAACGGTCTTAGTTTCGAGCAGTATCTCGGCGATTGCCGTGTCATCGGGGGCAGTCCACACCGCGGTTCCTTTCCTGCTGGCCCGTGGCACGCCGAAAACTCAAGTGACAGGCCTTGGCATGGCACGGTAGACATGGGTATGTGTCTGAGCTGACCCTACGCACCATTCAAGACGAGGACGACTACCAGTCGTACGTGAGCTTCGCGTACTCCGTGTTCCTGCAGGATCCCCAGCAGGACGAGATAGCGGCCAGCCGCAAATTCACCGAGCTGGACCGCATGATCGGATTCCACAACGGGCGCAAGTGGGTGGCGACGGCGGGTGCATACAGCCGTCACGTGGTGCTACCGGGCGGAACGGTCGCACCTGTCGCCGCCATCACCGCTGTCACGGTGGCGCCAACGCATCGGCGTCGCGGTCTGTTGACCGCGATGATGCGCCGTCAACTGGACGACGTCCGCGCGCGCGGTGAGGCCATCGCCATGCTGTTCGCCTCGGAAGCGTTGATCTACGGCCGATTTGGTTATGGAGTCGCGACGGAAGCCGCGGAATTGTCTGGCCGGGTCAAGGAGCTGTCTTTCCGGCCAGATGTGGATCTGGGCGACGGCACCCTGGAGGAAGTCGACGCCGCCACTTTCCTGGCATCGGCCCCTGCTGTGTATGACGGCGCCATCGCCGAACTGCCCGGCCAAATGTCCCGTACGCCCGAGTGGTGGGCGATCTGGACGCTGGATAACGAGGAACGCCAGAAGGAGTCCGGCAAGATCCGCTTCGTCCTGCACTACGAATCCGATGGAACAGTCAGCGGATTCGCCATCTATCGGCCGAAACCGGGGTGGGGCGACGCAGGCCCCGACGCGGAGCTGCATGTGCAAGAGGTGCTGGGTGCCAACCCGCACGCCTACGCGCGGACGTGGCGCTACCTGCTGGATATGGATCTGGTGCGCACGATCAAATATCACGGCGCATCGGTACATGAGGAGCTGCGCTACCTGGTGGCGAACCACCCTGCACTGGAATGCGCTGTGAGCGACGCGATCCACGTGCGATTGGTCGATATTGCGAAGGCGCTGTCGCAGCGGCGCTACGCCACCGAGGTGGACGTGGTGCTGGAGGTCACCGACGAATTCCTGCCAGAGAATTCGGGACGCTACCGTCTGCGCGGCAGTCTGACGGCTGCCAGCTGCGAAATCACCACGGCGGACGCCGATATCGCGCTGACCGTGCGCGATCTCGGGTCCGTCTACATGGGTGGGGTCAGCCTGCAGGCGCTGGCCAGGGCAGGTTTGGTCAGAGAACTTCGAACAGGTGCGGTGCAACGGGCCGCGATTGCATTCGGCTGGCCCGTCGCACCTAGTGCACCCGATGACTTCTAGCTAGTTGTCGCGACCGGGACGGCCCATCGGGCCCGGGCCGTTCCATCCGTCGTCATCCCAGGTGCGGTGCCAGCCACCGTGGTGTCCCCAGCCGCCACCGCCGCCACCGTGCGTGTGCCACCAGATGGCGCATGCGATCCGGAAGGCGATGAACAGGAACAGCAGCACCAGGCCGGTCAGCAGGGCGATCTTGCCGAGGAGCTTGGCGCGATCCGAGGATTCCTGCGCGCGGTCGTACTGGCCGGTGAGCCAGTACTGGGTGACATTCAACGCATTGGTAAATGCGCTGAACGCCAACGGCCAGAAGAAGACAATGGAGGCCACTGCCCAGCCGACATTGGTGGGGGGAGGCTTCGGAACTCCCGCGGAGGCCGTCGGTGCGGGCGGGGGCGCGGGCGTCGAAATGGCGCCGGTAGGTTCGTCAGTTTTCGTCTCGTCGGTCATGGCACGAGGTTAGGCCGATTTCAGGCGGGCTGCCATAACGATCGGACAGCTCTCAGGGAACTGACATTGGTTACGCAGGTACCCGGATGTAACGCGATGTGCCCGGTGGCTATCCGCGGGGACGGGTGCGCCCGAACCGCCGGGCTACCCGGCGCATCCGCACCAGCATCGCGACCGTGGGGCTGGTTGTGCCTGCCAGGTACGAGGAGAGTTCGCCGCTTGAAACACCTATGCGGGAAGCAAACTCGGCCTGGCGCAGACCGGATGCCTCGAACAGCAGGTTGATCTCGTTGGCTGCTTCTCGTTGCTCGGCTTCGGCAAGGTTGTCGCGCGCCCGGGTGAGGACTTCTTGCAGCACGGTCGAAATGCCGTAGAGCTCATCAGCGCCTACGACTTCCTCAACCTGGCGTGCGGTCCGTCCGAAGGGATCGCGCTTGAGCGCGTGGACGATCGCCTGCCAATCGGAAAGGTCACCACTTTGCAGGGCGTCGAGTATCTCGGAGGTGGTCCAGTGGGTGACCGGCTTGTCGCTGCGCGCCGGCTGCTCGGCGTGAGCGGAACCGGAGCCGATGTCGCCGGAACCCGAAGGCTCATCGGGCACTTCGGGGGAGACGGCTGGAGCGTCGCTCGTGACCGTCACCTCGCATCCTCCAACATCGCAACCGCAACGGACAGGCACTGCCTGCGCACCGCGGGGCATTCCATTGCACCGTCGCCGGGCTTCGGGTCAGCGAGCCGTCGCACCAGCTGACTGGAAACCCACCTCTGATTGGACTGTACACAGTAATGCTGATCGAGACCGGCGAGGACCTTTGCCGCGGTTTGCGGTTCCATCAGCGATGCGAGCCTGGCGAACTCGGTGTAATCGCGTTCGGCGTTGCGGCGCATCAACAAAAGTCCTTGCATGCGCAGTGCTTCAGCGTCGGTGGGTACGACACACTTTTGTCCCGTCGGCAGCTTTACCTGGGTGATTTCCACCGGTGTCACTCGCGAGAGGGGACCCGGCATGGCGACGGTGTCGGCATCGGATCCGTTTTTGCCGGCCTGCAGTGCCTCCAGCGCCACAGTCAAGTTGTCACGCCAGCGGTCCACGAGCACCGACTGGGCATCGGGTGCGGCGACGGTGCCGCCATCGGCGAGCCGCTTGAGACGGGCCGCCGAGACAGCGATGGCGTGGTAGTCGATGCGCGGTTCCTCGAGTCCGGCTCCCTGAAGTCGCAGGGCGCTCTCGGTATGCGGGCCCGGAAGTTCGTCGACACAGGGGGTTTCGAAATCCACGGTGGGCAGTACCCGATCCAGCCACCCCGGAAGCCACCAGTTGCGCTGGTTGAACATCGCCATCAGCGCCGGTACCAGCACCAAGCGCACCACCGTCGCATCGACGGCGATCGCCACGGCGCACGCGACGCCCAGCTGGGCGACCAACGGCATTCCGGCGAAGGCAAATCCGATGAACACCGCAATCATGATCAGCGCCGCGCTGGTGATGGTGCGCGCGCTCGTGCGTACGCCGAACGAGACCGCGTCGGCGCAATCACCGGTGCGTAGATAGCGCTCGCGCACGCGTGCCAGCAGGAAGATCTCGTAATCCATGGTGAGACCGAAGGTCAGTGCGAGCGCTAACGGCGGGATGCTGCTGTCGATGTTGGCCTTGTGGAAGCCCAGGAATTCCAGCCATCCCCATTGGAAGACAATCACCAGGCTGCCGTAAGCGGCGGCGACCGAGAGCACCGTCATCACCACGCCCTTGAGCGCCAGCACCGGCGAGCGCAGCGTGGCCAGCAGCATGACGAATGCCAGGACACAGACGAAAGCGAACACTCCCAACAGTGCGTGTTCCACCCTGTTGTCGTAGTCGAACAGCAGCGCAGTAGGCCCGCCGACGCTGATATCGGCACCCGAATTCTTGAGCGCATCGGTCACATTCGCGCGCATCCAGCTGACGGTGTCGCGGGCGGCGTTCGCCTCGGGGTCTACCGACAGCACTGCCGAGATCAGCGCGTCATGTCCGCCCGTGGAGAAGATCGGATCGGAGACCCGCGCGATGTTGGGGGCCTGCGCGATTGTCTCCTTCGCGTTCTCCAGGGTTTGTGCATGCTGCGGATCTTGCGCGTTGCCGTCGAAAGTGAGCAGTATCTGCACCGGTCCGAGCGCGCCCGGTCCCATTGCGACGGCCGCAGCGTCGATGCCCCGCCGGATCTCATGGGACGAATCGAATTGGCGCAACATGCTATTGGAGACCTGCATGTGCAGACTCGGTGCGGCCAATGCGAGCAAGAAAATCGAAGCGCCCAGCGCGGATAGCCAGGGCCGGCGCATAACCTCTTGGGTCCACTTGCGCCAGAATGGAATTGAATGTTTGCGCAGCGGTGAGAGACGTAGGAATCGGGACTGGTTGGCTGCGGCCTTACCGAAGATGGCGAGCAGTGCGGGCATCAGTGTGGTGGAGCTGAGAACGGCGATCGCGACGACGATGATGGCGCCGGAGGCCATCGATGCCAACGCGGGGGTTCCGATCAAGTAGATGCCGGCGAGGGCGGCGATCACCGTCAGGCCGGAGAATGTGACGGTGAGCCCGGAGGTGGCCATCGCCGCCGCGATCGCCTCCTGCCGGTTCTTCCCCGAATTCAGCTCCTCGCGGTATCGCATGAGGATGAAAAGGGAGTAGTCCACCGCGACAGCGAGGCCGATCATGGTCACCGTCGGCAGGGCGAATACCGAGATAGTGGTGATGTTGGACAGCGCGAGGACGATCGCGACGCTCAACGCGACCGTGCACAGGCCCAGGAGCAAGGGCAGGGAGGCCGCGGCCAGCGAGCCGAACGCGGCAATTAGCACGATCAGGATGACCGGGATGTTCCACTTCTCGGCCTGCTTGATATCCCCGGCGATCTGTTCGGTCATCGCGGCGCCCAGCGCACCTTGGCCGATGACATAGAGGGAGACGCGGCCACCGGCGATCTGCCCGGGCTCACCGCCGTGCACACCTATTTTCTTGCGGAGGTCCTTGGCAATGTCGGTCGCGCCGGTGTTATCGAAGCCGATCCGCAGGGTGACGACGAATGGGCGATCCGGTTGCGGCGTCAGCTGCGGGGGGATGGGCTCGACCGAGACCTGAGGGATCTGCGCCGCCACCTGCTTGAGGTAGTCGACGGCGGCAGTCATATCGGCGACGGTCGCATCGGGCCGGGGTGCGGCGACCAGCGCCAGCGGGGAGGCGCCGTGATCACGGAACCCGGTCTCCATCGCGTCATGAACCTTCAGCGACTGCGAACCGGCGACCTCGAAACCACCACCGGTGAGCTTTTCTCCGTGACTGGCTACCAGGCCCGCCGCGGAGGCAATAAGAATCAGCCAGACAGCGACCGTCAACCACCTATACCTGCGAAGGTAGTCGCTGGTGCGCATCATGACTGACTGCACGATGGTTCCTGTCGTTCGGTGTGACGCACGCAGTCTCCTGTGGCGTGGTCGTGATGCTACAGCAACGCGACCAACCTCGCCCCCTGTCTGTATATATCCCGGCAACCTGCGATGACACGTTTACTAACAGCCTGCCTTGGCGAAAAACCAGTGGTGGCTGGACATGCTTTTCGCGCTCCCTGGCAACGTTGCGCTGAGCTGAAAATAGGATCTTGAAATTCAGAATCTGGCCGACGATAAAGAGTGGGTAACGCTCTGGTCACTACGCGCGTGCGTGTTTCGAAATGGCGCCGAATTTCGATACGTTGGCTGTAATCCCCCAACCAAGTAGGAGGAATGTCATGTCAGCCACAACCTCGCGGCGCACGGCCTACGGCTTGCTGAGCGCAGGTGTTCTCGCTGGCGGGCTCGCGATGAGCGCCCTGGCACCGATTGCCGCGGCCGAACCAATCCCCCCGGCCCCCGCCCCGGCTCCGGCGGCTCCCGTCGCACCGGCACCCGCCCCGAACGCCGCCGCACCTGCCGCGGCGACGGTGACTCCTGCCACACCCACGCCGGATGGATGCCAGGCCAGCAAGATGACCAAGACCGTCGGCAACGTGGTGCAGAACGCCGCGGGCTACCTGGAGCAGCATCCCGACGTCGATGCGGCTTTCACCGAGATCAAGGCGGCCCCGCAGGACCAGATCGCCGCCAAGACGCAGAGTTATCTGGTGTCGCGGCCCGATGTGGCCGGTTCGCTCGGTGGCATCGCCGCACCGCTCAATGACCTGCGCACCAAGTGCGGTCTGCCGCTAGACCTGGCCCAGGTGGTCAACGGTGGCGGACTGAACCCGGCCGCGATGGGCGTCAACCCCGCGCTGCTGACCGCGCTGTCGCAGAACCCGGCGGCGCAGCAGGTGGCGCAGAACCCGGCCGCGCAGGCTCTCGTGCAGAACCCGGCAGTGCAGTCCGCGATTCAGAACCAGGCACCGGCTGCCAACTTCCCGCAGGGCCCCGGTCCCGCGCCCGGACCGGCTCCGGCCGCCGTCGCTCCGGCTCCCGCCGGCCCGGTGGGCACAGGTCCCGCGCCCGGTCCGCGCGTCTAAGGGCGCATACGTCATTCGAGTGCGAGTCTCGCGCGGATTTCCCTGGAGATATCCGCGCGAGGCTCGCACTCGGTGTTTGGGGACTAGCGGGGCAAGGCTTCCGGGCCCGCCGGGGAGATGTCGTCGTGGCGGTTGAGATACCGCACCGACAGCAGCACTACGGCATAACCGGCGAGGGGCACCAGCACGGCGGCGAGACCTTCCATGCAGTCAGCTTGCGGGGGTGCCGGCCGTGTATCCAAGCGCGTTGACGAGATCCTGACGGTGGCTCGCTATTTATTGATCAGCTGCGGGCTGTTCCGACAAACCGGTTCGCGATGACGCGCCATCCCAGCAGGAATAGGGCAGTCACCAGCGAGGCGACGATGACAAAGCTGAATGCCACGCCCTGGTTGCTGAGGCGGCGCAAGATCATCCCGAACAGCACCGTGCAGACCCACACCGCGATGCCGGTGTGGGCGACGGATGTCGGTCGCGACCAACCCCTGCTCAGCAGCCAACCGGCTCCGGCGCCCGACAAGAACGGCCACGCCGTCTCCCACACACCCACCAGCGTGATGCCTTCGGCGTGGCTGCGCCGGCCGATGGTGCAGAAGACCAAGACGCCGATGACATCCAGTACCAGGGAGAGCAGTACGGATGTCACCGGCGCTTGGGGTGACGAATTCTGTTGCACGCTGGGCATTCCCCGACCGTAGCGGGTGCCGTGCGGCGATCAGTTGGAGGGTGCCTCCGGGTGCCCGGCTTCGATGTTGAAGGTCAGTGTGACCTTCTCGCCGACAAGTCCGGCCCCGCCGGTGACGCCGAAGTCGCCGCGGTTGATCTCGGTGCTGGCTTCGAAGCCGGCGACAGCGCCACCCTGTGCTCCGGGGCCGACGCCTTCCAGGGACAGGTTCAGCGAGACCGGCTGGGTGATGCCGTGCAGGGTCAGTTCACCGTCGACGATGTAGCCGTCACCGTCGGCACGCACCGAGGTGGAGCGGTAGGTGGCGGTGGGGTGGTTGTCGGTGTCGAAGAAGTCGGCCGAACGCAGGTGGCCGTCGCGCTGGTCGTTGCGGGTGTCGACAGAGGCCACGTTGATGGTGGCCGATACCGAGGGAGTGCCGTCCTCGGCGACGGTGATGTCACCGCTGAAGTCGGTAAACGAGCCGCGAACCTTCGAAACGCCCAGGTGCCGTACGGAGAAGGTGATGTCTGAGTGAACCGAGTCGATGGTCCAGGTTCCAGGGGCGAGAACTGGCGTGGTGGTGGTCATGAATGCTCCTCAAAGTTGGGGTAGGACATTCATGCCAACCGGACCACAGTCCGCTTTATTTCGGTGGATCGGAAGAATTTTTTGGAGGGTCGGCTGGACGAGCGTCAGGTGCGGGTTCGGGCTCCTTGGATGGGCTCGGCGTGGCGTCGGGGTCGATCTGGCTCTCGTTGCGGAAGAGGAAGAAGAAGATGACCCAGCCGATCGCGGAGATGAAAATCCAGCTGACCGCGCGGTAGATGAGCATGGCGGAGATCGCGTCGGGCAGCGTCATCCCGGAGGACACCAGACCGGGAACCAGGAAGGCCTCCACCACCAGGAGGCCGCCGGGCATGAGTGGGAGCGAACCGGCGGCACGTGCCGCGGCATAGGCGACCATGACACCGACCAGGGAGGGGCGGCTGCCCACGGCATACGCCGCGAAGGCCAGGCACGCCACGTCGGCGATCCAGTTGAACAGCGACCAGCCGAACGCCTCGCCGAGGGCTCGCCGGGTCAGCGTCACCGCTTCCATCTGCTTGAGGATCTCGCGCCAGCGCGCCACCCCCATCATCGGCGGCTTACCGCGAACATCGTTGACCCAGCGAAGGACTCGCACCCCGATGCCGTCGAGCATCTCCGGTCGCGATGCGACCGCCTGCGCGAGGAGCAAGATGGCCAATAGTCCGCCGATGCTGAAGATCAGCGAGAATGGGTTGGTTTTGGCACCCAACAGGAATGCCCCGCCCAATCCCAGGATCGCCAAACCCACCGCCTGTAGCACCCCGGACATCACCAACTGCCAGGACGCCACGACCGGGGTCGCGCCCCAGAGTCGCTGCTGCCGATAGATAAAGGTGGCCGAGAGCACGGGTCCGCCGGGCAATGTGGTGCTCAACGCGTTGCCGGCGTAGAACGCGGCCTCAGAGCGCCATTGACGTATTTTCACGCCCGCCGAACGCAGCAGCGTGCGCTGGATCTGCGCGAAGCTGTGCATCGAGGCCATCGCCGCGAACGCTGCCGCCAGCACCCACCACGGGTTGGCGGTCTTGAGGCTGCGCCAGGCCGATGCCAGCTGATCGGAGACGAATCCGATTTCCACCGCGAGCACGATGGCGAGGACCACGAGGACCGCCCAGCGGATCCACCAGTACTTTCCCCGTTGCTTGATGACGGGTTGGGGTGCGGTATCCGCTTCGGGGTCGTCTGGGCATGAAGCCGGACCGCTTCCTTCGGGCGGCGTACAGCCGCCGTCGAGTGGGTCACGGTCATCGGGCACGGGCACCACAGTAACGGCGCGGGCTGGCCACTTCTTTCAGGTTCCCGCAGGCCACGCTAGGTGTGTCGCCCTGGTGCGGCCCCGGAGCAGCACAGAGTCGCCGTGATCCCAGTGTTTTTGTTCATCGGGGTCGGCGAAATAGAGCGCATTTGTGGAGGCGAGTAGGCGGCTGGGCCGGTGTTTGGCCAGCTCAGTAAGGCGAGATGCCTCGTTCACCGGATCGCCGATCACCGAGTACTCATAGCGTTCCGGCGCACCGACGTTCCCGGCGACCGCCAGCCCTGCCGATACCCCGATGGCGAACTCGAAGGGATGGGGGAAGTCCTCGTTGAGCCGGTCGCGCAGTTCCCGGGCCGCCGCCAGGCAGGCGGTAGTGGCATCGGGGCGGTGCAACGGGGCGCCGAAGACCGAGAGCGCTTCGTCGCCGACGAACTTGTTGACGAAGCCGCCGCGGCTGTCGACCACTTCCACCACGATGCGGAAGAAGTCGTTGAGGATGGTGAGCACTTCTTCGGGGTCGCGGTCGGAAGCCATCGACGTCGACCCGATCATGTCGACGAAGAACACTGCGACATAACGGTTCTCGCCGCCGAGGTTGGTGCCGAGCTGCAAGGCCTGGCTGGCCACGTCGGCACCCACGTGCTTACCGAATAGTTCACGCAGCTGACGACGTTCCTCACCCACCTGCATCATCCTGTTGAACCCGGCCTGCAAGACGCCCAGCTCGCTGCCGTCGTAGACGTCGACGCGCGCCTCGAAGTCGCCCTGCGCCACATCGCTGATGGCGGTGCGCAGCTGGCGCACCGGGTCGGCCAGCTGTCCGGCGGTAAGCAGGGCAAGCCCGTAACTGCCGACCAGGGTGGTCGAGACGATGAGCAGGACGGTCAGGGCAAGGTCGCGCGTGGAGGTCAAGTCCTCCGGCTTCCAGAGGGCCATGCCGCACAGCGCGATGATTCCGATGGCCGGCGCCAGCGTGCCGATCCACCAGCTCAGGCGGACTCGGACGAATACAGAGGGGGCGAATCGCCCGTGAAATTCGCTGGCGCTCAACGCTTTGGCCGCGATGGGGCGCAGGATGCGCTCACCGAGTAGGTAGGTGAGGCCGAAGCTGGCCGTCGCCGATTGCACACACCCGATGATGGTGGCCAGAGTCCACTTGGAGTCGTGCATGGCACCCACCGCGATGAACACTCCCGCGCCGATGGCCCAACCACCGAGGTGCAGTAGCGACTGCTGAAGGGGGGCGGTCAACGCCGTGCGTAACTCCAGCGCGGTGGGCGGCCCGCCTCGGCAGTACCAGCGGGCGAGCCGGTGTTCCATATGCAGCGCCCAGCCCACGCTGGTGACGATCATGACTCCGAACAGCAGCCAGAACAGCGGGGGACCGTTCTCGAAGACCCAGTCGTCGGCCGGCCGTTTGAACGGCATCCAATGGCGCAAAAAGTAGAACAGCAACAGCAAGGTGGCGGCATTGATGCCGACCATCGATGCCACGAACACCGTCCAGCGGGGGCCCAGCACATGCATGGCCCGAAACCATTCGCGCAGCCGTTCCATCACCTAGGTATTCCGATCGGTCTACTTCACTTGTACTCTTATCCGCCCGCTATGACGAAGCATGCCAGTTCTTGCAGGTCTTACGGATGCATATGTGGAGGCCGCGCTCGCGCCACGGAACCTACTGCGCGGTAGGGTGCGGTTCATGACGCAGCGCAGCATGCCCGTCCTCGAGGGCGTGACCCACGAATATGTGCAAGCCGGGGACGTGAAGATCCACGTCGCCGTAGCCGGACCGCAGGAGGGACGACCGGTCGTGTTGTTGCACGGCTGGCCCGAGAACTGGTGGATGTGGCACAAGGTGATTCCGGCCCTGGCCGATGCCGGGTACCGCGTGCACGCCGTCGATCTTCGTGGCGCCGGGTGGAGCGAGGTCGCTCCGGCGGGCTACGAGAAGGAGCAGTTCGCCTCCGATGTGCTGGCCGCGGCCGACGCGCTGGGGCTCGAATCCTTCGACCTGGTCGGACATGACTGGGGTGGTTGGACGGCGCAGCTGGTGGCCCTGAAGGCGCCGTCGCGGATCAAGCGGCTGGCCATCCTCAACATTCCGCCGGTGTGGCAGGAGCCGGGCCGTGTCGCCAGGCATGCCCACAAGCTGGCCTACCAGCTCGTGGTGGGAGCCCCCGTCGTCGGACCGCTATCGCACCTGTCGCCGACCCTGTGGTGGTTCATCCGCCGTAGCGGCATGCCCAAGGAGTCGGTGGACTTCTTCCGCGGCTGTTTCCGTGACCGCGACCGCCGGGTGGCCGGATCCAAGATCTACCGGTCGATGGTCGGCAGGGAATTCGCCAGGTTGGCGCGCGGCCCATACGACGATCAGAAACTCGCGATGCCGGTGCGGGTGCTGTTCGGGCTCGACGATGTCGCCGTGCACCCGTCGCTGCTCGACGGCTTCAAAGACCACGCCGACGATCTGAACATCACCGAGGTGCCCAACTGTGGTCACTTCATCGTCGATGAGCAGCCCGAGCTCGTCGTGAAGTGGCTGACCGAGGTACTTGCCGAGCCTGCGCCGAAGGGATAGTTGCTGAGCTAGGCTCGCCGCATGACGCACGCTGACGCAGCCGAGTCGGTTCATCCGTATGTGCGCAAGGGGGCGGCATGGGCTTGGCGCCTGCTGGTGCTGCTTGCCTTCGGGCTCACCTCGTTGTGGTTGTTCTGGCATCTCAAAACGATCACCATCCCGCTGCTGCTCGCCCTGATGGGTTCGGCACTGCTGGTTCCCACGGTCAACTACCTTCAGCGGCATAAGGTTCCGCGCTCGCTGGCAGTCGTCGTGGTCATGTTGACCGGTACCGCGGCGGTCGGCGGGATCCTGACTTTCGTGGTGGACCAGTTCATCAAGGGTCTGCCGGACCTGTCGACGCAGCTGACCAACAGCATCGAGTCGCTGAAGAACTGGGCGATCCACAGTCGGTTCCACGTCAGTGAGGACCAGATCGGCAAGGCCGGCGATGCTTTGGTCAACGCCATCAAGGACAACCAGGGAAGGGTCACCAGCGGGGCGCTGGCGACGGCGACCACGGTCACCGAGATCATCACCGGTGCGGTGTTGACCTTGTTCACCACCATCTTCTTCCTCTACGGCGGCAAGGAGATCTGGGAGTTCATCACCCGAATCTTCCCGACGGCGGTGCGGCCGCGGGTGCGTCGCGCCGGTGCTCTCGGCTTCGGTTCGCTGATCGGCTACGTGCGCGCCACGGTCGCGGTGGCACTGGTTGATGCCATCGGTATCGGCGTGGGCCTCGCGGCTTTCAGTGTGCCGCTGGCGCTTCCACTGGCCTCGCTGGTGTTTCTGGGTGCTTTCATCCCCATCATCGGTGCGGCGATCTCCGGGTTTGTGGCGGTATTCATCGCACTCATCACCAAGGGAGCCTTTACCGCGTTGATGATCTTGGTCATCGTGATCGTGGTGATGCAGGTGGAAGGCCATGTGCTGCAACCACTCATCATGGGCCATGCGGTGCAGATCCACGCGCTGGCGGTGGTGCTGTCGATCGCCGCGGGCGGCGTGCTGGGCGGAATCATCGGCGCACTTCTGGCGGTGCCGACCGTTGCGGTGCTCAACACCGCGATCCGGGCCCTCATCGAACCCGAGGACTCCGCCGATCCGTATCTGGTTGAAGGAGAAGAGGAAGCGGAGATCCTCGATCCAGAGATGGTGCCCGACGGTGGCCCACCCGCAGTCGGCGCCGGTCCAAGCAACGGTGTGCCGGAATTGGGCCCGGCTCCGCCCAAGGACTGACGGACCGTTATGGCATCCGGACACGGAACCGTCCCACGCTGGGTGAGCGGTAACGATCCGACGGCATCGCTGTGGCGCGCCGCGCAGGTGTTCCGATTGGCAAGTTTCGGGTACGCGCTGCTGGCCTCACAGCTGACCTCCTACACCCATTACGACCGGCAAGCACTGAGCTGGGCACTGTACGCAGGCATGGCGATATGGACCGGATTCGCGGCAGTCGCACTGTCGCGCAACTGGTTCCGGCGCTGGCAGCTGGTGCTGTGCGATCAGGTGATAGTCATCGCGCTGATGCTTGCCGGCCGGCTGGTAGTCGATGTGCAGTGGTACAGCGGACATCAGACGCTGCCGACCACGCTATGGGTGGCCAATGCGGTGGTGTCCATGGGTCTGCTGCGCGGACAGCTCGCCGGCGTCATCTCGGGGTTCGTCCTGGCCGCCATCAGCATCGCTGCGCGCGGGCTGCCCGTGAGCGCGTTGTGGCTCGATTCCACCATGCCGGCTTTGGTGGTGGTGGGGCTCGCGATTGGTGCCGCATCGACCACCGCGAAGCGCACCTTCCATGAGCTGCGGCGCGCGGAGCGTGCGGCCGCAGCGGCCATCGAACGCGAGCGGCTCGCACGGCAGGTACACGACGGGGTGCTCCAGGTGCTGTCCTACGTGAAGCGAAGGGGCACCGAGATCGGTGGCCCGACAGCCGAACTGGCGGCCATCGCGGGCGAGCAGGAAGTGGCCCTCCGGGAGCTGATCTCGGGGGCTACCCAGACGATGTTGGCCGACGATGAATTGGTAGATCTGCGTCCACTGTTGCGCACACAGGCCAGTACCGCGGTCTCGGTCTCGGCGCCGGGCTCTCCGGTGCTCATCGGTCAGCACATGGCCAGCGAGCTGGCGGCCGTGGTGCGTAGCGCGCTGTCCAATGTGGCCTTGCATGCCGGGCCGCAGGCACACGCCTACGTGCTTATCGAAGATCTCGACGATTCGGTGGTCGTGACGGTGCGGGACGACGGCAGTGGTATCGCCGCCGGCAGGCTGGATCAGGCAGAACGTGAGGGACGGATGGGGGTGTCCCGATCGATTCTGGGCCGGGTAGCCGATCTGGGCGGGGCTGTCCTGCTGGAGACAGCGCCGGGCGCAGGCACCGAATGGGAGATCACGGTGCCCAAGTCGCAGGAGGTGGGGTTGTGACCGAAAATACGGAAAGCATTGACAGTGAGCAGATTTCGGTGATGGTGGTCGATGACCATCCCATGTGGCGCGATGGGGTGTCTCGCGATTTGCAGGCGGCGGGGCTGCGGGTTGTGGCCACTGCCGACGGGGTTGCCTCCTCTGGACGGATTGCCGCGACGGTGAGACCCGATGTGGTGCTGATGGATATGCAGCTGACAGACGGTGACGGAGCACAGGCAACAGCCGCGGTACTCGCGGCCTCTCCGCGAAGCCACATCTTGGTGCTGTCGGCTTCGGCTGAACGCGAGGACGTGCTGGAAGCGGTTAAGGCCGGAGCCACGGGGTATCTGGTCAAGAGCGCGTCTGCCACCGAGCTCATCGATGCCGTGAAGGCGACGGCCAAGGGGCAGGCGGTATTCACTCCGGGCCTGGCTGGGCTGGTACTCGGGGAGTTTCGGCGGATGTCGAGCGCGCCGTCGACCGAGAGCGACGACACGCCACGGCTCTCCGAACGGGAAACCGAGGTACTGCGTCTGGTGGCGAAGGGTTTGAGCGCCAAGCAGATTGCCACACGGTTGTCGCTGAGTCACCGAACCGTCGAGAACCATGTGCAGTCAACCTTACGCAAGCTGCAGCTGGGCAACCGTGTGGAACTCACGCGGTACGCCATCGAACATGGACTGGACGAATAGGGCTCTCCGGATTCCCTGCTTCACCGTTAGTGTCGGCGAGCACTGTTTCAGCAAACATTGGCAGATCAACGCGAGTGTGACGCGCAGCTCCCGGACCCGCGTTTATGGCTCAGAACGCAATGAGCGGCACCGCACTCCTCGGGCGGCCAGCCAAGGATGGCGCCTCCGTCCAGTGGGACTGTGAGCGGGCACACGTTATGCCAAAAATGCTTTTCACCAATGTAATTCAGCCCGTTCAGCGCGTGCCTCCGACCGGTCCCGGCGGCCCATCATCACGAACTGTGACCCACGGCACAGTACACCGATCGGTGTGATTTAGGATATTACCAACTGTTAAATTAACGCTTCATCATCTAGCGTCAACGCACATTGGCGCCGCAGCCCTTGGCGCCCAGCGAATACCGGGTCAACGAGGAGTCTGGAATGCGTGGTGCGACGATTCATGCGTCTGGTCCCACTGAACTAGGGGTGGCGCTGCGCCAGTGTCGGCCGTGAGCGGGTCGGAAACCGGAGTCGCTACGGGAGACGGCGTCGCGGCAATCGAGGACTGGGCCACCGGGTACGTCAGGCGTCACCCGCTGGAATCCTTGAGCACGGTTGGTGAGCAGTTCATGCTGGGCGTGCGCACCATTCAATGGTTCTTTGTCGACCTGTTCACCGGGCAGTTCCAGTGGCAGGAGTTCGTTCGACAGGGTGCATTCCAGGCCGCGACGGCCGTAACGCCGGTCATCCTGGTGACACTGCCCATCGGTGTCACGCTGTCGATCCAATTCGCGCTACTTGCAGGCCAAGTGGGTGCGACTTCGTTGGCGGGCGCCGCCAGCGGCATCGCGATCATCCGCCAGGCAGCCTCCCTGGTTGCCGCGGTGCTGATGGCCTCGGCCGTGGGCTCGGCCATTACCGCCGACCTGGGCTCACGCACCATGCGTGAGGAGACCGACGCCATGGAAGTCATGGGTGTATCGGTGATCCGGCGGCTGGTGGTGCCCCGATTCGCCGCCGCCATCATGATCGCCGTGGCGCTCACCGCGATCGTCTGCTTCGTCGGGTTTCTCGGCGCGTACCTGTTCAACGTCTACTGGCAGAACGGTGCGCCGGGCAGTTTCGTGTCCACGTTCGCTTCCTTCGCGACGCCTGGCGACATGATTCTGGCGGTCCTGAAGGCCATCATCTACGGCGCCATCGTGGCGGTGGTGGCGTGCCAGAAGGGTTTGTCCACCAAGGGGGGACCCATCGGTGTCGCCAACTCCGTCAACGCAGCGGTCGTGGAATCGATCCTGCTGTTGATGATCGTGAATGTCGCCATCAGCCAGCTGTACATCATGATGTTCCCGCGGACGGGGCTGTGACATGACGGTATCCAGCTATCTGTCGCCACGGTTTCGCCCGTTTGTCGTCGTTTACAACAAGATTCGCTCTCCTATGGCCCGTTTCGGCCATATGGTTGCCTTCTTCTTCAGGGCTCTTGCCGGTGTGCCCGTGGTGCTGCGGCAGTATCGCAAGGAGTTCCTGCGACACCTGTCCGATATCGCTTGGGGCAATGGCTCATTGGTGGTGGGTGGAGGAACGGCCGGGGTGGCATTGGTCCTCGGGATCACGGCCGGCGCACTGGTGGCCATCGAGTCGTACAACTTCCTGGATCTGCTGGGTCTGGGGCCGGCAACCGGCATCATCAGCTCGCTGGCCAGCACGCGAGAGCTGGCGCCAATCATGGCCTCGTTGGCGTTCGCGATGCAGGCGGGTTGCCGGTTCACCGCGCAGCTCGGCTCGATGCGGATCGCGGAGGAGATCGACGCGATGGATTCGGTTGCCATTAGACCGATTCCGTTCCTGGTGACCACTCGCCTCATGGCATCGATCATCGCCGTGATCCCGCTGTACGTCGCGTGCTTGGCCGTCAGCTACCTGTCCTGCCAGGTTATGGTGCAGATTCTCAGCGGGAGCTCGGTGGGCTCGTATCTGCACTACTTCGGCATCGGTGTCAGTGGTATCGATGTCGTGTACTCCGTCATCAAGACCGTCGTGTTCGTGTGGTTGGCCTCAACTATCCAGTGCTACTACGGCTTTTACGCAAGCGGCGGCCCTGAGGGCGTCGGTATCGCCGCCGGGCACGCCATGCGTGCGGCCATCACCATCGTGATCGTCGTCAACATGCTGCTCACCATGGCGCTCTGGAGTGTGGACGCCGGCGCGAGGCTGGGTGGCTAGATGCCAAACTCTTTCGAAGTGGACGGCCGGGGGCCGTCCGAGAGGCAGCTGCTCACCATGGCCGCCGTCACGCTCATCGCAATCGTGGCCCTCACCGCGACCATGTTGCTCAAGTCTGCGG
Source organism: Mycobacteroides sp. H001 (assembly GCF_001440005.1). Taxonomy (NCBI): domain Bacteria; kingdom Bacillati; phylum Actinomycetota; class Actinomycetes; order Mycobacteriales; family Mycobacteriaceae; genus Mycobacteroides; species Mycobacteroides sp. H001. The sequence continues at coordinate 381,012 of NZ_LJYH01000024.1, forward strand.
GCCGCCTCGACGATTACCTGCGCGTGGTCGCCGACCTGACGAATGTCGGGGACGGGCTGCCGCAGAAGTCGGACGTGAAGTATCACGGCGTACTGGTCGGCGAGGTAGACGACGTCACTCCGGCCACCGGTAACAAGCCGAACTTCGTACACATCAACCTCAAACCGCAGTACGCCAGGGCAATCCCGGCGACAGCAACCGCCCGTGTGGTGCCGAGCAATGTGTTCGCGGTGTCTTCGGTGCAGCTTGTTGACCGCGGGCCGGGCGCGCCGATCCGTGCCGGAGCCCATATCGCCGAAGACCAAGAGTTGCCGACGGTGCTGTTCCAGACCACCGTGAGCAAGTTGCGTGATGTTCTCAATGCCACCGGCCGTGGTCGCGAGGACAATTCGGTGGGCATCCTCGCAGCGGTAGCCGCCGCTACCGACAGTCGCCGCGTCAAACTGCTCACCGGCGGCGCCCAGCTCAACCGGCTTATTACCCAATTGAACGAGGTCGTGGCGACTGACTCGGGCCCCTCAACGATCTCGGCACTTCTCGATGCCACCGAAGGCCTCAAGCAGACTGCACCTGATCTGCTGGATTCGCTACATCAGGCGGTGAGGCCGATGCAGACGCTCGCCGAAAATCGTGAGCAGCTCACAAGTCTGGTACACGCGGGGCTGACCACGGTGGGCACCACCAAGCAGGCTTTCGATAACCACACCGACCAGTTGATCGGTATCACCACACACATGACGCCCCCGATCGGTGTTTTCGCCACTAATGCCGACAAGTTCGTTCCGATCTTCCGGAACATGAACAAGCTGTCCCGCAACTGGTTTGAGCAGATGTGGGTGGCAGATCGGGACCTGCCGCATATGCCAATCGCGGTGACACTGGCTCCGAGCTACACCTATACGCGCGTGGACTGTCCGCGGTACGGGGATCTGAAGGGGCCGAGCTGTTTCACCGCTCCGGAACAGGTAGTGCGACCGGACCTGCCCGAGACGTTGCTCCCGCAGAACTACAAGGTGCCGCCGAATCTGCAACCGCCTCGCGGAACAGTCGTGGGCCCCAACGGAAATCTGGTTGCGGTGGGTCCGCCGTACGTGGTGCCGCCGGGCGGCCCGAACCTTACGGACCCCAACCCGCCTCTGCCGCCATGGCATCCATTTCCGGCGCCGCGTGTTCCGGGCACCCACGATCCCGATGATCTGGAGCCGCCTCCGCCGCCTCAGGCACCACCGATCCCGCCCGCGCCGGTAGCTCCCGGCGCCCATGACAGTGGAGGCGTGCCCGTCGTTCCCGCATCGTTCGGCGGGAACGTCGGGCCAGTCGGTAGTCAGCATGAACGGGATCAGTTGGGCGTGATCACCGGTGGTCTGCGGACTCCTGCCACACAACTGCTGCTTGGCCCTGTGGCCCGCGGCACCGCGGTGTCGTTCGTGAAGGAAGGACAGCAATGAAATTCCGTGGCCCGCTGATCGGGCTTGCGGTCTTCATGACCGTGGCACTGACACTCGGCTGGTTGGTGTACGCCACGCTTCGCCGCGATGTATCGGGAAGTACCACGGCGTATTCGGCGGTGTTCACCGATGTCTACGGACTGCGTGACGGCGACGACGTGCGCATGGCGGGGGTCCGGGTAGGCCGCGTGCAGAGGATCGAGCTGGTCAACAACGACGAGGCCAGGGTCGACTTCGTGGTCCAGAACGACCAGAAGCTGTACGGCAACACAGTTGCCTCGGTGACCTATCAGAACATCGTGGGCCAGCGTTACCTCGGTCTGGCGCTGGGTAAGTCGGGCGACACCAATGTGCTGCCGGGCGGGTCGACCATCCCAGTGGAGCGCACGGACCCGTCGTTTGACGTGACCACGCTACTCAACGGTTACGAGCCGCTGTTCAGCACGCTGTCGCCCGAGCAGGCCGACAATCTGACCAAGGGCGTTATTCAGTCACTACAAGGTGACAATGCCTCGATCGTCACGCTGGTGAGTCAAACATCAACTCTGACAAAGACGTTTGCGGGGCGTGACCAGGCGTTGGGTAATGCCATCACCAGCCTGAACACCGTCACGGGCAATCTTGCGCAGCAGAACGACAACCTCGACAAGATGCTGACCCAGACACGGCAGACGGTGTCGGATCTGGATCGCAAGCGGCCCGAGCTGGTGTCCTCGGTGGGCTCGATGGCGCAGTCCATGAGGCGCCTGTCGAAGATCACCGACGAGGTATACCCCTCGCTCGACGAACTCATCACCCGCCAGCCCGGATTCGGAAAGCATGTGGTGAGTATTGAACCGCAGTACGCGTTCCTGGGAGCCAACCTGCCGCTCACTCTGAAGGGGCTGTCTCGCTTTTACTCCGAGGGAGCGTTCATCAACGTCTACATGTGCGACCTGAACCTCACCGGCTTCTTCCCCGGTCTCAATGACGTGATACCGATCATCGTCAACGCCGCTACGCCTGGAAACGTCGCCCAGCACACCCCGCGATGCCGGAACATGGCCAATGGCTGAGCAATCCAGATGGCAGAGGATCAAGAATCGGCCGGTCGAGACTTACAACAAGACCTGGCTCGGGTTCATCGCTATCGCGGCAATCGCTGCGCTGGTGGGTGGCATGCTGCTGGTCAAGGCCATGGGCTTGGGCTACACCACCTACACGGCGGAATTCGCGCAGGCTGCCTCGTTACGCGCGGGTCAGCCGATCACGGTGGCGGGTATACCCGTCGGAAACATCACGGGCATGAAACTGGTCGGTGACCATGTTGAAGCCGGGCTCAGCGTCCGAGACGACATCACGTTGGGCAAGGACACCAAAGCCTCGATCCGCGTCACCACCATCCTGGGATCCCGGTACTTGGATCTGCAGCCCAAGGGTGCGGGGGCATTGCCTGGCAAGACAATTGATCTCGCGCATACCGAGGTTCCTTACGATCTGCAGGCCGCGCTGGCTGGGGCGACGAACACCTTTGACCAAGTCGATTTCGACAAGGTGGCTCAGTCACTGAGCATCCTCGGCAAGCAACTGCAGGGACTGCCCAACGTGGTACCAGAGGCAATGGCGAACATCCAGTCGCTGTCCTCGGTGATCGCCGAGCGGCGCGATCAGTTGGGGACGCTGCTCAAGAGCACCGAAAAGGTGACCAACACCTTGCGTCGCCAGCAGTCCGGCATTGGCGTGCTGATCAACCAGGGGCAAGATCTGCTCGGTGAGCTCGTGGCCCGCCGCGCCACTTTTCACGCAATGCTGCAGTCATTCACGAACCTGGTTGAGCAGCTCAGCAAGGTCCTGATCAAGGACCGCCCGCAGCTCGACGAGATGCTCAAGACGGCGCGGGGGCTTTCCGACATGCTGGGTAAGCACGACGATCTGCTACGCAGTCTCTACCCGATTGCGCCGGTTTTGATACGCGGTATCGCCAACTCGACAGGTACCGGCAACGCTATCGACATCAACCTGTCGAATGGCCTGTTGGTCGATTCGTGGATGTGTGCGATCAGTGGGCGCGCCAAGCAATTCGGAATGATCCCGTACTTCAAGGACTGCAAATGATGACAATGGGCGCTAGGCGGAACCGGCTGATCGCGATGGTCGGCACGGTAGTGGTGCTGGCCGCGGCCGTCATCGGCGCGGGGGCGTATTTCGTGAAATCGCAACTCGATCACATCACGCTGACCGCGCAGTTCGACAATGCCTCCGGTTTGTATGAGTCGAATGTCGTTGCGGTGCTCGGTATGCCGGTAGGAAAGATTACGAAGATCACGCCGCAATCCGGCTACGTCGAGGTGCAGTTCACGGTTGACAAAGATGTGAAGGTGCCTGCCGATGTCCAGGCAGTCACGCTGTCCACCTCGATCCTGACCGACCGCCAGGTCGAGCTGTCTCCGCCCTATCGCGGCGGGCCGACTCTCAAAGACGGTGACACCATCGGATTGGACCACACCAAAACCCCGGTGGAGTTCGACAGGGTGCTAGGCATGCTGGACCGGCTTTCATTGTCCCTCAAAGGAGATGGCAAGGGTCAGGGGCCGGTGGCCGATATCGTCAACTCGGCTGTCGGGGTCGCCGATAACAACGGGGAGAAGATCAAGTCCGGGCTCGGTGAGTTATCCAAGGCGCTGCGCCTGAGTTCCGAAGGTGGGGTGACCACCCGCGAGCAGTTGACCACCATCATCAAGAACGTTAGCTCGCTGTTTGACGCAGCGGCAGCCAACGATGGCAAGTTGCGTGAATTCGCCTCTACTGTTCACCAACTGAGCCAAATCCTCGATGATGAGGCATTGGGAACCGGGTCCACTGGGCACAAGTTCAACGATTTGGTGAAGCAAGCTGGAGACATTGTCGAGGCCAATCGCGACAACCTCAAACAAACCATCCTCAACTCCAACACCGCGCTCAAAGCGGTAGTGGACAACCAGCGTGAGATCTCCGAGTGGATCGACGTCCAGCCGTTGGCATGGGACAACATGTACAACGTCGTGGACCAGGACAACAAGCGGTTGCGTATCCGGTTCATGACCGACCGGCTGCTATTCGAGAGCCAGATGGACAAGGAAATCTGCAACATGATGGGCCTACGTCAATTGGGCTGTGGCACCGGGACATTGCAGGATTATGGACCCGATTTTGGGCTGACCTACATGCTGGACGGACTCGCGGCGATGGGGCAGAAGTGATGGGCGCGCGCAAGATACTGGCGGCTTCGGCGGTCGCGGCCGCTGCTGTGTTGAGTGGTTGTGCCACCAACGGTCTCGGTGACCTGCCCCTGCCCGCGCCGGGTATCGGCAGTGGCGGATACCGCCTCACGGCGCTGTTCGCCAACGTCCTCAACCTGCCGGACAGTGCGAAGGTCAAACTCGCCGGTGCCGATGTGGGACAGGTCGACGAGATGCACGTGAGTAACTACACGGCGATCACTACGTTGCGCATCTCTGACGGGGTTCGGCTGCCCAAGGGCAGCACCGCCGAATTGCGTTCGGCCACACCACTCGGTGATGTTTTTGTCTCGATCCGTCCCCCTGCGGGGGCACTGTCGGATGGCCCGCTCCTGAAAGACGGTGACACCATCGGTCTGGACTCGACGACCGCCGCCGCCACAGTGGAATCGGTGCTCAGCTCGGCCGCGCTAGCCTCCAACGGGGGTGCCGTACGCAACCTGACCAATATTGTCAATGGTTTCGGAAAGGCGACCGATGATCAGGGCCATGCATTCGGAGATCTGATCAACGACTCCAATCAGTTACTGGGAAAGCTGAATTCACGCTCAGCGGAGATCTCTGACGCCCTTACCCAGACTTCGCAGCTGGCTGACCGGATCGACGCCAAGAATCAGGCTATTACCGATATCGTGACGGCGGCGGGGCCGGCCACGGAGACGCTGGCCGCCAATACCGCACAGCTGTCCGAACTCTTGGTGATGGCGGGCGACACCACCAAGCAGTTGCAGAAGTTCCCATCGATTGCCGGTACGGACACCAGTGGTCGCAGCGTTATCAAGGACGCCAATACCGTTGCGAAGGCATGGAATGACGTGGCGCTGGATCCCGACACCAGCCTTGCTGCCTTCAACCGGATCATGCCCACCGCGATCAAAGCAACCGCCGGTAACTCGCTGTCCCTCACTGCGGGAATAGACCAGTTGGTTCTCGGCTCGATACCCGATGCGGGTTCTCACGCCGACACAGGTCTACACGGCCCTAAGCGATACAACTGGGCGCAACTGGTGGGGTCCGTTAAGTACACGCTATGGCGCTTGCAGGAACGCGTCGTCGGCCAGGGTGCGTACGGGCAGGAAGTTCCGGTGCGCCCCAGCCCCACCGAGCCCGGTGTCATCGAGACGATCCCGCCCGCTCCGGGAGGTGGGCGATGATCAACGCGCTTGCAAATACTCTGGTCGGCGCTGCGCGTGCGGGCCACCGCCAGAAGGCGGCGTTGTCGGGTATCGCTCTGGCACTGACCATGGTCGTGGCGGTGGTCTATCTGTTCGTAGGCGCGTTGCGCGTCAACCCATTTGCCTCGACGTATCGGGTGATGGTGCAGCTGCCGGAGTCCGGTGGGTTGTTGCCGAATCAGGATGTGGCGTTGCGGGGGGTCAAGATTGGGACGGTGCAGTCGCTCGAGATTACCCAGCAGGGTGTGAATGCGACCGCCGAGATTCAATCCAGGTACCGGATTCCGACTGCGGCGAAAGTCCGCGTGACGGGTTTGTCGGCAGCCGGTGAGCAGTACCTCAACTTCGAGGGCGGGCCCGGTCAGCAAGGCCCGTTCCTCACGGACGGCAGCGTGATCTCTGAGGGTGCGCAGGTGCCGGTGACGTTGGCCAAGCTGTTAGCCGATGCCGATGGTCTGCTGGCACAGGTGGATCCCAAGAAGCTGGAGCTCATCAAGAAGGAACTGAGCCTGAGCAAGGAAGGCCCGCGCAAGCTCACCGAGATCATCGACGGCGGCACCTTCTTGCTGAGCACCCTGGATTCGGTGCTGCCCGAGACCACCAGCCTGCTCAAGACCAGCCGCGTGGTGCTCACCTTGGCCGCCGACAAGAACTCGGGCATCCAAGCCACCGCCAACGAGCTGGGCCGCACCCTGCGCGGCGTGGACAAGATGCAAAACGGCTACCGCACCCTCGTCGATCAAACCCCCAAGACCCTGGGTGCCGTCGACAACCTGTTCGCCGACAACTCCGACACCATGGTCGCGCTCCTGGCCAACCTCGCTTCGACAGCGCAGATGCTGTACGTGCGTACCCCAGCCATCAACGCGTTCTTCCCCAACTACCGGGGCTCGGTGTTCGGTGGCATCGCTGACACCATGCGCGACGGTGGCGTGTGGGCCACGGCAGATCTGTACCCGCGCTACGCCTGTGACTACGGCACTCCGCGAGTACCGCCCTCTTCGGCCGATTTCCCGGAACCGCCTATCTATACGTACTGCGCCAACGACGATCCGGCGGTTCTGATCCGCGGGGCCAAGAACGCTCCGCGCCCCGCGGGCGACGACACCGCGGGGCCGCCGGCCGGTGCCGATCTCGGGAAGACCACGGACCCCACTCCCAAGGGGAGGTTCACCATCCCTACACCTCAGGGCGGCCCGACACTACCCATCGCGCCCCCGAGCTGATCCAGGACATGCGGTGGAGTGACACATGGATGACGAAAACAACGCAACCGCACCGAGAAAGCGCCTGCCCCGGGGGCAGGGTTGGCTGCTGCGACAGCAGATCATCGATACGGCAATGGATCTCATCCGTAGATCGGGCGAGGCCCGGGCCCCGTCGGCCCGCGAATTGACGCGGGCGCTGGGCATCACGGCACCGTCCTTCTACCGGCATTTTTCGAGCACCGACGAATTGGCGGACGCGCTGTGCTCCAGGTACTTCGAGCAACTCGGTGAGGCACTGCAGCGGGCAACGTCCAACATCGCTGCCGGGGTGGAACGTCTACACACACTCGGCCTGGCCTATGTGCGCTTCGCCGCGCAGAACCCGTTGATGTACCGGTTCGCGACCACCCGACCACCACGGCGGGGTATCGAATCTGACGAGATACTCAACAGTTCAGCCTTTTTGCATCTTCGCGGCGTTGTTCAGGAACTCGTCGACGAGGAACTGTTCCCGCCGGGCAATACCCTGGAACCGGCCTTGCAACTGTGGGCGACCACGCATGGGGTTGCCTCGCTGCTCGTCACCAGGCCGCAACTGCCGTGGGGCGAGCAGGAGTCCTTTGCCTCCCGGACCCTGTACACCGCGTATCTGGGTCACGTGGCGGCGGATGCGCCGGACCGGATGCGTGGTGCTGAGTAGCGCTACCTAACGGCGTGAGAAACCCCTACCCATCGAGGTAGGTCTACGTGTTCACTACGGGACCCGTAGCCGCGACGCTCAGAGGCATGACAGATCCACAGCTGCAGCAGATGACCGCCGCGCTCGATGAGTTGGACGGGCGTGAGCGCGCACTGCGTGCGGAGCTCGATGCGTTGCGGGGCCGAATGGTCGAATGGACTCAGGCCGAATATCTCAAGGCGCAGCGGTATTGGGATGACTACCGGCGTGCTCAGGGGGCGCCTCCGCTGGCTGCACCGGTACCCGCGACACACGCTCCGGTGGCTGCTCTCGCACCGCCCGTTCAGGCCCCGGTGCCTACCACGCCCCTGCCGCGGGAGCCGTTTTGGGCACGTGAAGGATTCGCCAGCAAGGCAATGGCCCTCGCGGGCGCGGTGGTGACACTCGCGGGTGTGGTGATGCTCCTGGTCCTCGCCGCCAAGAGTGGGTACTTCGGTCCGGTCCCGCGCATGGCCTCCGGCGCCGTCCTTGCCGCGGGTCTGGTTGCCCTTGGCATCCGGGTGCAATCCAGACCTGGTGGCCGTGTCGGTGGTATCGCCACCGCAGCAACAGGATTCGCGGCGGGGTACTTTGATGTGCTGGCACTCACGGTGATCTATCACCGGATTCCAGTGATTGCGGGACTGGCGCTCGGGCTGGCCATCGCGGGCGCGGGCCTGGTGCTGGCGCGGCAGTGGAACTCTCAACCCTTTGCGGCGGGTGTGGTCGGCGCGATCACGGTGCTGGCGCCCATCCTCACCAACGGTTTTACCGTTGAACTTGCAGCTTTCGCACTGGTGCTACTGATCGCGAGTCTGCCCGCCCAGATTGGCCGGAATTGGCCAGTACTGCATGCTTTTCGGACCGTGGGCGTCAGCTTGACGCTGCTGGGCGCGATTGGTGCCGCGGCAGGGGAGGAGCACCCGCACGCCTTGCTCATCATGGCGGTGCTGGCACTGTTGGTCACCCTGGTGGGGTCGCTGTGGCTGCTTACCGGAGATGAGGGTGATCTCACCTCGTCGGTGATGATCGCGGTTGCTTGCACACCCGGCCTCTACAGTGCCCTGTTCCTCCCGGTGTGGCCGTTGGGCGTGCTGATGCCGGTTGGGGTCGCCGCAGTGATGGGTGCGGTGCTGCTGCTGGTGGGTGGCCTTCCGATACATGCGCGCATCGCCATGGCCTCGGTGGTGGGGCTGGCGCTGCTGCAGGCATCGGTCCAGGGCGCCCGGGACGCCCTGCTCGTGGTGGTGCTGCTGGTGCTTGCACTGACCCTGTCTGCCCTTGGATATCAACTGAGGGAACGTATTTCGTTGGTGCTCGGGCAGGCGTTCGGTGTGCTGGGCGGTGCGGCCTACATCGCGTACGTACCCCCGGAACTACTGACCAACTCGGCTAGCGCCGTGCGCGGTGCGGGTCCGCTATTGATCGTGGCGAGCGTGCTGAGTGCCGCCACGGTCGGCATGGTGATGGCGGCGATGCATCGGGTCGGCTGGGCGAGCCCGCAGTCCGCTCCGGCGCGTGGCGTGCTGGCCGGGGTATCGATGCTGTACTCGGGGACCGCGGCTGTTGTGCTCTCCGGCACTGCGCTGCTGGGCAACAATGATGGTTTCCTGCTGGGACATGGTCTGGCGACCGTATCCTGGATGGTCGTCTCCGTGACGTTGCTACTGGCAGGCCTACGACGCTACCGTGATCAGAGCTGGGTCACCAGAACGGGATTCGTGCTCGCAGCGATGGCCGTTGCCAAGCTGTTCCTCTTCGACCTGGCCACTCTCGACGGCATCGCCCGTATTGGAGCGTTCATCGTCACCGGGCTGCTACTCCTGGGTGGCGGCACGCTGTACGCGCGCGAATACGCAACGCGCGATGAGCAATCCGTATCGAAGTCGAGTTCAGTCGGCGGCTAAACCAAAAGTGCGTTCGAAGGTCTGTGCCCGCTCGGCAGCCAACAATCGTGCATCGCGCCCGTATGCGTCGCTCCCGATGCCAGGAGAACCCATCTCGAGCTCTGCGGCATCCGCGTACGCGGTATCGAAGAGGTCGTGGAAGATCTGCCACTGGTCTCCGAGGTCCTGGATCTCGTAGATGCTCGTGACGAAGTCCTCTCCAGAGACCGAGCCTCGTGCATATGCAGACTGCAGATCATAGATCTTGCGCGCCAAATCGTTTTGTTTGGTCAGGTATTCGGCATCAGGCGTGTGAAGCTCGAGGAATCTTCCGTAACGCTCTTCGAGAGCAGGAACTCGCTCATCGATCAGGCGGCGGCGCATCTCCGCCTCGGAGATCGCATGTGGTTCGGCCGGATCGGGGGGCTGGTACGCGGGCACATAGTCTTCGAGATCCGTGAACATTTCACGTACCGCTGGATCATCGACCACCGCATCCGTAATAAATCTCGATCTCAGCGACATGAAGTTCCGGGTGTATATCCGCGCAGTAATCGTCCCACCCAGATACTGTCCGATCAGTCCTCCGAGGGCGGAAAGGAATGCGGCTGCCTCGGAGTGATGAACGTCTTGCGTCATGTCACCAGCACGAATACGAGAGACGGCGCACGAACTGTCGCGCTAGATGCGGCGCCCCTCACGACGTAGCAGATCCTGTGCGCTGACACTGCCACCACGGCTGCGGCGAGTGGCCTCGTCCGCTTCCTGTTGCTGTTGCGGCGTGCGCTTCTGATCGGACGCAGGCAATGCTTCCGTCGCGTCGGCGGACGGCGGCGCGGTCTGCTGGGCCCGTGACGGACGGGGAGCCCGTGGCGGACCCTGTCGAGTGGCTTCGGGATTGGCGACAGGCATCGCCGTTGTCGCATCCTCACCCGAGGTGCCATTGGCAGGGTTGGGCTTCGCGACGGGAATCGCGGTGGTCGCGTCGCCCGACTCGGCCGGGGCAGAGCCGGACTGCTTGGGGCCGCGCAGCTCACCGAGCCACGATTCGATCTCCCGATCGGCGTTCCGGGGGGCCGGGCGCTGAGCGCCGGGGACGCTGCTGCGGGTGGTCGGAGCGTCCGGGCCCGTCGGATTGCCGCCAGGTACGCGCGTGGTGGGCGCGTCGGTAGGCGCAACGTTCTTGCCGGGCACCGACATCCGCGTTGTCGCGGGGGCGTCCCCACTGTCGTCGCTCGCGATGTTGACCGGGGTGGTCGGAGGAGCGGGAGGCGGCGGAGTGGGCCGCGCCGGTGCGGACGGATCATGTTGGCGCGGTGTGGGTGTCGAGGGCAACCGGGTGCGCTCGGAGGCGATCTGCAGCTTGGTGGTGCGTGCGTTGGACCCGACCGGAGAACTGGCAGCCGCGATGGCCTGCTCGCGTCCGGTCGGGCGCTTGCGCTCGTCGGCCAGGGTGACCTCGCCGAGGCCGAGCTTCACCTGGATGCGCTTCATCCAGGCCGGTGCCCACCAGCAGTCGTCGCCGAGCAGCTTCATGACCGCCGGGATGAGCAGCATGCGGACGACGGTGGCGTCCAGGATCAAGGCGGCGATGAGACCGAAGGCCAGATACTTCATCATCACCAGATCGGAGAAGGCGAAGCCGCCGGCCACCACGATCAGGATCAACGCGGCCGCGGTGATGATCCGCCCGGTGTTGGCAGTACCCACGCGCACAGCCTCGGTGGTGGACAGGCCCTGATGCCGCGCCTCGATCATGCGGGACATGAGGAACACTTCGTAGTCGCTGGACAGGCCGTAGATGACGACGATGATCAGCACGATCACCGGCGCGGTCAGCGGTGTCGGAGTGAAATTCAGCCACTTGGAGAAGTGTCCGTCGACGAATATCCAGGTCAAGATGCCCATCGTCGAACCCAGGCCCAAGGCACTCATGACGGCTGCCTTGATGGGCAAGACCAGTGAGCCGAATGCCAGGAACATCAGGATTGTGGTGACGCTTATCAGGATCACGATCACCAGCGGGAGCTTGTCGAACACGGTGTCGATCGAGTCCTGCTCGAGGGCGGGAGTACCACCGACATACATCGTGACGCCCTTGGGAACGGACATCGCGCGGAGCTCTTTGACCTTGGCCCCGGCGGTATCACGGTTGATCAGGGCGTTCTGGATGACCTTGACGCTGGCGTCGCCGTCGGTCTTGACGGACTGGCGGCGCTGCCACATCTGGCTCTTGTCTCCGCCGGGTTCGACGAACCCGGGAACCTTCATGGCGTCGGCCCGGATCTGGTTGAGCTGCGAATCCGTGGCGCCCTTGGTCACGATGGTGATGGTCTCGGTACGGAACCCGGGGAACAGCTTGTCGAAGTCCTCTTGAGCTACGCGAACCGAATTCGTTGGCGGCAAGTACTTTTCACTGAATCCGCCGAGCTTGAGGTTGCCCAGCGGGATGATCAGCAGCAGCATCACGATGACGATCGGGACGGCGAAGACCAGCGGCCGCTGCATCACGAAGACGACGGTGCGTCCCCAGAAGCCGTTCTCCAGCTCCTCGCGCGACTTGGTGCGGCTGAACCGCTTGATGCTCAGGGCATCGACATGGCGCCCGAGAACACCCAGGCACGCCGGCAGCACGGTGACCGCCAGAATCGCGGCGAGTAGCACCGAGGCGATACCGGCGTACGTCAGCGACCTCAGGAACTGCTGCGGCACGATCAGCATCGGCATCAGGGCGGCCGCGATCAGCGTGGCCGAGAACATGACGGTGCGGCCGGAGGTGATGACGGTGCGCCGGACCGCGGTTTCGGTGTCGTAACCCTCGGCGATTTCTTCGCGGAAGCGGCTGACGATGAACAGCGAGTAGTCGATGGCGATACCCAGGCCGATGAGCGTGACCACCGGCTGAGCGAAGAAGTGCACGGGGGCGAACAGCGTGATCAGCCGCATGATGCCGAGTGCGCCCGCGATGGTCAGACCGCCGACCATCAGCGGCAGGCCCGCCGCGATCACACCACCGAAGACGAAGAACAGCACGACCGCCATGATCGGGAGCGACAGCACCTCCATGCGCTGCTGGTCGGTACCGATGGTTCCGGTCAGCTCGCTGGCCACAGGCTGCAGGCCGGCCAGCTGGATGTCGACGCCGTCGAGCAGGAACTTGTTCTTGGCGGGGTCGTGGTCCTTATCCGGATCAGACAGGGCTTTGTAGTTGTTGAGGATGGTGTCGTCGTCGTCGCCCTTGAGGCTGACCGAGACGAAGGTGTGTTTACGGTCGTCGGTGACCATCCGTTTGACGGTGGGGTCTGTGGTGGTGGGGGCGCGTAACCAGCCGGCCCAGCCGTAGACCTCGTTGGGGTTGTCCTTCTGAAGCTGGTCGAAGTGGTCGATGACCTTCTTCTGGAAAGCGGGATCGTCGACCGTCTTGCCCTCGGGGGCTGCGATGACGGCGACGACGTGGGTGGTCCGGTCGCGTCCGAGCGCGTCGTCGGCCATCACGGAGGCCTTCACCGACTCGCTGTTGTCCGCGAAGAAGCCACTCTGCGTCACGTGGTCGCCGAGCGTTATCCCGAAAAGCCCGGAACCCAGGCAGACCGTGACGAACGCGGCAACGACGATGAACCGATACCGGTACACCATTCGGCCCCACCAGGCGAACACAGAATCTCCTAACTAGCGTCTCTCACGCGCCGGTTTTCATGTCCTGGACGTCAGCAACGCCGACAAGGGTCGGAATGGCTGCAACCAGGCGCCTTCGTCGGGGAGCGAATCTAGACCCACCCGCGGTAAGGCTCGGGGGAAAACTCCGGGTATGTCCTCGAGATCGACGAACTCCAGAGTATCCGAGGTTAGCGCCCAACTCGCATGTTCGCGAAATCCCAGCACACTGACGGGCACCCCGTCACCGGCGATTTTCTCCATCGGTTCTCGGAAGGCTTGACCATCCGCCGAGGCCACAAGCACCCCGGCCAGGCCTTCGTCGGACCGTAGCTCGATGTGAGCAAGCATGTCGACGTCGACGTCGCTGTCTTCGTCGATCTTGGGTTTGGCAAATACCGCAAACCCAACATTGCGCAGCGCCTCGACCCATGGGCGCACCACGTCGGCACTTCCCGGCGCGATATTGGTAAACACTGTGGCCTCGGGTTCGACGAGGCAATCGGGGTGATCCGCCGAATAGGCGGCCGTGCGTTCGAGCAGCCAGCGGCCCAGGGCGTCGAACCGGGGCCGGTTCTCCGCGGAGGGGCGGCCGCCGATGATGGCGCCCAGGCCCATGTCGAGGTTGGGTGCGTCCCACACCAGCAGTACTCGCAGCACCCGCCGTCGGTGGGCCGTCTCGTCCACGGTGTTGGGGCGCTCCAAGTCCTCGGCGAGGCTCACAATCGCTCCCAGACGAAGTCGTTGATCGCACTGCCGACCGTGTGCGCTTTCCCCTCGAACTTAGTGGTGGGCCGGTTCACGGAGACGGGAATGCGCGGATCGTCGAGCTCAAGGCGCCGCAGCGTGGACTCGTTATCGCCCACCTCGGCGATGTGCTGGGCATAGTTCGCGTGATCGGTGGCCACATGCAGGGTGCCGCCCGGCCGGAGGCGGTCAGACAGCAGGGCCACGGTGCCCGGTTGGAGCAGCCGCCGCTTGTGGTGGCGGGCCTTGGGCCAGGGGTCCGGGAAGAACACCCGCGCCGCGGTCAGCGATCCCGACGGCAGCAGGTACTCCAGCACGTCCAGGGCGTCGCCGCGGATCAGCCGGATGTTCTCGATGCCCTCACGATCGATCGCCGAGAGCAACTGCGCCAGGCCCTTGCGGTATACCTCCACCGCAAGCACATCGAATTGTGGTTCTTCTATCGCCATCGCGGCGGTGGATGTGCCTGTGCCACAGCCGATTTCAAGAATCAAGGGCGCAGTGCGGCCGAACCAGGCCGCAGGTTCCAGCGGTGGGCAGGTGCCGTCGGCTTCCCGGGCGACGCGCCCATAGGTCGGCCAGGATTTGTCCCAGGCCTTCTGCTGGCCGTCGGACAGCGATGACCCCCGTGAACGGAAGCTGGATACGCGGCGGGGGTGGTGGTCGCGGCCGTCCGTACCGGCCGTGGATTGGACCCCGCCGGTCCCAGGGAGCTCGTCGGTGGCTGTTTCAGATGCCACACAGCCCCGCTCCTGGCCGTCACAACGCATCTTCCCATGGTCACTCATGGGCGGCAGATCCCATAATCCCAGCGCATATTGATACTCAACAGTTGCCTACCAGGGTGGAACCCTCCATCGGATCAGGTGACAATGTGAGCATTTCCGTAAGCGCGATGAGATTGGGTCTGCAAAGCAATGACGCGGGGGTTTGAGGTCTTCCGGGGAGCGCTCGACCGGTTCGTCACGCGTCCTGAGGTTCGCCAGGTGCACGGCGGCCAGCGGATTCACGATCTGGCGGTGCGGTCGGGAGACCCTCTTCGGGTTACCGTCCGGGGCCGGGCCGGTGTGGGCGTCACCAGCGTGATCGGCGCGTTGGGACGCACCCTGCCGGCAGCGGACGGGCCGGGGCATGCGCTTATCGAGGTGCCAATCCCGTCGGAACCGATCGTGGCTGACGTCGACGTGGTGGTGTTCGCGGAGGCGCTCAAGCCCGAGGACCGCGCTGTACTGGAGGCATCCAACGCACCCAAGGTGCTGATTCTCAACAAGGCAGATCTGACCGATCCCGGCGCCGCTCGCGGCCCCTGGACCGCTGCTGTGGAGCGGTGCGCCCAGTACCGTCTGGAGACGCGGGTGCCGACGCTGCCGTTATCGGCGCACGTTCCGTTGGCGGATATCGATGAAGCCATGGTCGAGGCCCTCAAACTGATGGTCGGGGACCCTGCGGACACCAGTTCCGTCGATGCCTTCGTCACCGGCACACACCAGGTGCCGGTTTCGATGAGGCAGCGGTTGCTCCATGAACTGGACCTGTACCCGATGGGGTGCGCGATCGGGGCGCTTCGGCAGGTTCCCACCCTGGCGGCCCCGGGACTCGCCGCACTGCTGCGCGACCTGTCGGGCATCGACGCGGTGGTGAACGCGATTCGCGTGGCCATTGCCCAGGGCTGGTACCGCCGAATGCGCGCGGTGCTCGCCGAACTCCGCAGGATCGGCGTGACGGGTGTGCTGCCGGTGCAGATTGACGCCTTCTTGACCAGTGACGACGTGGTGGTCGCGGCGATGCAGTGTGCGGTGGATGCCGCGACGGCGGCGGGCCTGACGGTGGAGCTGAGCGATCATCCAGAAGATCACCGCTACCGCGCCGAACATTGGCAGCGATTCGCCGCCGGACCGGTGAACGCCACATACGCGGCAATGGGCACGGACATCGTGCGGGGATCGCTGCGCTTGTGGCGGCTGGCGGGGGGCCGGGCGTGACAACTCCTACCGACAAGCGGGTCGACGAGCTGGTGCTGGCGGTGGACCCCACCCTCGGTCCGCTCGGCGTGCATGCGCACGACGCCGTGATGGTGACCGGCAGCTGGCTGGCCGGCGCGAGCACCCTGGCCACCGAGCTGTCCTCACGCATATCGGGTGTGCGCATCGTCGAGCCTGAGGAGCTGCAGCACGGGCAGGCGCCCTCGGCGGTGGTTTTCGTGTGCAGCGGAACCGCACCGCTCACACCGTCGGACTGCGGTCTGATTCAGCTGGCCGCCGCCAACACCGATGCGCTCGTCGCGGTGGTTTCCAAGATCGATGTGCACCAGTCCTGGCGTGAGGTCATGAACCGGAATCGGGAGATCCTGGCCGAGCACGACTCCCGATTCAGCGGTATCACCTGGCTGGGGGTCTCGACGCGTGGCACGGCAGTGGGACTCGACGAATTGGTGCGGGCAGTGCGCAAGGTTCGTGAGGAACCCGCCCTGGCTGAGCGAAACCGGCTGCGTGCCTGGGCGACTCGTCTGCAGGGAATGCTGAATGTGCCGCCGGAGGCCGGGGAGGGTGCACGCGCGGACGAACTGCGCAATCAGCGGCAGGCGGCGGTACGGCGCACGCGTTCGGGCAAGTCCGAACGGACCTTGGCGTTGCGCAACCGCATCGCGCAGGCACGCATGACGCTGCTGTACTTCGCGCGCAAGCGAGTGGGCTCGGTGGCCGGCGAGCTGCGCGAGGACATCGCCGAACTGAAGCGCCGCGATGTGCCCGGCTTCGGCGATCGGGTGCGGCGCCGGGCGGCCGAGGTGGTCGCCGAAGTGGAACAGGGCACCGAGGAACACCTGGCCGAGATCTCGGCCGAGGTAACCCAACGCTGGGCGGCGCCGCGCCCCAGCGCGAATCGGCCGCTGCCGCCCGAAGCACCAGATCCTTCGGTGCGATCACGTCGGCTGGAGACCCGGATGATGGCGCTGTTCGGGGTGTTCTTCGGGCTGGGCGCGGCATTGACGGTGTCCCGGTTGGTGGCGTATGCGCGTCCCGGCCTGGCGCCGGCGGGATTGGCGGTGGGCCTCATCGCCGGTGCCTGCATCGCGGTGTGGCTGGTGGCGGTGCGCGGGCTCTTGCACGACCGGACGGTGCTGGACCGGTGGTTGGGAGACACCACGGGAGAGCTGCGGGCGTACTTGGAGCAGTGGGTCGCCGCGCGGGTGCTGGAGGTGGAGACCAGGCTCAACGCCGATCTGGTCGAGATCGACGAACGTGAGAACGACAAGCTGGCCGCCCGGGTCGGGCAAATTGATTCCGAGCTGCGTGAGGCCGCTATGAACACCGCGCGCGCAACGGCGCTGCGCAACCGCGACCTGCCCTCCGTACATAAAGCGTTAACGGCGGTCACCGAACGGCTGGACGCGATCGCGGGAACAGCCGAGAATAGATCGATAGGCCGCGCGCGCGAGGGTTAGGCAGAGACATGATCGATGGTTTTGACCAGGGTTTCCATGTGGGCCTTGGGGGGCCAGGTGAAGGGGTGCACGAACCAGGCCATGCACTCAGCCCCGATCTGCACGTCGATCACCACATGTACCTGCCCACCGATGGCGGTCTGGTGGACCTCGGAACAGACCTCATCGACACCGACCATGACGGCATCGGCGACACCGTCACGCTGCATGAACCTGACGGGTTATCGGTGGTGTCCGACATCGACGAGGACGGTATCGCCGACAAGGTGACCACGTTCGGGGCGGACGGCACGTATGAGACCTGGGCCCGCGGTGCGGGTGCGCACTGGGAGCTCATCGAGCACGGTCGCATCGGCGGTAAGTAAATGGGCTGGGGTTGTACCGCGGGAAGTACTGGCCGAAGCTCGCTTGTTATTGATGGATACGTACCAACCCCGTTTCACGCTGAATAGCGCCAGCGCTAACCTCATATATCTAGGTTCCGACCAGCGCCGGTGCGGCAACTGCGTACCTCACCCGGCTCAACGAGGAGATGCTCTCGATGACAGCAGCGACCATTCCCGGTCTTGACAACGCTCCGACGAAACACGCCGGATTGCTCGCTTGGGTCCGCGAGGTCGCTGAGCTGACACAACCTGATCGGGTCGTGTTCGCTGATGGTTCCGATGAAGAGTTCGAGCGCGTTTCTCAGCAACTAGTGGACGCGGGCACCTTCCAGCGGCTCAACGCCGAGAAGCACCCCAACTCGTTCCTGGCGCTGTCGGACCCGTCGGACGTCGCCCGGGTGGAATCGCGGACGTATATCTGCTCGGAGCGTGAAGAGGACGCCGGTCCCACCAACAACTGGGTGGACCCCACCGAGATGCGCGCGACCATGACCGAGCTGTTCCGGGGCAGCATGCGCGGACGCACCATGTGGGTGGTGCCGTTCTGCATGGGCCCGCTCGGTGCCGAGGACCCCAAGCTGGGTGTGGAGCTCACCGATTCGGAGTACGTCGTTGCCTCCATGCGGGTGATGACCCGCATGGGTGCCGCCGCTCTGGAGAAGCTGGGCGACGACGGATTCTTCGTCAAGGCGCTGCACTCGATCGGTGCGCCCCTGGAGCCCGGTCAGGAAGACGTGCCGTGGCCGTGCAACGACACCAAGTACATCACCCACTTCCCCGAATCCCGTGAAATCTGGTCGTACGGTTCGGGTTACGGCGGTAACGCGCTGCTGGGCAAGAAGTGCTACTCGCTGCGCATCGCCTCGGCGATGGCCCATGACGAGGGCTGGCTCGCCGAGCACATGCTCATCCTCAAACTCATCTCGCCGGAGAACAAGGCCTACTACGTGGCCGCGGCCTTCCCGTCGGCCTGCGGTAAGACGAACCTCGCCATGATTCAGCCGACCATCCCCGGCTGGCGCGCAGAGACTCTGGGTGACGACATCGCCTGGATGCGCTTCGGCAAGGACGGCCGTCTGTACGCCGTCAACCCGGAGTTCGGCTTCTTCGGCGTGGCGCCGGGCACCAACTGGAGCTCGAACCCCAACGCCATGAAGACCATCGAGGCTGGCAACACCGTCTTCACCAACGTCGCACGTACCGACGACAACGACGTGTGGTGGGAAGGTCTGGAGGGCGAGCCCGAGCACCTGATCGACTGGAAGGGTCAGGACTGGGTTCTGCGCGAGACCGAGACCAAAGCGGCGCATCCGAATTCGCGTTACTGCACCCCGATGTCGCAGTGCCCCATCCTGGCTCCCGAGTGGGATGACCCGCAGGGTGTGCCGATCTCGGCCATCCTGTTCGGCGGCCGCCGCAAGACGACTGTGCCGCTGGTGACCGAGGCCCGGGACTGGCAGCACGGCGTGTTCATCGGCGGCACCCTGGGTTCGGAGCAGACCGCGGCCGCCGAGGGCAAGGTCGGCACCGTGCGCCGCGACCCGATGGCGATGCTGCCCTTCATGGGTTACCACGTGGGCGACTACCTGAACCACTGGATCAACGTTGGTAAGCAGGCCGACGAGTCCAAGCTGCCCAAGGTGTTCTTCGTGAACTGGTTCCGCCGTGGCGATGACGGACGCTTCCTGTGGCCCGGATTCGGCGAGAACAGCCGGGTGCTCAAGTGGATCGTTGACCGGATCGAGCACCGCGCCAACGGTGTATCCACCCCGATCGGCACCGTTCCAGGCGTCGAGGACCTGGATCTGGCCGGGTTGGACGTCGAGGAGGCCGATGTGGCCGAGGCGCTCGCGGTGAACAACGACGAGTGGCTCGCGGAGTTGCCGCTCATCGAAGAGTGGTTCGAGTTCATCGGCGACAAGCTGCCTAGCGGCGTCAAGGACGAGTTCGACGCGCTCAAGCAGCGGCTGGGATAGTTCGTATCTGGTCGACACTCCAGGTGGATCCTGCATAGGGTTGTGCAATGCGCTTCGCATTCAAGACATCTCCGCAGAACACCACCTGGGACGACATGCTGGCCATCTGGAAGGTGGCCGACGAGATCGACGTCTTCGAGTCCGGCTGGACCTTTGATCACTTTTATCCGATCTTCTCGGATTCCACCGGGCCGTGCCTGGAGGGCTGGATAACCCTCACCGCGCTCGCGCAGGCCACCCGGCGGCTGCGCGTCGGGGTGCTGGTGACCGGTATCCACTATCGGCATCCGGCCGTGCTGGCCAATATGGCCTCGGCGTTGGACATCGTGTCCGGTGGTCGCCTCGAGCTCGGTATCGGCGCCGGCTGGAACGAGGAAGAATCCGGCGCCTACGGCATTGAACTGGGCAGCATCAAGGAGCGATTCGACCGGTTCGAAGAGGCCTGCGAGGTGCTCACCGGTCTGCTGAGCCAGGAGACGACGAGCTTTGACGGCACGTTCTATCAGCTCAAAGACGCTCGCAACGAGCCCAAGGGGCCGCAAAAACCACACCCGCCGATCTGCATAGGCGGCAGCGGCGAGAAGCGCACGTTGCGGATCACCGCCAAGTACGCGCAGCACTGGAATTTCGTGGGAGGACCGCCCGAGGAGTTCGCGCGCAAGCGCGATGTGCTGGCCGCGCACTGCGCCGACATCGGCCGGGATCCGGCTGAGATCACGCTCTCGGCCCACATCCGGCTCGGCGAGGATCGCGATTACGCGAAGGTTGTCGATGAGGCAGCCGCGCTAGGGGCCGAGGGGCTCGACGTGGCGATCATCTACCTGCCTCCGCCGTACGACACAGCGGTGCTAGAGCCGTTGGCGGAGGCGCTGCGAGGCTGACGACGAGAAGGCATCTACGTAGCGGCTGGCGTTCGTAGATGCCTTCTCGGCCAACGGTTTAACCGGTCTTGCTCTCCAAAGCCGCCAGCGCGGCAGCAAGTGCGACGTACTTGTTGGTGCCCAGCTCGCGCACGGTCGAGATGTTCAGGGCTTCCTTGAGTGCGGCGTCGTGCTTCTCGGTGAGACCAGCGAGAGCAGACGGGGGAGCGTCGAGGACGTCCTTGAGGTCCTTGTTCTCGTAGGCCTTGTCGAGTGCCTTCTCGAGATTGACGGATACAGCCATCGTTCCTCCTCTGGTTTGCCCCGCCCGTGGCGCACCCTAGCTACCAAAGCTGTGAACCAACGCCGTTTGGCTAGCGGCGATCCGAACTGCCGATGAACGCCTGGTTCGGCGCCCGGATGGCCAGTTCATTCAAATATGCGCATAATGCAATCAATGAACGACGTGAGGTGGCTCAGCGGGCTGACCACAATCCCCGCCGAACCGCCGACAGCGTGGTCACTGTTCGCCTGGAACCCGCCCGCCATTCCGGTGCTTCCTGTTGTCGCGGCGCTGCTGGCCGGGTGGTACCTGCTGAGCGTGCTCCGGCTGCGCCGGATGGGCCGCAGCTGGCCGTGGTGGTCAACCGCGTGCTTCCTGTCCGGGTGCCTGATTCTGGGCGCGGTCATGGGATTGTCGATAGACCGCTACGGATTTCGGTTGTTCAGCGCGTTCATGTTTCAGCAGCTGACGTTGTCGATCCTGGTGCCGCCGTTGTTGGTGCTGGGCTCACCGGGGCGGCTGTTGTTGCGCTCGACGCCGCACCACGGGCCCGGCAGATGGGTACTGGTGGCTGCGCTGGCTGGGTTGCGCAGCCGCGCGGCCGCGCTGCTGTTGCATCCCGCCGTCACGATTCCGCTGTTCCTGTTCAGCTATTACGGCCTGTACTTATCCCAGCTGTTCGACACTATTGCCGTTACCTGGTTGGGGCATAACGGGTTAGAGATCTTTTTCTTGGCCAGCGGCCTGCTGTTCGTCATCCCCATCCTGTCCACCGACCCGCTGCCGGTCCGGCAGACCAACCTCGGCAGGATGTTCGACATCTTCGTGGAAATGCCGTTGCACGTGTTCATCGGCGTCATCCTCATGATGGCGCCCAGGCCGCTAATCGGCATCTTCGCCAATCCGCCCGCCGCGTGGGCCGTCGACCCGGTGAAGGACCAGGCGGTGGCGGGCGCGCTGGCCTGGTCCTACGGTGAGCCGATCGCGCTCGCGACTACCTTGATCTTCGCCATCAGGTGGCGGCGTGAGGAACAGGCCGAAACGGAGGAACGCGAGGCCGATGACGCCCGGCAAGAAGACGAGTTAGCCTCGTACAACCGGTTTTTACAGCAACTACGGGAAGAACGGCCCGGTCACGGCGCGTAACCGCGCGCCGAGCCGTCGGGCGTCGCGTACTTGACGATCAGCGAGCAGTCCTTGGCGCCCAGGCCTTCGTCGATGAGCTGCTGGAACTGCTCGGTCACCATGGTCGCGGCGGGTAGCTTCACACCGGTGGCCTCACCGGCGGCCAGCGCCAGGCGTGCATCCTTGTGCGCCAGGTCGACCGTGAAGGTGGCATCGAAGTTTCGGTTGGCGGCGGCGGATTCGATGATGTCCGGCACCGGATACCAGGTCTGCTGTGCCCAGGATCGCGCCGAGGACACCGAACAGATCTCCCAGAAAACCTTGGGATCCAGGCCGAGCCGCTCGGCCAGCTGTGAACCTTCCGAATTGGCCATCATGTCGATGAACAGCATCATGTTGTTGCAGATCTTCGCGGCCACGCCGGCGCCACCGTCACCGGCGTGGATCACGCGCCCGGCCATCGGTTTGATGTAATCGGTTGCCGCGCCGGAATTTTCCAAATCCCCACCCAGCATGAAGCACAGCGTGCCAGCCTGCGCGCCGCTGATTCCGCCGGACACCGGGGCGTCGACAAACCGGAACCCGCGGCGCGCCGATTCGGCGTGACAGTACCGCGAGGTTTCGATGTCGACGGTTGAGCTGTCCACCAGAAGCGTTGATGGCGAAGCGTTTTCCCAGATGCCGTAGCGACCTTCGAACACCGAGCGGACATGCTCACCCTTGGGCAGCATGGTGAACACCACTTCGGCGCCCGCCAGCACCTCGGCGATCTCGTCCACCGCGGTCACACCGTTGGCCGCCGCGGCAGCCAGTGCGTCACCCGAGAGATCGAAACCGCGCACCGTGTGCCCGGCCGCCACCAGATTCGCGGCCATCGGGCCGCCCATGTTCCCCAAACCGATCCAGCCATAGGTCGCCATGGGTCCAACCTAGCGTCAGGCGCGCGCCCTGTCGGCAGCATCCAGCTCATGTAGTGAGCTGCCCCTGGTTTCCGGCAGCGTCCACACGGCGAACAGGGTGATGGGGGCGACGGCCGCCAGGTAGATCGCCACCGGCACCCAGCTGTGGTACTTGCTGAGCAGGGCGGTGCCGATGACCGGAGCCATCGATCCGGCGAAAATCGAGGTCACCTGATAGCCCACCGACACCCCTGAGTAGCGCATCCGGGTGGGGAACATTTCCGCCATGATCGCCGGCTGCCCGGCGAACATCAACGAGTGCACCAGCAGGCCGATCACGATGGCCGCCAAGATCACCCAGTCGTCCTTGGTGTTGAACATGGGAAAGGCGATGAAGCCCCATCCCGCAGCCAGTAAGGCACCCAGTGCATACGGCGCACGCCGTCCGACGATGTCGGTGTACCTGCCCACGATCGGTAGGGCGATCGCCTGCACCACGTGAGCGATCAAGAGCAGTAACAGGATTCGCTTGGTGTCCATATGCAGCTGGGTCTTCAGGTAAGTGATCGAAAAGGTCACCACCATGTAATAGAGGATGTTCTCGGCGACGCGCAGCCCCATGGCGGTGAACACCCCGCGCGGATACCGGCGGAACACCTCGACGACGCCGTAGGAGCTGGCCTTGTTCTCCTCGATCTCCTTGCGGGCCTCGTGGAAGATCGGCGCATCGGTGATCCGGGTGCGGATGTAGTAGCCGATCGCGACGATGATCACCGAGAGCCAGAATCCGACGCGCCAGCCCCAGGCCAGGAACGCAGCGTCGGAGAGGGTCCACGACAACGTGAGCAGCACCAGGGTGGCCAGCAGGTTGCCCAGCGGCACCGCCGCCTGCGGCCAGCTCGCCCAGAAGCCGCGTTGGGAGTCGGGGGAGTGTTCGGCCACCAGCAGCACGGCGCCGCCCCATTCCCCGCCGACCGCGAAACCCTGCAGGAATCGCAGCGCCACCAGCAGGATCGGGGCCCCGTAGCCGATCTGCGCGAAGGTCGGCAGGCAGCCCATCAGGAAGGTGGACACGCCGACCAGCACGATCGCGATCTGCAGGAGGTGTTTGCGTCCGTAGCGATCCCCGAAGTGCCCGAACACGATTCCGCCGATGGGCCGGGCGACGAACCCCACCGCGTAGGTGAGGAACGCCTTGATGATGTTGTCGAGGTCATTGCCCCCGGCCTGCACCGCGGGGAAGAAGACCTTGTTGAAGACGAGGGTGGCGGCGGTGGCGTAGAGGAAGAATTCGTACCACTCGACGACGGTGCCCGCCATTGATGCGGCGACCACCTTGCGCAGACCGGACACGGGTGCGGGTTGGGGCTCGTCCGGGGGTGCGGTCAGCGACATTGCGCCAACCTATCCAGCGACACGCCGTCTCGTGGCGAACTTGTGCGAGACGTATCCGCCAGGAGACGGCGTGTCGGGGTCTAGATCGAGTCGAGGGTGTAGCCCATCGGCAGCAGCACGCTCTTGAGCTCGCAGTACTCCTCGATGCCCTCGGGCCCGTTCTCCCGGCCGATGCCGGACTGCTTGTAGCCGCCGAACGGGCAGCTGGGGTTGAAGGCGTACCAGTTGATGCCGTAGGTGCCGGTGCGGATCTGCGCGGCGACCTCCAGGCCCTTGGGCACATCGGTGGTCCACACGCTGCCGGCCAGACCGTAGTTGGAGTCGTTGGCGATCTTGATGGCCTCGTCCACGGAGTCGTAGGCGATGATCGACAGCACGGGGCCGAAGATTTCCTCCTGTGCGATGGTCATCGAGTTGTCCACATCGGCGAAAATCGTTGGCTGGACGAAGTATCCGCCGTCCAGACCTTCAGGACGCTTGCCACCGTAAGCAAGCCGGGCGCCCTCCTCGATGCCCTTGGCGATGTAGCCCTCGACACGGGCGCGCTGCTTCTCTGTGATCAGCGGGCCCACCTGTGTGGCGGGATCGTCGGGCAGGCCCACGCCCATCAGCGAGACCATCCCCACAATGCCGTCGACAACCTCGTCGTACCGTGACCGTGGTGCCAGCACCCGGGTCTGGTTGACGCAGCCCTGGCCCGCGTTCATCAGGCCCGCGAACACCAGCATCGGCAAGGCCGACGCCAGGTCGGCATCCTCCAGCACGATGGCGGCCGACTTACCGCCCAGCTCGAGGGTGACCTTCTTGAGGTTCCTGGCGGCGATCTCGGCGATCTCCTTACCGACGACGGTGCTGCCGGTGAAACTGAACACGTCGACGCCGGGGTTGTTGGTCAGTGCCCGGCCGGTTTCGGCCCCACCGGGTACCACCGACAGCACGCCCTCGGGAACACCCGCGTCGGCGAACACCTCAGCGAGGATGAAGCTTGACAGCGGAGTCTCGGCAGCGGGCTTGAGCACCACCGTGCACCCGGCGAGGAACGCCGGGCCGATCTTGTTGAGCGCCAGGAACAGTGGCACATTCCAGGCCGCGATGGCGGCTACAACGCCAGCGGGCTCCCGGGTTACCACCGTTTGGCCGTAGGCGCCGTTGCGCAGTTCCTTCCACTTCACCGCGTCTGCCGCATTGGCGTAGTACTGGATGGCACCGAAGCCGCCCAACCATTGCAATGTTTCGATAACCATAGGGGGAGCGCCGGTCTCGTCGGCGATGGCCTTGCAGATCTCGTCCTTGCGGGCCTCCAGCCCGGCAACTGCCTTCTGCAATATCGCCTGGCGCTCGTGCGGAGTCAGCTTGGGCCACGGGCCGTCATCAAAGGCGCGGCGGGCAGCGCTTACCGCGGCTTCGACGTCGGCGGGGGACGCCAGCGGACACTGGCCTACCTTCTGTCCGGTGGCGGGCGAGATGACCTCGATCACCTGGTCAGTGGCAGGCTCGGTCCATACGCCGCCGATGAAGAGCTTGTCGTAATTCGTCATGAATCGCTGTCTCTTTCCTGATGTGTATCAACGAATCCGGTGAAGCCGGAGGGTTTATGTGGGCCTATGGGCCCGAACTCGAACAGTCCACTGCCGTGGTTCTCCACGCCGTTCTCGACCAGGCGGAACGTCGCGAGATTGTCGACGGGGCAGAGCAGTTTGAGCGTGGCGTCCAGTTCCGCGGTCTTGTACCGCTTGCCCTGCACGACGAGGTCGCCCTGCCACATGCCGTGGCGCCAGTCCGGATCCAGGCCGTACCCGGTACCGAAGCCGAAGTAGTGCGGCAGCACTATCTCGGCGGTGATGGTGATGTCACCCAACGTGATCACCGCAGAACTCGCCTCGCGAGTGCCGGGAACCAAGGTGATGTCGTGCGTGATGGGGCCGAGTTCCTCGATCCCCTTCGCCGGATCGCGCCACACCCGGCGTGCACCGCTGACCACCTTGGTGCCGTGCTCGTCCTCCTGGTTGATGAACACAATCGAGTATTCGGGGAACGAGATCACGTTGTAGAGCCAGAAGAAGCCGCCCGCCAGGGTGGCACGCCGCCCGGCGGGCTCGCCCTCGCCGACTGGCCGGATGCCCCAAGAGCGATCCCGGTTGCCCGACCAGTTGACGCCATCGAGTTCGTGGGTGGTGCCGTCGACCGTCAATTGGCCTGCCCAGGTGCCGGTTTGGGCAAATCGCGAGGTATCGAACATGACACGGCCGAGCTGGCGCTGGTAATGACCCGGCTCCAGGGAGGCCGGTATCTCGCCGGTGTAGGTGATATCGAAGGCGAGGTCGTAGTCGTCGCCGGGTTCCAGGATCACCCGCACCTTCTTCAGACCTTCGACAACCTCGATGCGATACGGCCCGACCTTCAGATCGGCGCGGTCGTCTCCGAGCGCGCGCGACGCGCGGAACACTACGATGTCCTCGCCATTGCGTACCGATGCGAATGCGTCCGTGACACCCAGGTTCGGATAGACGCCCAGCCCGGTGATCAGGTACGGCAGGTCGGCGCGGCCTCCGTGACAGCCGAAGTAGTAGCGGTCGTAGAAGTTTCGGTCCGACGTGCCGACATGGCGGACCACATCGGCGATCTGATGGATCGGGTAATCGTCGAAGGGAGACAGGCTCACGCGGAAACCTCGCTCCAGTACTTTCCGTCCAGCATTTTCTCCAGGGTGACCCTGTGCAGGATCAGGTCATCGGGATCATTCGGCATCTCCGCCATGCCAAAGGCCATGGCGCGCATTTGAATTCGGACCATGATCACGGCATGTTGCAACGCCGCATAGGTGGTGTAGAAGTCCAGATCGCTCGCGTGGTGCCCGGTGAGGGCGGCGTACTCGGCGGCGATGTCCTCGCGCCGGCAGAATCCGGGCAGCCCAGCCAGGCCGGCGATCTCGGCAAGGTCCTGGAAGAACCTGTGCAGGAAGATGATCCATCCCAAATCGAGCTCGCGCGGTCCGATGGTGGCCATCTCCCAGTCGAGCAGGGCCACCGGCTCGAAGTCTTGATAGATGACGTTTCCCGGGCGCGAATCTCCCCAGCTGACCGTGTCGGCCGCGCGCAGAGATTCGGTCGGCCAATTCGCCCGCAGCCACTCGAATCCGCGATCGATAAGCGGGATGGCGGGGCCGTCGCCGCGCACCCACTCATACAGGTCCTGGGTCCGGCGTACATGGGCATCCAGGCCCGTCTCGCCCTTGCGCGCGTCGTTGAGGAACGCGAACTCTTCGACGGGGGCGGAGTGAACCCGGGCGATCTGGTCGATGGTGAGCCGCTGCATCTTGCGGCGGTCGGCGTCGGAGGCCTCGGTCACCCAGGATCCGAACGTGTAGGGCATGCGGTCGGGCGGGACCTCCCCGTCGACGCGCTTCATGACGAAGAACTCTCCGCCGAGCACTGAGGGGTCGTCGCAGTACCAGAGCACCGGGGGCACCACGGCGCTGGTGTACTGGCCGAGCTTGTCCATCACGTCGAACTGGCGGCGCATGTCATAAGTGGGAAATACGGGGCTCGAATCGGGCTGCGGCGCCGTTCTGATCACCAGGCGATGGGCGGCGCGCTCACCGTTCTCGGTCCACTGCGCATCGGCCAGAATCGTCTCGCTGGACATGCCGTTGGCGCTGGGCAGCTCCGCGTGATCGACGCTCAGTGCGGCATCGGATGGCAATTGGCCCGAAATCCAATCGGCCAGTGCTCCGCGCAAGGTCTCCGGGTCCCGCTGTGATTCGGCGGGGCGTGCAACGTCCTCATGCGTCGCTGTCTGCTCAGTCAAGGTGTCGTGACTTCCGTTTCATGTCCGCCTCGTTGCGTGACGTACGCAACACTACCGGGCAGTCAGGGGAAGTGGAACCTGTTGCAATTTCCGATTCAGTGGGGGCGCAGCACAAGCACCAAATTGCTCACCAGAACCTCCCGCACAGCGGGAACTTTGGTGATCCACCATGCCCATTTTGGGTGGTAGCGGGGAAAAGCGGCGACCAGCGCGCCCGTCCCATGGGCCCATTCCAGACCATCGCGCACCGATACCGGAAAAAGTGACGACCCGTAGTTGTTCTTGGGCGGATGGCCGTGCTTGCGGGTGTACCACCGGGCGGCGCGGGCGCCGCCGAAGTAATGCGTCAATCCCATTTCGTGACCACCGAACGGGCCGAGCCAGACGGTGTAGGACAAGACGGCCAGTCCTCCCGGCCGGGTGACTCGCAGCATTTCCGCGCCGAGCCGCCAGGGCTCCGGTACATGCTCGGCGACGTTCGAGGACAGGCAGATGTCGACGCTGTCGTCGGCTATCGGCAGGGCCATGCCGGACGCGCGCAGATAGGCCGCTCGTGGGTCGTGGATGCCCGGGGTTCCCTCGGGGGCCGCATGCATCTCACGGGGGTCTGGTTCGACGCCGACGTACCGCGCTCCGGCGTCGGCGAAGGCCGAGGCAAAGTAGCCCGGTCCGCCCCCGACGTCGAGCACCGTGCGGCCCCGCAGCCCGATGTTCATCTCCTGTCGCCACAAGTCGGCGACCAGGTGAACTGTGTCCTGTGCCACCGTGCCGTAAAACTTCTCCGGCGCACTCTGCTCAAAGCGGAAAGAGGACAATAAGCTGGCAGAACGCCGCAGAGTGGCCCTTTGGGCAAATAGGTCGGTGATTTCCGGCACGGGTTCTCGTTCTGCTTGGTCTCCTTATTAAGGGAGACGGAATTTCTGGAGGCCCACCCTAACGGCCTAGGGTGCATAGCGGTGTTCAGCGAAGTGTCAGATCAGCAGGGCCTCCCGCGGGAGGTCCTCATGTTGTGTTGGCGCGATACCGGCCATCCGCAGGGTGGCGGCAGCGAAACCTACCTACAGCGCATCGGTGCCGAACTGGCCGCATCCGGCGTGAAGGTGACGCTGCGATGCGCCGCCTACCTGGGCGCCCCCCGCCGCGAGGTGGTCAACGGAGTGCACATCTCGCGCGGTGGCGGGCGCTTCACCGTATATCCGCGGGCACTGCTGTCGCTGCTGGCCAGCCGCATAGGCCTGGGGGCATTGCGCGATGTGCGGCCCGATGTCGTCATCGACACCCAGAATGGCATCCCCTTTTTCGCGAGCACCGTGGTCAGTGCGCCCGTTGTGGTACTCGTGCATCATTGCCACCGTGAGCAGTGGCCCGTCGCCGGGCAGCTCATCGGCAGGCTGGGCTGGTGGCTGGAATCGCGGTTGTCTCCGCGGATGCATCGGCGCAACCAATATTTGACGGTCTCGCAACCGTCCGCATCGGACCTGGTGTCGCTTGGTGTAGCGCCTGGGCGGATTGCGGTGGTACGCAACGGTATCGATGAGATTCCGGGTCTACCGGCAATCGGCGCGCTGGACGGCGTCCGCAGTGAAACGCCACGGGTCGTGGTGCTCTCGCGTCTGGTGCCGCATAAGCAGATCGAGCATGCGCTGACCACTCTTGCGCTGCTGCGCGATCACGTGTCCGATGTGCACCTCGATGTCGTCGGGGATGGCTGGTGGATGGATCCGTTGGTGGAACATGCTGCCCGGCTTGGCATTTCCGAGTCGGTGACATTCCACGGCTACCTCGGCGAGGAGGCCAAGCATCGGGTACTGCAACGCGCCTGGGTGCACCTGATGCCGTCACGCAAGGAGGGCTGGGGCCTGGCGGTCACCGAGGCCGCGCAGCACGGCGTGCCGACGATCGGCTACCGCTCCTCCGGTGGGCTCACCGATTCGGTTACCGACGGCATCACCGGCCTGCTGGCGCGCGATCAGGACGAGTTTGTCCGGCATACCGCTACTTTGTTGGCGGATAACAAGCTTCGCTACCGAATGGGCGAGGCAGCGCGAGCTCGCTGCGCCGATCTGTCGTGGCAGCGCAGCGCATCCGGTGTGTGGACGGTGCTCAAGGCGGCGATTCTCGGCGTCCCGATTTCCGGGATTATCGGTGACGAACCGGTGGAGGCGCCGCAGGTCGAAATCCCCGCTTGATCACGGCGCGTGCCGTCGCCCACGCAGCCAACTGATCGCGGGGGCGCAGCCTGCCGCCAGGAGCGCTATCCACATCAGGTGCGCCGCGATGACGGTGACGCGCCGGCCCGGCGAAGCTCCGATGGGTGCCCACGGCCCGGGTACGCGATAAAGCGCGATGTCGCCATCGCGGTAGACGGGCTCGAGCTGAATCAGTGTTGCTGACGAAACCCCTTGTTCACCAGGGGTTTTCGACTGCATTACCACCCAGCCGATGCCCTGCGCCGCGAGCTCGCGCGGTGCGGCTCCCGTGCGTAGCAGCTCGGCGACATGGCGTCCCCGGGTGCCGTCCCCGCGTACGTCGCGCCCATCGACGCGTAGATCCCCACTGCTCACCGTGTCACCGCGGATCCAGCGCGGGAACGGATCCAGTACCGGGATCGATGAGGGGCTCCAGGGGAACTGCCGCACGGTTTCCGCGGGCAGCACCGCCACCGGATGCGGTTCGGCGTTGATGCTGGCCGCGACGGCAGCCCATCCGGCCGGATAGGTCACCGATTCGACGCGGCCACCCACCCCCCACGCCAGGTCGGGAAGTGTGAATATCAGTGCTGCGCAAGCTAGCCCGGAAGCCACAAGTTGTGAGGAACGTTCACGCAGCACGGTGACGGCCGCTGCGCCGGCCACCGCGTACCCCGGCACCGCCAATGCCACCCATTTCTGGCCGTCACGCAGAATGCCCAGCCCCGGTACTTCGGTGATGAGCCAGGTGGTCAGCGTCAACCCCGGGCCCGTTGCCAGTAGTGCCGGAATGACCACGGCAGCGCCAGCTATGCCGAGCAACCCGAGCGCTGCCCGGGCGCGCCACAGCACCACTACGCCCACGGCCACCACGGCCAGGAGTACCGCCGAGAAGGCCAACGCGAACAGTGTCGTGCGTGAGGCAGGCACCGCGGACGCGTTCCACATACCGCCCAGTGAGGCCAGGCTTCCGAGCGTGCCCAACCCGGGCTCGGCGCGCGCCGCGAAGGCATGGACCCCCGCCTCGTCCCCGGCAGGTATGGCGGTTCCCAGCCCCGAGGCCACCAGCCACGGCATCGCGGCCAGTAGCGAGATCGTCAGTACGCCTAGCCGTGACCGTAGGCCCGGCGCCGCCGCAAGCCCGACGATCAGCGCGAGCACCGTTCCGGTGGGCGTCAATCCGGCCAAGGCGATCCAGAATGCCAGCGTGCACCAGGTGTCGATACCGGATGCCGATCGCAGCCGGGTTGTCGTCAGCGCAACCCACGGCAGGCACCCATAGCCGACCAGCAGGCTCCAGTGTCCTTGCAGAAGTCGTTCGGCCACATAGGGATTCCAGATTGCGATGGTGGCCGCTACCAACTCGCCGGGAATCCCTGCAGTGGGAACCAGGTGGCCGACCAGACGCGCCGCCCCCCAGCCGGCAAGCCATAACCCCACTGCGAGAAGCATCTTGACGAGAATTCCGCCGTCGACAAGCGTTGTCACGAGGGCGATGAAGAAGTCCTGCGGGACGGCGCGCGGAGCTGCTTCACCGACCCCCAGGGCCGCGTCGGTCAGGTACGAGCGCGGGGTCGAGACGGCGTCGCGGATCAGCAGATAGCCGGGGGCGGCAAGTGGCGCGGTAATCGCCGCCGCCAAGCCAAATGCGTACAGCGGCGCAATAAGGCCTGTGCGGCGCAAGACGTCCCGGCTAGAGGTGGTTTCGAGGCGACGGGAACTTGTCGGTGTCGGCCTCGCTGGCGGAGGGTTTCTCCGGGCTCCGGCGGCCGAAGAAGCCGTGATCCACCGTGTCCAGACCGGGATCGATCAGTGCGGACTCGGCCCGCAGGCTGAACGAGCCCAGCAGGCCGCCGCCGACGAGGGCCACGACGCCCAGGGCCGCAAACGTGATGGGCAGGATGTTCGACCAGATGGAAAGGCTGTCGCGGGTATCGCGGGCCGCCTTCACCTGCTTCTCGACGGTTTCGTCGTTCGACTGCACGGTGTAGTCGACCATCGGAACCTCGGGCTTGAGCGCGTCACGCGAGTAGTAGTGCAGCGCATGCTCTTTGCTCTTGACGATGATGCCGCTGACCGGGTCGACCCAGAACTCGCGCTGTGCCGCGTAGTAACGGGTCATGGTGATCTCTTCGTCCTCGCGCTCGGCCTCCACACCCCACTGCACGGCGCGTGCCGTCACCTTCGAGTCCTCGTCCTTGTCGTACAGCGAGGGGTAAGAGACAGGCTCCACCAGCTTGCCGTTGGCGTCGTAGCCGACATTCTGGGTGAAGTGGTAGGCGGTGAGCCCGTTGACATCTTCTTCGCCGGTGTAGTTGGCATCGAAGGCGCGCTGGGCGACCACGTCGAAGTACTGGTAGGTCTTCTTCTCGGTGTCGAAGGGGAACCGGTAGCTCAATCCCTCGTGCTTGAGCGCGATCGTCGTCGGGGGTGTCTCGTCCTCGATGGCGCGCGGCTTCTGCACACTGCCGCCGGGGTTGTCATCGCTGGAGATGGCCTCGGCGGAGTGACGATCGACGGTGACGGTGTCGACGGTGGCCAGAATCAATCCGGCGTCGCCCTGCTTGTCGGTCCGTCGCAGGGTGATGCCCGCCTGCAGGCCGACCTTGGTGGCATCGGCGGGGCTGACCGTGCTGATCTGCTCCTGCAGTGCCAGGGGCTTATCCGGGTCGGCGATGAACTTCTGTCCGGACAGCGACGCCGGGTCTAGGGCGCGGCCCTTGCCCTCGCTCACCAAAGTGGCGTCCCAGTCGAGCGGAATCTTCGCAAGCCGGTTGCTGGTGTACGTGCTGAGCAACAGCGCGGCGATGATAAGAGCCGAGCCGAGCCCCAGCAGTCCGCACGCTGCGATACGCATCATGACCCCGCGGTTCACAGTCGCCGAACCCTCCTTAACGTGCGGTAACCCTGGTCCCGGCGGTGGCCGGATGACACTGCATGCCCAGGGCAAATCTGTCTGACCCTAACAGCCGCTGCCATCAGGTGGTCATTCGGCGATGTTACGGATTCACCGGTCTCGTTCTGGTCAAACGCCGCCGGATCGACTTAGAACCGTACCCTCGGCGGGGTGACAGCAGCGCACGTATCGGCTCCGGCCGTCCATGCCCGGGGCTTCGTCCCGGCATTGGAGGGCATGCGCGCCTGTGCCGCGATGGGGGTCGTCGTCACACACACCGCATTCCAAACCGGCCACAATGGCGGTGTCGACGGACGCATTCTGGGCCGCTTTGACCTGGCAGTGGCAGTCTTCTTCGCGCTATCGGGATTTCTGCTGTGGCGGCCACACGCGCTGGCGGCACACGACGGGCCCGCACCCCACTCGACCGGGCGGTACTTCGCGTCGCGGTTCGTCCGTATCGTCCCGGCCTACCTGGCCGCCGTCTTCGTCATCCTGTTGCTGCTGCCGGACGCTGCGGGGGCCAACTGGGTGGTCTGGGCCGCCAATCTGACGCTCACACAGCTGTACGTTCCGCTAACACTCACGGCGGGTCTGACACAGATGTGGAGCCTGGCGGTGGAGGTCGCGTTCTACATCGCGCTGCCTGTCATCGCGCTCATCATGCGGCGGGTACCGCTGCGCTGGCGCGCCCCGGTACTGGTGATGGCCGGAGCCGCCAGCCTTGGGTGGGCGTTCATCCCCTTCCACACCACCGTCGGCGTCAATCCGTTGACATGGCCACCGGCCTTCTTCTCGTGGTTCGTGGCGGGCATGCTGCTGGCCGAGTGGAGCGCCGCACCTCCCGCCTGGACGCTGCGCCTGGCGCGCCGAAGGGTGCTGCTCGCCGTGGTGGCCCTCGTCGCATTCGCGGTGGCCGCGTCCCCATTGGCCGGCCCGGAGGGCCTGACGCAGGCACCACCGCACCAGTACGCCGTCAAGATCGCGATGGGGGCGACGCTGGCCTGGGCGCTGCTGCTGCCGTTGACACTGGACACCCCGGGCACGCCGCACCGGATACTGGGCAGCCCCCTGATGGTGACACTCGGGCGGTGGTCCTATGGCCTGTTCATCTGGCATCTGGCGGCGCTGAACATGGTCTTCACCGTCATCGGTCGCTTTCCGTTCAGCGGTCACTTCCCACTGGTGCTGATTCTGACGTTGATCTTTGGCTTCGCGATGGCCGCTGTCAGTTACGCGCTGGTGGAATCCCCGTCACGCGAGGCATTACGGCGCTTCCAGAAACGGCGCACCGGTTTTCGGGAAGGGAGCCGCACCGCGGAAAAGGCCACCGTGGCCACGGAGATCAGCGCCAACAGCTGAATCCACCATGAGTGGCCGGTGTAGCCGCCCACTGAATGCCACGGATGCCGCGAGAGAGCCGCCCCGGCCAGCAGAAGCGAGCCGCCCGATATATACGCCCCCGCTGCCGTGAGCGCGCGGAGCGGACAGCGTGTTCCTACCTTGAACGCGAGTGCGGCCAGTCCCACCACGGCTCCGGTGACGCCGCTGATGGCGGTGAGGGCGACCAGCGCCGCGACACCCGCGACCGGGCCGGAGCCCCAGGGGGTCACCTGAGGCAGTGCGGTTCTTCTCCGCGCCGGGATGAGGGCCAGCAGCGCCAGGACGGGAAGCAGTGCCAGCCCACCGAAGAGGCCCGCGCGGTACCAGGTGTCGAGGCCGAAGGTCAGCGTGATCGGGCCGCCGACGCCGGCCGGAAGCACCCAGCCCTGCTGCCACCCGTTCACCCGTATCGGCTTGAGCGCGTGTCCTTGCCCGTCGCGGGCAGTCCACCCGGGGTTGATGCTTTCGGGGACCACGAGCACCCGGTCCTGCGGGGCGGGATCTGCGGAGACCTCGCGTCGTGCCGCGTCCCATCTGCCCTTGACTGCCGCTGTCACGGTGGCGGCGGACGGTGTTGTGCCCGGTGTGGTGAGCTGGACACCGTCGACGATGAACTGCTGGCGGGGGTTGACGGTGACGTCCTGAGGCCCCGCGCCCGTTTCGATGGGTGTCGTATCGCACGGTGTCGCCTGGATGGCACTGCCGTCCAATAGTTTCCGCACTGTGGTGGTGACGGACATGGGGATGAAGCGGCCGGCAAGAGCCAGCACCGGCCCATCAGCGCATCCGATTTTGATCACACGGTTGTCGTTGGTGTTTGCGTCGGCGGGAGCGACCGGCCGGCCGCTGGTGTCCAGTGCGACGAGCTCGGCAATACCGGGTGGTTTGTTCTGATCGGTTCCGAGCGCGGTCCGGTCGATGATGTCGGTCCAGTTCATCACCGTGACGGTGATGGTGTCGGTGACGCGCGAATGCAGAGACAGCGTGGAGGTGTCGGCCTTGGGATCGATGGAACGCACCTGCGGACCATCCCCGAGATCGATCGCTACCTGCTTCGGGTGTGCGGGGACCTCGGTGCTACTGGGGCGCAATCGAATACCGCCGACGGCGACGGGTTTGGGAAGTTTGATCACCAGAGAGGGGAGGTGCTCGCGAAGTACCGAGTTCTGTGGTGCCGTCCAGGCGGTGCCCGGATCGCCGTCGGTGGCCGCATAGGACGAGCCCCGCAGGTCAATCAGGTCGGCACTGCCGGAGGCCGTGGTGGTTCCGGGCTGCGTGATCAAATCGCGCAGCTGCGGCCCGGAGCGGGCCCGTACCCAGAGCGAGGGCGTAAGCGAAACAGGCTGGGGCACAGTCAGTGTCCGGATGAAGGTGCCCGGCTCCTCGGGAGAGAGCGAGAGCGTCCCCGCGCAGCGCAGTCTTTCCGGTGACGGCATGCAGCCGGGCCGCCCCTCCAGCGGTGATCCCAGGTCCCAGCCGAGCACCGCGGCTCCCGCGGGCGGCGCGGGAATGATTGCGCTGTGGCGTAAATCGACGGAATGGGCGTATCCGGCGGCATCGTATTGAGTGAGGGACAGCTCGGTGATCCCGAACTGCACACCCGAGGTGCCGTCTTCGGTACCGGTGGCCGTCACCTTGATCCAGTTGGTTTCCCCCGGCCGCAGCGCGATGTCCAGGGGTTTACCCGGCTCATCGAACCGCACCGATGTGGTGCCGTTGTCGGTCTCGACCTCCAGCCGCCGCACCTGCGCTCCCAATGCGGTGGCGCTCGGTGTCACGGTCAGGATCGCGTTGGTGATCGGCCGATCCAAGTCTACTCGGATCCATTGTCCAAGAGCGGCTTCCAGTGAGCTGCTGACCCAGCTTGTCGCGTTGTCGCGGTCGATGACGGCCGCAGTGCTGGTGCCGGGTGCCACATTGGGCAGCGCCGTGGAATCCGAGGCGGAACTGGACGCGGTGATGGTTCCGCCGGTCCAGCTTCCGTTGACGAGGGGAACCCCGGTGGCGGGGTAGTCGGGCACCCGGTTGAAGGTGCGGCGTTTGTCCCCGGGTGCGCGGATGGCCGAGGAATGGTCGTCCACACGCCCGTAGTCGGTCTCGCGAGCCAGCGGAGTGTCGGTGACCATCGCGGGCCCGGGGCGCAGACCCGCCTGCGCGGCGTCGGTGGCCAACAGGGATGGGCCCAGCGATGGCTGGTTCAGCTGGCGGCGCCGCTCGCCCAGGCGCAGCAGGGCCTCGGGTCCGCCCGCTACCCGGGGCATGCTGTCGATGTCCGTGAAATACGGCTGTCCGTAGCCTTTTTGCCGACCCACCGCATAGATCTCGACCGCCGGATACTTTGGGCGTAGGTCGCTGTCGGCGACAAAGCCCTCCACCGTCCCGGCCCCTACGGGGTCCCCGAACTGGGCGACCTTGGTCAGTCCGGGGGATCCTTCAATGGTGTGGTGCACCAGGATCGGGCGGGCGGAACGGGACGTATCGGGATCGAGGTCGTTGCGCACCACCAGGTACGAGATGCCCTGCTGCTCCAACGTGTCGGCCAGCCCGTCCGAGGGGCGGCCGGCGGCGAACAGCTGCTGCACGGAGTCGATGGCACGAATAGTTTCCGGCGGTGTCAACGGGATGGAATCGCGTACACCCCAAGGGGTTTGGCCCAGAGCCTGCAGGGGTTCGTCGCGGGTGAGGCCCCAGGTCTGGATTGCGAACGGGGCTCCCGGCACCACGAGTGCCCGCCCGCCGTCATCATGATCCGCCAGCCAGTGCGCCGTGTCTTGCCAGTAGCCGGGGATGGCATCGAAGCCGCCGCGGGGTACCAGCCGGCCCGTCCAGGCAAGCGAAGTGCTCGCGGCGAGTGCCACGAACACGGCGATCCCCAAAGCAACTGCCCGATTGCGCTCCGGGCGTGCCAGCGCGGCGAGCCACTCCCGCACGGACACGCTCCCGGGCAGCGGTATCCGCGATAACGCGTGCGCCAGGCCAAGGATCAGTGGTAGACGAATCAGCGGCTCGAGCTTGTGCACATTGCGCAGCGGCGTGCCGCCGTCGTCCAAGAAGAATTGGATCTGCTGGCCCACAGGCGATCCGAGTGCTCCGGTGTATCCGGCCGTCAGCAGCACCAGGCCCACCAGAAGTATCGCGACCAGCCGTCCGCGAGCCGGCATACCCCGCATGGCCAACCCCGCCATGCCGGCGGCGGCGATCATCGCCGTGGCTATGACCATGGCCGACTGGGTGACCAGTGAGGACCCCGCTGTCGCGGTCGGGGCCACGAACGGGGTCCAGCTGTCGGTTCCGCGCAGCACCTCGGTGAGCGAGGTCCACTGCGTGGTGACACCGGAGGATTCGATGAAGTCCAGGAACCGCGGGCTGATCTTGCCGAAGATGAGCAGGGCAGCGATCCACCATGTGGTGGCCAGCGCCAGACAGGGAATCCACCATGCCGTGAATCGCCACCACGTGCGGTTCGGCCTGTGGGCCAGCCACCAGATGAAGGCCACCCCGCAGGCCAGGGCGGTGGCGACGGCGTTGACCGCACCCATCAATGCGACCGCGACTGCCGACAGTGCCGCGGCCCGGCGTGGAGGCATCCGGCCCTGGAAGACAAGGATGACCGGCAACAGCACCCACGGGGCCAGCATCATGGGCAGCGTTTCCGACGAGATGGCGCCCAGGGTCGTCAGCACCCGGGGGGACAGCGCAAAGGCGGTCGCCGCGATGAGCCGGGAGCCTCGGGTACCGATACCCAGCGCCTCGGCGACCCGGATGACACCCCAGAACCCGGCCACGATGAGCAGCGCCCACCACAGCCGTTGCGTCACCCAGGCCGGCACCCCGAGCAGGTGACCCATCGAGAAGAAAGCGCCGTGGGGGAAGAGGTATCCGTAGGCCTGGTTCTGTGCCTGCCCGAACGGCAGATCGCTGCTCCACAGGTTCAGGGCCCGCGCGGCGAACCTCAGCGGATTGATCGCCAGATCCAGCTTGGTATCCGGTGATATCTGTCCGGGTGATTGGGCGAAGGTCAGCAGTAGGGCGAGTACCGATGTGACCGCGAGCCACCGCCGGCTCAGCGGGGAAGAGTCAAGGCGGTGCGTCACGGTTCAGGAATTGCGGCGCGGCGCTGCCGGGAGCCGCGCGATGTCAGCTCCGGTTGCCGTAATCGGGACGGTTGAGGATTGCCGTCGACGGATCGATACCGGTCACGACGGGCTTCTTATCCTGTTCAACCGACAGCGTCAGGCCGAAGACGGCCGCAGCGCCCAGCAGCAGACCGATCAGCACGCTCGCGGCGGCTGGCACCACAAATCTGGTCATCGGAGCTCCTCTGGGTCATGCAGATACCAGCGGCCAAACTAGCACGTCCGAAGATGGTCGCGATTCTCCGGCGGACCACGCGGCGGGCCTGCGGATACTCGATGGGGCGAGTACGGAACATGGAGAACCGTGAAGAGACCGGCATGGCGGGTGGCTACCTGTGGTCCCCGACGGCGCTTCGTGCGGAATAATGGCCGCCCATGACCGGTCCATACAACTACGGACCGGCGCCGGACTACGACGCGGAGTTCGCCGCCGCGCACAACCCGGCGCTACCTCAGGATCAACTGCTGCGGCTGTGGCACACACGCCCCGATCTGCGTGAGGCCCTGGCGCAGTTGCCCGCGTGCCCGCCCGCGCTGGCCGCGCAGGTGCAGTTCTCCGATCCGTGGCGTGACCCCAATGCGCGATCGCATCGCGGGATCATCATGGCTTTCGCGATGCTTGCCGGTCTGCTCGTGATCGTCGGCCTCGGCTACGTCGGATACATGGCGGTGCGTGGCGATGGATCCACCCAGCAGCAGACGCACGGAATGCTGCCGCCGAATGACCCGAAGACCACCAGCAGCGCCGCGGCGACCGCCACCACGGCGCCACCCGCTGCGCCCGCGAGTGCCGTTAAGCCGGTGGACGTGTCCACTAATTGCGTTCAGGCCGAGGACGGCACCGACAGCAACGGGGTGAAATACGTCTACGACCCCGCCAAGGCGTTCGACAACGACCCACTCACCGCGTGGCGGTGCCAGTGGAAGGAACAAGACGGGCAGTCGATCACGGCCAAGTTCGATCATCCAACACTCATCACCTCGGTGGGGTTGATCCCCGGATACGCCAAGACCGATATCGACGGATCCGACCGCTTCGCTCAGAACCGCAAGATCACCCGGGTGCGTTGGGAATTCAGCGACGGCAGCTCGGTCAAGCAGCAGGTTCCGGTGAGTCGTGCGCTGGCGAGTATCAAGGTGAATGTGGTGACTGATTCGGTGACCATGGTCATCGAGGCCACCGAACCCGGGGTGTCGATCGTGAACAAGAGCGGCCAACGGCAGGACGCGTTCAACGGCCTGGTCTCGGTGAGCGAGATCGAGATCATGGGCACCCAGCCTCCTGCTGCCCCTGCCCCTGCCCCTGCACCGGCACCTGCTCCTGCACCGGCGCCCGCGCCGGCACAGACACCCCCGCCCGGACCTCCGGCACCGGCGCCATCGGCTCCCGCCGCACCCGCGCGGTCGTAGCGGGACGTACCCAAAAACATTCGAGCACTTCTAAGTCCATTCCCAGGAATTGGGATTACGTTGGACGCGTGGCCGAACTCAACCGCAGAACCGTGCTCACCACCGGCGCAGTTGCGGCCGGTGCCGCCGCCGTAGGTTTCGGGGGATATGAACTGCTCCGCAAACCCGGGCGCAGCGATTCCTCGGCAGCCGGTGGGAACAAGCCCAACATCCTGGTGATCATCGTGGATCAGATGAGGGCCCCACAGTGGTTCCCCGACGTCCAGAAACTCACCAACATTTTGCCGACCCTCAGCCGATTACAAAGGGAAAGCGTCACTTTCGCCTCACACTACACCGCGTCGAACATGTGCACCCCGTCGCGCGGGGCCATGACGACCGGGCTCTACTCACATCAGACCGGATGCCTGTTCACCGGGGAGGGGCCGAGCGAATCGAGCTTGGCTCCGCAGTTCCCGACCTGGGGCACCATGTTGCGTCAGCAGGGGTACCGGACCTGGTGGTGGGGTAAGTGGCATCTGGGTGACTGGAGCGACACCACCCCCGAAGGCCTTGACGCACATGGTTTCTCGGGCGGAACCTTCCCGTCGCCCAACGGCATGCCGAATCAGGGGTTGCAAAAGGATCCCGGGATTGTCGACCAGTTCGCGGGATGGTTCGACACAGAGGCAGGTAAGGGTCCGTGGTGCACGACCGTCTCCCTGGTAAACCCGCACGATATCTGCTGGTGGCCGAAAAATCCTCTGCCGGAGGATGTTCCGCACTGGTTCGATAACGTTCCTGTCAATTTTCAGACGCCCGACGAGCTGCGACAGCATGGCAAGCCGCAGCTGCAGATCGACTACGCCAACTTCATGTCGCCGATCATGACGGGTGCGGTGACCTACTCGGGGCCGGACATGGCCCGCCAATGGGCACGCTGCCTGGACATGTACCTGTGGTTGCAGCAGCAGGTGGACGCACAGATTGGACGGGTACTGGACAAGCTGGCATCGCGCCCCGAGATAGACCGCAACACGGTGGTCGTGTTCACCTCCGATCACGGTGAGTACGCGGGCTCACATGGGTTGCGCGGCAAGGGTGCTACTGCGTATGAGGAAGCCATCCGCGTTCCGCTGTATATTCGCGATCCGCACGGCGCGCTCACCCCGAAACCGGGGGAGACGCGCAGTCAACTGACCTCCAGCGTCGACCTGGCACCCCTGCTGTTGACCATCGGCTCCGGGGGCAACGGGTGGCGTTCCGATCCGCGATTCTCGTACCTGGCCGCGCGTGCCGATATTGCCGATATCGCCAAAAGCAATGCGGCAGGACGTAAGTGGATCGCACACGTCACCGATGACATGTCGGTGGAGGAGATGGCGACCCTGCTCAAGGATCCCCGGATTCGTGCGGTGATGGGCGAGAACGCGCCCACCGAAATCCCCACCTCCGCGCCGAGTCATATCGTCGCGGTGCGTACCGCCGAGGCTAAGCTGGCCAACTACTCGTACTGGAAACCCGGTGGCATGCAGATCGACACCGCGCGGCCCACGGATCGTGAGTTCTACGACTATTCAACGCCTTCCGGCCAGCAAGAGTCAGAGAACCAGGCGGGGCGTGGCGGTAAGGAGGCCGAACTGCAGGCCCTCATCGAGAACGAGGTGCTGCCCGAGGTGCAGGCGCCGCTGCCAACCTTCCTGGGTCAGGCGCAGGAGCAGGGCCTGGCCGATATGCAGAAGCTGATGGTGCTGCGCGGGGGATAGCGCATCCGGGGCCTCACTTGGGCGGGAGCGAGCCGGCGTAGGCCAGAGCACGTTTCACCCATGGCTCCAGCTGACGTTTCGTGCGCACGCCCTCGGCGTCGACGCTGAGCCAGCCGTCCATCTCGCGTCCACCCATCACCATCCGGCCCACGTGTGTCTTCGCGACCAGGGCCTCGGTTTCCGCCGGATCGCAACGGGCCAGCAGCCCGCCCTCGCGTTTCGCGGCGACCGTCATGTGCCCGTCCACCAGAAACGCCAGGCCGCCGAACATCCGTTTCTCGGTGACGCCCCTAGTCGTGGCGATTACTTCACGGATGCGCTCCACCAGGTCCTCGTCGTAGGCCATGGGGTAATTGTGTCGCGCTGCCGATTTCCGCGCCGCCTATTCGTGGTGCCCGTAGGGAGCAGGCCCACCGCGTCCAAATTAGAGCAGTGCTCTATTATGGATGGATGATTCCATCCGGCGCCTCGGGGCATCCGACGGCCCGGCGACTGCTGGACGCCGCAATGGTGATTATCAATCGTGATGGCGTCGACGCCCTGACGGTTCGGTCGCTGGTTGACGAGTCTGGCGTCAGCAACGGAAGCGTGTATCACCATCTCGGGTCGTTGGATCGTCTGTTGTCGCTGGTGGCCGACGAGGCGATCAGAATCTGGGCGGAGGCGTTTCTCAGTGCATTGCATGGCAGCGGGTACGCCTCGGCTGCGGCGGCTGACCTTGCATGGAGCCGGGCGCATCCCGGTCTGGCCGGTTTGGTCGAGACAAATGGGTGGCGTGGGGACGGTGTTCATTCGCAGCATTTTGTTGACGAGTTGCGAGCGTGGCTGGATGCGGAGCGGCTCGCGCTGGCGGCTCCGATGCACATCGTGACTGCGGTACTGATCGGACCGCTCGCAGAACTTCGACGTCTGGAACGTCACACCGGTAGACACCCGACAAAGCGTGACTTTGCGGTGCTTCAGGTTGCAGTGACTGGCGCTCTGGCAGCTCTGACCGTGTAACGCGCCGTCTCGCAAAGTCGCTGACAACGCAAACAGAAACCATCGACACAAACTAGCTGGGAGTGGGTATGAGGATTGCCGAGCAAACACCGCTGAATTCAGGATTCAGCGAAACGACCACTGCCTCAGAAGTGGTTGGCACACAGGATTTGTCGGGGATGACCGCCGTTGTCACCGGCGGCTATGCCGGTCTTGGGCTCGAGATCACCAAGGCTCTGACGGCAGCGGGCGCCAGGGTTCACGTTCCGGCTCGGCGGACCGAGGTGGCCGCGGCAGCGCTCGCGGGAACCCCACGTACCTATATCGATCACATGGACTTGGCTGATCTCGCCAGCGTCAACCGATACTCCGAGAGTCTGCGGTCCGAGGGCAACCACATCGATCTGCTGATCAACAACGCGGGCTTGATGGGATGCCCGCTAACCAGAGTCGGCGCCGGGTGGGAGTCACAGTTCGTCGTCAACCATCTCGGGCACTACCTGCTCGTGAACCGGCTGTGGCCACTGCTGACGGGAGGGGCGCGAGTCGTCGCGGTCTCGTCAGCAGGCCATCATTTCGCTCCGATTCAATGGCACGACATCCACTTTCAGAACAACCCCTACGACAAGTGGGTGGCCTACGGGCAGGCTAAGACTGCAGTGGCGCTTTTCGCAGTGCACCTGGACGCTCTCGGGCGAGAAGACGGCGTCCGTGCCTTCAGTGTCCACCCCGGATCGGCGCCGACTGAACTGTCCAGGCACTTGGAACAGTCGGACTTCGATCTTCTGATGGGCATGTACCAAACCGGTGAGTTGTCGGGCCAGATCTTCAAAACGCCCGAGCAAGGCGCTGCAACGGCGCTCTGGGTAGGGCTGTCACCCCAACTGATTGGTTGGGGCGGTCTGTATTGCGAAGACTGCGACATCGCCGCTCCTGCTCCACCGGACGGCAGATTTGTCGGTGTTCGGGAGTACGCCCGCGATCCGGAACAGGCTCAACGTCTGTGGAGCCACTCGGCCGAGACGACTCAGATCGACGCATTCGCGTGATGGAGCGTGCGTCCTTGTCAGCTGGCAGTTAACGAAGCCTCGCGCTGTCGATT
The DNA here is from genome assembly GCF_001440005.1 of Mycobacteroides sp. H001. Classification (NCBI taxonomy): domain Bacteria; kingdom Bacillati; phylum Actinomycetota; class Actinomycetes; order Mycobacteriales; family Mycobacteriaceae; genus Mycobacteroides; species Mycobacteroides sp. H001. The sequence continues at coordinate 425,120 of NZ_LJYH01000024.1, forward strand.
TCCGCGCGGCTCGTTCGTGGTGTCTGTAGGACACCCGACACCGGAGAGGCACCATTGAACCGTGGCACTCGACGAGATCGGCCGCATCTTCCGCGAGGAGTACGGCCGCACCGTGGCGACGTTGATCCGTTACTTCGGCAGCATCGACCTTGCCGAGGACGCCGTACAGGAGGCGTTCGAGGTGGCTGTCGCCAAATGGCCCGAGGACGGCGTCCCGCCCAATCCCGGTGCCTGGATCACCACCACGGCACGCAACCGCGGCATCGACAAGTTGCGCCGCGACCAGCGCCGCGACGAACTCTCAAAGGAGGCAACAGCCTTCGAAGATCCGCAGCCGGAACCGCAGGAGGTGGGGGCGGTGCGCGATGATCGGCTGCGGCTGATCTTCACGTGCTGCCACCCGGCGCTTTCGCCGGAAGCACAGGTCGCGCTGACGCTGCGCCTGCTCGGTGGGCTCACCACGCCGGAGATCGCCAACGCGTACCTGGTCACCGAATCGACCATGGCCGCACGCATCACCCGCGCCAAGAAGAAGATTGCCTCGGCGGGCATTCCCTACACGGTGCCGGTGGATCACGACCTGCCGGAGCGGCTCTCTTCGGTGCTGGCCGCGCTCTACCTCGTCTACAACGAGGGCTACGCGGCCTCCTCGGGTGCCTCGCTGACGCGCACGGACCTGTCCGCCGAGGCGATCCGGCTGGCGCGGGTGCTGGTGGATTTGATGCCCGACGAACCCGAGGCATTGGGTCTGCTGGCGCTGCTGCTGTTGAACGAGGCCCGCCGCCCGGCACGCACCGGCGCCGACGGCGCACTGGTGCTGCTTGCCGATCAGGACCGCACCCTATGGAACCACGCCATGATCGCCGAGGGACACGAGCTGGTCCGCCGGTGCCTGCGCCGCGACACTCCAGGTCCGTATCAGATTCAGGCCGCCATCAATGCCGTCCATGACGATGCGCGCTCGGCGGGGCTGACCGACTGGGGGCAGATCGTCACTTTGTACGACCAGCTGATGCGCTGCACGCCCACCACCGTTGTCGCCCTTAATCGTGCGGTGGCCGTCGCGGAACGCGACGGTGCGCAGGCCGGATTGGATGCTATCGAGCCTTTGCGGGAGGACCTCGACGCGTATTACCCGTTGCACGCCGCGCGCGCCGATCTGCTCACCCGGCTCGGCCGGAATCGGGAAGCCGCTGAGGCCTACCGAAAAGCGTTGGTATCCACGGATAATGAGGTGTTCCGTGGGTACCTCGGCGACCGGCTGGCCCGGCTGGACACCGGCGCATGACACGATGGCCTCATGAGAATGCGTGCAGGGGCAGTACTGACCGGTCTCGTTGTGGTGGCGCTGTCCGCCTGCGGCGGCAACACCTCGGAGCCGTCCAAGGAACCCTCGCCGTCGTCCTCGGGAAAGGCCCCCGCCACCGCAGCGCCCGCCGCTGACCTGGCCTGCCTGAGTACCCGTGACAGGCTGGCGCAGCTGCTCATGGTGGGCGTCAAGGACGCCGACGACGCCCGTGCGCTGGTGCGTGACCATCACGTTGGCGGCATTTTCGTCGGCAGCTGGACCAAGAAGGAGATGCTGACTGACGGCTCCCTGCACGACGTCGTCACCGCCGGTCCGATCCCGGCAGCGGTAAGCGTCGATGAGGAGGGCGGGCGGGTGTCTCGCCTCAAGGACCTCATCGGTCCGTCCCCGTCCGCGCGGGAACTGGCCGCGACGCAGACTCCCGAACAGGTGCAGGCGCTCAGCCAGGAGCGCGGTCAGAAGATGAAGGACCTCGGCATCACCATCGACTTCGCACCCGATGCCGACGTGACCGACGGCGACCCGGACGGCGCCATCGGGGACCGCTCGTACAGCGGCGACCCGCAGAAGGTCGCCGAGTACGCCGAGGCAGCGGTGCGGGGATATCAGGCCAGTGGTGTGCGCGCTGTGGTGAAGCACTTTCCGGGCCATGGCCACGCGTCGGGTGACTCGCACACTAACGGCGTGGTAACCCCGCCGCTGGAGCAGCTGAAGGACAACGATTTGGTGCCGTATCGCTCGCTGGTGACCAGCGGTGCCGCCGTGATGATCGGCCACATGCAGGTGCCCGGACTGACCGGCGACGACCCATCCAGTCTGAGTCCGGCCGCAGTCGAACTGCTGCGCAAGGGAACCGGCTACGGCGCGCCTGCCTACGACGGAGTGATCTTCACCGATGACCTGTCCTCGATGGCTGCCATCACCGACCGTTTCCCGATCGAGGAGGCGGTGCTCAAGTCGATCAAGGCCGGTGTCGACTGGGCGCTCTGGGTGAGCACCGAAAAGGTTGGCTCAGTCCTGGATCGCCTCGAATCGGCCTACAACGCAGGCGAACTGAACGGCGACGCGATCAACGCCTCGGTGCGCCGGGTGCTGGCTTTCAAGGGCGTCGCCGCCTGCGGCTAACGTCCCAGCGTCACGGGCAGGCTGCGCAGCCCGTGAATACCCATCCCGTCGAAGTACTCCGGCTCACCGGCCAGTGCTAACCGTGGGAAGCGTTCGAACAGCGATTGCAGCGCGGTATGCAGCTCGACGCGTGCCAGCACCTGGCCCAGGCACACGTGAATTCCGGTGCCCAGCGTGATGTTTTCGCGCGCGTTGGGCCGGGTGATGTCGAAGACCTCGGGGTTCTCAAACACGGCAGGGTCGCGGTTGGCTCCGCCGAGAAGCAGCAGCGCCGACTGGCCGGCCTCGATGGTGTGTCCTTCGATTTCGACGGTTTCGGTGGCGACGCGGGCCGACCATTGGTTCGAGGTGTCGTAGCGCATGAGTTCCTCGACGGCGTTGGGCCACAGGCTCGGATCGGCACGCAGTGCCGCCAGCTGCTCGGGGTGGCGAAGCAGCGCGAGGATAGCTTTGCCCATCAGATGTGTGGTGGTGACGAATCCCGCGCCCAGGAACACTGCGAAGAACATCTTGAGCTCGAAGTGACTCAGATCGCTGTCGAGAAGTCCTGTGGCCAGCTCGCTTTCGGTGCCTTCACGGCGCAGACGGGCGACGTGTTTTTCAAGGTATTCGTCTATTTCCCGTAAAGCCGCTGTGCCGTCTTGATATTGGCGCCATGACGGGGCGGTGGTCGCGATCAGCTGGATCGCGCGATTCATCGCGGTATAGAGCAGTGAGTAATCCTGCGGCGGCACGGCGATCATCTCGCCGATCACGGCGATGGGGATCTTCGCGGTGAAATCGGGGATCAGGTCCGGGTGCGGATGCTGTTCCAGCGAGTCCAGGTGGCCGTTCGTCACGTCCTGGATGCGTCCGCGCAGGGCTTCGATGGCGCGTGGGGTGAACGGCGCGGCGACGAGGCGTCGCAGCCGCCCGTGGTCGGGTGGATCGGTGATCAGAATGGACGGCGGTTCGGCGGGATTGAGCAGCTGCGGGTCGCTCCACGCCGCCAAGCGCTGAATGATCGGTGAGGACGACCGGTGTTCGGGTTTGAACGTGACGAACCGGTTGTCGCGGAAGATCGTTCGGACGATCTGCGCATCCGCGGTGATCCAGCCATCGCCTGCCTGCGACATCCTCCCGCGGCCACGGATCTTGTCGATGATTGCGTAGATGCCTGCGGCCTGGGCCGTGTCGATTCCCAGCTGCGCTACGGGTTCACCGCGGTGGGCAAGCACTTTGAGGTACGCACGGGCCATCCCGTGCGTGACCGCCCAATGGGTGCGCTGTTTGATCCGGTCGTGCATCCGTCCGATCCCCGTGTCGGCTCGCTCGATGCCGAACGGACATCGCGCAGCCTCGAGATTAACTGCTGGCTCGTACCCGGGCACGGCCGAGGTTCACTGGCAGGCTTCCGAAGCCGTGCAGATTGACATGCTTGCCCGGGGTGGGATCGGCTGCCAGCGCGAGCTCGGGGAAGCGTTCGAACAGCGACTGCAGCGCCACCACACCCTCCATCCGCGCCAGACTCGCGCCCAGGCAGACATGGACACCACTGCCGAATGCCACGTGTTCGCGTGCGTTGGCGCGGCTCACGTCGAAGACGTCGGGCTCATCGAAAACAGCCGGGTCGCGGTTGGCTCCGCCGAGGAGCAGCACCGCCATCGAGCCGGCAGGCAGTGTGTGGCTGTCGAATTCGACGGTTTCGGTGGCCACCCTGCCGGTGACCTGCACCGGGGAGTCGTAACGCAGGATCTCCTCGACGGCGTTCGGCCAGCCTTCCGGATTCTCCTGCAGGTACGCCAGCTGTTCGGAGTGACGCAGCAGGGCCACGATGCCATTCCCGATGAGGTTGACCGTCGTTTCGAATCCGGCACCGAGCAGCAGCGCCATGGTGGCCTTGAGTTCGCGGTCGTCCAGATCGCCGTCACGCACGATGCTCGCCAAGATGCCGTCGATGGTCGGGTCTTGTGCAAGCTCGCGGCGCAGCCGGACCAGGTGAGCGTCGAAGTAGCGGTCGATCTCGATGAGCGCCTGGGTGGCATCGCGATACGCAGACCAGGTCATCCCGATGTCCAGCAGCGCCGCACCGTGATTGCCCCATTCCAGGAGGAACGGAGCGTCTTCGCGTGGAACACCGAGCATCTCGGCGATGATCGCCACCGGCAACTGCGAGGCATAGTCGTCGAGCAGGTCGGCTCGCTCCTTGCGTTCCAGGTTGTCGAGCAGCTCCAGCGTCACCTCACGGACGCGGTCCTCCAGCTTGCTTACCGCGCGCGGTGTGAACGCCCTCGACACCAGCTTGCGGAACCGGGTGTGTTCGGGTGGGTCGACGGCCAGCATGGCGGGAGGCTCTACCGGGTTGGGCAGACCGGGTTCGGTCCTGTTGAAGATCCACCGGCTGAGCCCCTGGGGGAGCACCGGGGAGGGAATGTTGTTGGGCGCCATGGTGATGAATCGGTGGTCCCGCAGGATCTCGCGTGTCTGCGCCAGACCGGTGAAGACCAGGCCGGTGGCCCGGGCCGGAGCAATGGGGCCCACGGACCGGATCTGTTCGATGTACCGGTAATGGTTGTTGGCGCGATCCGGGCTGAGGAACAACGCCGCCAAGGGCATTTTGCGCACCTGGGTGAGCAGTCCGACGCGGCTGATGCCGTGCATGGTCACCCACCGCGACCAGTACTTGATCAGATCCCTGGATCGCATATTCGCCTCCGACGCTGGACGCTATTTGTCACGAGTCTAATAGTCACCGGCCGGGAAGGGAATGCCCGAAAAACCAGCGCAGGTTCGTCCCGGCGCGGTCGCACCCGTCACATCGCTACTCGGGGGTGTCAAAGCACACAGTGAACAATGTGCCTTCCGGCCTTTTTAGACGCGGCGTCTTACTGGGACTTCGAGTACCGTTTGCTACTGGTACGTCACGTACCATCTACGTTCGGTCGGGACCGTAGCAAAGCGTGATGGCTATTCGTTGCTGCTTGTTGTTTTCCGGCTGTCGTAGTTACGGCTACGCGGAGGTTGCGATGAGTGCGCTGGTGTCAGGGTTGCGTGTCGAGGAGTACCTGGACGAGACGGGCGCGATCTCCTTACCGGATGGTTACACCGTCAACCATTATTTGGAGTGTGCCGTCGATGGCGAGCACGACACTTTTGCCTACCGCTATGTCGATTTCAGCAGCGACCCGGACGGCGCTCCGTCCGATCTGAACTGGCCCCAACTGCGGGCGCGTTCGCGTGCGGTCGCGGCGAGGCTTCAGCAGGTGACCACGCCCGGGGACCGGGTCGCGATCTTGGCGCCTCAGGGCCTCGATTACGTCATCGGCTTCTTCGCCGCCATCGAGGCCGGCACCATCGCGGTGCCCCTTTTCGCCCCGGAACTGCCGGGTCATGCCGAGCGGCTCGATGCGGTGCTGACCGATGCCCAACCGACGGTGGTGCTCACCAACGAGGCGGCCGCCGAATCCGTCAGCGGTTTCGTCCGGAGGCTGCCGCGCGAGCGCCGGCCACGGGTCTTGGCCGTCGACGGCGTGCCCGACTCGGTGGGTGCGATGTATGTGCGAGTGACGCCGGATACCGATGACATCGCCTACTTGCAGTACACGTCGGGATCGACGCGAGTGCCCGCCGGTGTCGAGATCACCCATCGTGCGGTGATGACCAACGTGCTGCAGATGGTCATTTCCGTTGGTCTGGATGTGGATGTCCGCGGAGCGAGCTGGCTGCCGCTCTACCACGATATGGGCCTGCTCATGCTCATGTTCCCTCTGTGCGGGGGGCGGATGACGCTCATGTCGCCGATGTCGTTCGTGCGGCGGCCCGGTCGCTGGATCAAGGAACTCGCGGCCGCGTCTCATGTGGGCCGCACCTTTGGCGCCGCCCCCAACTTCGCCTTCGAGCTGGCCGCCGAGCGAGGCCTGCCGAAGGATGGCGAAGCCCTGGATCTGAGCAAGGTGGCGGGGCTGATCAATGGTTCCGAGCCGGTTAGCATCGCGTCGATCCGCAAGTTCAATGAGGCCTTCGGTCCCCACGGATTACCGGCCAACGCCATCAAGCCGTCTTACGGTATGGCCGAGGCGACGCTGTTTGTCTCCTCGATCGCGCCCGAAGCGGAGCCGTCCGTTCTCTATGTGGATCGCGAACAGCTGGGTGCCGGATACGCGGTACGGGTGGACGCCGCCCATGAGAAGGCGGTGCCACAGGTTTCCTGTGGTCAGATCGCCCGCAGTCAGTGGGCGGTGATTGTCGACCCGACTGCCGGGGCGGAGCTGCCCGACGGACAGGTGGGCGAGATCTGGTTGCACGGCAACAATATTGGCCGCGGATACTGGGGTCGTCCGGAGGAGACGGACTTCTCTTTCCGCAACACGCTGCGAGCGCGCCTGGGCGAGGGTAGCCATGCCACCGGCGCCGGACTGGGCGCTGCCTGGTTCCGCACGGGCGATCTCGGCGTCTATCTCGAGGGTGAGCTTTACATCACCGGCCGGGTCAAGGATTTAGTGATCGTCGACGGCCGTAACCACTACCCGCACGACATCGAGGCCACCGTCGAGGACGCCTCTCCGGTGGTGCGGCGTGGATTCGTGGCGGCCTTCTCAGTGCCCACCAACGAATTGCCCGTGGGCGTCGAGGCAGGTGAAGGTGCCGGAGAGAGGTTGGTCATCGTCGCCGAACGCGCCGCGGGAGCCGGGCGGGCAGAACCGGGCCCCATCGTCGAGGCGATCCGGGCCGCTGTCTCTCGTCGGCACGCCCTGCCCATCGCCGATGTCCAGCTGGTTCAGGCCGGCGCGATCCCACGCACCAGCAGCGGAAAGATCGCGCGCCGAGCCTGCCGCCAGGAATACCTGGACAACAAGCTCGGGACGCACGGCTCGTAGTTCGGCTGCCCGCAGTGAGATCCTGCGCAATTTCTTTCCGACTTATGCGATGAGGTGTCGATTTCGGGCAGGTCTATTCGTAGTGAGGTTGAAGGGAAGCCGACCGGGCGTCCCCATCGCCAGAAGCGGATAGAAAGGACGACCATGAAGCAATACCTACTCGCGGTCCACAGCTACGCGGAGAACGCAGCCGACTGGAGTGATGAGGATGTGCAGCGGCTGTACGCCCAGACCGGCGCGCTCAACGAGAGAATGAAAGAGGCCGGCGTCTGGGTGTTCGCGAACGGTCTGACCGAACCATCGGATGCGACCGTCGTCCGCAGTGTGGATGGAAAGGTCACCACCACGGACGGCCCTTATCTGGAGACCAAGGAACACCTCGGTGGCTTCTGGATCATCAACGCGCCTGACCTCGATGCGGCGTTGAAGTGGGCCGCCGAGGGGTCGGCGGCATGCGAGGAGCCCGTCGAGGTGCGGCCCTTCCAGGACGAGGAGGCCTGACATGAGCCGCTATCTGCTTTCGATTGTTTATCCACCTGATGCGGTGCAGCCCGACGATGCCGCCTTGGAGACCATCGGTGCCGATGTACAGGCTGTCACCCGCCGTATGCAGGAGGCGGGGGTGTGGCTCTTCGCCGCTGGTCTGCAGCCGGCCGCTACCGCGACCATGGTGAGTGCCAACGCCTCTGGGCATACCACGACTGACGGGCCGTACACCGAGACCAAGGAACAACTCGGCGGCTTCAGCATCATCGAGGTGCCGACCCTGGCCGAAGCCCAGCAGTGGGCCGCCGAGGTATCCCGTGCGGTGTGGTGCCCCATCGAGGTTCGTGGCCTGGACCGGGGTTGCGGCGAGGTCGACTGAGACTAGGCCGACGAGGCCGGGCGGTTGCGTTCCAGCACGGCCTCGGCCTCGTCGGCCTGTTGCAGCAGGATCGGGTCGACGGTGTCATCGAGGGCCCGCGCCAACAGTCGCGATGCCAGCGTGACAGTCAATTGTTTTGCCTTCGAAGCATTTTCGGCGATCTTACCCCAGTCCTCGGACGCATAACCGGACTCGACGAAGGGCTGCCAGACGTCGGCCACGTAGGCGCCCAGCAACAGCTGTGCGATCTGATGTTGCAGCCGGTCCACTTCGCGCAGGGTCTCGGTGATGCGGGACATCGACATGCCTGCGGCGATCAGCAGTTCGATTGCGTCGAGGGTTTCGCTGTCGCGTACCGAGATCGTTTTCGCATCGACATCGGACACCAGCCCCAGCTCGGCCAGTGCGACATCGGCGCCGGTGCCGACGCGCGTGATGAGCTCGGCGCGCGGCATCACCACCGGCTCTCCCGTGGCGAATGGGCTGAGGGCCTCGATCACCATCTTGCGGACGCTGTCCTCGGAGCCGCCGCCTGAGTCGATGACCCGGCGAATGACATCCAGCGGAAACCCCTGGGATTTCAAGTTCTTGACGTGATTGATGATCGCGACATGGTCGTCGGAGTAGATGCCGACGCGTCCTCGCTTCTCGGGTGGGGGTACCAGCCCGAGCGTCTGCCACTCGCGGATGTTGCGCGCCGTCATGGCCACGCGCTGCGCCAGCTGATCGATAGTCAGGTCCATCAGGCCTAAAGATTACCCCATTGTCCGTTACGGAAATTTCCGTTACGTTTATGCACGGAACGTCAACGGAGAGGATTCCCATGACCGTCACTGCCCAGACGAGCTACCCGAAGACCAGGCGTATCGCCTTTCGCTTCGACGAGTCCGATTCTGGACAACGGTATTTCGCGAACGACGACATCGTCTTCAGTCATGCCGTGGCCTTCTTGTCGGCGGTGTTCCCGCCGGGGGAGGACATCTTCGTACGGTCGGTGCGCCGGTACCGCGAGAAGATCACCGATCCGGACCTGAAGAAGCGTGTCGCGGGTTTCATCGGCCAAGAGATGACCCATGGTCTGCATCACCGGGAGCTCAACGAGCAGCTGTCCGAGATGGGTTACCCCACGGCCTGGTTCGATTTTCTCTTGGACAGCACCGAACGGACCGAGGACTTCCTCGATGCCCAGTTCCCGGATCCGGACCGGCTCCGCCTCGTGCGTCATCTGCTGCTGGCATTCACTGCGGGAGCTGAACACTTCACTGCCGTGTTGGCCGAGCACGTACTGAGTCGTCCCGAGCTGCAGGCCATGATGTCGGATGAGGAGATCAAGAACCTGCTGAACTGGCATGCCATCGAGGAACTCGAGCACAAATCGGTGGCGTTCGATGTGTATCAGGCCGTCGGCGGCTCTGAGCGCATGCGTATCGGCATGATGCACCTGCTATCCAATATCGCGCTGCCGTTCATCGTGCTGAGCAGCTGGGTATCCATTGCGACGACCGATAGGACCGCCCGCAGGCAGCCGGTGCGGGTGCTACGCGAGACGGTGAGACTGGTGCGGGGGCCTCTCTTCCGTGGCTTCTACTCCGCGATGAAACCTTACAAGCGCAAGGGATTCCATCCGGATGACATCGACACCAATGCCCTCCTGGTCGAATGGCAAGAAAGGCTCTTCGGCGCCGAGGGTGAACTTGTCGGGCACCTGAAATGACCCTGAAGCACGACGCACGTCTCGTCTACACCACCACCAAACCCGTTGTTCGGTCACTGATCACCAACGCAGCCACCGAAATGCGGGCCAAGGTGTCCGGTCGCCGGTTTCCGGGCGTGCAGGAGACTGTTTTCGATCCGATGGACCCGGAGACCGCCGCCAATCCATACCCGGGATATCGCATGCTGCTGGCTGGTGGCCGGGTGCATTACAACCGAAAACGCAATGCGTTCATCCTGTGTCGCTATGAGGATGTGCGCGCGGCGGCTCGCAACGACGCACTGTTGTCCAACCGCGACGGTGTCGTACGGGCGCGGTTTGAAGTTCCGGTGCTGCTGAACATGGACCGGCCGCGGCACACCGAACTTCGCCGTAAGGCACTGCCCGGGTTCACCCGTGGGGCACTGGAGGGCTGGGCGCCGACGGTAGACCGGATGGCCGCCGAGTTGGTGACGGGGCTCCTGGACGACCCCGGCTCGGATGTCGTTGAGCACCTGGCAGTTCCATTACCCATGAGGATGATCGCGCACATTCTCGGCATTCCGCCCGAAGATGAGGCGTTCTTCCGGCACTGGTCCAACGAATCGGTGCGAGTGGCCAATGTCGAGTTCAGCCCCAAGGGCTTGCGGCAGGTTCCGGGAACTCTCAACGGTGTTCGGCATCTGCATGACTACTTCATGACCCAACTCGGTAAGGGAAACCTGTTGGGAGCGGACACCGTGCTGGGCAAGCTCGTCGCGGATGCCGGCGAGGGACAGATAAGCCACGACGAGCTCTTCTACTTCGCGCTGTTGCTCTTGCTGGCAGGCAACGAGACCACGACCAACCTGCTGAGCACCATGTTCTTGACGATGTCGGAAAATCCGGACCAGTTCGAGCTCATCAGGTCCGATCCGCGGCTGCTTGCCGGCGCGGTCGAGGAGCAGCTGCGCTATTCCTCGCCGATTCAGAACTTCTATCGCACTGCGGCGCAGGATTACCCCGTCGGGGACGCGGTGATCCCGGCAGGTGCCCGGGTGGCGTTGTTATGGGGTGCGGCCAACCGTGATCCGCGCGAGTTCGACGACCCGGATCGCTTTCTTGCGACTCGGCCGGTGGCCCAGCACGTGGCGTTCGGGTCGGGTGTACATCTGTGTCTGGGGGCAGGGCTGGCCCGCATGGAAGGGCAAGCGGTGCTGCGAGAACTAGTCAACCGAGTGCAACGCGTCGAAATTGAGGGCACGCCGAGGTGGACTACCAACAGCTCACTACGTGGCCTGGAGGAGCTGCGGGTTCGGCTCGTGGCACGTTAGCCGAGTCCGGCCGGGGTATCGCCGCCTCCGCCTGCCACGGGCTTTCGGGATAGTCCGACCGAACCCGCGTCCGGACTCGTCGAGGTGGCCGCGGCAATCGCCACGGACTCGTCCACATCGGGATAGCTGGGACGTAGGGCAACGGGCCGCTGAGTCATGTTGTCCTGCTTCGCCTTACGTGCGGCAGCCATCAGGTTGAGGGCCTCGACCAGGATGGCGAACGCCATCGGACCGTAGATCATCGCCTTGTCGATCTTGATGCCGAATCCGTCGGCGATGAGGAACACCCCGATGAGCAGCAGGAAGGACAGCGCGAGCATCTTGACGGTGGGATGGCGGTTGACGAAGGCGAAGACGAATCGCGATGCGAAGAGCATGATCGCGAAGGACAGCACCACCACGGTGACGATGATGATCATGTTGCTGGTCATGCCCACCGCGGTGATCACCGAGTCGAGCGAGAACACCAGGTCCAGTAGCAGGATCTGCACCAACACGGACTTGAATGTCACTGCACCCGTGGACGTTCCGCTCTCTTCGCCGGTGCCTTCGAGTTTGAGATGTATTTCGTGGACAGCCTTGTAGACCAGGAATAGCCCACCGGCGATGAGGATGAAGTCCTTGATCGAGAAACCCTGTCCGAACAGTTCGAGAACGTCCTCTTTGAGAGTGATGATCCAGCCGGCCAGGAACACCAACCCCACGCGCATCACCATTGCCAGGGTCAGCCCCAGATTGCGGGCCCGGGCCTGCTGGCCGCTGGGCAGCTTGCTGGCCAGGATGGAGATGAAGATGACATTGTCGATGCCCAGGACCACCTCCAGCACGAATAGGGTCAGGAAGACGGCCACCAGGTCGGGGGTCAGCGCAAGGGTGAAGTCCACGCCGCGCATGGTACGGGGTGGGGGTATCGGGTGGGTGACGTTTGCGCGCCGCCCCCGAGTCGGGCAGATAAACTCTCTTTGGACCCGCAGTTCTGGGGTGTGTGCAATAGTCGAACCGCTCAGTAGCTTACTCTGGAGTAAGTTCGCGTTGACGACCCAACCTCGGAGGCATCCATGGCCGGTGGCACCAAGCGGCTGCCCCGTGCGGTTCGGGAGCAGCAGATGCTGGACGCCGCCGTGCAGGAGTTCGCGCTCAACGGCTTCCGGGACACCTCGATGGATGCCATCGCCGCGGCGGCCAAGATTTCCAAGCCGATGCTCTATCTGTACTACGGCTCCAAGGAAGACCTCTTTGTCGCCTGCCTACGGCGCGAACTCGGCAGGTTCGTGGAGGCGGTGCGTGGCGATATCGACCTCACGAAATCGCCACGAGACGTGTTGAGCACCACCGTCGTATCGTTTCTCAACTACGTCGACACGCACCGGGCCTCGTGGATCGTGATCTACGGACAGGCCACCAGTACGCAGCTGTTCGCCAAGCAAGTACGCGAGGGGCGCGACCGCATCATCGAACTGGTGGCGCGGCTGATCAAGGCCGCTTCACCGGAAATCGATCCCGATACCGACTACGACGCGATGGCCGTGGCCCTCGTCGGCGGTGGTGAGGCTGTCGCCTCCCGGGTGGCGACCGGCGATATCAAGGTCGAAAGCGCCAAGGACACGCTGCTCAACCTCGGTTGGCGCGGTCTGCGTGGTCGTCCGCGCGATGAGCCGGTGGCCAAGCGCGCCTAAGTCCTCAGACCAGGTAGTAGAGCTTTTCCTGGTGTGCCTCCGGGGCCGAAGGTGTTTCGGCCAACCGGGTCTGCGCGTATCGCACGGCCTTCAGCGTCGCCGAGAATTCGCGGTCTTCCTCCGGGAACACCTGCTCGGCGGGGAGCCAATCGGTGAAACCCACGTTCTGCAGCAGCGCGAGCGAATCCGGCCGGACTCCGGCGAGCAGGACGGTGACGCCCAGTTCTTGGTGCTCTCGGATGAAGTGCTCCAGGCGCTCGATGCAGACCACGTCGGGATGGCGTACCCGCTTCAACCTCAGGATCACGACCTTCAGATTCTCGTCGCGGATCCGGGCGTGCAGCGCCTCGAGATAGCGGTCGAGTTCGGGTGCCGCGCCGAAGAACAGCTCGCCCTCCAGGTCGTAGATGACGGGAGACGACGCGCGAACCGAGCTGGCGGCCTCGGCGGGGTTGTCCTGGGGGGTCCGCTCACGGATCACACCCTCGTCGGTGACGATGAGTTCGGCAGCCTTGAGCTTGGCCGCGCGCGGCACGAACAGCAGGATCGAGAGCACCACACCAATCAGCACCGCGGTGTCCAGGTTCACGGCCACGCCGACCAGCGCCGTGATGATGACCAGCCCCGCGTCGTACCGCGAGGCCTTGAGCGCGTACGAGAGGCGCCGGAAGTCGACCAGCCGCACCGCGGTGACCAACAACAGGCCGGCCAGCGCCGCCTGCGGGATGTACCGGAGCAGCGGCGCGAACAGCAGTAGCGCGATGGTCACCGTTGCGGCGCTGACAATTCCGGAGAACCTGGTCGCCGCACCGGATTGGTAGTTGATGGCCGATCGGGACAACGAACCCGACCCGGGCAGGCTCTGGAAGAAGCCACCGGTGAGGTTGGCCAGCCCCTCGGCGAGGATCTGACGGTTGTAATCGATCTGCTGTCCGGTGTGGTGTGCGATGGCCTTGGCAATCGACAACGCCTCGATCAGACCGATGAACGCAATGGCCAATGCGCCATGCGAAAGCTCACCGAGGGTGCTCACCTGAACCTCGGGGATGTGGAATTCCGGAAGGCTGGCGGGGATCTTGCCGGAGATCTTCACATCGGTATGTCCTGTGCCGTCCGGCACCGACCAGCCATAGGCGTACGCGATGACCGCCGTCACGATGAGCACCAGCAGCATGTCGATCTGCGGCAGGCCATAGCGTTGAACCAGACGGCGCAGGAGTATCGCCAACACCACCGCGGAGACGCTCAGGACCAACGCGCGGTAGTTCACGGCATCGCCGTGGAACAGGGTGAGCCAGGCACGCTGCAGCACCTGCATGTGCCCATCTCCCTTGTCCCGCACACCAATAGCATTGGCCAGCTGGCCGATGGCCAGCAGCAGGGCAGCACTTGCCATGAATCCGATGACGACGGACTCGGAGATGTATCGGGTGAGGTCACCGAGCTTGAAGACGGCGATGAGGATCTGGATGGCGCCGACCAGCACACCCAGCAGGAACAGGGCTTCGAACAGCCCGGTGCGGTTCTCCGGATCAAGGAATGCCAGCGAGCTGAACACCAGCAGTGAGATGGCGCTTGTGGGTCCGTTGATCAGATGCGACGAGGACCCGAAGATCGATGCGATGGCCGTGACCACGATCGCGGAGTAGACACCGTACTTCGGGTCGACCCCGGCGATGAGCGCATAGGCCATGGCTTGGGGAAGGGATATCGCCGCCACCGTCAAGCCGGCGACGATGTCGCGACGGGCCTTGAGCGCGTCGTAGTTCTCGAATACTCGCAGTGCCGAGGGCATCTAGCGTCCTTGTCTGTCGGAGGCGAAGGTGGTGGTGCCCCGGTCGGTAGTGCGCGGGATGGTCTCGTAGATCCCGTTGTCCGAGAAGAACTTCTGTCGTGCGTCATCCCAGCTGGTCGCGATGGCCGTGATGGGGAACAGGTTTATCGCGGGCAGCGTATTGCTGTGGCGAGCAAGGATTTCGGGCTTGATCGGACGGTAACCGCGCTGGGCGGCGACCTCCTGCGCCTCATCGGTGAACAGGTATTCCAGATACGCCTTGGCGATCGCGGCGCGCTTGGTGTCGTGCAAGTTGGCGTCCACCCAGGCGACCGCAGGCTCTGCGCGGATGCTCACCGGCGGATAGACGATCTCGAGTTCGCCCTTGTTGGCGTTCACCTCGTTGATCGCCTCGTTCTCCCACGTCAGGTGCACGTCGCCGAGCCGTTGAACCGAGAATGTGTTGGTGGCACCGCGTGCTCCGCTGTCGAGCGCGGCCACGTTGCGGAACAGCGCCGTGAGATAGGAACGTGCGTCCGCCTCGGTGCCCCCGCGCGTCACCACCGAGCCCCATGCCGCGAGCACGGAGAGCTGCCCGTTCCCGGAGGTGCGGGGGTTCGGCGTGATGACGGCGACGTTTTCCTTGGCGAGGTCGGGCCAGTCGTGGATATCGCGCGGGTTGCCCTTGCGCACGACGAACACGATGGTCGAGGTGTAGGGGACGGAGTTGTTGGGCAGCCGCTGCCGCCAGTTGGGCGCGATCAGCCCGCGCAGGCTCAATGTGTCCACGTCACTCACAGATGCCAGCGACACCACGTCGGCGCGCTGACTGCCATCCAGGACGCTGCGGGCTTGGCGCCCCGATCCACCGTTGGTGCGCTTGATCTCGATCGTCTTGCCGGTCTTGTCCTTGTACTGCTTGGTGAAGGTGCCGTCGAGGACGTTGTAGAGCTCGCGCGTCGGGTCGTAGGACACGTTGAGTAGCTGGTCGGTGCTGTGATCGGGCAGATTCTTGACCACAACCAGGGTGGCCGCGACGAGGACGGCGACCACGCCGAGGATGTTCAACAAAGGGAGCTGTCGCAGCAGTGCGCGCCAGTCGACGGATGGCGCTTCTTGGTGATCCTCGTCCGCTGGCACGACGTACTCCTCGAATTTGCTGCAGGAAATGACGAGCGATCCTAACGAGCGGTTCGCCGAAGTGCAGCCGTCGAGATCAGCGTGAGTATTACCGGAGGGCCTGGCAACACTTCGCCGCCGAGTGTCGAGTTGTTGGGCCGCCTTCTCGCGATTTCGCGCGGAAAGTCGACACTCGGCGAACGCAGAAGACCCGCGACCGGATTACCGGTCGCGGGCCTTCAACGAGGTGCTATCAGAGCGGGGTGATGGTTCCGTTCAGGTGCGGATCACCCTTCTTGGGATTGCGAACGGCGATGTCCCAGCCCTTGCCGTCCTTCTCGATCCACACGCCCACCGAGGCGGGCAGCAGAATCGGCTTGCCGAACTTGACGTCGTAACGCACAGCGTCGGGGATCTCGCCCTGGATGTTCCCCAGAACTGCTGCGGCGGTGAACATTCCGTGAGCGATTGCCTTCGGGAAGCCCAGCGCCTTCGCGCCGATCGACGAGGTGTGGATCGGGTTGTGGTCCCCACCCACCGATGCGTACCTGCGGATCTGTCCACCGCTGATCCGCAGTGTCGAGTTCGGCGGCGGCAGTTTGACGGCCTTGGGCGGTTCCGACTTGGGCCCGTCGGACAGGCTGGTGCGCTGCTGGCGCAGGAACGTCATGGTCTGCTGCCACACGGTGTCCGTGCCGATCGTGATGTCGGTCAGGACGTCCACCAGCAGGCCCTTGCGATGCTCGCGCAGGTTCTCGGTGCGCACCTCGATATCGACGGTGTCGGTCGCGGTGATGGCGCGGTGCTGGGTGATGTGGTTCTCCAGGTGCACGGTGCCGATGGCCGGGAACGGGAAGTCCAGTCCCGTCACCAATGCCATGACCGAGGGGAACTGCAGCGCGAACGGATACGTCACCGGCACCTTGTCGGTGAAGCTCAAGCCGGTCACCTTGGCGTAGGCGGCGACGTGTGCGGGGTCGATTTGTACACCGTGGGTCCGAACCACCCTGCTGGGCAGGGTGGACGGACGGGGGATGAACGGCAGTGCACCCACTGCCGCCATCACCATGTTCTGGAGCCCGGACGGCTGAGCCATGGCTACGCCCCCAGCCAGGACTGGCCGCAGACGCGAACCACATTGCCGGTCACCGCGTTCGAGGCGGGGCTGGCGAAGTAGGCGATGGTCTCGGCGACATCCACCGGCTCTCCACCCTGGTTCAGGGAGTTGATGCGGCGGCCGACCTCGCGGTTGGCCAGCGGGATCGCGGCGGTCATCTTGGTCTCGATGAAGCCCGGTGCGACGGCGTTGATGGTGATGCCCTTCTCGGCCAGCGACGGGGCCAGCGCCTGGGTGATGCCGATCATGCCGGCCTTGGTGGCGCCGTAGTTGGTCTGGCCGCGGTTACCGGCGATACCGGCGATGGAGGCGAGGCCGATGATGCGTCCGCCCTCTCCGATGGTGCCGTTGTCGATGAGGCCTTCGGTAAGACGCTGCGGGGCAAGCAGGTTCACGGCGATGACGGAGTCCCAGCGGGCGTCGTCCATATTGGCCAGCAGCTTGTCGCGGGTGATGCCGGCGTTGTTGACCAGGATGTCGGCCTTGCCGCCGTGGTGCTCCTTGAGGTGCGCGGTGATCTGATCGATGGCGTCGGCCGCGGTGACGTCCAGGGCCAGCGAGGTGCCGCCGACCTTCTGGGCGACGGCGGTCAGGTCGTCGGACGGCATGTCGATCGCGACGACGGCGGCGCCGTCACGGGCGAACACCTCGGCAATGGTCTCGCCGATACCGCGGGCGGCGCCGGTGACGATGGCGACCTTCCCGGCCAGCGGCTTGTCCCAGTCGGCGGGAGGGGTGGAGTCGTCGGCGCCCACGTAGAACACCTGACCGTCCACGTAGGTCGACTTGGCCGACAGGATGAAGCGGACGGTCGACTCCAGGCCGGTGGCCGCGGTCTTGGCGTCGGGGTGCACGTAGACCAGCTGCACGGTGGCGCCATTGCCGAACTCCTTGGCCAGCGAGCGGGTGAAGCCTTCCAGGGCGCGCTGGGCGATGCGCTCGTCGGTGGTGGCTGCCTTGTCCGGGGTGGTGCCGATGACAAGCAGGCGGCCGGACTTGCCGACATTGCGCAGCAGCGGGGTGAAGAACTCGTGCAGTCCCTTGAGCTCGACCGGTGTGGTGATACCGGTGGCGTCGAAGACCAGGGCGCCGAACTTGTCAGCCCAGCGGCCGCCGAGGTTGTTGGACACCAGGTCGTAGTCCTCGGCCAGCGCGGCGCGCAGCGGCTCGGCGAGGCGGCCCTCGCCGCCGATCAGCACGGGCCCGGCCAGTGCGGGCTGGCCCTTCTTGTAGCGGCGCAGGTTCTCGGGCTGCGGGATACCCAGGCGGCCGGCGAGCAGGTTGCCGGGCCCGGAGTTGACCAGCAGCGCGTACAGGTCGTCAGTGAGCTTGGGGGACATGTGCCGTCCTTCGTAATTGGTCTAGGGTGAATTCGACAAAGAACTTACTCCAGAGTAAGAATGCTCGGTAATCCTGCCCCCTCAACAGTGGAGAGACAAGTGGCAACTAGCTCGGCACGCAAGTCAGACGCTTCGCAAGGTCGCCGCCGCGTCGCGGTTCTCGGTGGTAACCGCATCCCCTTCGCACGTTCGGACGGCGCCTATGCGAACGCCTCCAACCAGGACATGTTGACCGCCGCCATCACCGGCGCGTCCGATCGCTTCAACCTCAAGGGCGAGCGCCTGGGCGCCGTCATCGCCGGTGCGGTGCTCAAGCTGAGCCGTGATTTCAATCTCACCCGCGAATCGGTGCTGGGCAGCCCGCTGTCCCCGTACTCGCAGGCGTTCGACCTGCAGCAGGCATGTGGCACGGGTCTGCAGGCGGCCATCGTGGGTGCCGACGGCATCGCGCTGGGCCGTTACGAGTCGGTGCTGGCCGGCGGTGTGGACACCACCTCCGATGCGCCCATCAACTTCGGTGATGATCTTCGCCACACCCTGCTGGCGATCCGTCGTGCCAAGGACAACGTCACCCGGCTCAAGCTGCTGGGCAAGCTGCCGGCCGCGCTCGGCGTCGACATTCCGCAGAACGGCGAGCCGCGCACCGGGCTGTCCATGGGCGAGCACGCCGCCATCACTGCCAAGCAGATGGGCGTCAAGCGCACCGAGCAGGACGCGCTGGCCGCCGCCAGCCACCAGAAGATGGCCGCTGCCTACGACCGCGGCTTCTTCGACGACCTGATCAGCCCGTTCCTGGGGCTGTACCGCGACGACAACCTGCGCCCGAACTCGAGCGTGGAGAAGCTGGCGACGTTGAAGCCGGTGTTCGGTGTGAAACACGGCGACGCCACCATGACCGCGGGTAACTCCACCCCGTTGACCGATGGCGCTTCGGTGGCGCTGCTGTCCAGTGAGGAGTGGGCCGCAGAGCGCGGCATCCCCGTGCTGGCCTACTTCGTCGACGGCGAGACCGCCGCGGTGGATTACATCAACGGTCCCGATGGTCTGCTGATGGCGCCGACCTACGCGGTGCCGCGTCTGCTGGCCCGCAACGGCCTGACCCTGCAGGACTTCGACTTCTACGAGATCCACGAGGCGTTCGCCTCGGTGGTGCTCGCGACACTGCAGGCGTGGGAGTCGGCGGATTACTGCAAGGAGCGCCTCGGCCTCGACAAGCCGTTGGGCGCCATCGACCGATCCAAGCTCAACGTCAACGGCTCGTCGCTGGCGGCCGGGCACCCGTTCGCGGCCACCGGCGGCCGCATCGTGGCCCAGCTGGCCAAGCAGCTCGCCGAGAAGAAGGCCGAGACCGGTAAGCCGGTGCGCGGACTCATCTCGGTCTGCGCCGCGGGCGGCCAGGGCGTGACCGCAATCCTGGAAGCCTGAGCGACCTAAGCACCCCATCGAGACCCCCGGTCATCGGCACTACGCCTGTGACCGGGGGTTTTGTCATTCCCGGAATCTGGTCAAAAAAAGTTTCAAGATTTTTCGGAGAGGCTGTAACGCTCTGGAAGTAGGTGTCGATACATGGGTAGCCTCGCGCCACCGTCCGACCCCCCGACCCGACGGCGGCGCGGGGCTACCTAATTTTTGGGCAGCCCGCCGGTACGGCTACGAAGTCAGCAGACCGTATGCCATTCGTTTGAGGCCCACCCGCAGTTGTTGGAGATCGATCGGACTCCGATCGGTCTGGAAGAACATCAGCGTGGTGGTGATTGCCGAGTTGATGAAGAGCCACGCGATCGTCTCGGCTTCCAGATCGGCGTGGTACTGATCGCGATACTGCTGAACATGCAGGGTCATCATCGTCTGCATCAGTACCGGCATATTCGAGCTGGCCTCGACCTCGCGTGCGAACTCGGGATTCTCGTTGAGATAGCGCAGGGTAGGGGCGTTGTCGGTGGTGAATGCGATCAACATGTCGATGGCGGAGTCCATCATCTGCTGCGGTGGCGCCAGTGCGTTGGCCGCCAGCGCTGACCGGACACCCGGCAGCTGTCGGTCAGCGGCGTCCCGGATCGCGGCCATGATGATGTCGTCTTTGGTGCTGAAGTACTGATAGATCGAGCCCTTGCCGATACCCGTGATGGCGGCAATGCGGTTGGTGGTGATCGCCTCCGGGCCTTCGGTGCGCAGCAGCTGCCCGGTCGCCGTCACGATTTTTGCGACCAGTTCCCGCGATCTCTGCTGCTGTGGCGCCTTGCGCAGCCGTGAACTGCGATTTTCCGATGCCATGACGGCCCCCAGACGAGACTTATATGCGACCTGGTGTTCACGTTAGCTTCTCGGGTAACGACACAAGGAGGTTTCGTTGTGACTGCACTGGTGGAGTCCCCGGCAACGCAGGACCCGGTTTCGCGAGATTGGGCGCAGCCGGTGCCCGAGCTGTTCGATCCCCTCGGTGTGACCGCGTCCCTGGGTGGGCAATGGCTGTATCTGCCCGCTGTCGGTGCGGCGTTCATCATGCAGGGCATGCATCCGGTGATCGGGGATGTGACCGATCGGTACTCGGTGGCAGATCGAGACCCGGCGGGCCGGGCCATTCGTTCTTTCGACGCGGTGCAGCAGTGGATCTTCGGGGGTAAGGCCGCGATCGAACAGGGTTACTGGTTACGCACGATGCACAAGCCGCTGCAGATGCAGGGTGAGAGCGGCGGGAGGCAGGGTAAGCACATCAGCGCCCTGGACCCGGAGGCGTACGCCTGGGTGATCGCGACGGCGTATGTGGCGGGGCGCCGGGTGACGCCGCGATTCCTGGGACGGGACCTGACCGACGAGGAAGACGAGCAGCTCTTTCAGGACAATCGTCTACTGGCCCGGATCACACAGGTGCCCGAGCGTGGGTATCCCAGAACCCGCGCGGAGTTCTGGGAGTACTACGACCGCATGGTCGGGCAGGTTCTGATCAATCATCCTGCGGTCGCAGAGAATCTGGGGAAACTGGTCGATCCTTTGAGCGGCATCGAGGATTCACCGCTGCTGCGCCGGCTCCCGCGTTGGGTTCCCTCGAGTCTCGTGGTCGCAGCGTTAAAGCCCGTGCTGGCACCGATTTCCCGCGTATTCTTCGTCCTGACTTTCGGGGCCATGGATCAGCGGGTGCGGGACATTCTCGGCGTCGCATGGACCCAGCGGGATGAGCGTCTGCTGCGCAGGTTTTTCACCGCCTATCGTGTCGCCGCTCGGGTGCTGCCCGAGCGTGTCACCTATTCGCCGCTCGCCTACCATGCCCGCGAACATCAGCGAGTGATCAACCGGATGCGCGGCCGTGAACTGGCCAATTTCGCAGCGCACGACAAGGGCGAACCGTCTGCTGTCCGGCGTGCCCAGCGGGCGAGTGCATGACGTCCTATCGTCGTTCTCACGCTTCGGTGATACGTAGCGTGCCAGGGGAATTCGAGCCCTGCGTGGTAGAGGTGGAAGATCCGCGACCCGGCGAGATCATGGTCCGGATGGCCGCGGTCGGTCTGTGTCATTCCGACGATCACATCGCCACCGGAGACTTCCCGGTGGAGATGCTGCCGATGTGTGGGGGTCACGAGGGCGCCGGCGTTGTGGAGAAGGTTGGCCATGGCACAACGCAATTCGCCGTCGGAGACCATGTGGTGCTGACGTTTCTGCCCGCCTGCGGCCGCTGCCTGTGGTGTTCGCGCGGTATGCAGCAGCTCTGCGATGCCGGTGCCTATGCGCTCACCGGATCCAGATTCGACGACCCCACCAGCTACCGGCTGCGTCTCGACGGGCAGCCGTGCGGGCAGCAGCTGGGGCTCTCGGCGTTCAGCGAGTACACCACCGTCTCGGTTCAGTCCGCGTACAAGGTTCCCAAAGAGCTTCCGTTGAATCGGTTGTGTCTGTTGGGATGTGCGATGGGCACCGGATGGGGTACCGCCGTGAACGCCGCCGCGGTCAAGCCCGGGCAGACGGTGATCGTCATGGGCCTGGGTGGAGTCGGTGCCGCCGCGGTCCAGGGGGCCGCGCATTCAGGAGCGGCGAATGTTCTGCTGGTCGACCCGGTGGCGTACAAGCGTGAGGCGGCAAAAACATTCGGCGCGACTGAGGTGTTCGCCTCGATGGAGGAAGCCGCCGATCGGGCCCGCTCCTACACCAACGGTCAGGGCGCGGACGCCACCATGATCACGGTGGGCCGGATGGAGCCGGGCGATCTCACGGCCGCTGTGGACTCCATCCGTAAGGGCGGCACGGTGGCGATGACCAGCATGGGCGCCTTCCGTCCCGAGGATGTGTCACTGGATCTGAGCATGGTCACGTTGATGCAGAAGACGATCAAGGGCGTCATCTACGGGAACTGGAGCCCGTTTGAGGCAGTGCCCACCATGCTGGCGCTCTATGCCAGCGGTGAACTCAAGACGGACGAGATGGTGACCCGCACCTATGCCCTTGACGAGATCGCTCAGGGATATCGGGACATGAAGCAGGGTAAGAATATTCGCAGCATTGTGGAGTTCAGCTAGTCAGGCCGCCACCGTGACAAGCCGTTTCGGATATCCCGTCGCCCCATCGGGTACGGGGGACGCGATCTGATCGGTCTGCACCGCTCCGGTGCCGTCGGTGGCGCGTGCGGTGATGATGTGTTCACCCGGCGTCGCCTGCCAACCGAACCACCATTGCCGCCAGGTGTCGACCGAGTACTCGGGAGCAAGCGTTGCGGGCTGCCAGGGGCCGTCGTCGATCTGTACTTCCACCTTGGTGATGCCCCGATGCTGGGCCCATGCCGTGCCCGCCACGATCTGAGTGCCTGTGCCCAGGCGGCCGCCCGTTCGGGGCGTGTCGATGCGACATCCCGTCTTGATGGGGCCGCGCGCCGACCAGCCGCGAACGGTCCAGTAGGCCCGTGCGGTGTCGAATCGGGTGATCTCCCAGTCGACAACCCACTTGGTCGCGGACACGTAGCCGTACAGCCCGGGCACCACCTGCCGGACCGGGTATCCGTGCTCGACGGGAAGCGGTGTCCCGTTCATCGCAACGGCCAAGATGGCGTCACGGCCATCGGTGAGTACATCGAGTGGGGTGCCGGCCGTCCAGCCGTCGGCGCTCTTCGACAACAGCATGTCCGCATCACCGTGGACTCCAACGGATTCCAGGATCGCCTTGATGGGAAAGCCGGTCCACATCGCGTTGCCGATCAAATCTCCGCCGATCTCGTTGGAGACGCAGGTCAAGGTGACGGCGCGTTCCGTTGCGGCCATGGCGTTCAGGTCTGCCCACGTCAGGATGCGCGGGCGGTCGACCATGCCGTGAATGTTGAGCTGCCACTCGGCGGTGGTCAGCTGGGGCACCCGCAGCGCCGTGTCGATGCGGTAGAAGTCCGCATTACCGGTGATGTAGGGGGCCGCACCTTTGACGTTGATGCCTTCGGGCAGCGGCGGAGCGGGCGCGACGGGTGCGGGCAGTACAGCCTCGCGGCGTTCCTCGGCGACGACGGCACCCTTGCTCCAGCGGTTGCCGAGCCAGTAGGTGCCGGCTGATCCGAGGGCGAAAACCGCTGCTGTTCCGAAGAATTTGCGTCGGTCGGGCGCGTCCTGGCCGTCGGCACGGCCCACCAGGGCTCGCAGTACGAGCACTCCGGCCACGGCCGCGATCACTGATGGCCAGATCCAGGTGAATGCCCCGGTCGGCCGGGTTACCGCAGCCAACGCGCCGACGACACCGAGCGCCGCGATAAGCGCCGAGCCATACCGTCGTTCTCGCTCCACGAGACCGGCGGTTGCCGCGAGTAGGGCGATGATCGCGAATAGGCACGCGAACAACACGGCTTTGTCGGAGGTACCGAAGACCCCGATCACCCATTCGCGTATGGCCGCCGGGGTGTGGTCGACGACCATGTTCCCGACCGCGAAAAAGGGTGCGGAATCCGGTGCGACGGCTGCGGCGGTCAGTTGTCCGGCCGCCAGTGCGGCGCCCGCGGCGATAAGGCCCGCGATGATCCGTCGTGCTGCCTGCTCCATCGTCACCTCCGTTTGGGGTCCACTCTTCTCCTGCTTTCAACGAGCCGCCACCGCATATGGTTCAGATGTGGCGCGGGTGTTGGTGACGGGCATGTCGGGAACAGGGAAGAGCACGCTGCTGGCGGAGCTGGCGCGTCGCGGATTTCGGACCGTCGACACCGATTACGACGGCTGGACGCTGTCTGACGGCGGCTGGGACGCTGTCAGGATGGCGGCGCTGCTGAGCCGGTATCCGGATGTCGTCGTGTCCGGAACCGTGGACAACCAGGTGGACTTCTACGACAGCTTCGGCCACGTGGTGCTGCTCAGCGTGCCGTTGGAGGTTGCCATCGCACGGGTGAGCTCTCGTACCGACAACCCCTACGGTCGAACCGAAATCGAGCGTGCCGAGATCGCCCGGTACACGGACGAGGTGGAGCCGCTGCTGCGCCAGAGCGCCACCGTGGAATTGGATGGGCGCCTTTCCGTGGCCGAACTGGCCGAACGCGTCGGGGCATTGGCGCGGTGATGTGTGAGACGGGGCCGAAAGGCTGCTAGACGGGCACCTTTGCGGCATTTGTTGGCACGGGGTCCTTTTCGGAATTCTCGTCGGGAGCCGATAGCGACCACACGGTCAGGTAGGCCAGCCCGAAGAACGCGGCGACCGCCACGGCCACACCGGTGTGGGCCACAAACGCGAACGGAGAGCTGACCCATTCCAGGGTGCTCGCGGCGACCGCGCCGGGACGGTGAATCAGGTCCCAGGAGTTCCAGCGCTGGAAGCGGCCGATCACCACGCCGACGGCGCACAGCCCGACCGAGACGACGACGACTATCCATCCGGTGACAATGCCGAAATCACGCTGAATTCGCCGGTGTACCAACCGCAGTGAGACCACGCCGAGGATGATCCCGGTCCAGGCCGCGACGCCGTACTGCAGCACATGACGCCAGAATGCGATGCCGTCGATGAGGTGCACCAGATCGGTGACCAGATACGGTGCGTTGGGCAAGAATGCGAGCCACACCAAGCCAATCGGTATCAGCCAGATCTTGCGCCGGACGGCAGAGAATGCCAGTGCCGCGAAGACGGGAAGCCACGCCAGGAACAGATTCCAGATGAGAAACCGGGTGGGGTAGAACAGGGGCGCCGCCGGATCGGTGACCCCGAGCAGGAAGGTCAACAGGCTGGTTGCGACCAGCGAGAGAACCAGCACGGCACGTCGGGCTTCGGTCATGCGTCAAGTTTGCCCGAAGATTGACCGAAGCGGTCAGCCGGCGACTGCGCGGATGAATCCGACCGCCGCCTCTTCGAGTTGCTTCAGTCCAGGATCCTCCAGCGGGTAGTGCCCGGCCTGTTCGAGCGGCACCACTGTCACCGGAACCTTGGTGATGGGGTCCAGCACGGGCCGGCTGAATTCGTAAGGGGTCCAACGGTCTTCATCGGGCTGGGTGAGGAGGATGGGACAGACATCGAAATTGGCGGGTTCGACGGCGGGTGCGTAGCTCATGTACTCGGCCAGGAATTTCACGCTGACCCAGTTGGCGGCGGACGTGCGGTCCTTCATGAAGATCTTCATCGCTGCCCGGCTGTTGGCCAGTGTGCTCATCTTCGCGGCCAGCCACATGGGGTAGCGCACCCGCCGGGCCGGTGTCTTGGCGGCGAGCCGCAGAAAAGGCACCCCGACGCGTGCGGTGAGCAGGTCGTGGGCGGTGCCGTCGGCCACCTCACGCACTCGCTGGTCCAGGAACGTCATGCCGATGATTCCGCGCACCGTGTCACGCGGCGCCTTGGCCGCGACGTGGTAGGCGAGCATCCCGCCGGCGCTCAGCCCGTACAGCACGATGGGTCGCACGTCGCGGCGGCGTTCGTACTCCAGATAGTCGACCACCAGGTCCACCCAGTCGCCGTATCCCGGTACCGAACCCGGCGCTACATCGGTGAGCCCATAGCCGAGATTGTCGATCGCGATCGTCTCGAAGCCCCTGCTCGCCAACGGCGCACCGAGGATCAGCGACATCTGACGGCCGTTGGTGCCGACGCCGTGCAGCAGCACCACCTTCACCGGTGCCGCGGGATTGGGGTACCGGTCCAGGTGCACCTGGTTGCCACGCCAGTCCCAGAACTCCTCGTGCGGTGCCGTCGACTCATCCAGGCGCAGCCGCTCGGGAAGGAGCATCTGGAGGTCTTTCCACGCGTGCTGGTCGCGGTAGTAACGAGGCATACGGCAACCTTAGGTGGGGTGTGATCACGGCGGTACCCCGGAATGCAGAAGGCCCCCTGTTCCCGGAGGAACAGGGGGCCTTTGCGTTGCTGAATCAGAAGGCGGCTTCGTCGAGCTCCATGATGTCGTTGTCGACGTTCTCCAGGATGGCCCGGGTAGAGGTCAGCTG
This sequence comes from Mycobacteroides sp. H001, assembly GCF_001440005.1. Lineage (NCBI taxonomy): Bacteria > Bacillati > Actinomycetota > Actinomycetes > Mycobacteriales > Mycobacteriaceae > Mycobacteroides > Mycobacteroides sp. H001. The sequence continues at coordinate 451,682 of NZ_LJYH01000024.1, forward strand.
CGGCAGCATGTTCTTGGCGAAGAACGAGGCAACCGCGATCTTGCCCTCGTAGAAGGACTTCTCGGCGCCGGTGGCGCCCGCGTCCAGAGCCTCGATGGCCACGGCGGCCTGACGCTGCAGCAGCCAGCCGATCAGCAGGTCGCCGACGCTCATCAGGAAGCGCACGGAGGCCGTTCCGACCTTGTAGACCTGGGTGATTTCCTGCTGGGCGGCCATCAGGTTGGCGGTCATGGTCGCTGCCATGCCCTGCACGTCTTCCAAAGCCGTTGCGAGCAGCGCACGCTCGGCCTTCAGGCGGCCGTTGCCGGTCTCGCTCTTGACGAACTCTTCGATCTGACCAGAGACGAAGGCCAGCGACTTGCCCTGGTCCTTGACGATCTTGCGGAAGAAGAAGTCCTGGGCCTGGATCGCCGTGGTGCCCTCGTAGAGCGAGTCGATCTTGGCGTCACGGATGTACTGCTCGATCGGGTAGTCCTGGAGGAAGCCGGATCCGCCGAAGGTCTGCAGGCTTTCGGTGAGCTTCTCGTAGGCACGCTCGGAGCCCACACCCTTGATGATCGGCAGCAGCAGGTCGTTGAGCCGTACCGCTTCCTCGGCCTCCACACCGTTGATGGCCTTGGCGGCCACGGCGTCCTGGAAGGTGGTGGCGTAGAGGTACAGCGCGCGCAGGCCCTCGGCGTAAGCCTTCTGGGTCATCAGCGAGCGACGCACGTCCGGGTGGTGCGTGATGGTGACGCGGGGAGCAGTCTTGTCGGTCAGCTGCGTCATGTCCGCACCCTGCACGCGGGTCTTGGCGTACTCGAGCGCGTTCAGGTAACCGGTCGACAGAGTCGCGATGGCCTTGGTGCCCACCATCATGCGGGCCTGCTCGATGACGTCGAACATCTGGGCGATGCCGTTGTGCACCTCGCCGACCAGCCAGCCCTTGGCGGGAACGCCGTGCTGGCCCAGGCTCAGCTCACAGGTGGCCGAAACCTTCAGGCCCATCTTGTGCTCGACGTTGGTGACGAAGACGCCGTTGCGCTCGCCCGGCTCGCCGGTCTCGAAGTTGGGGATGAACTTGGGCACGAAGAACAGCGACAGACCCTTGGTGCCGGGGCCGGCACCCTCGGGGCGGGCCAGCACCAGATGCATGATGTTCTCGAACATGTCATCGGAGTCGGCCGAGGTGATGAAGCGCTTCACACCGTCGATGTGCCAGGAACCGTCCTCCTGCTTGACGGCCTTGGTGCGGCCGGCGCCCACGTCCGAACCGGCGTCGGGCTCGGTGAGCACCATGGTGGCGCCCCAGCCGCGCTCGGCGATGAATTCGGCCCACTTCTTCTGCTCATCGGTGGCGACGTTGTAGAAGATCTGCGCGAAACCGGCACCGCCGCTGTACATCCAGACTGCGGGGTTGGCGCCGAGGATCATCTCCTGGATGGCCCACATGAGCGAGCGCGGAACCGGGCTGCCGCCGAGTTCTTCGATCAGGCCGAGGCGATCCCAGCCTGCATCGGTGACTGCCTTGACGGACTTCTTGAAAGCTTCGGGGATGGCCACCGAGTGGGTCTCCGGGTCGAAGACCGGCGGGTTGCGGTCGCCTTCAGCGAAGGAATCGGCCAGTGGCCCCTCAGCGAGGGTGCGCATTTCGGAAAGGAACGTGCGAGCGGTCTCTTCGTCCAGCTCGGGGTACTCCTCACCACCGAATACCTGCTGAATGTTGAAGAGCTCGAAGAGGTTGAACTCCAGGTCGCGGACGTTCGACTTGTAGTGGCCCATGTGCGTCATTGCCTTTTCTCGTGGGTCTAACTGGGTCTCGTGGGGCTGTTCTGATATTCGGTTGGGTTCTTACTACTGATTAAGTTACCCACCGGTAACAACTGAACTATACCGCTGAGTAGCGTATGACAAAAGTCCTGGCCTTGTGGTTGTTGTCACAATTAGATATCGCAGGTCAGGGGGCATTTTTCACGGTTCCGGGCGAGTGATGTCGGACCGGTGGTGTTGGCTTATGCGTGCCAGCTCACAGCCCCTGAGAGGAACCCCCGTATGCCTGCCATGCCTCCGCCCGTCGCGACCGAATTGGACGGGCTGGTCGAGTACATCGCCCAGCAGCAAGATGCGTTCCGGATCGTGGCCTTCGGATTGACGGACGAGCAGGCTCGCCTGACCCCAACCGCGGGCACTCTTTCTGTCGGTGGGTTGATCAAACACGTCACCAACATGCAGCGCGCGTGGATGGACAAGATCGTCGCTGCGCCCGACCCGGGACCGGACCGACAGCGGGCCGACGACGAGTTCACCTTGCGTGAAGACGAGACGCTTGCGGGGGCACTGGCGGCGTTCGCCGCGCAGAGTGAAGCGATCCTCGCCGCGATCAAGGACAAGGGGCTGGAGACTCCGGTGCCTGTTCCGTCGGCGCCGTGGTTTCCCAAGGACGTCGACGCGTGGAGTGTGCGATGGGTGGCCCTGCACCTCATCGAGGAGTTGGCCCGGCACGCCGGCCACGCCGACATCATCCGTGAGTCCGTCGATGGCGCAACGATGTACGAGCTGCTGGCGGCCGCCGAGGGCTGGGAGCCCACGGATTGGCTCACACCCTGGTCTCCCAAGAACTAGCGGCCGTAACGCAGGATCTTCATGGCGGTCGCGAAGTTCAGGGCGGTCGCGCTAAGAGAGCCTGCCGCGTCGTTTCGGTTCGACGCACCGCTGGCCAGGATGTACACGAGCAGGCCGCGAACCACATTGAATGACACGTGCTGCCGAATGCTGTTCGCTCCGGATGGAAACATGAAGCACGATTCCGTTGCGGTGAGCTCTTTTTGGCCATTCTGGACCGGAGCCGGCTCATCGAACTCGAACGAGCATCGCCACGTGGTACTCGCGCCGGGGATCGTGTACGCGACCGCGTCGCACCTCTTTAATGCGTCGGAGGTGCCGTCCGGGGAGAGGGCATCGGATGCCGGGACAACCCGGATCAGGATCTCCCTCTCGGGCTTCTTGCGATCACGCAGATACAACGTCGGTGTCTCACGGCCCTGGGCGCGCAGCGCCCACACGGGATCAATGGTGTTGCACCCCACTGGGGTCCCACCAATGATGGTCGCCGCACCGGGCGCCACGGCCGGGTTGAACTCGCCCGACCTGAATGTGGGCGAGGGGTTCTTCTCCCATCCGTCTGGATAGTCGAACTGGCCAGGCAGCAAGGTGTCCAGGACGGTGTTGGGTTGTCCGGCAAGTGATTCACCCGGCTTCACCACCGAGGCGGTCGCGCCAGACGAGGGAGCGGGTTTACCCCCACCATGGCGGGGCCAGATCACGACAGCGACCACCGTCGATGCGGCCAGCAGGGCGATGGTGCCGACAATCGCCACGATGCGTCTGTGCTTGACCAATGTTCGCGCGGAGTCTGTCGGCGTGGCGGGGTTCTGTACGAGATGGGGTGCGGGCCGCGGCGTCACGGTGGATACGGGTTGGGTCACGGTCTGCCGGTGCTGATGCGGGTCGGCCAGAATCTGTTGCGCGGCCTGGGCAAACTCCCCGGCACTTTGATACCGATCGGCGGGATTCTTGGCCATCGCCTTGGCGATCAATGCGTCCATTGACTCGGGCACAGAGGCGAACTGGGAGATGCGGGGCGGCGGCGCCGAGAGGTGTGCATTGATAACCGCGGGTAGCGAGCCCCCGGAGCCAAATGGTGGTTGACCCGTGAGCATCCGAAAGAGCGTGCAGCCCAAGGCATACACATCGGCGCGCCCGTCGACCGCGGCGCCGGACAGCACCTCCGGTGCCGCGTACCCGATCGTGGCGGTCACGTTCCCCGCGGAGGTAACCGAGTTGCTGTCGTCGAGCGCGCGAGTGACACCGAAGTCGCCCAACATGATTCGCCGATCGCCCTCGGACAGCAGGATGTTGGCCGGCTTCACATCGCGGTGTACCAGACCGCGGGCATGCAGATAGTCGAGCGCCTTGGCCACCTCGCTGATGATGTGAATGGCGCGGGTGAGCGACATGCGTCCGTTCCTCGACTCCGAGTGCGCATCGCTGCCCTGGACGTATTGCATGGCAATCCACAGATCGCCCTCGGGCGTTTCGCCTCGGTTGTGCACCGTGACGATGTTGGGGTGATCCAGAGACGCGGCCAGCGAGGCCTCGCGCATGAATCGGGCCCGGAAGTCAGGGTCGCGTGAGGCCTGGGCGTTGAGGATCTTCAGAGCCTCGGGACGTTGCAAATTCGGATTGGCGGCCAGGTACACGGTGCCCATGCCGCCGCGGCCGAGGACGCGCTCGACCTGGTATCCGGATATGACCGTTCCCGGCGGTAGGTCTCCAGGTTGCTGGCTATCTGGACCCGACGGCGGCATCTCCGATGACGTCATTTCCCCTGTGCGTCCCTCTCGCCCGGCCGTGTGGTCATCGTACTTGTGATATTTCCTCATGGCGGTCAAGACGGTGGCCCCCGCGAGGCCGGACGGGGGACCATGGGGGCATGGTTGAGCTACCCGTCGTAGACCTTTCCGGCGACCCGGATCGGTTGCGTGCGGTGCTGCGCGAGGTCACCCATGAGGTGGGGTTCTTCTATCTCACCGGCCACGGTGTCTCGCCGCGGCTGGTGGACGAGGTGTTGTCGGCCGCCCGCAGGCTTTTCGCGCTGCCCGCGGAGGACAAGGATGCCATTGCCATGGTGCGCAGCCCCCATTTTCGTGGGTTTACCCGGTTGGGCGGAGAGTTGACCGGCGGGCTGACCGATTGGCGTGAGCAGATTGATGTCGGGCCGGAACGTCGGGCGACTGCGCGCGGAAAGGATCTCGATTACCTGTGGTTGCAGGGGCCCAACCAGTGGCCGAAGGGGGTGCCCGAGCTAAGAGCAGCCCTCGCGAGCTGGGACGCTGAGCTGGCTGCGGTGGGGCGAAAGCTACTGCGGGAGTGGGCCATTGCTCTTGGGTCTGCGGATGGAGTGTTCGACGAGGCTTTTGGCTCTGAACCTGCGACCCTGATCAAGGTCATCCGGTACCCGGCCCGCGGCACTACCGACCAGGGAGTGGGTGCGCATCGCGACTCTGGTGTGCTCACCTTGCTGCTGGCCGAACCGGACGTGGGCGGACTGCAGGTGGAGGTGGACGGCACTTGGGTGGAGGCGCCGGGGCGGGCGGGTGCATTCATCGTGAACATCGGTGAGCTGCTCGAGCGGGCGAGCGGCGGGTATCTGCGTGCGACGCGCCATCGCGTCACGCTGACGGGCACGCCCCGGATCTCGATCGCCTACTTCTTCAATCCCAGGCTTGACGCGCGTATCCCGACGCTGGATCTCCCGCCGGAACTTCGGGCGCGGGCTCGAGGTGCGTCGACGGACCCGGACGATCCGATCCATGCGACCTACGGCGAGAACGCCTGGAAAAGCCGGCTACGGGCGCATCCCGATGTGGCGGCCGCGCACGGGCATCTGCGCTAGCGATCGTCGGATTTCCCTCCGCGAACCTTTTGTGCTCGAAATACTCGGGTTGTGGCAAACTATTGCCAGATACCGAGGAGGAGGAGCTATGCGGACGATTTGTTCGGTAGTCGCGGGGGTTGGTGTGGCGGCGGTGCTGGTTTCGGTGTTCGCCGCACCCGCTGCTTCGGCGGTGCCGGGGGAGGGCCCGGTTGCCGTTCAGTGTCAGGTCTATGCCAACAACAATTTCGGCCCACCTGGGTTTGGCCCGGGAAGCATGCCGGGCATGGGTTTCGGCATGAAGCAGTGGGCTGGCTCTGTGATCGGCCACGGAAGTAACGAGCCTGAAGCCCGGCAGGATGCGGAGCGTCAGATGTGGGGCCCGTACGGCATGGCGCCCGAGCTCCGTGACTGTGTGCCTGCGGCGTAACGAGCGAAGCAAAGATCACGGGGCCAAGGGCCGAGTAGGCAACCTCTTACAGAGGGCTAGATACTGCGGGCCTTGAACTGAGGTTCGGTCTTATCGATGCCGGCCTTGCGTGCGATGGCGAAGTTGGGTCCCCGCATGAGCCGCAGTTGCAGGCGTCGCTCCAGGCCAAACGCGCGGCGCGGGACCATGGACCATGCCTTGTCGAACAAGGTCTTGGTGGCTGCCACCGAATCGGGGGAGCGCGACAGGATCTGGTCGATGAGTTCGGCGGCGTCGGCCTCGGGGTCGGCGCTTACCTGGGTCACCAGTCCGATTTCCTTGGCGTAGAAGCCGTCGAACATCTCACCGGTCATGGTGAGCCGTTTGGCGGTGTCGATTCCGATCAATTGACTCAGCGTGACGCTTCCGGACATATCGGGGATCAGGCCCCACTTGGCTTCCAGGATCGAGAACTCCGCATCGGGTGTGGTGAACCGGAAGTCGGCGGCCAGGGCCAACTGAAGCCCGCCGCCGTAGCAACGGCCGTGGATGACGGCGATCACCGGGATGCGCAACCGGCGCCAGGCCCAGCACGCCTCCTGAAAACCATTGGTACCCAGCCAGGGGAGCGGAATGAAGTTCGCGACGACGCGCGCCGGGTCCTTGCCTGCGGCCGCGAAATCCAGCCCGGTAGAAAAGGCGTCCCCCTCACCGGACAACACCACCACACGGATCGAGGTATCTGAGGCAATATGGCGGGCGGCGGCAGTCAGCCCGTTGAGCATGTCGAGGGTGAGTCCGTTGAGCTTCTCGGGCCGGGACAAGGTGACGCGGGCTACCTCGCCGTCGACGCGTAGGGTCACATGTGACGTCATGAAGCAAGACTAGAGGTGACATCCAGTTATGACGAGCGATACCACTTTGGACGCGGCGACGCTGCGCGAGGCATTCGGGCACTTCCCGACCGGCGTGGTTGCCATTGCTGCCGAGATCGGTGGAACGCGAACCGGATTGGCCGCCAGCACGTTTGTGCCGGTTTCCCTGGATCCGCCGCTCGTGGCGTTCTGCGTTCAGAACTCTTCGACAACGTGGCCCAACCTGCGGGTGGCCCCACGTCTGGGTATCAGTGTGCTGGGTGAGGCGCATGACGATGCTGCCCGCACGCTTGCCGCCAAGACCGGCGATCGGTTCGCGGGCCTGGACACCTCGACCACCGAGAGCGGTGCCGTGTTCATCGGCGGCACCACCGCCTGGATCGAGACCTCCATCCAGTCCGAGGTGCCTGCCGGTGACCACGCGATCGTCATCCTCAACATCCACGGATTGACCGTGCACTCCGCAGTGGCTCCGATCGTGTTCCACCGCAGTAAGTTCCGCAAGCTGATTGGCTAGACGGGCGCCGGGTAAGGACTGCTCCGGTTGGTTCGGGCCCAGTCACGTTCGGCGTCGGAGTTCATCGGCGGCGGCACCAGTCCGTTGATCATCCAGAGCTCCTCGCTGGTCTCGTCGATGTGAAACTCCCAGTGCAGGTCCGCCCGGTCCAGATGCGGTGCCAGGACGCCGCCGAGGTGCTGGGTGATGCGCTCGCGCCCGGCTTTGTCGGGCAGCGTCCGTGCGATGTGATCCACGACGATCCGTACCGCGTGTGTGGTGGGTTCTCCGCCGACGTAGAAGTCGGACGGTGGGATCTCCTTGAACACCGTGACCACGTAGAACCGCGGAAGCCCGACAGTGACGTATACCTCGGTGATGCTCGTGGCCAGATCGGCTTTTTCCTTGTCGGAAAACATGTTTGGCGTGTGGTAGATAGTCCAGAGGGGCATGTCGATCTTCTCCTGGTGGATGCGAGGTCAGTGGCCGGGACGGTAGGCGAGATTCTCGACAGGGCCCGATAGCTGCGACTTCACCTGCGCGGTGAGCTCGTCGGTCAACACCTCGTTATCGCCCTTCTCCAGTGCATCGATGATGCGTGCTGCGATCACGCCGGGCGGTGTCTTCGGAACGTCGAGGGCGGACACCATGTCGGTGTCGATGAATCCCGCGTGTACGCCCAGCACGTGTGTGTGCTGTGGTTCCAGCTCCAGGCGCAGGGTGTTGGTCACCGACCAGATGGCCGCCTTCGACGCACCGTAGGCGCCGGCTCCGCCCAGCCAGGAGAGCACCGAGTGGATGTTGATGATCGCTCCGCCACCGTTGGCCTTGAGGATCGGCGCGAACGCCCGGATGACCCGCAGCGGGCCGAAGACGTTGGTCTGGAACGTCGCGTCCACCCGATCAAGGTCGCCGGTGAGCAGCGAATCGGGATGCAGCACACCGGCGTTGTTGACCACGATCTCGACGTCGGTGAGCTCACGGGCCAGCGCTCGCACCGATGACTCGGAGGCCACCTCGAGCTGTTGGGGAATCACCTGCGCGCGCGGGTCCTCGAAGGGTTGGCGGGCGGTGCTGTAGACCTTGCGCGCTCCGCGGCTCAGTACCTCGTCGACGATGGCTGCGCCCAGTCCGCGGCGCCCTCCGGTGACCAGTACGACCTTGTTCTCGACCATCCCTATCTCCTAACTAACGATTACGTTAGTTAGGACGCTAGCGGGACTAGCTGAATAACGCAAGCGTTAGTTACAATGGCCCGGTGACCATGGAGTTCGAGCGGCTGCTGCAGGACCGCTCCCGCTGGAACACCGATGCGTGTTCGATCGGGAAGGCCCTGGACTTGCTGGGCACCAAGACCGCATTCCTGATCGTCCGCGAATGCTTTTACGGCTCAACCCGATTCGACGAGTTTTCCGAGCGCATCGGAGTATCTGCCCCGGCGGTGTCGCGTGCACTCAAGCAGTTGGAGGCGGCGGGCGTCATCGAGAAGGTGCCTTATCGCGAGCCCGGTCAGCGGGAGCGGGACGGGTACGTGCTGACCCGGATGGGCCAGGATCTGCTTCCGGTACTGCTGTCCCTGCTCAAGTGGGGGGACGAGTACCTGCAGGATGGGCACAAGCCGCTGGAATTGATCGACAAGAAGACCGGGCGGGAAATCGATGTTCAGGTGACATCGCGCCCGGGTCAGCAGCTGGGTGCCGAAGGCATCGAGGTCAGGTGGGCGGGGCGTTAGACCGCTAGGGCAGGTGTCCTTCCAGTGCGTCCAGGTGCCCGCTCCAGAAGTGCCGGTATGGGTCGATCCACTGGTCGATCTGGACCAGGCCATCGGCACGCAGCGCGTAGATCCGGCGTTGTGCATCCGGCCGGGCGTCGACCAGGCCGGCCTCGCGCAGCACGCGAAGATGCCGCGAGACGGTGGGCTGTGTCAGGCCGGGCAGTGTCGCGACGAGTTCTCCGGCGGTCCATTCCCCGCCGGCCAGCGCATCGAGCAGAATCCGGCGGCTTGGCTCCGCCACCGCTTCGAAAACGTCCATGCGTCGAGTATTGCACTCTATCTATATAGACACAATGCTATATAAAGGATCGTCATCATCACGCCCCGGCCGCTGATACGGCCTAGGGGCGTTTGGCGAGTTCCTCTTGGTATCCGCGGATGCGATCACGGAGTTCGCGCGCGTCATCCGCGCGATCTTCGCGATCGGCGAGATCGGCGCGCAACGAAAGCTCCTTGATGGCAGTGCGGATATCCGCGACGCTCACAGTGTCACCCATATTCCGATGTTGCCCGTGTTGCCCGAATTGGGCATTGGCAACCAGTCACAAAGTCCCGCGCAACAACTTGGAGTTCAGCGGCGCCCGATGATCGCGCGGAGCTTGCCGATCTGCCACTTGGCCACCGGACGCACGAGTGGTGCGGCCAGGCGCAGCGGGAGCCAGCCCACCCATTTAGGGGTGCCGCCCACATGCCAGGTGAGCCGGGTGCCGCCGGTGCCGTTATCTGCCACTTCGAAGATCTCCGCAGCCGAATCCAGAACCAGCGGAACAGAACATGCGGTGATGGTGACGCCCAGTGTGCGGTTGGGTTCGTTGACGACGATCTGTTCGGCCAACACCCCGAAGGTGTTGACGAATGCGCGCTTGGTGCCCACCTCTCGCAATGCCGTACCGGCGTAGTCCACACCCTTGGAGAACGGGACCCAGCTCATGAACCGCTCGTCGAGCAGGGCCTTGAACACGCGATCGGGAGGGTAGAAGAAGTCGCGCTGGACCGAGAGTGCGAAGGAGGCGTCGGAAGCCAGATACTCATGCAGCTGATCGGCGGCTACGGGGGTGAGATTGAACCGAGCGGCCGAGATGCCGCCCGCAGCAAGAATTGCCAGCAGGATCAAGCCCGCGACGGCACCTGCGGCTGCCAGGCAGACAACGGCGATGACGATGACGAGCCAGGTTTCCATGCGCTTCTCCTGTGCAAGACCCGGCTAGCGGCGGAACAGCTTGTTGCCCAACCAGACGATCGGGTCGTACTTGCGATCGGCGATCCGCTCCTTCATAGGGATCAGCGCGTTATCGGTGATGTGGATGCCTTCGGGACACACCTCGGTGCAGCACTTGGTGATGTTGCAGTAGCCCAGGCCCAGTTCCTCCTGAGCCACCTCGCGCCGATCGGCAACGTCGAGTGGGTGCATCTCCAGCTCGGCCACCCGCATCAGATAGCGCGGTCCGGCGAAAGCCTTCTTGTTCTCCTCATGGTCGCGCACCGCGTGGCAGGTGTTCTGGCAGAGGAAGCATTCGATGCACTTGCGGAACTCCTGTGACCGCTCTACATCTTCCTGCTGCATCCGGTACTCGCCGGGTTTCAAGCCCTTCGGTGGGGTGAATGATTGGACTTCTCTGGCCTTTTGGTAGTTGAACGACACGTCGGTAACCAGGTCGCGAATCACCGGGAAGGCGCGCAGCGGCGTCACGGTGATGGTCTCGGATTCATCGAATGTCGACATCCGGGTCATGCACATGAGCCGCGGACGGCCATTGATCTCGGCCGAGCAGGAGCCGCATTTTCCGGCCTTGCAGTTCCAGCGCACCGCCAGGTCCGAGGCCTGTGTGGCCTGGATGCGGTGGATGATGTCGAGCACGACCTCGCCCTCGCTCACCGGAACGGTGTAGTCGATGAGCTCACCGCCGTCGTCATCGCCTCGCCAGACCTGGAGGTGCGCGTCATAGCTCACGTCAGGACTTCCTTCCTGGGTGCTCTGCCAGTTCTTCGGGCGTGAAGTATTTCTCCAGCTCGCCGATCTCGAAAAGTTCCAAAAGATCTGGGCGTAAGGGGATCTGCGGCTCGGGCGTGACGAGTACATCGGGTACCGCCGGATCTCCGCCGGTGGTGCTGCAGACCAGCAGGGTCTTGCGCCAGGTGGCATCCATGTCCGGATGGTCATCGCGGGTGTGCCCGCCTCGGCTCTCGGTACGCAGCAGCGCCGCCTTGGCCACGCACTCACTGACCAGCAGCATGTTGCGCATGTCGATGGCCAGGTGCCAGCCCGGATTGAACTGTCGGTGCCCTTCCACCGCAACGTGTTTGAAGCGTTCCTTGAGCTCGTTCAGCTTGACCAGGGCCTGTTCGACTTCCTCTTCCTTGCGGATGATGCCGACCAGGTCGTTCATGGCCTGCTGCAAGTCGGTGTGCAGTGTGTACGGATTTTCGGCACCCTCGGCCGCCGGGTCGCCGAAGGGCGCCAGCGCCAGGGCGGCAGCCTTGTCGACGTCGGCCTCGGTGATCTGTGGGCGGGAGGTGAGTCCCTTGACGTAGTCGGCGGCTCCCAGTCCGGCGCGCCGTCCGAACACCAGCAGGTCGGAAAGGGAGTTGCCGCCCAACCGGTTTGACCCGTGCATGCCGCCGGAGCATTCACCCGCTGCGAAGAGACCGGGCACCGTCGCGGCTCCACTGTCGGGATCGACCTCGATACCGCCCATCACGTAGTGACAAGTCGGACCGACTTCCATGTCGTCCTTGGTGATGTCCACCTCGGCGAGTTCCTTGAACTGGTGGTACATCGACGGCAGCCGCCGCTTGATCTCTTCGGTGGGGATGCGTGAAGCGATGTCCAGGTACACGCCGCCGTGCGGAGTGCCGCGGCCGGCCTTGACTTCGGAGTTGATGGCCCGGGCGACCTCGTCACGGGGCAGCAGGTCAGGGGTGCGCCGTGCCGAGTCGTTGTCCTTGAGCCACTGGTCGGCTTCTTCCTCGGTCTCGGCGTATTGACCCTTGAACACCGCAGGGATGTAGTCGAACATGAATCGCTTGCCCTCGGAGTTCTTGAGCACTCCGCCGTCGCCGCGCACGCCTTCGGTGACCAGGATGCCTTTCACCGAGGGAGGCCAGACCATGCCGGTCGGATGAAACTGGATGAACTCCATGTTGATCAGCGTGCCGCCGGCGCGCAGTGCCAGGGCATGACCGTCACCGGTGTACTCCCAGGAGTTCGATGACACCTTGAACGACTTGCCAATGCCGCCCGTGGCCAAAACCACTGCGGGAGCCTCGAAGAGGATGAACCGGCCCGATTCGCGCCAGTATCCGAACCCGCCGGCGATCCGGTCCCCGTCCAGGAGCAGGTCGGTGATGGTGCACTCGGCGAAGATCTTGATACGTGCCTCGTAATCACCGGTTTCGGCGAAATCTTCCTGCTGTAGCGAAACTATCTTCTGCTGCATGGTGCGGATGATCTCCAGGCCGGTGCGATCGCCGACGTGCGCCAGCCGCGGATAGGTATGGCCACCGAAGTTGCGCTGGCTGATCCGGCCATCCTTGGTGCGATCGAACAACGCGCCATAGGTTTCCAGCTCCCAGACCCGGTCCGGGGCCTCCTTGGCGTGCAACTCGGCCATCCGCCAGTTGTTCAGGAACTTGCCGCCGCGCATGGTGTCACCGAAGTGCACCTGCCAGCTGTCCTTGTCGTTGGCATTGCCCATCGAGGCGGCGCAACCGCCTTCGGCCATCACGGTGTGTGCCTTGCCGAACAGGGATTTACAGACGACCGCGACCTTAAAGCCCTGTTCACGTGCCTCGATGACGGCGCGTAGTCCGGCGCCACCGGCACCGATCACGACTACGTCGTATTGGTGCCGTTCGAGTTCAGCCATTAATTAACCCCAGTTTGTTTGCGAGGATGAATATGAATGTGATTGTTAACCAACGAATCTCAGGTCGGAGATGGTGCCGCTGGCCACCAGCATGACGTACAGGTCGGTGAGGATCAGCGTGCCCAGCGTGATCCAGGCGAACAGCATGTGCCTGGTGTTGAGCTTGCTGACCTGTGTCCATATCCAATACCGGACAGGGTGTTTGGAGAAGTGCTTGAGCCGCCCGCCGGTGACATGCCGGCAGGAGTGGCAGGAGAGCGTGTACACCCACAGCAGAACCACGTTGGTCACCAAGATCACGTTGCCCAAGCCGAATCCGAAACCGCCGGTCTTTTCCGAATGGAAGGCGACGATGGCGTCGTAGGTGTTGACGAGCGAGATGATCGCCGCGGCGTAAAAGAAGTACCGGTGAATGTTCTGCATGATCAGCGGCAGCTTGGTCTCGCCGGAATACTTTGCGTGGGGCTCGGCCACCGCGCAGGCGGTCGGCGACTGCCAGACCGACCGGTAGTAGGCCTTGCGGTAGTAATAGCAGGTCAGCCGGAAGGCGAGCAGGAACGGCAGCGAGATGAAGGCCATGGGAATGAACCACGGCAGATCACCTACCCAATGCCCGAAATGGCTGGCCCCGGGGGCGCAGGCAGTGCTGACGCATGGTGAATAGAACGGCGTCAGATAGTGATACTGCGGCACCCAGTACGCGCTGCCCCAGAAAGCGCGCACAGTGGCGTAGATGACGAATGTCGCCAGCCCGAGGTTGGTGAGTAATGGTGCGAGCCACCACTTGTCAGTGCGTAGCGTGCGCTGCTGAATCTGGGCACGCGAAGGCGAGAAGACCCCGGTGGCTTGACTCATCTGTAGCCACCAACTCCTTCGTCGTCGATATCGCCCCAGAACTCCCGGTCGTACTCGGTGTCGGGGATTTGGATCTTCTCGTTGCTCGCGAGCCGGTGCTCATGAGGCGAGAGATCCAGATCGGCGGCGTCGATATCCAGCCGCTCTACGTCATTGACGATGCGGCGCACGGCCGGCAGGTCGCCATAACGAGACTGCAGAGAGTGGACACAGCGGCGCAGGCTGCCAAGTGCTTGGTTGAGCTCGGTGAGCTCCGTCTTCGTCGACATCGGACTCCTTGGGCTGAAGGTGTCGTGGATCACAGGCTACGACAACCATCTTGCCAGGACAGCCGAACGGAAAGTGACACAAGTCACTGATGTCGTCAGTTAATTCAAGATCACCGAGCAGTTTCGGCGATTGCTGTGCCGAGCTGCTCGGTGGTGTCGCTACCTCCGAGATCGGGCGTGCGAACGCGACCTTCCTCCAGTACCTGGTCGACGGCGAGACGAATCTTGTTGGCCGCGTCAGGCTCGTTCAGATGGTCCAGAAGCATGGCGCCGGCCAGTATCTGTGCGATGGGGTTGGCGATGCCCTGGCCGGCTATGTCGGGTGCCGAACCGTGCACCGATTCGAACATGGAGATGGCGGTTCGTTCCGGGTTGATGTTTCCGGATGCCGCCAGTCCCAGGCCTCCGGTAACCGCCGCCGCCAAGTCGGAGAGGATGTCGCCGAAGAGGTTGGATGCAACGATGACGTCCAGGCTGCCGGGATCGCTGATCATCCGGGCGGCAAGAGCGTCGACGTGCATCGACACGGAGGGAACCTGTGGGTACTCGGCCGCCACCATGTTGAAGATGCTGTCCCAGTAAGGCATTGAATGAATGATGCCGTTCGATTTCGTGGCCGAGCAGACGCGGAATCCGGCAGACGCGGCCAGCTCGAATGCGTACCGGATGATGCGCTCGCACCCGATGCGCGTGAAAACCGATTCCTGAAGCGCGAATTCGTTCTGATTGCCGCGGTTGTGAATGCCGCCGATTGGCGAGTATTCGCCCTCGGTGTTCTCGCGCACGATGACCATCGAGAGGGCATCGGCAGATACTCCGGCCAGAGGCGAGGCGATACCGGGCAGCAGACGTACGGGTCGCAGGTTCACGTACTGGTTGAAGGCGCGCCGCAGCGGGATGAGCAGTCCCCATAGCGAGACGTCATCGGGCACGCCCGGATACCCCACCGCGCCAAGCAGAATAGCGTCGAATCCGGCCAGCGTCGCGGGTGCGTCGGCGGGCATCATGGCGCCGGTGTTGGCGTATCTCTGGCAGGAATAGTCGAATTCGGTCCATTCGATGCGGCCGCCGGTGGCGGCGTCCATCACCTTGACGGCCTCCCTGGTCACGTCGACGCCGATCCCGTCTCCCGGAATGGTCGCCACATTCATCCGGGCGTTCATACGGCCGCGCCGATGTACTTGGTCTCCAGGAACTCCTCGATTCCCGCGAAGCCCCCTTCCCGTCCGATCCCGGATTGTTTGACGCCGCCGAAGGGGGCGGCGGGGGTGGACACGACGGGCCGGTTCAGCCCCACCATGCCGGTCTCCAATTGCTCGGAAACCCGCCATCCGCGTCGGGCATCATTGGTGTACAGGTATGCCACCAAACCGAATTCGGAGTCATTGGCGCGGGCGATCACTTCCTCCTCGGTGTCGAAGCTCGCTATGGCGGCCACTGGGGCAAAGATTTCGGTCCGCATCATGTCGCTGTCATCGGGCACGTCGGTCAGCAGGGATGGAGGGTAGAAGTATCCGGCACCGTCAGGAATCTCGCCGCCCAATCGCACTGTGGCACCGCGCTTCCGGGCGTCCGTGACCAGCCGGTCGGCCTTGGCCACCGCGTCTGGGTCGATCAGCGGGCCGACATCGACACCGGGTTGTGTGCCGCGTCCCATATGCAGCGCCCCGAGCTTTGCGGTGAGCGCCTCGGTGAACGCTCCGGCGACACCGCGCTGCACGTAAATCCTGTTGGCAGCGGTGCAGGCCTGGCCGATGTTGCGCATCTTGGCGATCAGCGCGCCGGCGGCGGCCTCTTCGGGGTCGGCGTCGTCGAACACGATGAACGGTGCGTTTCCGCCCAATTCCATCGAGGTGCGTTTGACGGTAGGTGCGCACTGCGTGAGGAGGTAGCGGCCCACCTCGGTGGATCCGGTGAAGGAGAGCTTGCGCACTCGGGGGTCGGCAAGCAGGGGTGCCATGGTCGGTCCGGGGTCGGCGGTGGTGATCACCGATACCACCCCGTCGGGAACTCCGGCTTCGCGCAGGATGCCGAGTAGGGCGAGCATCGACAGTGGCGTCTGTTCGGCCGGTTTGACCAGACAGGTGCAGCCCGCGGCCAATGCGGGGCCGATCTTTCGGGTGCCCATGGCCAGCGGGAAGTTCCACGGCGTGATCAGCAGGCAGGGGCCCACCGGGCGGTGGGTCACGATCAACCGTGATCCGCCGTCGGGTGCCAGCATCACGCCTCCGTCCTGGCGTACCGCTTCGCCGGCAAACCAACGGAAAAACTCTGCCGCGTAGGTGACCTCGCCGCGTGACTCGGTGAGGGGCTTGCCCATCTCCAGGGTCATGAGCAGGGCCAGGTCTTCGGTGCTTTCGATCATCAGCGTGTAGGCACGCATCAGTATGTCGGCGCGCTGCTGCGGCGAGGTCGAGGCCCAGGAGCGTTGGACGGCAACCGCATTACTCAACGCGGTGAGTGCGGCGCGGCCGTCCATGTTGGCGACATCGGCCAGCACCTCTTCGGTCGAGGGGTCCACGACGGGGAAGGTAGGGCCGTGGCGGAGCTGCTGGGAAAGCGCGGCGGCGACCACCGCGCTTTCGGTGGACAGGGGGGTAGACACTGCGCCTGGATGCATGCCACCATGCTAGGGAGATTGTCAACAATCGACAATAGTTCTGAGTATGTCAGTGGAAGGGATGCCGTGACTGCGTTATCGCCCGTGCTCAAGCAGGCCACCTCGGTGGTGGCGGTGCGAGGCCAGGGTTGCTATCTGTATGACGAAAGTGACCGCGAATACCTGGATTTCACTGCGGGTATCGGTGTCGTGAGTACGGGTCACTGCCATCCTCGTGTGGTCGAGGCCGCGCAACGGCAGGTGGCCACGCTCATTCACGGGCAGTACACCACGGTGATGCATCGACCATTGCAGAACTTGGTGCGCCGTCTTGGTGATGTGTTGCCTGCGGATCTAGATTCGTTGTTCTTCGCCAACTCGGGCAGCGAGGCCATCGAGGCCTCCGTGCGGTTGGCGCGGCAGGCCACCGGCCGCCCGAACATCGTTGTGTTCCAAGGTGGATTTCACGGACGTACCCTGGCCGCGGCCACCATGACCACCTCGGGGCCACGATTCTCATCGGGAATCGGCCCCTTGATGGCCGGCGTGTACACGGCTCCGTTCCCGACGGCGTATCGGTATGGCTGGAGCGAGACCGAGGCCACCCGGTTCGCGCTGCAAGAGCTGGACTACCTGTTCGCCACCGCGACGGCACCCAATCAGGTGGCAGCGCTGGTCATCGAACCGGTGTTGGGCGAGGGCGGTTACATCCCCGCCAACACCGAGTTCCTCAACGGCGTCGCCGAACGCGCTCGCCAGCACGGCATCCTGCTGGTGGTTGACGAGGTGCAGACCGGATTCGGCCGCACCGGAGAGTATTTCGGCCATCAGCACTTTGGCGTGACGCCAGACATTCTGGTGATGGCCAAGGGAATCGCCAGCGGGTTCCCCATCTCGGGTATCGCGGCCTCTGCCGAGCTGATGGGGCGTGCCTGGCCCGGTTCGCAGGGCGGAACCTATGGCGCCAATGCCGTTGCCTGTGCGGCTGCGCTGGCCACCCTCGACGTGATCGACGAGGAACGGCTCGTCGAGAACGCTCGGGCGCGTGGCCGGGAGCTTCTCGACGGTGCGCGAAAGATCGCTGCCGAGAGAGGGATTGACGGTGATGTGCGCGGTCTGGGGTTGATGGTAGGTGTGGAGTTCAGTGTGGACGGCAGGCCTGCGGCCCAGCTCGCTGCCCGGGCCCAGGCGTTGGCGGCCGAGAAGGGGCTGCTCCTGCTGATGTGCGGTCCACATATGAATGTGGTGCGGATGATTCCACCCCTGGTAGTGACGGCCGATCAGATATCCGATGCCCTGGGCATCTGGAGCACCGTGTTGGCGGAGCTGTGATGGATCGCTACATATCCATCACGCTGACCAAGCGGGGCGTCACGTGCCGTGCCCGGCTGCTCGACGCTGAGGCACCGAGAACCTGTGAAACGGTATGGAACTCACTGCCGGTCGTAGGTCAGGCATACCACGCAAAGTATGCGCGCAACGAGGTGTACACCCTGTTGCCGCCATTACTGCCGGCGCCCGGCCGGGAGAATCCAACCATCACCCCGATCCCCGGGGATGTGTGCTTCTTTGGGTTCGAGCCATGGGAGATCGGTAACCCCGCCTACGGGTACGAGCCGGGATCGGAAGCGCATTCGGCGCAGGGCGCCACCGATCTGGCGATCTTCTATGGCCGCAACAATCTGCTGATCAACGGGGACGCCGGATGGGTGCCCGGGAATGTGTTCGCGACCATCGAAGAGGGTCTGGCCGATATCGCGGCCGCCTGCCAGGATCTGTGGCTCACCGGCGTTCAGGGCGAGCAGTTGGCCTTCGCGCGGGCTTAGTTTGGGCCTAGCCCGCGAGCACCCGCTCGGCGAAATGGCCGACCGCCAGCACCAGGTCGTCACTGTGCCGCGGGCCGATGATCTGCATGCCGACCGGCAGCCCCGTTGAGGTGCGGCCCACCGGAATCGACAGGGCCGGCTGCTGAGTCATGTTGAACGGGTAAGTGAATGGTGTCCACTGTGCCCACCAGCGCATCCCTGAGTTCGGCGGGACGTCGGCGCCCAACGGGAACGCGGGGATCGGCACGGTCGGGGTGATGAGCACATTGTGGATCTCGTGGAAAGCACCCATGATGGCGCCCAGTTCTACACAGGCGTTGCGTGCTCCCAGATACTCGGTGGCGGAGGCCTCAAGGCCGATGTCCCACATCTGGGCCAGCCCTGGATCTATCCCGTCGCGTACCTCGCTGAGGGTGCCATAGTTGTTGAGACTGGCGGCTGCCCCTGCAGCCCATAGGATTTCGAAGGCATCGATGGGGTCGGAGAATCCCGGATCTGCGTGGGTCACGGGCAACCCGGCCTCGTCAAGGGCGTTCACCGCGTTTTCGACCAGGTCGGCGACCTCGGGATCGACGTCGGCGTAGCCGAGCGTGGGTGAGTAGGCGATATCCAGGCCTGTCATATCCCGGTAGACCTGCGAGCGGTAGGTGGTGAGGGTGGGCGGCTGCGAGGTGGGGTCGCGGTGGTCCGGCAGGCTGATGATGTCCATCAGTAGCGCAGCGTCTTCCACCGTGCGAGTTATCGGGCCACCGTGTGCCAGCGGCCCGAAGGGGCTGATCGGGTACATCGGGACCCGGCCGTGCGTGGGTTTGAAACCGACTACGCCGCAGAAGCTGGCGGGTATCCGGATGCTGCCCCCACCATCGGTGCCGATGGACATCGGGCCCATGCCGGCGGCCACCGCAGCCGCGCTGCCGCCGGAAGACCCACCTGCCGTGCGGCGCGGGTCGGCCGGGTTATGGGTGATTCCGCGCTGACGGCTATCGGTAACCCCCTTCCAGGCCAGCTCGGGCGTGGTGGTCTTGCCGACCATGACCATGCCGTCGGCCCGGATGCGATGTACAGCGGGGCTATCTGCCTCCCATGGGCCAGCCGGATCGACTAGGCCCGAGCCCCGCAGGGTCGGCCAGTTCTGGGTCAGGAAGACGTCCTTGATGGAGATCGGCACCCCGTCGAGTAGTCCACGGGTGTAGTGACCGTGCCATCGCTCCTCGGATTGTGTGGCCGCTGCCAGAGCGGCTTCCTCGTCGACGAGGCAGTAAGCATTGATGGCGCTGTCGGTTTGGGCGATTTTGGACAACACCGCGGCTGTCGCCTCCACCGGAGACAGTTCACCCGAGGTGTACGCGGCCACCAGCTCCAGAGCGGTCATCTCGGTGGGATCGGTGGGTTCATGCATTGCGGTGCATCCTGTTCTTGTCGACGATATTCAGAAGTTCCTCGCCACGCAGATAGCGGTCGAAGTTGGCGACAAACTGGTCCTGAAGACGGTCGGTCCATCCGTGTACATCGCCGCTGTTATGCGGGGTGATGTACGTATTCGGTGTGCGCCACAGAGGGTGTCCCACCGGCAGCGGTTCGGGATCGGTGACGTCCAATGCGGCCCCGGCAATGGCTCCCTGATTCAGTGCGGACACCAGATCCCACGTGCCCACCAGTTCGCCGCGGCCCACATTGATCAGCCGGGCTGTCGTTGGCATCGCCGAGAGCACGCGTGCGTTGACGATTCCGTGCGTGCTCGCGGTAAGCGGGGCGGCGAGCACCAGATACTCGACATCGGCTACATGGGAAGACAGCTCGGCGGATTCGGTTCTGCCGAGCACGGTAACCCGCATGCCCACCGCGGCCAAGAGGGCGGCGATGGCCTGGCCGATCGGTCCGGTACCGAGTACCGCTACGGGCACGCCTTCGATGGATTCTGATTCGAAATGGCGCCAGCTCAACGCGGCCTGGGCGCGCGTGGAACGGCGAATGTCCTTGGCGAAAGCCAGGATCTGTGCCAGCACGTACTCGGCGATGGGGCGCTCGAACAGACCGCGGGAATTGGTCAGTACCACGTCACTCTCGACGAGTTCATCGAACAGCACCGGATCGGCACCCGTGGCCGCGATCTGCACCCAGCGTAATGAGTCTGCGGCGGACCATGTTTCGCGCAGCGCCGAGGAACGAAAGTCGTAGACGAAGAGGATCTCGGCTCCGGGCAGCGCCGTGGCGAGTTGGTCCGATTCCACTAGTCGTAGCTCAGCGGACGCGGCCATGGTGTCGAGTCGGTCCGGTACCGAATTAGGTGAGTGTTGCACGGCCACCACTGGTCTTCGCGCAAGCTGCTCATCCGCGAGAATCGGGCGCGCGCTCACGTTGACACGGTATGGAGATATCGTATGATTGTCAACAATCTGAGTGATCGCTCGGAGCGCGGAGCGATGCTGCGAGTGTTAGGTCTTGCCGGTGGATTTCTCGTCTCTTCCCGATTTCTCGGAGTCGGCTGATCAGCGCGGCATCGGCATCATTGCGCCTTTCGACCTTGCGCTGGAGCGTGAGCTGTGGCGTTGGGTTCCGGCCGAGGTATCGCTGCATCTGGCCCGTACCCCGTATGAGCCGGTACCGGTGAGCAGGGCCATGGCCGAGTTGGTTTCCAATACCGCTCACCTGCAGGCGGCCACCCGCGATGTCCTGCACGTCGAGCCGGAAGTCGTTGCATACCTGTGTACTTCGGGCAGTTTCATTCGCGGTGTCGAACACGAGCGGTCGCTGGTCGAGGCCATCATGGCGACTGGTGCCAAGTCTGCTGTCACCACCTCCGGTGCGCTGGCGGAGGCCGTGACCGCCCTGGGTATCGGCCGGATCAGCGTCATCACTCCCTACGACGCCGAGCTGACCGAGCTGCTCGCCAAGTTCCTGGGGGAGTTGGGGGTAACGGTGGTGCGGACAGATCATCTGGGCCTGGGCGGGGGCATCTGGAAGGTCAACTACCGCACCGTCGCCGAGCGAATTCTCGCTGCCGACACCGATGATGCCGAAGCGATTTTCGTCAGCTGTACCAACCTGCGCACTTATGACGTGATCGAGCCGTTGGAACGGCTGCTCGGCAAGCCGGTGTTGACGGCTAACCAACTGACCATCTGGGCCTGTCTGGACCGGATGAGTCTTCCCATGATGGGGCCCGGTAAGTGGCTTCGCGATGTCTTCGGAGGAGGTTCGAGTGAGTAATACGCGTCCGACGGTGGGATTTATCTACCCGGATCACGCGGCCGAGTCGGACTACCCACTGGTGGCGCGCCAGTTGGACATGAACTTCCCTGTCGTGCACATCTACGGCACCGACCTGCATGCCGTGCCCGAACTGCTCGATCTGGGCAGTCCGGAGAAACTCGCCGAGGGTGCTCGACTGCTGCGCCCTCATGAACCGGGTGCTGTGGTGTGGGCGTGCACCTCGGGCAGCTTTGTCTACGGTCCGCAGGGCGCGGCGCATCAAGTGGCGCTCCTGTCCGAGTCCAGCGGTACGCCTGCGTCGAGCACGTCCTTCGCCTTCGTCAACGCGGCTGTAGCGCTGGGGATTTCGAAAGTGTCGGTGGCTGCGAGCTATCCGCGCGATATCGCCGAGCTGTTCGTCGCATTTCTGGCCGCGCACGACATTGAGGTCGTGTCGATGGGCGAGGCGGGCATCGACACGGCGGCCGAGGTGGGCCGGCTTACCGCGAGCCAGGTCGACGAGCTGGCAGATGCGCACGACCATCCAGACGCCGAGGCGCTGTTGATTCCCGACACCGCCATGCACACCGTCGCGCACGTTGAGCGGCTCGAATCTCGGCTGGACAAAGTGGTATTGACCGCGAACCAGGTCACGGTGTGGGAAGGTTTGCGATTAATCAAAGAGGTGCCCGATTTTCCGGGTTTGGGGCGGCTTTTCAGGAGACGACATGACGACGCTGGTACCTGAGGAGTTCGCGCCCCTGGAACGGCAGTCGACGGCGGAGCTGATCGCCGAGCGGTTGCGCATCGCGATCATGCGCGGTGTGCTGGCCCCCGGAGCCCAGCTGGGGGAGGCGTCGTTGGCCGCGCAGTTCGCGGTCTCCCGTGGACCACTACGCGAAGCCATGCAGCGCCTGGTGTCGGAGGGTCTGCTGCGCAGCGAGCGCAATCGCGGCATCTTCGTCATCGAGCTGACCGATGAAGACGTCCACGATGTCTACCGGTCGCGGGCGGCCATCGAACGAGCGGCCTTGGAATGCATCATGTCCGGCGACACCGTTACCGCTTACCGGCGGCTGCTCGTGCCGGTGGCGGTGATGACGGAGGCCGCCGCTCGCGGCGATATCGTCGCGGTGACCGACGCCGATCAGGACTTTCACGAGGTGCTGGTGGATTCCTCGGGAAGCCCCCGGCTGCGCCGCGCCATGCGCACCCTGCTGTTGGAGACCCGGATGCTGCTGGGGGAACTGCAGGGCGCCTACCCGGACCTGACGGAACAGGTCCGTGAGCATGAGGTCCTGTGTGCGGCGATCGGCGCCGGTGATGCGCCTGCTGCGTACCGATTGATCGAGGAGCATATGCACGACGCGGTTGCGCGCCTTATGGCACGGCGCGGTTCCGCGGGCGCACCGGTGGAGTAAATCCGTGCGGGACGGGGTTGGATGTAGGCATGACCAACACCTCCGGTGACCTTGCCGCTAAGGCCGTTCTGCTGAAATCGCTTCATGTGCCGGGTGACCCGGTCTTCCTGCCGACGGTGTGGGATGCCTGGTCCGCGAAGCTCGCCGCCGATGCCGGATTTGCGGCGTTGACGGTGGGTTCGCATCCGCTCGCCGATTCGGTGGGTAAGGCCGATGCGGAGGGCATGTCATTTGAGGACGTGGTGGCACGGGTCTCGCAGATCACCGCCGCGGTCGACCTGCCGGTGTCCGTGGATATCGAGTCCGGCTATGCGCAGACGCCACAGCGGCTCATCGAGGGACTGATCGAGGCGGGTGCGGTCGGTCTGAACATCGAGGACTCGGTACATAGCGAAGGCGGCCGGATTCGTGAACCGCAGGAGCACGCCGATCTTGTTGGGGCACTGCGGGTTGCGGCCGATGAGTCGGGCGTGCCGGTGGTGATCAACGCGCGGACGGACATCCTCCTGCGTCAAATCGGGGACGAGTCGGACCGGGTGGATCGGGCCATTACGCGGTTAACGCTCGCTGCCGAGGCAGGCGCCGACTCGCTGTACCCGGTAGGCCGTCATGATCCGGATGTGCAGCGACGCTTGACATCTGAGCTGCCGCTTCCGGTGAACGCGATCGCGCTGCCCGATGTGGATGATCCGGCCTCGTTTGGTCCGTTGGGCGTCGGGCGGATCAGTTTCGGGCCGTTTCTGCAGCGCGCACTCTCGGCCCGGGCCGAGGAAATCCTGGCCCGCTGGCGTTAGACCGCCTCGGCCAAGACCGGGTGCACGGCCGCGACAAGTTGGGTCAGCAGCCCGGCCAGCCGTCGGTAGGCGTCCTCCCGGCCGCTGATCGCCCGGTACACCAATCCGATCCGGCGGCCTGGTACCGGTGACGCGAAGGTGGCGGTGGCCAGTCCGCCGCTGGCGGTCTCGGCGGTGACCGCGGTGCCCGGGATGAGCGTGACGCCGAGGCCGCCCTCGACACACTGCACAGCGGTGGCCAGCGAAGCCGCACGGGTGTGTCCGAGATCGGGCCGCACTCCCGCGAGTTGGCATACCTCCAGAGCCTGATCGCGCAGGCAATGTCCTTCGTCCAGCAACAACAGCGGCATATCCGCCAAATCGGCGGGCTCGACCTTCGTGCTGCCGGCAAGCGGATGTCCGGACGGCAGGGCGAGAACGAAATCTTCCCGGTACATGGGAATCTCCGCCATGCCCGGAGTTTGCGCGGGCAGCGCCATGACCGCTACATCCAGGGACCCATCGGCCAGGGACCGCAGCAGCCGGCCGGTCTGGTCCTCGGTGACCCGCAAGGACATCTCCGGGAACTCACGGGACAGTCCGCTGAGCACCATGGGCAGCACATAGGGGGCCACCGTGGGAATCAAGCCGAGTCGCAGCGTTTGCGCAAACGGATCGCGCACCCCGCTTGCGGCCGAGGTGAATTCGTCGACCGCATCCAGCGCGCTGGTGGCCTTCTCCAGTAGCGCCTCGCCCTCCGGAGTGAGCAGCACCTTGCGGGTGTTGCGCTCGACGAGCCGCACCCCCAGCCCCTCTTCGAGCATGGACAGGGCCTGCGACAGCGAGGGCTGACTCACGCCGAGCTCGGCGGCGGCGCTTCCGAAGTGCCGCTTTCGTGCGATAGCCACGAAAGCGCGCAGGCCGACCAGAGTCGGCTGATAACTACGATCGGACATACCTATCAATATAGTGCCAACAATCACGTTTTGTTTTTGAAAGATTTCCGGCACGATGGTGCCAGTAAGCATTCAGCGAATACGTGAAGGAGAATCGTGACTCTGCGGACCATCGGCGATGAATTCCCGGCCTACAACCTGACTGCGGTCATCGGCGGCGATCTGTCGAAGGTGAACGCCCAGCAGCCTGACGACTACTTCACCACCGTCACCAGCGAGGACCACCCCGGCAAGTGGCGCGTGATCTTCTTCTGGCCGAAGGACTTCACCTTCGTGTGCCCCACCGAGATCGCGGCCTTCGGCCGTCTGAACGACGAGTTCGCCGATCGCGACACCCAGGTGCTGGGCGCGTCGGTGGACAACGAGTTCGTGCACTTCCAGTGGCGGGCACAGCATGAGGACCTCAAGACCCTGCCGTTCCCGATCCTCAGCGATCTCAAGCGCGAGCTGGCCGAGGCGTCGGGCGTGCTGAACTCCGATGGTGTGGCCGACCGCGCCACCTTCATCGTCGACCCCGACAACATCATCCAGTTCGTCTCCGTCACCGCGGGTTCGGTGGGCCGCAACGTCGACGAGGTGCTCCGCGTGCTCGACGCGCTGCAGTCCGACGAGCTGTGCGCCTGCAACTGGCGCAAGGGTGACCCGACGATCGATGCGGGCGAGCTGATGAGCGCGGGCGTTTAGGAGGATTGGGTAACTGTGTCTATTGACAACCTGAAAGAGGCGCTGCCCGAGTACGCCAAGGATCTCAAGCTCAACCTGGGTACGGTCGCCCGTGGCACCGTACTGTCGCCGGCCCAGCTCTGGGGCACTCTCGTCGCGACGGCGGCGGCCACCCGGAACGATCAGGTGTTCAAGGAGATTCGCGAAGAGGCTGCCACCGTGCTGTCGCCCGAGGCACTCGACGCCGCACTCGGCGCGGCCTCGATCATGGCGATGACCAACGTGTTCTACCGCGGGCGGGGCTTCCTCGATGGTGCTTATGACGACCTGCGCCCGGGTCTGCGGATGAACATCATCGGTAACCCCGGCGTCGACAAGGCGGAGTTCGAACTGTGGTCCTTCGCGGTGTCGACCATCAACGGCTGTCACTTCTGCGTCGGTTCGCACGAGAAGGTGCTGCGTGAGGCCGGATTGACCCGCGAGCAGATTCTCGAGGCACTCAAGATCGCGGCGATCGTCTCGGGCGTCGCCCAGGCGCTGGCCACCGTGCCCGCGCTGGTCTAGGCACAAAGACATAAGGCCGCTTGCGTGTGACGCAAGCGGCCTTTGTCGTGCCGTCAGCTGTTACGAGTTATCAAGTGCCGCTATCGCGGACCGGGTGGTCAGTATTTTGGCGGTCCGCTCCGCGCACCAGGCGAGTGCCTGGTTGTGCCCCGTAGCGGTGTAGTCCGCCACGGCATCGGAGACGACGAATGCCTGAATGTCGTTCTGGACCGCGTCGGCAGATGTCACGGTGATTCCGGAGAAGGCGTAGACGCCGACGATGATCAGCTGATCGCGGTTGGCGTTACGCAGAATCTCCAGAAGTTCAGAGCGGAAGAACTCGCTGTACTTCCATTTCGTCAGCACGGTATCTGTCGTCATCGGGGCTAGGGGATCGACAATCGCACGCTCGGCGTCGTCGTCCGGCATGCCCGGACCATAGAGCTGACCGAAGAGTCCGCGCTGCTCCGGTGTCATACCGCCGGGCTGCGCTGAGTAGAGCACGGGCACGCCGCGGGCATGCGCGACGTCAAGCAGGCTCTTGATGTTCTTCAGCACGGTGGCGATGGGATCGGCATGCGGCGCATATGCCTTCACAAAATAGTGCTGCATATCGTGGACCAGCAGCGCGGCGCGGTTCGTTTCCAGGGTCCACGGCGCACTTTTCGCAGGTACATCAATGGTGCTGAACGGGTAGGCAATTGACCCGGTGGGGCGGACGTCGGCAGCGGCGCTCCCGGCTGTCGAGAGGCCCAGTGCGACGGCAGGCAATGCCACGGAGCTGGAACGGAGAAAGGTGCGTCTGCGCATCGGTTCACTCCCGCTTGAAGAGTCAGGGACCTTCAAGAAACACTACGTGCTGCTGAGGCCGGGCTTCGCGGCGCGGGAGCGTATGCCTCACTCGGTCCAGACATCCTCCACGTAGCGATCGGCCTCCACCAGGCCGGTAAGCCAGTTCCGCGCCTGAGGTTCGGTGGCGCCGGTGTGCTTTCGGTAGATATCCAAGAATGCCTCCCGGACGGCTGGGGCCATCTTGCCGCCGTCGCCACAGACATACACATGGGTCTGTTTGGCCGGATCGCCGAGCAGATCCCAGACGTCGTCCGCGTCGGCGGCAATCCGGTCTTGTACGTACTTGATGCCGTTCTCGGATGCGCGAGAGAATGCCGGGCGCATGTGGACGACGCCCGACTGTTCGGCGGCCGCGAACTCGTCCCGGAACAGATAGTCGACTTCCGGATGCCGGACGCCGAAGAAGCAGAGTGCCGGAGCATATGGCTCGCCGGCGCGCTGTGCGGCCAGCCGATCACCGACAAATCCCCGGAACGGTGCGACTCCGGTACCGGCACTGACCAAGATGACATTGCGGGCGGGGTTGGCCCCGGCACGAAACGCCTGCCGGGCCTGATCGACCCGTGCCCGGATCTGTTGTCCTGGTGTGATGTTGGCGAGGTAGTTGGAGGCCACTCCTTGATAATCTCCGAACCCGGATCGGGCGGGGGCATCGAGCACGCTGACCACCAGCTCGACGATCCCCGGGCTCTGTCGGGCCGAGGAAGCTATCGAGTAGTGCCGTGGCGTCATCGGCTCGAACAGTTCAAGAAGTTCGGCGCGCGAGAGCGTGGTGGCGGGAAACTCCATGAGGCACCCTGCGATACCGAGCGAGCGTGTCTCCGGATGCTCGGCGAGCGCCTCCAGCGCGGATCGTTCCGGTGGACAGGGGTTCGCCGCGGCCAGCCGGAGCAGTTGCGTTCTGGTGGCCGGCTTGCGCAGTTCGACGAAGTGGGTGAGTAGCTCACGCACGCTTACTTCGCGGTCCAGTGCAATGGCCCGGCGGCTGTTGCGCCGGGTGTTGATGGAGATGCGCCGGTCCAGGATGAGGCCGAGCAACTCTCCGGCTTTGTCCACGACTTCGGGCTGGTTGTCCGCGAGGACGGTGAGGTGGTCCCCGGTGTGATACTCGACGTCGGCGGGCAATGCCACACGTACCAGCCGTTTGGCCTGTCCCAGTGGGTTGTTGGTGCCGACCAGTTCCCGGTTCTCCAGAACGGTCATGGGTATTACCTCGAACCGGGCATCGATTGCCGCCGTCACCGGCCCGTCGATGGCGCGGAGTTCGTAAAGGGGACCCTCGAGGGTGCCGCTGGGAGTATCCGTACTGGCGACCGTGCCCAACGACGTCCAGAGTGCTTGCGAGAAGGACTCGACGCTGCCTGCGAAATCGCCGGAAGTGTCTGCCTCGCAACGGGAAACAATTGGCGTGCCGCCGAGCGCTGCGAGGCGTTCATCGATCTTTCGAGGCACCGCCTGGTACGTCTCGGCCCAGTTCCGGTCTCCGACGCCGAGTATCGCGTAGCGCAGCCCGCCGTCCGCACGCGCTTCTGCGCTATCGAGCCAGGTGAGGAACTGTCGGGCATCGTCAGTCGGTTGACCGTTGTAGGAGGAGGCCACGACCACCATGGCGCTCTCGCTGGGCAGGGCGTGTGTCGCTTCGTTCAGCGGGGCCACAGTCGTCCGGTAGCCGAGATCGGAAGCTTCCTCAGCCAGTTGGTGTGCCAGTGCCCGACAGGTGCCCAGGTTTGAGCCATGGAAGACGATCAGGGCCGATCCGGGTACAGCGGTGACCGCCAGTTGCCGCGACGCCTGTGGTGACGGGGTGGTCGCGGCTGCCGACTCATGCTGGCGGTCCTGGGAAGTACGTCGCGCCAAGCCAATCCGAAAGCCCACCGGTTTCCGGATGAGATCACTTTGGGTTCGCAATTGGTAGTGCTCGGAGTCGATGAAGCGGTATCTGTGTACCAGTGTCGCTAGGGCCATCGTCGCCTCGTGCAGCGCGAACTGCCGTCCGATGCAGGAACGGGCTCCGGTGCCGAAAGGTTTGAACAGGTTCACCGGTCGCTTGGCAGATCGTTCCGGCGAGAACCGGTCTGGGTCGAAAGTCTCCGCGTTGTCGCCCCATTGCGGCTGACGGTGCAGCGCGGTCGTGAGGACAGTGACGACTTCACCCTTGCGCACCGGGTAGCGCCCGGCGAGCAGGGTGTCTTCTGTTGCCATTCGGTCGAATTCACGGACCGGGGGCGAAAGCCTGAGTGTCTCGTCCACGATCTGGCGGATGTAACGGAGCTTGCCGATCTCGTCGAACGTGGGGGTGTGGTCGTCTTCCGGCCCGAACAGCGCGTCAGCCTCGGCCTGGGCCCGGTGGAGCACGGCAGGGTTTTTGACCAGGCTGTAGAGCGCGGTCGGCATCACCGTGGAGGTGGTGTCCTGCCCGGCGATCAAGAACGTCAGGACCTGAGAATGAACGCTACTCAGCTCCAGCGCCGGGGACTGTGGGGTACCGGGCGCAAGCATCAGTCCGAGGAGATTCTCATGCTCGTCCGCGCCGTCGCGCTGCCGGGCAATGAGCTCGTCGATGAAGGTATGTAGCTTCTGTTGCTCGGCCGCGAACAGATCGCTGTGAGCACCTTCAGGAGCCAGCATCTGGTGCAGTGCGACGGCGAAGCTCGCCGGAATAGCCGCAAGTCCCTCCCGCTGGTAGGAATCGAACCTCGCCCCGAACCCGGCCAGCCCGACCGTATCCATGGCGAGCTTGCCCAGATCCTCGGCCACGTCCACAAGATGCTCGCCGGCGCTCGCGTCCCACCGGGCAAGGAGCTGACGATTGATATCGAGCATGGCCGGGTGGTAGTTGCGCAGACCACTGAAGCTGAAGCCGGGCAACAGAACATCGTGGGCCTTCTGCCAGTTCGGCTCGCCCGGGTAGGCGGTGAACAATCCATCGCCCGCGAGTGGACGGAATCGATCCAGCCGGTCGGTGATGCCCTTGATGAACCGGCTCTCGTCGCATAGCTCCTCGACCAATGCCAGCGAGCACGCATACAGCCGGCGCGAAACCCCGAAATCGGCATAGAAGAGCGGTCCGAACTCCTCTACGAGGAGATCTGCGGGCAGCGCATAGGGGCGGCCCGGCACCGGGCCGGGTGGCAGCGGTCTTCCGTCGGCGCAGGGAATGCCTTCGATCTCCGGTGGACGTGCGGGTGAGGTGTACTCGCCCGGCTCCACCACGCGAATATCGCTGCTCATGCGCTCGTCACCCTCCGCTCCTGCCGCTGTAGTCATTCGTCTACAACATGGCCATCCACGACTGTACACATGTGGCTACAACCCGCGTAATGTCGTGGTTGGAGTGGTTTGATTGTTCTGCGTCAGGCCGTCCCGGCACGCCGGAACCGGCAAAACGGGGGGCGCCTGCCTCCGACTATGCGCAGGTCGCGGAGGCGCCCGACGGCTCGCTGCCCTGGCAGCGATTTCCCAGTGCGGCGACCAGGCGCTGGACCACAGTCTCCGCCGCGCCGTCGGTGAGTTTGTCCTTGGCGTAGGTGGTGTGCGAGACGATGTCCCCACCCTGCGGATCGCAGAAGAAGTCTCCGGGGTTGCAGACGTCAATCACCTTGTGCAGCAGGTCTTCACGGATCGCGAGGTTGGCATCGACGCCGGGTGGCCGAATGTTCTTGGGATCACCGAACAGCACAATGGAGACGATGCGCTGCTCGAGCCCGGCGGGCAGGGGATTGGTGAAGGTATAGGTACCCGGGGGAGTGTTGCCTAGCAGCACGTCGACTACCGCAGCGCCCTGTGCATACCCCCCGACGACGAATTTCATCTTCGGGCAGTCGGCGGCCGTCTTCTGGATGTGCTTACTCAGATCGTCCGAGCCCTTGCCGGCCTGGATGAAATCGATACTTGCGGGATAGTCCACGCCGTAGGTGGAGATGCTCATCCCCTTGGCGCCCTTCAGCTGTTTCTGGACCGCGTCGGTGAAGGACTTGCCGACATCGCCCAGACCTGCGGGTTCATTGGTGCCGCGCGCGAACGAGAGGTCGATGTCGGCGCAGGCAGATGCCTGTGCTTCCGCTGGCGACGACAGCCCGTATCCGCTCAGCAGGGCAAGGAATGCAGTGGCGGCGGCTGCCGCGGGACACATCGCAGTTCGCACGTGTTCAAAGTACCGACCGTTCGATGGGGCCGCCCGGCGCACGGTGGTAGCCGCTACGCGGCGGGGACCACCGCGCGCTCCTTGCTGCTGACTAGGCCGTAGACAGCGATGCCGGCAAGGATGACGCCCTCGCTGCCATGAACCCAGTTGCCGACGGTGTCGACGGCCATCACGCTGCACACGGTCATGCCGCCCAGGACGCAGACCGCGAGCATGGCCCAATAGACGAGTGCCATTGCGGCCGCGGATCGGATGGCGCCGGTTTGGGTGCGTGCGCCGATCAAGAGCGCAATGCCCGTGGCCAGGTGAAAGAAGGCATGCCAGCCGTTCACGCCGACTGGGATTACGCCGTATGCGTAGAACGCGGCCACGTACATCTCATGTGTGGAGTGCGTAGGAAAGCTCGGGTCAATCATCATCCCGACGACCCAGTTCGTGACGAACCAAACACCCATGAGGAATGCGAGGAACTGAACGCGGCTCGCGCAGACGCCCTGGATGTAGCGAGAAAACGCAGCTCGTGACATGTGTCCTCCTCCATTGGAGATCGTGAGACAATTTTCATCTCTTTGTTTCTGAAGTATGGTCGACATCCGGAGGAGTGACAAGGAGCGCGCGACGCAAGTGACTGAGGACACACTGCTCAATACGCTGGCCTCGGCCGACCCTGCCGCGCTGCGCCTACCCGACGATGTCGACGAACTCACTGAGCGGGTACTGATGGCCGCCTTCGAGCAGATCGCGGTGGTGGGCTGGCGCCGGTCCACGGTTGATGACGTCGCGAAGCGCGCTGGGCTGAGCCGTGCGACGGTCTACCGGCGATTTCCGAACAAGAAGGCCCTCACCGAAGCGGTCGTGTATGCGGAGCTGCGTAAATACATGATCGGGGTGTCCGCGCGTGTCGAGGGCCGCACGATGACGCTGGCCGAACGAATGGCTGAAAGCTCCTCCTACACCGTTGAATTCATCATCGATCACCCGCTTCTGCGGAGGTTATTGGAAACCGAGCCTGACTCGATCCTGCCCTCCCTCACGGTGGAGGCCGGCCCGCTCATCGGGACGTTCCGCGAGTTTTGCGCGAGCCTCTGGAAGAGCGAGATCTACGGTGACGCAGAGGTTTCGGAGCAGATGTTGGCTCACTTGCGTACGGTTGCCGAGCTGCATATACGTATTGCCCTGTCCTTGATTCTGACGAGGCAGACGGTGATAGGCCTGGAGAGTCCGGAACAAGCGCGCCGGTTTGCGCTGGATTACCTGGCCCCGATGTTGGACTCGGGCGGCAATTCCTCGGTGTGAGGGCGATGTGACACGGCCCGATTAGTGATGTTGCTCTCACGGCGCTATGGTGCTGCGAAGCCGGTTCGAGTATCGGGTCTGTAGCAAGCCATTGCCCAGCTGTGGGGGCCGAAACAGGCATGGTGACCCGTCCGGCGGTGTGGTCGGGGTGGAAGTTGCAGGCAATCAGTCGTGACTGACAGGCACCTTAAAACATTGCTCAGATAAGTTACCCTGTGCGTGGGCTCGGGGCTCCAACGCGAAAGACAAGGTGAAATGTCAAGAGAGTTGACCGACCTTGAGATGCTCAGCGAGTTGGAACCCGTTGCTGAAGCCAACCTTAACCGGCATTTGTCGGTGGCCACGGAGTGGCATCCGCACGACTACGTTCCCTGGGAACGCGGTCGTAATTTTGCGCAGATGGGCGGCGACGACTGGGACCCGGAGCAGTCACAGCTGAGCGAAGTTGCCAAGGCGGCGATGATCACCAATCTGCTTACCGAGGACAACCTGCCGTCCTACCACCGCCAGGCGGCCCAGTACTTCGGTCTCGACGGTGCCTGGGGAACCTGGGTGGGGCGTTGGACCGCCGAGGAAAACCGGCACGGCATCGTCATTCGCGACTATCTGGTTGTGACGCGGGGAGTGGATCCGGTGGCGTTGGAGCGGGCGCGGATGGAACACATGACCGCGGGCTTCAACCCCACCGATGAGGAAGAGTCGGTACACAAGACCGACTTCCTGCTCTCGGTCGCGTACACCACGTTGCAGGAGCTGGCGACCCGCGTCAGCCATCGCAACACCGGCAAGGTGTGTGACGACCCCGTCGCGGACCGGATGCTGCAACGTGTCGCTGCCGACGAGAACTTGCACATGATCTTCTATCGCAATATGTGCAGTGCCGCACTGGATCTCGTGCCAGATCAGGCGTTGGAGGCGATTGCCGCGGTGATCGAGAACTTCCGCATGCCCGGACAGGGCATGCCGAACTTCCGCCGTAATGGTGTGCTGATGGCCAAACACGGCATTTACGACCCCCGCCAGCATCTCGAAGAGGTTGTCACGCCGAATCTACGGAAGTGGCGGATCTTCGATCGCAGTGATTTCAGTGCCAAGGGAGAGCAGCGACGCGAGCAGCTCGCCGCGTACGTGGAAGACCTTAAGCGCCAAGTCATTAAGTTCGAAGAGCAGCGCGACCGCATGCTGGCCCGCGAGGCGAAGAAAAGGGAAGCCCGCGCCGGATAGTGCGGACTTCCCTTCTCGGCCTGCCGATTACTTGGTGATCTCGATCTTCTGCGCCTCGGCGTTTGCGTAGGCGCCGGCGACCTTGACGGTCAGCACGCCCGCGTCGTAGCTCGCCGAGATCGCATCACCCGTCACATGGGTGGGCAATGTGAAGGTGCGGCGGAACGTGCCGTAGCGGACCTCGCGCAGTACGCGTCCTTCCGTTTGTTCGGCGCGTGCGTCGCGGCGCTCACCGGACACCACCAACTTGCCGCGTTCCACCTCGACCGTGACGTCCTGGTCGACGTCGACGCCGGGCAGGTCCAGACGGACCAGGGCGTCATCGCCGTCCTTCACGACCTCGGCGGACGGAACGAAACCGGGGGTGGGCCAGCTGGTGGCGGGGCCGAAGGACTGACGTACCAGCGCGTCGAACTCGGCGAACGGGCTGCGGCGTGTCCAAACCAGATTGCTCATAGCGTGTCTCCTTCTATAGGGCCGGAATCTCAACCGGCCGTCACACGTACAAACTTGAGTGACCCGCGCTAAAGTTCCGTTTTCTGTACGCCGACGGCGAACGCGCGCGCGAGCTCATCGCCGCTGCGTGCCAGCCTCTGATTCCCAGTTTCGCCGGGTACCCTCGCCGCGTGCCCGAGCAGCCCGCAGAGAATCAGAAGGCGTCAGCGCGCGTCGTGCTCCGGCACACCCTCGCCAGCGTCGGACCATCCCTCGGCACCTATTACCTGCTGCGTGCCTTTGGGCAACCCGAGATTCACGCGTTGATTGCTGCCACGGTGGTCGCCGCGATTCAGGTGTTGATCACGGTGGTCAAGAACCGCAAGTTCGACGTCCTGTCGGGCTTCCTGATGTTCAACTTCGGGCTGAGTCTGGTCATCGCGCTCGTCACCTCCGATGCACGTATGGCCCAGGTATCCAACACGATTCCCGGCATCCTGCTATCGCTGTTTCTTATCGGAAGTGCGTTCATCGGCAAGCCCCTCACCGAACTGATGATCGCGAAGGCTCGGCCTGGGCGAATCGAAGAGATTGCGGCCGAACATCATTGGACTCCGGAGAACTTCCGTTCGTATCACCGGATGCATGTCCACGTGAGTTTGTGGTGCGGTGTCATCAGCCTGCTGCTGTCGGCAATATCGATCGTCATCATCTACAGCTTCTCGGTTGATATCGCCCAGGCGGTCAATCAAATCTTCTCCCTGGTGACGACAATGGGGCTGATCATCGGCATCATTGTGGTTATCCGGCGCTACCTCCAGCGCATGACGTACGACTCGCCCGCGGCCTGACGACCGGATACAGTCGCGCGGTGTCCCTGTCCACCGAGCAGCCCGAAACCGAGAACGGGATCTCGCCCCGCCAGCTTTTGATCGAGGGCGTGCTCAATGTCGGACCCGCGCTATGTGCCTACTTCGGTCTGCGCCTGGCAGGCTTCTCGGAGCTGCACGCGCTGATGGCCGCCACCGCGGTATCGGCCGCCCAGGCGTTGGTGAAGATGGCGTGGAAGCGGGCCCTGGATCCGGTCTCATTGCTGGTGGTGCCCATCTTTGGCGTCAGCCTCGTCATGGCGTGGCTCACCCGCGACCCACGTTTGTCACAGGTCACCAACGAGGTGCCGGGCATGTTGCTGGCCACCTATTTTCTGGTTAGTGCGCTCATCGGCAAGCCACTGACCGAGCTGTTGGTCACCAAACTCTGGCCCGGCGGCGTGGAGAAACTGGCCGAGGAACAGGGCTGGACCGATGAGGACCAGCGCTCGTACCACCGGCTGCATGTTCTCGTCAGCTTCTGGTGCGGGATCTTCAGCCTGCTGTTCTGCGCCTTGATGGTGGTGATCATTTACAGCTTCTCCGTCGATGTGGTCCAGGCGGTGAACCCGGTGGTGTCGATGCTGACCACGGGGGGACTGATCGTGGGCGTCGTCGTTGCGATCCGGATGTACTTGCGCCGTAAGGAACGCGCCCTCGCTGGCAGGTAGCCCCGCTTTCTCAGGCTCTCTTAGATTGCGTCGGTACCGTCGCTGTGGTGAGTGGGTTGGGTAAGGGTGCAGGGAAATTCACACTCGGACACGCTTTGGTCAGTGCCGCGCTCGGCCTGGGTACGTACTACGGGATGCGCCTGCTGGGTGCCTCGGAGTTGCATGCCCTGATGGCCGCGGCGGTGGTCTCGGCGCTGCGCGTCATCTACACGGCATTGCGAGACAGGCGCTTCGACATCGTCGCGGGATTCATCATGCTGATGCACGGCGCGACGCTCGTGGTCGCGCTGCTGACCAGCTCACCACAGCTGGCTCAACTCACCCATGTGGTCCCGGTGGTGTTGTTCGGCCTGTTCTATATCGGTAGCTGTCTGACGAAACGGCCTCTCACCGAAGTCATCATCGACATGATCCGCCCGGGTTGGGTAGCACGTCATCACTGGGGCGATGCGGACTTGCGCGCCTATCACCGGATGCATGTGCGGCTCTGTGTGATCGTCGGCTCGCTGGAGTTGGTACAGGCCGCTGCGATGGCGGGGATCATCCTGCGGTATCCGGTGGACATCGCGCAGGTGGTCAACGGCCTACTGGCGACGGCCGGCAGTGCTGCACGGCTGGCGTTTGTGATCGCGGTGATCTGGGTGTTCCTGCGTCGCCGAGGACATCACCAGGCGTCGCCGCCGCGCCAATCACAGGTCAGTGAGCCGGAGGGGTCAACCCCGGAACTCATCGGCAGTACGTGCACGCCCTCATCCTCTGCGGGCACAATGCCGTCTGCGGTTGCGACGGGAGTGGTTCCGAGCCAGGGGACCCAGCCGCGTGCCCGATAGAACGGTGCGACCTCGTCATCGGCGCTCAACGCGCCCAGTTCATAGGCGCCACGCAAAACCTGTTCGGCCGCGTCCATGATTGCGCGCCCTAGCCCGTTGCCGCGCCAGTCACTATCTACCGCAACGCCTTCCACGTATCCGGTGCGTATGGCCCGCTCTTGATGGAGTAGCCGACGCTGGATCACCGCGGCGTGGGCGATGAGTGTGCCGTGGTACCAGATGAGCGCATGCATGCCGCCCAGGCAGTGTTCCCAGTCTTCCTCGGTGAACTCACCCTCAAAGGCTTCGATCAGTAATTCCCTTGCCGCATGGCGTGTTTCGCTATCCAGATCGGCGGTGTGGATGAGTCGCGCGGTGTGGGTCCGGATGACGGGTACGGTCGGCATCGTAGACACGGGATGCTCCTAGCTGAGGCGCGGTCTTGACCAGCGGAACCGAACGGTTTGTCCTGGCCGCACTTGGGCGGCCAGGTCCACATCCTGATCGGTGATCACCCCGATGACCGGATAGCCGCCGGTCACCGGATGGTCAGGGCCCAGGATAACGGGCTGGCCGCCGGGTGGCACCTGGATTGCACCGCGGATCACGCCCTCGCTCGGCAGCTGCCTGGCGGGGTCGCGTAGCTCCAGAGGCTTACCGCTGAGCCGGGTGCCTACCCGGTCGCTGCGATCGGAGACGATCCAGCTGCCGTGTGTCAGCTCGTCGGGATCGACGAACCAGTCGTCACGCGGACCGGGCACCACCTTGAGTTCGACGATGTCATCGGACATGGTGGCCACCGGTGCTTGCTCGATCTCCGGGAAGGAAGGGGACCGTGGTCCGACCGGCAGCCTGTCCCCGGCCTGCAGCGGCTTGGGGCCGATGCCAGACAGGATGTCGAAGCTGCGCGAGCCCATCACCGGCGCCACGCTGACTCCACCGCGCACGGCCACGTAGCTACGCAGGCCACTGAGCGGTGCTCCGAGCGACACCACATCGCCATCTTGAACTTGGGTAATACTGTTGGTACCGAAGGGAATTCCATTGACGGATGGATCGGTGTCGGCACCGGTAACAGCCACCACCGCATCGCCGCCGGAGACCCGAAATGACATGCCGCCCAGTGTCACCTCGATGGTCGCCAGATGGTCGGGGTTCGCCACCAACCGGTTGGCCAGCGAATGCGATTTGCGATCGGCTGCCCCGGAGCGTCCGACACCCATGGCCGCCTTGCCGACGCGGCCGAGGTCCTGAATCAGGGCGAGAGGGCCGGTGCGCATTACCTCGAGGGTGGGTCTCATTCGATCGTCCCCTGGGTTTGGACTTGGAACTGGACACGGGTACCGGGCGTCAGTAACGCAGGTGGGTTGCGGTCGAGATCCCAGATGACGGCGTCGGTGCTGCCGATCAGTTGCCAGCCGCCGGGAGATTCACGCGGGTAAATCCCACTGAACTCGCCGGCGAGTGCGACGGCACCGGCAGGTACCTTGGTGCGCGGGTCGGCGCGGCGCGGGATGGCCAGACGCGTGTCCCCGCCCACGAGGTACGCGAATCCCGGTGCGAATCCGCAGAATCCGACGGTCCATACCGTTCCGGTGTGTGCCGCGATGACACCGTCTACACCGAGGCCGGTGTGTTCGGCAACCTCTTCGAGATCGAGACCGTCGTACCGGACCGGGATGGTCACCGGTGGTGAGGCGGTGCTCTCCGCCGTGCCCGACGGTGCCGTGCGTTGCGTCAGCCGGTGCCGCACTATGGCCTGGTCGGCCGGGCTGTCGAGCTTGAGAAGTACGGTCCGGGACGCGGGAACGATATCGGTGACGCCGTCGATAGGGTCGGCATTCAGCGCCGACGTCCACGCCAGCACTTCCTGCACGGATGTGCACTCGAGCAACAACGCCCGATCCCCGTGATCCCGCACCTTCAAATCCGTTGCGGTACTCATATTTCGACGGTACTCCCGTGGCCACGCCTAGGGGCGCATTTATCCGGCCTGTGTATAAGTCGGCTCGTGCTTCTTGATGTAGGCGATCACCCGATAGGTAATCGGCAGCATCACGATCTCCACCACCGACTTGAAGATCCAGCCCAGGGCCGTGTACGTCGCCAACTGGCCGAAGGTGTGAATGCCCAGCGCGGTGGCCGCGATGGAACAGAACACCAGTGAATCGGCGAACTCGCCGATAACCGTCGAACCCACCAATCGCGCCCACAGGTGGCGTTCCTTGGAACGCTTCTTCATCCGCACCACCACGAGCGCGTTAAGTGTTTGTCCAACAAGATATCCCGCCAGTCCTGCCACCATCAGCGTGGTGATGCTGGTGACGATGGTGGAAAAGGCCTCCTGGTTGGGATAGAAGTCGGCGGGCGGCAGGATCTTGGCCGTCCACAACACCAGGCATGCCAGGAGCTCCATCGCGAACCCGAGCAGGATCACCCGGTTAGTGGCGCGATACCCGTAGACCTCACTGAGCACATCGCCGATCACATAGCTCAGCGGGAACAGCACAAACGCCCCGTCGGTGATCAGCGACCAATCGCCGACCACAGGGCCAAAGCCAATTGCCTTGGTGGCAGCCACGTTCGAGATGAGTACGACTCCGACAAAGACAGCCGACAGCAGCGGATAGTAGCTGCGGCCTACCTGGGCGAAGACCACATGATCCTGGGGGCTTGTCTCGACCTCGCTTGTCGCCATTCCGCGAAGTCTAGGGTGCGTGCTTGCAATGGGGCGCGGGTGGATTTGTCGCGCAGGGCGGAGGGCGGTTGGGCATGGTGGCGGCCGAGTAGATCAACAATGCCGCTGACGCGAGATACACGACGAAGCCGATGGTGAAGGCGCGAAGCCATTGCCTGCGGGGAAGCGCCAACGGCAGCGTGCCTGAGGCCAGCAGTCCGCAGGGCAGGGCGAGCACCATTCCGATGATCAGCCCGTAGCCGTGCGGGTCGGCGAACGGATTCGACGACAGCCGGGTCGACAACACCATGTATGCACCCAGTGCGAAGACACCAAGAGCTATCGCGCCGACGATGCCGCCGACTACGCGAATCACAACGTCAGCCCAATACGGCTGGGCCGGTCGGGCGGGTGGGTAGTTCATCACCCCAGTACTCGGGCCAGCTGGGGGACCAGGTTGTCCGCCACGTAGGTCAGACTCAGCGGCGAGCTGAAGTTGATGGCGCCGGCCAACTCCTTGCTGGTGAAAATGCTGCGGTTCAGCAGCGAGGAGCCCAGTTTGGTGATCACCGGGTCGGCCTGCAGCGCGGTGCTCTGTTCGTCGGATTCGGTGCCCCACACCAACACATCGGCCTGCCCGAGCACACTGGCAAGCTGATCGGCCGGAAGATGGGCGAGCTGGTCGGCCTTGCCGTAGCTCTCCAATTCGGCGGGAACAGCCAATCCGAGGGAGCTGAGGAATCCGGTGCGCGGTCCGGATCGATACGCGATGGCCTGTCCGTCGAGGAGTTCACCCTGCAGGTAGATGACCTTCTTATCCTTGAAGCTGGGGTGCGCAGACGTGGCCGAAGCGAATCTGCTGTCGACGGCCTGCACCACCGCGTCCATCTCCGACGGCTTGAATACGGACTGCCCGATGGCCTTGGCCTGGTCCTTCCACGGCTCGAAGAACGCGTACTTGCCCGACTGCGCGATGGTCGGTGCGATACCGGACAACTTGTTGTAGTTGTCCTGATCCAGCCCG
This sequence comes from Mycobacteroides sp. H001, assembly GCF_001440005.1. NCBI lineage: Bacteria > Bacillati > Actinomycetota > Actinomycetes > Mycobacteriales > Mycobacteriaceae > Mycobacteroides > Mycobacteroides sp. H001. The sequence goes on from NZ_LJYH01000024.1 coordinate 491,613, forward strand.
GCGTTGGTGGCCAGGATGAGGTCGGGTTTCAGGGATGCGATCTTGTCGACCATCAGTCCGTCGGTAAGGGTGAGCACCTCGGGTGTCGCCGCGCCCAGGCGATCGGTAGCCCATGGCCAGGTGGCGAAGGGGAATCCGCCGTACCACTCGGTGACCGCGATAGGGACGATGCCCAGCGCCAGCAGGTAGTCATGCTCGGTGTACCCGGCGCTGACGATGCGCTGCGGCGGAGTCTTGACTTCGGTGGTGCCGAACGCGTGCTTGATGACGGCGACACCGTTGCGCTCGGAAGTGGGAGGAGAGTCCTTGGTGCAGGCAGCCAGCGCGGTGCCCGCGGCGAGCGTGGCACCGGCAGCGAGAAACCCGCGGCGGGTCAATATCGCGGACGGCACATATCGAGAGTAGCTGGCACATGCACTCAGGGGGTGCGGCGATGTTCGTTAACGGGCTACCAGCCGGCGTGCCGCCTCGGCGGCTGCGGTGCGGCGGTCCGCGAGCACGTCGTCGCCGAGCGGTTCGCCGACAATCCGGTCGATACCGAATCCGCTAGCCGCCATCGAGTAGGCGATATCGATCAGCATCATGAGCAGACATGTGGGGTCCCACGCCGGGTCGATGAGCCCGCACTGCTGGCCCCGGCGCACCTCGTCGAGTTTCGCCTGGAAGATGCGGCGCAATACGTGGTTGTCGAACATTCCGTCGGGGGCTTCCAGCTCGATCCAGCGCTGTAACCGCGCGCCCTGGGGGTCGGCGACGATGTTGTCGAAGAGGCCCGCGACGTAGCCCGGGACATCGTCGGCGCGCAGCGGCACCTTGTATGGCGCATCATTGATCCATTGCGCCACAACGGCTTCAAACAGCTGCTCCTTGCTCTCAAAGTAGCTGTACAGCCGTTCCTTACTTGCGTTCGCATTGGTGGCAATTCGGTTGAGCCGCGCACCAGCGAAGCCGTACTGGGTGAACTCGGCCTTGGCGGCCGCCATGATCCGGTCGTGGGTGGCCTGCCCAGCCGCTCGCATGGCGCTCACCAGAGCAGCACCGGTTTGATCGCGATTCCCGATCGCGCGTCCGCGACGGCTTGATCGATATCACGCGCCGGGTAGGTGCGTATCAGCGATTCGATCGGGAAGCGGCCCTGCGCGTGCATCCTCAGCAGTTCCGGAATGAACTCCAGAGGATTCGCGTCGCCCTCGATGCATCCGCGGATCACCTTGCCGCCGAACATCAGATCGGTGAGATCGATTGTTCCGCGTGAGGCACCCAGCCCGACCAGAACCAGTACACCGCGCTGCCGCAGCAGCCCGAGCGCCGTGGCGATGACATCGGGGTTGGCCGTGGTGTCCAGAGCATGGGTGGCCCCGCGTGCGGCGGTAGTCACGTCCTGGGCCGTGGGGTCGACGGTATGGGTCGCACCCAATTCGGTGGCTTTGTCTCGCCGCGAGGCGACAGGGTCCACAGCGATGATCGTCTGCACGCCGACCGCCTTGGCGGCCATCACCGCGGCGAGGCCGACACCGCCAGCGCCGAACACCACGAGGCGCGAATCTGTTTCAGGTGTAAGTACGTTGAGCACCGCACCAGCACCGGTCTGCAGACCGCAGCCAAGGGGTGCGGCGATGGTGAGGTCCGTGGAGGGGTCCACCACGACGGTGTTGTCGGCGGTGGCGAGTGCGTACTGGGCGAAGCTCGACTGTCCGAAGAACGAGCCGAACAGTGCGTTCCCGTTCTGGGACAGTGCCGTCGTGCCGTCGAGCCGTGTACCCGAGAGGTTGAGCCGGGCGGCGCGGGAACAGTAGGCCCGCTCACCCGCATCGCACTGTCGGCACTGGCCGCAGCTGCGGTAGCTCAAGACCACACGGTCTCCTGGCCGGATACCGCTCACGTCAGGGCCTACGGCCTGGACAACCCCCGCACCCTCATGGCCGAGCACCGCCGGGATCGGTACCTGTGATGTGAAGGTCAGGTCGGTGTGGCACAGGCCGGTGGCGTGAATCTTGACGAGCACCTCATCGGAGCGCGGATCCTCGAGTTCCACCTCTTCGAGGGTGAATGAAGGCTCTGCGGATCGGCTCAGTGCTGCAGTGACTTTCACTGATCGCGTTCGAGAATGAAGTAGAGGTAGTTGCCGCTGGCGCGCTGACGTTTGCCGTTCATGATGCCCATCAGCGTGTTCTCGTCGACCCACTTGAAGTGATCAAAAGTGGGCTGTCCGTCGTACACCATGGTGCCGGTGACCTCGCCGCGGAACTCGATATCCCACAGGGTCGCACCACCCAGACTCAAATCGTTGTTGGAGAACAACTTTCCTTCGTCGTCGTAACAGACGATCGGCTCGACGTCGTTGATGGATCTGAAGATCTTGCCGTACCAGCGGGCGGCGGCCAGCTGGCCGTTCATCTTGTGTCCGGTGTGGAACTCGTCGCCCTTCCAACTGCCGAGCATGTCTTCGGGTCGGGCGGTATCGAGCGCGGCCCAGATCTCGTCGAGGTCGGCGGGACTGACGTCCCGGTGCCCTCGAAGTTCGGCGAAGCGGGTGCGGGCCTTGTCGACATCCATTGTCTCTCCCAAGTCAGTTGGTTCGGGAAGGACGCTAACACCGAACCAAATGGTTCGGCAAGGGTGATCAGACGACCAATGTGAGGCCCAGCGTGATCATGACGACGGCGATGACGGCGTCGAGTACACGCCAGGTTCCCGGACGCTGGAACAGTCCGGCAAGGTGCCGGGCGCCGAAGCCGAGCCCCACGAACCAGACGACACTTGCGATCAGGGCGCCCGCGCCGAACAGCCAGCGTGCGTCCTTGTGTGCGTTGGCGAGTGAGCCGAGCAGCACCACGGTGTCGAGATAGACGTGCGGATTCAGGAAGGTTATGGCCAGTGCGGTCATCAGCACCGCGCCGAGGCGTGCCGGATTGGATTCGGCGGGAACCAGAGTGCCGGGCCGTAATGCGCGGCGGGCGGCCAGCAATCCGTAGCAGATGAGAAACGCGGCACCGCCCACCTTGGCCACAGTGAGCAGGCTCGGCGTGGCCGCGATCAGTCCACCGAGGCCGCCGATACCCGCGGCGATGAGCAGAAAGTCGCCGGTGATGCACACGGCGACCACCGGCAGCACGTACTCACTGCGAATCCCTTGTCTGAGTACGAAGGCGTTCTGGGCGCCGATGGCGGCAATGAGGGACATTCCGGTCAGGAAGCCGAGGAAGAGGACGGTCACGACATCGACGCTAGGGCGGTAAAAAGCTGTAGTACAGCTAATGATTCTTACTCTGCATTAGAATCGCTAATGTGAGTCTGGACTCGCAGCAGCTGGTTGCCTTCGCCGCCGTCATCGAGGAGGGCAGCTTCGATGCCGCCGCCCGGCGGCTCGTCATCACCCCTTCGGCGGTGAGTCAACGTGTCAAGGCGTTGGAGCAGTCGGTGGGTCAGGTGCTGGTTCGCCGCGAGAAGCCCTGTGTGGCAACCGATGCGGGTGTCTCGTTGATGCGGCTGGCGGCCCAGGTTGGCACACTGGAGCGTGAGGCATTGCGTGAGATGGGTGTCGATGGATCTCCGATCCGGGTCGCGATCGCGGTGAATGCCGACTCATTCGAAACATGGATGGGGTCGGTGTTGGCGCAGATTCCCGACGGCGTGCTTATCGACATCCGCGTTGAGGATCAGGATCATTCCGCGGAGTTGTTGCGCGCAGGCGTTGTGATGGCAGCGGTGACAACGGAGCCTAAGCCTATCGCCGGATGCCGCTCCGAACCGCTTGGCTCGATGCGGTACTTCGGGATGGCGTCACCGGGTTATGTAGCGCGCTACCTCCCGGGCGGTCTGCTTGACTCGGGGATCGAGGCCGTCCGGCGCGCGCCGATGATGCGGTGGGACAGGCGTGATGCACTCCAAGATCAGTTCTTACGCAAGCTCTTTCGTCGGGATGTCGCGGTCCCGGAACACTACGTGCCTACGACGAGTGGAAACACCGAGGCGCTGCGGGTCGGATTGGGCTGGGGAATGATGCTTGAGCAGTTGGATCGCAGCGGCCTTGTCGACCTAGCGCCGGGTCGGTATCTCGATGTGCCGTTGTATTGGCAACATTGGAAATTCGAGTCCTCGACACTGCAGGCGATCACCTCCGCGGTGCGCAAGGAGGCTTCCGTTCTGCGGCGCGAAAGCTAGCGGCGCACGGCGCGGCTGAGCCGATGCGCGTGCCGCAGCAAGAGCTGTCCGAGGACCGGTTGGCGTTCGGCGTTGAACCGTGCCTCGATGCCGGTCAAGGTGAGCGCACCGATGGGGTTGTGGTTGGTATCGAACACGGCGGCGGCCATGCCCCAGGATCCCTCGACCAGCTGGCCCGGGTTGAGGGACCAGCCGGCCTGCCGGGTGGCGCCGATCCGATCCCAGACGGCGTCGGTGCGAAAACCGTTGCCCCACTCGGACTCCAGGTCGGCCCTGGTCAAGTAGGCATGGATCGCGTCGTCTGGAAGGTAAGCCAGGACGGCCATTCCGGATGAGACGATTCCGAGCGGAAAACGGGCGCCCTCGTACAGCACGTGCGACCGGATTGGGAAATCGCCGTCCTCGCTGAGCAATACGACGGTGTGATCTCCGCGGCGCAGTGAGAAGAACGCACTCTCGCCGGTTTCCCGTGCCAGCGCCGCCACGTCGGCGGCCGCCTTCTCCGTGATGTTGTAACGGGGAGCTGAGGTAGCGCCGAGCACGTAGATCTCCGGACCTAGGAACCACTGGCCGGAGCGGGCATCGCGCTCCACGAACCCTTCGGTGGCGAGCGATTCCAGCAGCCGGTGCGCGGTGGCCCGCGGGATGCCGGTGCGGCGAGCGAGTTCTGTGGTGCTGACGCCCGTTCCGGTGTCTGCTGACACGGCACGCAGCAGGGACGCGGTGCGGCGTACCACGCTGGGTGCCTCGGTCACCCGCTCACGATACGTGTCCATTGAATGGACGTTCAAGCCCGAGTGTGTTCATCCGGTGAGAGCTTTCTGCACCATCCTTGCCGTGCAGCTGGGTTTTCATCCAAGGTGTCGGTGCGCCGGTGCGCCAGCAAGTGGACGCTCTGGTTGGGCTTGGAGGTGGTTGTGAGCGACAAACAGATTGTCGAGCAGCGCGGTCTGTGGTTCGAGGAATTCGAGCCCGATGTGCTGTACGTGCACCGGCCGGGGCGGACGATCACGGAGGCCGACAACGTTTTGTTCACCACGTTGACCATGAACACCCAGGCATTGCATCTCGACGCGGCGTTCTCGGAGGCGCTACCGCCGTTCAATCAGCGGCTGGTGAATTCGATGTTCACTCTGTCGACGTTGGTCGGGTTGTCGGTCGCACAACTGACCCAGGGCACCATCGTCGGGAATCTGGGATTCTCCGATATCGCCTTCCCGAAACCGCTGTTCCACGGTGACACGCTGTATGCGGAGTCAGAGGTGATCGGTAAGCGCGAATCCAGGAGCCGCCCGGGTGAGGGCATCGTCACCTTCGCGCATACCGGCAGGAATCAGCACGGCGACGTGGTGGCAACGGCCTCGCGAAAGACCATGGTGCGTAAACGGCCCGGAGGGCAGCAGCAGTGACACTTCTTGATGCCGGTCCGGGCTGGCTGTTCTGTCCGGCCGATCGCCCCGAACGCTTCGAAAAAGCCGCTGCAGCAGCAGATGTGGTGATTATCGATCTTGAGGACGGGGTTGCGGCTGCCGATCGCCCTGCTGCCCGCGGCGCCCTGATCAATACCCCACTGGATCCCGATCGCACCGTGGTCCGCCTCAACCCGGCCAACACCGCTGAACACCGGCTGGATGTCGAGGCACTCGCGCGGACCGAGTACAGGACCGTAATGCTGGCCAAGAGCGAACACGCGGATCACGTCGCGGCACTGGCACCGTGGTGCGTGGTGGTCCTCGTCGAGACTCCGTTGGGAGCTCTTAACGTCGCGGAATTGGTGCGGCCCGGGAACGTTGTCGCGGCGATGTGGGGTGCCGAGGATCTCTTTGCCGCGACGTGGGGCACCAACAACCGCTGGCCAGACGGCAGCTACCGCGATGTAGCGCGGCACGTGCGTTCGCAAACCCTCTTGGCGGCAAAGGCATTTGGCCGGATAGCCGTGGATTCGGTGTACCTCGATATCGCGGGGCTCGATGGTCTGCGTGCGGAAGCGGATGACGCGGTGGCCGTCGGATTCGATGCCAAGGTGGCGATCCATCCCACGCAGGTAAACGTCATTCGCGCGGCCTACCGGCCGGCCGCCGAACGGGTGCGCTGGGCGCACGGTGTGCTTGAGCTGGCGGGCCGGGAACGCGGTGTCTTCCAGTTCGAGGGCGCCATGGTTGATGCGCCCGTGCTTCGGCGCGCGGAGCGAATCATCCAGCTGAACATGGTGACTGGCGGGAGGCCCGGGTGAGAAGCATCCGACGGCAACGCACCGAAACACCAGATGCGGGCTGGGATGAGTCGTTAGAGTCGTGGTCGGTCTATGTGGTGAAAGCGAGACGATGAAGTCCTATGAGGCCGGGCCGCCGACGTCCCCGATCATCGAGGAGACTATTGGGGAGAACTTCGAGCGCATCGCCGGCACCTATCCCGATGTCGATGCGCTGGTCGACGTCGCGGGTGGACGCACATGGACATACCGAGAGCTCGACGCCGACATCAATCGCGTTGCGCGCGGCCTTATGTCACTCGGAATCGACGCAGGGGACCGGGTGGGCATCTGGGCGCCGAACTGTCCGGAGTGGGTCCTGGTGCAGTACGCGACGGCAAAGATCGGCGCAATACTGGTCAACATCAATCCGGCCTACCGCACCCATGAGCTGGCCTATGCCCTCAATCAGTCGGGTGTTCGCACGCTGGTCTGTGCCACGGCGTTCAAGTCCTCCGACTACGTCACGATGGTGGAACAGGTGCGCCCGGAGGTGCCCTCGCTGGTGGACGTGTTGTTCATCGGTACCTCCGACTGGGCGGATCTGATTGCCGTCGCAGGGCAGGTCTCCGAGGAGGCACTGCGCACCCGGATGTCACAGCTGTCCAACACCGATCCCATCAACATCCAGTACACCTCGGGGACAACGGGTTATCCGAAGGGTGCGACGCTGTCGCACCGCAACGTGGTCAACAACGGATACTTCGTGACCGAGTCGATTCACCTGGAGGCCGGCGATCGGCTGTGCGTCCCGGTGCCCTTCTATCACTGCTTCGGAATGGTCATGGGCAATCTCGGATGCACGACGCACGGCGCCACCATCGTGGTCCCGTCGCCGGGATTCGATGCGGCACGCACGCTCGAGGCGATCGAACGTGAGCGCTGTGTGGGGGTGTACGGGGTGCCCACCATGTTCATCGCCATGCTGGCAGACCCCGATTTCGCGCAGCGCGACCTGTCCAGCCTGCGGACGGGAATCATGGCGGGTTCGGTGTGCCCCGTGGAGGTGATGAAGCGGTGCATAGACGATCTGCACATGGCAGAGGTGGCGATCGCGTACGGAATGACCGAGACGTCACCTGTCTCGTGCCAGACGCTCGTCGACGACGACCTCGATCGCCGCACCGCGACAGTCGGGCGTGCGCACCCGCACGTTGAGATCAAGGTGGTCGACCCCGGGACCGGAGAAACGTTGGAACGAGGGCACTCTGGTGAGCTGTGCACGCGCGGCTATTCGGTGATGCTCGGTTACTGGAACAACGAGGAGTACACCCGTGAGGTGATTGACTCCGACGGATGGATGCATAGCGGGGACCTGGCCGTGATGCGAGAGGATGGCTACTGCACCATCATTGGGCGAATCAAGGACATGGTGATTCGTGGCGGCGAAAACATCTATCCGCGCGAGATCGAGGAGTTTCTGCTCACCCATCCCGACATCGAGGATGTTCAGGTTGTCGGGGTGCCGGACGAGAAGTACGGCGAAGAATTGTGCGCGTGGGTTCGGATGAGGACAGAGCGTGCGAGTTTGGACGTCGCCGCCGTGCGTGCCTTCGCCACGGGGCGCCTTGCCCACTACAAGATTCCGCGCTACGTGCAGGTGGTCGAGAGCTTTCCGATGACCGTCACCGGGAAGGTGCGCAAGATCGAAATACGGGCGCAGGCGATCGAACTTCTGGGGTTGCGCGAGCAGGGCCGGTCGCATGGGTAGTAACGCGTACGAGCGGTTCGTCGAGCACGTATCGCAACGGTATGGGTTGTCACTGAAGGACTATGCCGCTATGTGGCGCTGGTCCGTTGATTCCGTACCGCAGTTCTGGCGCGCATTGTGGGAGTTCTTCGATGTTCCGGGACGCGGGCTGCGTGACGGCGATGACGGCGTGCTGTCCGGTTCGGTGATGCCGGGCGCGCAATGGTTTCCGGGCACCGAGCTCAACTACGTGAGCCCGATGCTGCGCCATACACATCTCGACGGGGACGCCATCGTGGGTGTGGATGAAGCGGGCGGGCGCATCGCGATCAGCTGGGGTGAACTGCCCGGCAGGATCGGTGCGGTGGCCGCTGAGCTGCGTCGGCTGGGGGTCGGCCGCGGTGATTGTGTGGCCGCGTATCTGCCGGATGTGCCCGATGCGATGGTTGCCTTCCTGGCCACCGCGGCGGTGGGCGCGGTGTGGGCGGGATGCGGTCAGGACTACGCCCCGGAGGGGGCGGCGGCACGGCTGGGTCAGCTCAATCCCAAGGTTCTCATCTCCGGCCCCGGATACCAGTACAACGGTCGGTGGGTGGATAAGGCAGCCGACACTGCCGAACTGCATCGCCTGTTGCCCGGTACTCCGGTGCTGATGGTCGAATTGCCCACGGGCAGTGAAGACCCCGCAGTCGAGATGGTGCCATTCGATCATCCGATCTGGATCTTGTTCAGCTCGGGCACCACCGGCAAGCCCAAGGGGATTGTGCACGGCCACGGAGGCATGCTGTTGGAACATCTCAAAGGGGCGGGGCTGCACTGCGATCTAGGCCCGGGCGACGTGTTCTTCTGGCAGACGGCGTTGTCGTGGATGATGTGGAACTTCCGGTTGAGTGGGCTGCTGGTCGGCGCCACCGTCGTCTGCTACAGCGGGCATCCGCTGTATCCCAACGCGGATCGGCTGTGGGAGCTGCTGGGTTCCGAAGCGGTGAGTTACTTCGGCACCAGCCCCGGACACCTGCAGGCAACCAAGAAGGCGAAACTGGAGCCGTCGGCCATCCATGACCTGAGTGCACTGAAGACATTGGGAAGCAGCGGATCTCCGCTTTCGCCGGACCTGTTCGATTGGGTGGGTTCGCATGTCGGGGTCACGGTGTCGTCCCTGTCGGGAGGTACGGACGTGTGTACCGCCTTCGCCGGCGGTACACCGGGAGTGCCCGCGCATCCCGGCGAGTTGCCCGCCCGCTACCTGGGGGTGGACCTGCACAGTTGGTCACCCGATCGCCGGTCCCTCGTCGGTGAGGTAGGCGAAATGGTGATCCTGCAACCCCTGCCCTGCATGCCGATCCGATTCTGGGATGACCCCGATGGATCACGTTATCGGGCTGCCTATTTCGAGCATGAATGGGCTGATGGCCCACACCCCGGGGTCTGGCGCCATGGTGACTGGGTCACCGTCACCGAGCACGGATCGCTGGTCATCCATGGACGCAGTGACGCCACCCTGAACCGCAACGGAATCCGGATGGGCTCGGCGGACATCTACGAGGTCGTGGAGTCCATGGACGAGATCGCGGAGGCATTCGTCCTCGGTGTCGACGGGCCCGGTGGCGCGTATTGGATGCCGCTGTTCGTCACGATGGCGCCGGGGCACGCCTTCGATGCCGACCTGGGTGCCCGGATCGCGCGGGAGATCCGGGCCCGGTTGTCGCCGCGGCATGTCCCCGACGAGGTGATCGAGGCGCCGGGAATCCCGCACACCCGAACCGGCAAGAAGCTCGAGGTCCCCATCTGTGGTGTGCTCGCCGGACGCGTTGACGTGTCATTGGATCCGCGTTCGATCGACAATCCCCATCTGGTCGACTGGTACCGGGAGCAGGGGAGCGGTCACCGCTGGTAGCGGCACCAAAGCTCCTTCTAGCGGTCGAAGGCGATGGTCAGGGTGTCCGACTGCGGCAGTGACTGGCACGCCAGCCGCACGCCGTGGCGGATCTCGTGGTCGTCGAGGATGTCGTTGACCTGCATTGTCACTTCACCCTCGCGAAGGGTGTAGGAGCAACCACCGCAGTTCCCCTCGCGGCAGACGTAGGGCGCATCGATGCCGAGGCCGAGGAGCACATCCAGAAGGACCTGTGTTTTCGGCCAGCTGATCTGGTGGGTGTCGCCCTCGATCTCGACGGTGGCGCTCACCGCATCGGGATCGGTCGGTGCGGTCGCGACAACTGGTGCCGCGGCGAAGGCGTCGGTGCTCAGCGACACAAAGACCTCACGATGGATGTTCTCTCGGGCCAGTCCGGTATCGCCGAGCGCGGCCGCCGCTACATCCATGAAAGGGGCTGGGCCACAGAGATATGCGGCAGTGCCAGGGACTGGGGTGGGCAGCAGCGCGCGCAGGCCGTCCGGGGTCGGCAGTCCGTCCTCCGCCTCGATCCAGTGCACGATCGCCAGGCGACTCCCATATTTCGACTGCAGTGCCGCCAGCTCGGCGTCGAAGATCACCGATTCGCGGTCTCGGTTGGCGTAGACAAGGACCGCATTCTGTACGGAGTGGGAGAGCACCGTCCGGATCATGGACATGATCGGCGTGATGCCGCTGCCCGCGGCCACGAACACCGGAACTGCCATGGTGTCACGCATGGTGAATGCCCCTGCAGGGCGAAGTGATTCGAGCGTCATTCCGGCGCGAGCGTTATCGCACAGCCAGTTCGAGGCATGGCCGCCGGATGTACGTTTGACGGTGACCTTCAGATGTTCGTCGAGGCCGGGTGCGCTCGAGAGCGAGTAGCACCGAGATACGGAGTCCGTGCCGGCCGGTACGCGCAGCGTGAGGAACTGTCCGGATTTGTAGGCGAAGTCTGCCCGGGCGTCGTGCGGCGCGGCGAACACGATGGAGACCGCGTCGGGAGTTTCGGCGATGACTTCGAGCACCTCCAGTGCGTATGCGCTGGGGGCGGTGGACGCGTGCGTCGTCATGCGAGTTCCTTCCGGAGTGGTGTACACCTCATTGTCATCATGCACTGTGCCATTGACAAATGGCACAGTTGCTGTTGTTCTATTTCCTCATGGGGCTCCTTGACGTCTTCAGACGCCCGCCGATCTCTGTGAACTCAAAAGCAGTGGTCACCGGCGCGGGCAGTGGTATCGGGCGTGCTTTCGCTCTTGAACTGGCCCGCCGGGGCGGTCACGTGATCTGCGCGGACATCAACGCCGAACGGGTCGCGGAGACCGTGGCTGAGATAGACCGGCTGTCTGCGGGCTGCGCACACGCGGTGACCTGCGATGTCTCATCGCGAGATGAGGTGGAGAAGCTGGTCTTCGAGGCGCAGGAGGTATTCGCGGGGCCGCCCACGCTGGTGATCAACAATGCGGGCGTCGGAATCGGCGGTAAGCCGGTCGGCGAGATCGGCATGGACGACTGGAAGTGGGCGCTGGGTATCAACCTGTGGGGCGTCATCTACGGCTGCGAACTGTTCACGCCATTGCTCCGTGCGGCCGGCCGCGGCGGAATCATCAACGTCGCCTCCGCCGCGGGGTTCGCGGCAGGTCCCTCGATGGCCTCGTACAACGTGTCCAAGGCCGGGGTCATGTCTCTGTCGGAAACCCTCGCTGCCGAGCTGAGCGGCACCGATATCAACGTGACCGTGCTGTGCCCCACCGTCGTCAAAACGAACATCTTCAAGGACGCTCGCCTCACCGGGGTGGAGATCGGCACCTCGGGCTTGGTCGACCGGCTCATCGAGCTCACCGGTTTTTCCCCGGAGAGGGTGGCCGTGAGCACCCTTGACGCACATGACCAGGGCCGCCTGTATGTGGTCCCGCAGTTCGACGCGAAGGTCATCTGGCACTTCAAACGGCACTTCCCCGTGCTACACGCGCGCGTTGCGGGCTTGCTTGGCCGCCTTCTTCCCACTCACTGAACTTCATATCACCTGACTGAAAGGAAAAACATTCCATGTCAATGGATCTCGACAACATGCTGCAGATGATCAAAGACAAGCAATGGTCCCTGGCCGACATCGACTGGGAGGCGCCCGGCGCCGAGCTGATCGAGCCCGAGCTACATGCCAAGCTCAAGCCGTTCATCGCGGATCTGATGTGGATCGAGAACGTCGGCGCACGCGGATTCGCGGCGCTAGCCAAGAAGGCGCCGAACCCCACTCTCAAGAGCATTTACGAGCACTTCCATGCCGAAGAGCAGAAGCACGCCAACGCCGAGCTCGCGCTGATGCGCCGGTGGGGCATGCTTGAGAACGACGAAATCCCTTCCCCGAGTATCAATGTGCAGTTGGTGATCAACTGGCTCGACAAGTACTCCGATGGGATGTCGCTGTCGTTCCTGGGGACGGTCATCCCCATGCTTGAGGTCGCTCTGGATGGTGCACTGATCAAGTTCATCACCGACGAGGTCAAGGATCCGATCGCGCAGGAGGCCTTCAAGCGGATCAACTCCGACGAATCACGTCATCTTGCAGTGGATTTCGAGGTCATGGACATCCTCGGCCATGCCAAGATGCGCAAGATGCTCATCGAGTTTGTCGGCGGCTGGCTCAAGCCCAGCCTGCTGATCGGCGTGCTGAGCTATGTGCCACTGCTCAACAAGATGCGCGACAACATCGTGGCGATGGGTGTCGACGAGGAGCGTCTCTACGGGGCGATGAAACGGTACAAGAGCGTGGGCGAACGTAACGAGAATGTCCGGCGGCTGCCGAACTACCGCATCATCTCCTGGCATGCGATGAAGGTGATCAATCGCAAGTCCAAGTACCACATCACCGCTGACTTGCTCGTGAAATTGACGGGCAGAATTCCCATGCGGTTGGTGGAGAACAAGCCCACCTGGTCGCAGGAACTCACCTACGAACCCGTCGCCTGAAAGCAGCCAGCATGAACATCTCCGTAGCCATCATCGGTGCCGGCTTTGCCGGCATCGGTGCAGCGATCCGCCTGAAAGACAAGGGAATCACCGACTTCGCGATCTTCGAGCGCGGAGACACGGTGGGTGGCACCTGGCGTGACAACACCTACCCCGGGGCGGCGTGCGACATTCCCTCGAGGCTGTACTCCTACAGTTTCGCGCCAAATGCCGAGTGGTCGCACACGTACTCCGGTAGCGGCGAAATCCTGGGCTATATCGACCAGATGGTCGAATCGGCAGACCTTCGGTCATACATCCGCTTCGGGCATAACGTCGTCGGCCTCACGTATGACGAGGCTAACGGGGAGTGGACCGTCGAGTTCGAGGGCCAGGAACCGGTGCGGGCCCGCACCGTCATCATGGCGTCCGGCCCACTCGCGAATGTGAGCTTTCCGGCCATTCCGGGCCTTGAGAGCTACGAGGGCCACAAGATCCACAGCGCGCGATGGGATCACGATTACGACTTCACCGGCAAGCGAGTGGCAGTGGTCGGCACGGGAGCCAGCGCCGTCCAGATCATCCCGGAACTGGTGAAGTCCGCCGAGCTGGTCAAGGTTTTCCAGCGGACGCCCGGCTGGGTTTTGCCCCGCGTCAACCGCGCCACCGGCAGTCGGCTCAAACAGCTGTACCGCAACTGGCCGCTTAGCCAGCGGCTGGCGCGTGCGGCCTGGTTCTGGGGACATGAGTCGGTGGCCATGGGTGTTGTGTGGGATACACCCTTCACTCGCGTGGTCGAGGCGGTCAGCTCCGCGCATCGCCGCGTCCAGGTGAAGGACCCGTGGCTGCGCCGGCAGCTGACACCGGATTTCTCGGCCGGTTGCAAGCGTCTGCTGATGACCAGTGACTACTACCCCGCCTTGCAGGCGGAGAACTGCAAGCTGGTCACCTGGCCCATCGCCCGGCTGGCCCCGAAGGGTATTCGCACGGTAGAAGGTATTGAGCACCAGTTCGACTGCATCGTCTTCGCAACCGGTTTCGACGTGTGCAAGGCCGGGACGCCCTTCCCGGTCACCGGGATCGACGGACGGGACCTGGCCACCGAGTGGTCAGGAGGGGCATATGCCTTCCGCAGCGTGGCGGTGTCGGGCTATCCCAATCTGTTCCTTACCTTCGGGCCCAATTCGGGACCGGGGCACAGCTCGGCGCTGGTGTACATGGAGGCGCAGATCAACTACATCACCGACGCGATCGCGGCAGTGGTCAACAACGGCTGGAAATCGGTGGAGCCCCGCCCCGAGATCCAGGAGAGCTACAACCAGGACATCCAGCGGCGCCTGCAATCCACCACGTGGAACTCGGGCTGCCAGAGCTGGTACCTGACGGATGACGGCTTCAACGCGACGATGTTCCCCGGATTCGCCACGCAGTACGTCAACCAACTCAAGAGGTTCGACCTACAGGACTATAAAATCACTGTCTCGAACACCAGTGACGAACTGATACTGACAGGGCCAGCTTCGAAACCATGACCGAGTACCGGATCGACGACCTCGCGCGGGCATCGGGGACGACGACCCGGAACATCCGTGGTTATCAAGAACGAGGGCTCCTGCCCCGGCCGCTGCGCCGGGGCAGGACAGCCATCTACAACGATTGGCATCTGCGCCAGTTGAGGGCGATCAATCGCCTGCTCAGCGAGGGTTTCACTCTCAAACACATCACGAAGTTCCTCAGTGGGCTGCAGCGCGGTGCCCAGCTCGCCGATGTTCTCGACCTGTCTGATCTGGAGGGCCTGCTCGAGAAGCGGTTCTCCAACGCTGCCCAGGGAAATTTCTCGTTGAGGGAGCTCGAAGAGACGCTCGGCCCGATCGATTCGGCGGCCCTTGCGCGTCTGACCGAAGCCGGGCTGATCCAGCCTGTTGACGGCTCGGATTCTTATCTCGTTACCGATCTCGACACCATTGACAACTTCGCGGCTTTGATCTCCCTCGGAATGAGAGTGACCGACCTAGCCGACATCCACGTGAGGACCAACGAGAAGCTCGACGATGCCGCACGGGTACTCATCGGTGCCGCGCGCGATGAGGTGGCACGTCAACGTGGGCCCGGCTGGGTCCCCTCCACCGACGACGAACTGGCTTGGGCAACAGAACTTATCGGGACGATGCGCCGTGCGGCGACGCATACCTCGCACGCCGCCATGAACCGCGCGCTCGATGACGCGCTGCGCGCCGAGATGGATCTGTACCGGGAGCAGGCGCAGCTGCCCGCCGATCCTTCGTGAGTTGCCGAAAGCGCTCGGCTACACATAGAAGAACCCGAGCAGGATCGCCAGGACCGATGCGACGTATCCACCGAAGAGGAACTGGAGCACCCCTGGCGCTTCGCGCAGCTCCATGAAGTAGTTCCCTACCAGCCAGATCTTGACGAAAGTGATGGCGACGATTATCGATGAGATGTTGTGGCCATATCCCTTCTCGGCGTCAAGCAGTAGCGAGATACATGTTGCCGCAACGAGAACCAGGAAAACCAGTGTCGCTTTGCGACTGTATGTGAGATTCATGTGCCTATGCCAGATAGAGAAGTGAGAAGAGCCCGATCCACAAGAGGTCGATGAGATGCCAGAAACAGGAGCCTCCCTCGAGGAGCCGGATGTCCGAACTGGCCGCGGCACCGCGTGATGCATACGCCATCGCCCCGAGAATGACCGTGGCAACAATGGTGTGAACCAGATGGATTCCCGTGAAGACGAAGTAGACCATGAAGAAGTGACTGGTCATCGGGCTCAAGCCTTGGCTTGTAACCTCATGGTATTCAATCAATTTCACGCTGATGAAGCAGATGCCACTGCCTGCCGCCGCTAGGTAATAGCGGGCCGCGTGTGTTGATCCGTTTCGCGCCTTCTCCAGGCCGATTACCACGAACAGTGAGCCGCTCAGCAGCAGAACGGTATTGAGTGCCCCGAGGCCAAGGTTCAACTGTGATTGCCCGGAGGCGAATGCCTCTGCTTCGGATGATCGATAGTGTGCGATGACGGCAAAGAATGCCGCGAAGACGATCATGTCGCCGAATAGAAACACCCAGAGTCCGGGCTCTCCGGGGACGTGCGGTGCCCGGTGATCGATCGGTGTCTGCTTGTGAGTTGCTAGATCTCCTGTCATGAGACCTTTGGCCTGATCTGCTCAAGAACGGTGGAAACCCCTGTCTGGGCCCGGTAGTCGGATAGCAGGATCTGTGTGAGCGCGGCGAACATCCCCGCCTGGAAGATCGCGGTGGCAGCCGCCGGGATGTACAGGCCGACAAGGCCGTCGTACGCAAATGGCCCGTCCTTGAAGAAAATGATCAGCACTGATCCGGCGAACAGAAGTCCACACCAGAGGAGGAGATAGGCCGACCAGCGTGGCAAGGGCTCGTTGCCGGGTTCGGCGCGCAGGATCGCTATCGCCATGAGCGTGAACAGGACGGTGAACACGGCCCAGGTGAAGAGGAAAATGAACCACCCCAGGTCGTTGAGTGCCTGGGTGATCTGCGGTTCGATTTGTTCGGGGCGGAAAGCGGCCACCGACCACGCGATGAACGGAAGAATCAGCAGAAAGAGCGCGATCGGCATGAGTACCAGCGATGTGTAGGTAAACACCGGGGTGCCTCTTTCCGCTCGGTGCAGCCGGGCGAGCACTACCCCTAGTGGCAGTGCAAAGAAGGGCAGGAAGAACAGGGCCACGATGCACCCGAGCCGTATGTGATTCTTGTTCTCCACATAGAACGCCGCCAGCTGTTCAGCGCTCCAGGCCGGGCTTGGTGCGGGTAATGCAAAGCGCGCCAAAAGAATCCATCCGACGACGAACGCCAGTGTGAAACCGCCGATTCCGATGGCGGTGAATACGGCCTGTGTGCGGACGTTTGATGACATGTGGGCAGACTCCTCAATACGTGAGCAGAAGATTCCAGGGCGGTGGAGGACAGCGATTGCCCGGAGAGCGAGAATTTCCAGGTGCGGTATCGCTGTGCTCAGGCTCTGGAGCGACGAGAAGCGATCACGGATATCCGCACCGCTCCGAGGTTGAACTCAAGGTCGGATGACACCAAGCGTGTTGTGTAGAGCCAACTCTGGAACCGATGGCGAGGCCGATGGAGAGCGGATGCACGGCTCAATGCGCACCTCCTTGTGCGTCTGTCGGTGCATGCGGGTCGCTGCGCCGAACGCATTTACGGTAGATGGGAAATCGTAAATTGAACAGTCGGTAATATCGGGTATCACATGGGTGCCCATGTGTGACCACCATCACAGCGGAGAGGGATGGCGCAACGATGGGAGCTGTCACATAGTAAACCGATTGGTATATTTCGAATCAATTTCCATAATCGTTGTAGGGCAACGTCTATGGACTGAACTCAACGAGGAGAACTTCCATGCCTGCACAAGTGACCAAGCGCCCGAGCCTTTTGAAGCTGTTCATCTTGGGGCGCAGTACCGTTGCTTCCGGAAGCCTCTTTGCTCCGTACCTGTTTGCGCGGCTTTTCCGCATGCAGATCGCGGGTACACCCGCCGTGTTCGCACTGCGGATGTTCGGAATCCGCAACGCGGTGCTGGCGCTCGGCCTGGCGCGCCTTGACGCATTCACCGTGCCCAGGATATTCCTTGGCCTCAATGTGGTGGTTGACGCTGTCGATGCGGTGGCGATTGCCGCGGCCGGGCGTCGGGGTGAAATCAGCAAGCTGACTTCGACTCTCGGCACTACGGTGGCGCTATCGGCCGTGGTGTTGGGTGCAGCCTCGTTGGCTGCTCAACCGGCGCAGCAGGGCTAGCCCCACGGCGAGTAGTCGGCGATCAGTTCCTCCTGCGCGGGCCGCTCGGCCTCGGGGACGTGCACCAGGTTGACTCGCACCCGATACCAAATCGAGCTGGGGCCGCGCATGCCGTCAATCAGAATGTCTTGCGGTTCAAGTAATTTAGCTACTGCTGGATATTTGTCCCGCCACATGCCGAACGCGGCCTCAGCCTCCGGCTTGGTCTTGGTTCGCGCAATCTCGACCAACGGCATGATCGACTGACGCCGACCGTCCCGGGAAGCGCCTTTCGGGGCTTTTTCGGCAGGGCCCAGCTCGGCGGCCAGCACCAGGAGCTGATCCAACGCCCCGGTGCCGGCTTGCCTTTCGGCGTCCATGTCCCGCCATGGATCGCCGATCTCGGCGAATCGTTCGCGCACGGTGTGCAGCGTGAAATCCGAAGGGCGGCAACGCGCGACCTCGTCCCAGCGCAGCGGCGTCGACACCCGGGCATCGGGGGTCGCACGCACGGAGTACGCCGAGGCCACCGTGCGGTCCTTGGCGTTCTGGTTGAAGTCGACGAACACCCCATGGCGTTCCTCCTTCCACCACCGGCTGGTCGCCAGCTCCGGGGCGCGGCGCTCCACCTCGCGGGCCACCGTCTCGGCGGCCAGACGCAGCTCCCGGAACGTCCATCGGGGCGCGATGGGCGCGTAGATGTGAAAGCCCCGCGAGCCAGACGTCTTCGGCCATGCCGTCAGCCCGTGGTCGTCAAGAACCGCGCGCACCACGAACGCGACATCGAGGATCTGGCTCCACGGCACCCCCGGGACGGGGTCCAGGTCAATACGCAGCTCGTCAGGATGATCCAGATCGTCTGCACGCACTGGGTGTGGATTGAGGTCGACACATCCCAGGTTGACCACCCACGCCAACGACGCCGCATCGGTGACGACGGCCTCTCGGGCGGAGGTTCCGCGCGCGTAGTGCAGCTCCGCGGAGGCAATCCAGTCCGGCCGCTTCTCGGGCACCCGTTTCTGGAACACCGCCTCCTGTGAGATGCCCTTGACGAACCGCTTCAGAATCATCGGCCGGTCACGCACGCCGCGCAGCGCCCCTTCGGCGACATCCAGGTAGTAGTGCACCAGGTCCGCCTTGGTGACGCCCGCTGTGTCCTCACCCGGGGGAAAGACCACCTTGTCGGGGTGCGTGATGGTGACCTCGCGCCCCGCGACCTGCAGCACGACGTCTGCCATGGCGTCATCGTAGGGCTGCAGACCGACTTTCCCGGGCGTAGTTGGTGACGGGCCCCCGACCGACCGGTTGGCTGTGCCGCTGAGAGGGAGGTCACATAGGCTGTCGATCATGTCGATCATCGCCGAACGGCCGCTCTTCTCGAAACTTCAGACTCTTGCGAAGCGCGGTGGCGCTGAGCTGCATTATCTCCGCAAGGTCATCGAGGCGGGCATGCTCAAACTCGATCCGCCCAACGTGCTCGCGGCAATCGTCCGCGACTTCTACCGGTTCGGTGAGATCGGCGCGGTACCGGGCTTCGGAGCGCACCGCAGCCCGGCGCGGACCGCCATCATCGACGACGAGGGCTCGATCACCTATGCCGAGCTCAACGACGCCGTGAACGCCCTGGCACACGGCCTGAACCGTCTGGGTATCAAGGGTGGCGACGGCGTGGCCATCCTGGCGCGCAACCACCGCTGGTTCATCATCGCGAACTACGCCGCACACCGCGCCGGCGCTCGCGTCATCCTGCTCAACACCGATTTCTCCGGGCCGCAGACCAAGGAGGTCGCCGAGCGTGAAGGCGCCCGTGTCCTGATCTACGACGCCGAGTACGCCGAGTTCCTGGACGGCTACAGTCCCGAGCTGGGGCGGATCATGGCATTGCCGACCAACCCGGAGAACCCGGATCAACCCGCCTCTGACGACGAGACCATCGCCTCGGTCATCAAACGCAACAGCACCTCTGCCGCGCCGCGCCCCTCGAAGTACTCCTCGCTGGTGATCCTGACCAGTGGCACCACCGGCACGCCGAAGGGAGCGCCGCGCAAGCTGGCGTTGACCCTGGCGCCGGTCGGCGGCATGTTCTCGCATGTGCCGTTCCGCTCCGGCGAGGTGACATCGGTGCCCGCCCCGATGTTCCACGCCCTGGGATACCTGCATCAGAGCCTGGCGCTCACCCTGGGCTGCACTCTGATCCTGCATCGCAAGTTCAAGCCGGAGAACGTGCTCTCCGATATCGAGAAGTACCAGGTGACCGCCGTCGTGATCGTTCCGGTGATGCTCAACCGCATCTTGAACGCCATCGACGAGGCAGCGACCAAGCCCGACTTATCTTCGCTGCGTATCGTTTTCGTGTCGGGATCACAGTTGGGCGGCGAGCTGGCCTCCCGCGCGCTGGAGACACTGGGGCCGGTGATCTACAACCTGTACGGCTCCACCGAGGTGGCCTTCGCCACTATCGCGCGGCCCCAGGATCTAGCCATCAATCCGTCCACAGTGGGCCCTGTTGTCAAGGGCGCCACCGTGAAAATCCTTGACGACGAAGGAAAGCCGGTCTCGCAGGGCATCGTCGGACGGATCTTCGTGAGCAACGCGATCCCGTTCGACGGCTACACCGGGGGCGGGCACAAGCAGATCATCGACGGACTGATGTCCAGTGGTGACGTCGGCTACTTCGACGAGCATGGGCTGCTCTACGTCTCCGGGCGCGATGACGAGATGATCGTCTCGGGCGGCGAGAACGTGTTCCCGGCGGAGGTTGAAGATCTCATCAGCGGACACCCGGAGGTCATTGAGGCCACCGCGCTGGGAGTCGACGACCCGGATTGGGGCGCTCGGTTGCGGGCGTTCGTGGTCCGCCACCCGGAGTCGACGGTGGACGCCGACGGCATCCGTGCGTACGTGCGCGACAACCTGGCTCGATACAAGGTGCCACGTGACGTGGTCTTCCTGGATATCTTGCCGCGCAACCCCTCCGGCAAGATCCTCAAGCGCCAGCTGCGCGACTTGGAGGTATAGCCGATGCCCCGGAAATACGACATCGTTCTCTACGGCGCGACGGGATACGTCGGCAGACTTACCGCGCAGTACCTGGCGGGACGCGTCGAGGCCACTGGCGCACGGATCGCACTGGCGGGACGAAACACCGAAAAGCTTGCCGCCGTGCGTGATGAGTGTGGACCGGCGGCGCGCGACTGGCCGTTGATCGAGGCCGATGCCACGCGACCGGCCACGCTGGCGGCCATGGCGGCTTCTACTCAGGTGGTTGTCACCACCGTCGGGCCGTACACGAAATACGGACTGCCGTTGGTGGCCGCGTGTGCCGAGGCGGGAACCGACTATGCGGACCTGACCGGTGAGGTCAACTTCGTGCGAGAGAGCATCGATGTCTACGGCAAGCAGGCCGCCGACACCGGCGCCAGGATCGTTCACTGCTGCGGATTCGATTCCATTCCATCGGATCTGAGCGTGTATGCGCTGTACCGGCAAGCTCAGGAAGACGGCACTGGCGAGCTGCTCGAGACAACCTATGTGCTGAGCAAGTTCCGCGGCGGTGTTAGCGGTGGCACGGCCGCGTCCATGGTCGAGGTGATGGAGGCGAGTGCCGAGGATCCGGAGGTGCGCCGCAACTCCCAGGACCCCTACTCGCTGAGCCCGGACCGCCCCGCCGAACCGGAGGTGGGGCGCCAACGCGAATTTCAAACGCTCCGTGGTGAATCCGTGGCACCGGAATTGGCGGGTAAATGGCTGGGGGCATTCTTCATGGGGCCGGTCAACACCCGTATTGTCCGGCGTAGCAACGCATTGTTGGACTGGGCATACGGAACCCGGATACGTTATCGCGAGGTGATGAGCCTGGGAAGTTCGGTGGTCGCGCCGATCGCCGCGGCCGCCGTCACCGGATTTCTGACGGCCGGCTTCGGCCTGGGGACTCGGGTCCCCATGCCGAAATTCGTTGCGCAACGCCTACTTCCGAAGCCCGGCTCGGGCCCCAGTGAGCGTACCCGGAACAAGGGTCACTACCGTGTCGAGACGTACACGACCACAACCCAGGGTGTGCGGTACCGCGCGGTCATCGCGCAAGAGGGCGACCCCGGATATAAGGCGACCGCCGTGCTCCTGGGCGAAAGTGGCTTGACCCTGGCGCTCGATCGCAGCGAATTGCCGGACAGGCTAGGGGTTTTGACGCCTGCGGCCGCCATGGGAGATCCGCTGCTGAATCGGCTTCGGGTAGCCCAGGGTGTGACGGTCGAAGTCGAACGGCTCTAGTTCTCCGGTAAACGAAGGAGTGGGTGTATGTCGGTATCAGTGGTAGAGGCGGGGCCCCAGCAGGTGCGTCGCTCGGTCGAAGTATCTGCTCCGGCATCGGAGTTGTTCGGTATCGTCGCCGATCCGCGACGCCACCACGAACTGGACGGGTCGGGAACTGTCGGCCAGAACATCCGTACACCTGATCATCTCGAGGTTGGTTCGCGCTTTTCCACCGGCATGCGGATGTTCGGGCTTCCTTACCGCATCACCAGCACCGTGACAGAGCTCGAACCCGAGAGGGTCATCGAATGGCGGCATCCGCTGGGCCACAAGTGGCGGTGGGAATTTGATGCCCTATCGCCAACCAGTACCCGTGTCACAGAGACGTTCGACTTCCGTAATGCCGGTGCGATACAGACCCTGCTGAACTACAAGCTGCCTGGCTTCATCAAGGCAAACGCCCGAGGGATCGAGGGCACACTGACGCGCCTTCAGGGCCGCTACAGCTAGCCGGCAAGCGCACTGCCGAGACGCCGACTACCCGGCGGACTCCGTGGCGGTGCGGGTAGCCGGCTGCTCGTGAGCTATCGCCTCGAGCACCGTGACGATTTCGTTGACAACTTCGCCGGCGCGCTCGTTGGGCAGCATGTGTCCCGAGCCCGGGTAGGTGCGCAGTTCCTTGGTCTGTAGGGCCGCGGCAATGATGCGGGAATCACCTGCCGGAGTGAGGAAGTCGCGGGCACCTGCCAACACCGCGGCAGGCTTGCCCCGGTAGGCGCCCAGACCTTCGGTCAGGTCCTCGTGCAGCACCATGCTTTCGGCGGCGTCCTTGTAGCTGCGCGGGGTGCCGGAGCGGATCTGGTCCCACACTCGGCTGACGTCGTAAGGCCGCGGGTCACGCCCGAATACCAACGTCGAAATGATGGGGCGCATGAGATAGCCCTGCTGGAGGAACCAGCCCTGCGCCACCACACCCAGGATTACCGCCTTGACGACTTCGAATACCGGCGGGACGACCCGGAGTCGGTGCAGTAGCCTGCCCGCCGAGGTGGCGACGAAGACCGCGCCTGATATCCGGCGCGCGACCAGGTCCGGGTGATATTCACCGAGGCCCATCATGGTCATGCCGCCCATCGAGTGACCCACGATCACGATCTGCCCGGTCGGGATTTCAGCATTGATGAAATCGGCTGCATCCGTGGCCAGTTGGGGAACGTTCACCGAGCCTTGGGGTGCCGGATCGGACTGGCCGTGGCCCCGGTGATCCAGTGCGACGATGCGCAGCTCAGGATTGCGCTCGTGCAGCGGACCCGCCACATCGTCCCAGGCCTCGCGGTTCTGGGTCCAGCCGTGCAGGAACAGCACGGTGACGGGCGCCGTGCGGTTCCCCGTATCGGAGAACCCGATTCGGGTGCCGTCAGCGGCGGTGAAAAAGTCCTCATGCTGACGCCACGCGGTTTCGGTCGCGGTATTACGGGTCACGCGGTAGTCCTAACAGTCGCTCGGCAATGATGTTTAGCTGCACTTCGGAGGTGCCACCGTAGATGGTGGTGGCACGGCTAGCTAGAAGATAGTCGGCCCAGCGACCTTGTTCCTGCTCGGAATCGCCGATAGCGCCGTCCGGTCCGAAATGGTTCACCACGAACTCGGCGTATCCCTGTCCGGTACGCATGCCCAGCAGCTTGGACACGGCTGCCGACGGCATCGGGTCGCCGCCGGCCAGAGTGAGGAGCGTGGAGCGCAGATTCAGCAGCTTCACCCCATGCCCTTCGGCGATGAGCTGGCCGGCCCGGTCGCGTGCTACCTCGCTGAGCTCGTGCTCGCCGATGAAGGACACCAGATCGTCGAGGCTGGCAAGGAACGGCAGGTCGGAGCTGCCGATCGAAACTCGTTCCGCGGTCAGGGTGTTGCGGCTGACTTCCCAGCCGCGGTCGACCTCGCCGACCACCAGCTCATCGGGTACGAACACATCGTCGATGAACACCTCGTTGAACAGTGCGCCGCCGGTCATCTCGCGCAGCGGCCGAACGGTGACACCCTCGCTCTTCATATCGACGAGGAAGTACGTGATGCCGTTGTGTTTAGGAGCGTTGGGATCGGTCCGGGCCAGGCAGGCACCCCAGTCGGCGAACTGGGCCACCGAGGTCCAGATCTTCTGGCCGGTGAGGCGCCAGCCGCCGTCCACCTTGACTGCCTTGGTGGACAGACCGGCGAGATCGGACCCGGCGCCGGGCTCGGAGAACAGCTGGCACCACATCATTTCGCCCCGGAATGTGGGAGGCAGGAAGCGCTGCTTCTGCTCCTCGGTGCCGTACGCGACGATGGACGGCACCAGCCAGGTCGCGATGCCGAGCTGGGGCCGGCGCACCCTTCCGGTGAGGAATTCCTGGGAGATGATCACCTGTTCGATGGGTGACGCGGCGCGCCCCCATGGCGTCGGCAGGTAGGGCAGTACCCACCCGCCTTCGGCGATGGCGGTGTTGCGCTTCCCGGACGGGATCTCCTTGAGGGCGGCGACTTCGGAACGAATCTCCTGGCGCAGCGCCTCGGTTTCCGGTGCCAGGTCGATATCTACCTTGCGCAGGCCGTGCTCGACGGCGGTGCGCACCACGGTCGTCGGCGCACTGCCGGAACGCCCCAGGGCGGCAATGAGACCCAGCGCCCTGCGGTAGTAGATGTGCGCATCGTGCTCCCAGGTGTAGCCGATACCGCCGTGGACCTGAATGCAGTCCTGCGCGCACTGCTGGGCAGCCGCCGGTGCCAGTGTCGCCGCCGCGGCGGCCGCGAACTCCACGATGCCGGCGGTCTCGTCCTCATCGTCAAGGGCGCGTGCGGCGTCCCACACCGCAGCCGTCGCGCGTTCGGTGACGGCGGCCATGGTGGCGCACTTGTGTTTGATGCCCTGGAACTGCCCGATGGGGCGGCCGAATTGCTCACGCACTTTGGCGTATTCGGAGGCGATGTCGGTGGCCCAGCGGGCCACCCCGACGGCCTCGGCCGACAGGATCGTGGAGATGATGCTGGTGGCCCGGGCGTCGGTCAGGTTGGTCAGCACGCGATCGGCCGGTACCTGGACGGCGGCGGCCGTCACATGGGCGACCGGTCGCAGCCGGTCCACGCTCTGCTGCGGTGCGAGGGTGACGTCATCGGCGCTCAGGACCACCCACACCCGATCGGCGCCGACCGAAACCGGGGCCACCACATAGGCCGCTGAGGCCGCCGTCAGTACCGAACGAGCCTGCCCATCGACGGTGAGGCCGTCGCCGGAGGCCGTACCGTTGAACGACGATGTGGAGGCGAAGGTGGCGATGGACGCACCGGAGGCCAGGTCGCCCAGTAGCGGGTGGTCGGGATCGTGGCCGCTGATCAGCGCGCTCGCGATCACCGACGGGACGAATGGTCCGGGCACGGCGCCCCGCCCGAACTCGGCCACCACAATCGCCAGCTCCAGTGCGCCGAATCCTTGGCCGCCAACGGATTCGGCGAGGTGTACGGAGGTAAGACCCTGATCGGCAGCGGCCTTCCAGAACGGGGGAGGCCACGGCAGAGGTGTTTCGAGGGTCTCGTGGAGTAGCTCGGAGGGCACCACGCGTTCGACGAACGCATGCGCCGAATCCGCAAGTGCTACATGCTCACTGTTGATGGCGATAGGCATTGGCTGTTTCCTAACTAGTCGGCGCTGGGCTCGCTGTGGCTGGCACGGTTCTCGTATGCGGCACGCGCCGAGGTGCCATGGGCGTCGAGCATGAAGTGGTCCATACCCAGCGATCGCGCCGCGGGACCGTACAGCGCCCGGGGCAGCATGGCCGTTGTCCGCAGCAGCGGGCCGAGTTTCTTGGGCACCATGACGGGGAACTTGCCTTTTCGTACGGCCTTGAGCACACCGGCGGCAATATCTTCGGGCTGAACGATTCCCAGTAACCAGTGTTCTTCGAGACCGGCCACCAGCTCGGTGTTGACGACGCCGGGCATCACGCAGACAACGGAGATGTTGTCGTCCTTGAGTTCGAGAGTCAGCGACTCGCAGAGACCGACCACGGCCCATTTCGTCGCGCAGTACGTGGCGAGCCCGGGCACGCCCATCTTGCCCGCCGCCGAGGCGATGTTGACGATCACGCCGCCGCCGCGCGGCTTCATCCGCGCTATGGCGAGCTGGCTGCCCCACATGACGCCGCGCACGTTGATATCCAGCTGACGCTGGATGGATTCCAGCGACTCTTCCCCGAAGGGTGTGATCGGCATGATGCCCGCGTTGTTCACGATCACGTCGACGGGTCCCACGGTGGCCGCGATGGTGTCTAAGAAGGCCTCGAAGCTGCCGTAGTCGGTGACATCGAGTGGCAGGCCAATGGTGCCGTTACCGATCTCAGCCGCGGTGTTCTCACACAGCTTCTTATCGATATCGCCGATCGCCACCTTCGCGCCTTCGGCGGCGAACGCCGTGGCGATGGCCCGGCCGATTCCGCGTGCTCCGCCGGTGATGGCGACGACCTTGCCCGCGAGCTGTACAGCTGTTCCCATTCGTCCTCCCACGCCATTGTGGTTCGTTTACGAATACTCTCTAGTGTAAATCTCCGGGCGCTAGCCTAGCGCACGCGGTCAGCTAGCGGCAGTCCCTCATGTATACGCCGGCAGTTGTCTATCGCGTGCTCCAGATAGCGCGTCATGGTGTCCGCGGTGAACCATGTGACGTGTGGTGTGAGCACCACATTAGGCAGGGTCAGCAAGGGGTTGTCCGGCGAGATCGGTTCCTGTGCAAAGACATCCAGTCCTGCAGCCCCGAGGGGGCCTTGTCGCAGCGCGTCGATCAGTGCCGTCTCGTCGACGACTGCGCCGCGTGAGGTGTTCACCAGGACTGATCCGGGTTTCATCCGGGCCAGGGCCGCGGCGTCGAGGAGACCAGAGCTGGCGTCGGTCAGCGGGAGATGCAGCGACACGATATCGCTGCTGGTCAACAGGGCATCCAGGCTGCGCCAGCTCGCGGACCCGTCGTCGCGGGTGCTGGTGTGCAAGACACTGGCGCCCATCGCCAGCAGGATCTGTTCCAGAGTCTTGGCGATGTTGCCGTATCCCACCAATCCGACTGTGCAAGAGCCGATATCGCGCACAGTGTCGCCCAGGGACTGATCGGTGGGCCACCCGCGACCAGCGCGGATGTCCCGGTCCAGTCGTGGCAGCTGTCGCAGTGCGGCGAGCATGAGCAACAGCGCACCCTCGGCGACCGAGGGCGCGTTCGCGCCCGGCATGTTGGCGACGGCCACCCCCTGCGCGGATGCGGCGTCCAGCGCGATGGTGTTCACTCCCGCACCGAACTTGTGGATCAGCCGCAGCTGTGCGCCCTTCGCGACGTCATCGGCGGAGAGCGGACGAAGCACATGCCACAGCACCTCGGCGTGCGGTAGCTCGGCGTAGAAGGTGTCGTCATCGTCTTCGGCGCAGAAGCGCACGTCAAGCCAATCGGCGTGTGGTGCAAGCTGTTCGCGGACGCGTGGGCCGCCCGGAAAGTGGGCGAGGACCTTCACTCCCACCGCTTGCTTGTCCACTCTGCAATCGTATCGGCCTGCTCCTGGCGGGCTCCGGGGTTCTGGAAGTAGTGGTCGGCGTCGACGGAGGCCTGGGACTTATCGGTCGAGCCCAATGCGTCGTAGATGTGTTGAGCATCCGATGGGAAGACCCCGGTATCGCCGTCGGCGTTGATGACCAGGGCAGGAACGGTGACATCGGCAAGATGTGGTTCGGCCCGGGTCTGCGCGTGCGACAGGCTCCACATGCCGAGCCAGTTCTTCAGCGTGGTCGCGCAACCGATTCCGAAAGTAGAGCGGTTGGCCTTCACCGGCACACCCGCGTAGCAGAGGTTCGGCGGACGCTTGGTGGGCTCCAACGTGGGGTCGACCATGCGGGGGTCGGCCCAGGTCCGGTGCACGGTGAAGGCGCGGTCGCTGAACCCGTCGGCGCGCACGCGAGCTAGCTCGTCGAGCGCCCATGCGGTGATCCGGTGGTTACGCGCCACCTGTCCTTCGCGGTACTTGGTGACGAAGGCGGGGGAGTAGGCCGGTCCGTTGTCCTCGTTGAACAGGTCCAGGGCCGGGTCGGTGGAGGTCGGGTCGCTTTCATCGATGACCGAGGCGTCCATCCAGTCGGTCAGCACGTCGGGGCGGCCCAGGTGCGCGGCGCTTGCGACGTAGCCCGATGCGGCCGGCAGGGTGTCCAGTCCCTCCGCTGGGCGCATGCCCTCCAGCGGTGTCACCTTGGGAGCCACCGCTTGCGACTGATACGCCGCCATGAGCGAGCCGCCTCCGGAATTGCCCAGCAGCAGAACGGTTTCCACGCCCGCCTGCTCCTGTAGCCAGCGCACACCCACGCCGATGTCGACCAGGGCGTGGTCGAGCAGGAAGTGGCTTTCGAATCCCCGGAATCGAGTGTTCCAGCCCAGGAAACCGTATCCATGCCGCGCCAGGTACTCGGCGATGTAATGCTCCGAGAAGTCGATCTGATAGTGGGTGGCGATGAAGGCGATCTTGGGCCGGGTGCCCGCGGCCCGGTGGTACAGCCCCTGGCATGGATGTCCGCCGGCGCCGTTGCGTCCCGCGGTGGGCGAGGGCAGCCCGACGAACTCTCGCTCGATGGTCACTTCGGTGGGCATTCAGCAGACCTCCTTGGAATAGATGGCGCGGTAACAGATTCCGGCCAGGGTGTCGATGCAGGCATCGTCGTCGACAGTGGCGGCATTGCCCTGGCTGAGCTGGTTGTAGGCGAACTGATTCATCATCGAGACGATGGCGCTGGCCATGAGGTGTGGATCATTGCCGGGGCTGTATCCGTCACGTTGTGCGCGTTTGATCGTGGTGGTCAGGAAATCGATGGGCTCGGAACACATCTGGTTCCAGAACTCGGCGAATTCTGCGTTGATCATGGCCAGCTGAGACACGCTGATCATCTCGGCGAGCTGGTGGCGCCAGGTGAGCCAGTGCGCGGTGGCGATATCTCGCGCGCGCTGCTTGTTGGAGCGCCCGTGCCCGATGACCGCAGATACCCGTTCCTGCGCCTCCGTGCGAAATCGCATGGCCCACTGCGCGACCATCGCCTCTTTGGAGTCGTAGTAGTTGTAGAACGACGCCGTGGACCGCCCCGCCTCGGTGGCGATATCGGCAACGGTGGTGGCGAGTATTCCCTTGCGGGCTATGACAGTTCGGGCGGCCTCATCGATCGCGGCCTGGGTTTGACGGCCTCGCACGGTGGGTTGGACCACGACGTCCCTCTCTCGCCGAATGGGTATTGACCCGTTTCTGAATCTGATGTTAGATTCAGGTTAGCGTAAAGCGCAAGACAGTCATGCGGTCGGATCAAGGAGGCTCCCCGTGACGATGATCAAACCGAACAACCCCAACTCCGAGTTCGAGTTCGGCGGGTTCAACCATGTGGCGCTTGTGTGTTCGGACATGGCGCGCACCGTGGACTTCTACACCAACGTGCTGGGCATGCCGCTCATCAAGTCGCTCGATCTGCCCATGGGGCAGGGGCAGCACTTCTTCTTCGACGCCGGGGGCGGCGACAGCCTGGCATTCTTCTGGTTCAAGGACGCGCCGGACGGCGTCCCGGGCATTTCGGCCCCGCCCGCCATACCGGGAATCGGCGACATCGTGAGTGCTGTGAGCTCCATGAACCACATCTCGTTGCACGTCCCCGCCGAGAAGTTCGACGAATACCGCGTCAAGCTCAAGGCCAAGGGCGTGCGGGTGGGGCCGATTCTCAACCATGACGAGAGTGAGTTCCAGGTATCGAAGGAGCTGCATCCGGGCGTGTACGTGCGGTCGTTCTACTTCCTCGATCCCGACGGAATCACCCTGGAATTTGCTTGCTGGACCAAGGAATTCACTGCAGCGGATGTGACTGTTGCACCGAAGACGGCCGCTGAGCGCACCCCGCGGGAGGTCGCTACCGCCTGACGGGGTCGAGGAGCCGGGTCAAGATGACGATGAGCTCGTCCGAACTCAGCGTCAGCTGCCCGGACACCCAGGCCGCGAGCGTCTGGCCGACGCCACCGACCGCGAAATAGGCTGCCGCGCGCATTGATTCATCGTTCGGTAGCTGATACGTCTTGTTCAGGTGCTGGCCGGAAAGCGCCGCGAAGAGCTGCTCTGCCGCGCTACGGCGTTGGGCGATCACCGAATTGGCCGGATTGCTGCCGAAGAGCAGATGGCCGATCCGGGGGTCGGCGGCGATGACGTGCACGATGTTGGCGATGCCCGCCGCGGTCTTCTCGCGCAGCGGTGCGGCGTCCACCGCCTTCTGGGTTGAGGTGGCGACCTCGCCGATCACGCCGTCGTACACCTGTGTCGTCAGCTCGTCCAGGTCGGTGAAGTTTTCATAGAAGTACCGGGCGACCACGCCGGCCTGCTTGCATACGCCGCGGACCGTCACGTTCGGCGCGGGACCGGAGGTCAGCAGGTCAAGGCCTGCCTCCAGGAGCCGGTTCCGGCGCTCGGCTTGGCGGTCAGGGGCCTGTACACCTCCATAGACCCGGGATGACGTCACCACTACATCTTGACAGGTGGCACCCCGTTGAAAGATATTTGAGAACAATCGTTCGCAGATTAAGGGGTCAACGGTGACAATCGAGCGGGTGTCTGAAATGGATGAATCGTTCGTCGGTGACGGAGGTCCGGGTACCCGGAGTCGTCGCGGCGAGCCGGTGCCACCGGCTGCGCGTCTGTCGCCGGGATGGTCGTGGCGGCGTCAGCCCACCATGGTCGACAACATGATGGGGCTGGCCCTGCTGGCGGGCCCGGCCAACATCGTGATGCAGTTGGCGCGCCCCGGTGTGGGATACGGCGTTGTCGATAGCAAGGTTGAGAGCGGACGCGCCGATCTGCACCCCGTCAAGCGGGCGCGCACCACGTTCACCTACCTGGCGGTGGCCACCATGGGCAGCCCCGAGCAGAAGGCGGCGTTTCGCAAGGCGACCAACCGATCGCATGCGCAGGTGCGTTCGGCCCCCGGGGACACCGTGCAGTACAACGCCTTCGACCCGGACCTGCAGAAGTGGGTAGCGATCTGCCTCTACAAGGGATTCGTCGATGTGTACGAGGCTTTCGTGGGTCCGATGACGCCCGATATGGCCGAGCGGTGCCTGCAAGAAGGCGCCGTCATGGGAACCACACTGCAGATGCCGCTGGCGATGTGGCCGAAGTCGTGCGCGGAGTTCGACGCGTACTGGCAGCAGTCCCTGGATCAGGTTCATATCGACGATCACGTCCGGCCCTATCTGTACCGGATCGTGTCGGCGTCCATTGCGGTTCCACGGTTCATGCGTAGGCCAGTGGGTGCCTTTTCGAGACTCATCTCGACGGGATTCTTGCCGCAGCGGTTCCGGGACGAGATGAGGCTGCCCTGGAGCCCGGCGCGCCAGCGAACCTTCGGCGTTGTTGTCACGCTCCTTGGCGTCGCCAATCGCCTGCTGCCCAATGCGTTGCGTCGTTTTCCTTTCAACGCCCTGATGATCGACCTCAACTGGAGAATGCGCACCGGTCGCGATCTAGTCTGATCGATCTCCGAGCTAACATGTAGATCTTGTTAGCGGCGCCTCACGTGCCCCATCTCCTTCATGACCATGTGGTTAAGAGTGTTACCCAAATTTATTGAATTCGATGTCTAGTTATGGGCAAAACCGTCCACATGCTCGGCGTGTGGGCTGGTGGGCGCGGACGAGTGCTGCGTGGCGGGCCTGGGTTGTGACAGATGTGTTGCGCCGCCATTGACAGAAGTCGGCTCCGTCATTGCTGTGTACGCAAGAGATGCCACGCTCGGTGAGTTAACAATGTACGCAGCGAACTTTACGGCGAGTGATCGAATTCGACATATGAGCAGTACAAAGCCAAAAATTCGGGATCTTGATCGCGGGTGATCGATACGTCCCGCATATTTGCCTCATCGCCATAGTGACGCTGGCCACAATTGCGGAAGCATGTGGCTCTGGTGTTGCCAGAAGGTGCCCCAGTAGTTAGATTTCCCCCGGTACGAAAACTGGTAACGGATGTTCCCTTTCCGGGGGCGCGAAATGCCGGTCGTTTGCACGAGGGTTCTCATCGTCGGGTTGCGCCGAGATTTCCGCGTCCGCCGCCTCATGAAACGAGCACTTTTGCATTTGCTGTTGGGGCTGTTCTGAGAGGACACGCGCGTGGTCGCGGTGAACGAGGGCTCGTCTGCAACGACCCGGCTGAGGGGCCGGATCGGCAGCGTGCGGCGCCCTCGCCGATCCCCATCGGCAGTCGGTCAGACCTCCGCGGGGCATCGCGCAGCGCAGTGGGGCGAGCAGTACGGCCGGTGGCTGCTGATCTCCGACACCGCCATCGTCGCGGGTGCCGGCTGGACCTGGGTCGAACTGCGTAACGCGACCAACCCGATGACTCCCGTCGAGCTGTGGATCCGGATCGGCTTCTTCTGCTACTGGGCACTGCTGCTCGGTGTGTACCGCAGCAGGGACCTGCACCTCATGGGCAGCGGTGGCGAGGAGTACCAGCGGGTGCTGCGCGCGACATTCCACATGTTCGGTCTCTTCGCCATTGTCAGCGTGCTGTTCAAGTTCAACGTCTCGCGTTTCGCGCTGGGGATGGCGCTCATCGTCGGGATCGTGTTCCTGTTGCTCAACCGGAAGATCAGCCGGACCTGGCTCAACCGGCAGCGTGCGCGCGGAAAGCAGATCTTCAGGGTGGTGGTGCTCGGCGGGGATGCCGCGGCGCTCAACCTTGCCGAGGCCTTTGGGCGTGACACCGCGCTCGGATACCGCGTGGTGGGTGTGTGCGTCCCCGGATACCTGGGTGCGCCGGGCCAGAACATTGAGGTCATCGACCGGGTCATCCCGATCCTGGGTTCGGAGGACCGCATCGTCGCGGCAGTGCTGGAGGCCGGTGCGGACACGGTGGCGGTGACGGCCACCGAACAGCTCGGCCCGGAGAAGATGCGGGAGCTCGCCTGGCGTCTCAGCGAGATCGGCGTCAATCTGCTGGTAGCGCCGGGTGTGTTCGATGTCGATCAGCCGCGGGTCCGGGTGCGGCCCGCCGGGTCGGTGCCGCTGATCCATCTCGCCGAGCCGCAGTACGAGGGTGCATCCCGGCTGCACAAGGTCCTCTTCGACCGAGTCGGCGCGCTCCTGCTCCTTATCGGATTCAGCCCGATCCTGCTGGCCTGCGCCCTTGCGGTGAAGCTGGAATCGCGCGGACCGGTGTTCTACTCAGCCGAACGCATCGGCGTGCGGTCCAAGCCCTTCCGCATGATCAAGTTCCGGTCCATGGTGGCGAACGCAGACCAGATGGTGGCGGCGCTGCTGGCACAAAATGACGGCGCCGGACCGCTTTTCAAGATGCGCGAAGATCCGCGGGTCACCGTGGTGGGCAGGTTCCTGCGCCGTACCAGCCTCGACGAACTGCCCCAGCTGATCAATGTGCTGCGCGGAGAGATGAGCCTGGTGGGCCCCCGGCCACCGCTGCGGCGCGAGGTCGAGGAGTACACCGACGTCATCAAGCGCAGGCTGCTGGTCAAGCCCGGGATGACCGGTCTGTGGCAGGTTAGTGGGCGCTCCGACCTGCCATGGGATGAGGCAGTGCGGCTGGATCTGTCGTATGTCGAAAACTGGTCCATGGTGTCCGATGTGTCGATCCTGTGGCGCACATTCCGCGCGGTGGCGCGTAGCGACGGCGCCTACTAGCGCGCCATCCGCGCGCCCACGCATGTCAACCTAGTTGTCACAGTCGCGGAGTATTGTCGCGACCATGCGTACCGATCGTGATAATTGGGACATCAACACCAGCGTCGGCTCCACCGCGTTGTTCGTGGCGGCCAGCCGAGCGCTCGAGGCCACCAAACCCGCGCCGCTGGCGGTCGATCAGTACGCGGAGGTGTTCTGCCGTGCCGCAGGCGGCGAATGGGCCGATCTGGTCGCCGGCGGTGTACCCGAACACCCTTTGCGTTCAGAGGAATTCGGACAGTACTTCGTGAGCTTTCAAGGCGCGCGCACCCGTTACTTTGATAGTTACTTCGCCAGGGCGATCGAGGCCGGCGTCAAGCAGGTGGTGATCCTGGCTGCCGGACTCGACTCGCGCGCCTATCGACTCGACTGGGCGCCGGGTACCACGATCTTCGAATTGGACCAGCCCCTCGTGCACCAGTTCAAGCGTGAGGTGCTCACTGAGCATGGCGCCGAGTCCAAGGCGTCTCGACAGGAGATCTCCATCGACCTGCGCGAGGACTGGGGTAAAGCACTCCAAGACAAGGGCTTCGATCCGTCGGCGCCGTCGGCATGGATCGTCGAAGGACTGTTGATCTACCTGCCGGCCGACGCGCAGGAGCGACTTTTCGAGTCCATTGATCAGCTGGCCGCCCCGGGCAGCTTCGTGGGCATCGAGCAGATGACGACGTACGCCGATGTGGTCTTCGACATGCTGGTCGCCGGCGCCAACGAAAGCGGTGACCAGGCGAATTCGGATTTCTTCTCGCTGATCTACAACGAGCAGCGCAGCGAAGCTTCCACCTGGTTCCATTGCCACGGCTGGGATTCCGTGCGCACCGAGCTGCTGGACTACCTGAACGTCTCGGGGCGTGCCGTGCCCGAGCCGAGCCAGCCCGCGTGGTACATGTTCAACTCGATCAGCCTGGTATCGGCAGTGAAGGGTTAGATATTCAGATGCCGATCCAGGAATCCGGTCATGCGGCGTAGATAGTCGCCCTGGTTCACGTGCAGTATGTGATTTCCGGGGAACCAGTGCAGCGCACAGCGATCCCAGTGTTCCCACAGCATCTCGGCCTGTTCCGGGGGTGCTAGGCGATCACCGAGGCCGGTGATGATGAGGCGCTGTTCCTTGGGCACCACCGGCTGGTAGGTGAGGGGCGACGAATAGGAGAGTGCGCCGTCCAGCTGGTTCTGATCGAGATGGCCCAGCTTGGCAGCCAGCCTGATCGTCGGTTCGGCCGGAACCCAGCCGTGCAGAAGCGATTTGACGTCGACCACGGGAACATTGGGGATGGTGACATCGATTCGGCGCTCCACGGTGGAGATCAATCCGGTGGTGTAGCCGCCCAGCGACAAACCGGTCAGCCCAATCCTCTCCACACCGGTGCCGCGCAGATAGTTCACGAAAATGCGGAAATCATGCACAGCCTGACACATCGACTCCGAAAAACCGGTGAACCCGTGGCTGAAGTATCCGGCTCCGCTGAACGGTGAGTACTTCTCGGCGCGCCGTCCGTGAAAAGGCAAGGTGTACAACAAGATGTCGTAACCATTGCGGAAGAACCAGGGGAGCGCGAAGAACACCCCGTTGAGTAGATACGGCGATCCGAAGAACCCGTGAATCACGCACAGGGTGGGGCGTGGACCGTCGTCGTGGCGCCAGTGCTGGGCGCGCGCGATGCTGTTGTGCGGGAAGCGTTGCCAGTAGTCACGCAGGGCGGGATTGCGCGCCACGTAAGGGCTTTCGAAGTCCAGGTTCTCGACGTTGCCCTTGGCCAGGGCCTGTGCGAGCGGACCTGCGGGGCGTGAGAACACCACGGGTGTGGTCTCCGGCGCCGGGAAGGAAAGGTCCGCATCACCCATCGCGGCAAGCTCGCCGTAAAAGGCCAGGTTGTCGCGCTCACGCGCCACGAATTCCCTGTCGACGATGAGGCTCGGGGCCACGACTCCCATCACAGACAGGGCGCCGACGGTGCGCAGGGCGACATCGGTGAGCGCGGAGGTTTCGACCATCGCGCGTTCACGAAAGGTCAGGTCACCGCTGCGGGGCAGTTGCGGGCGCTCGGTGGGCGCGGCTCGCGGGGTGATCCGCGGCTGATCTATGGGTTCCGATAGCTCCGCTGTCATGGGTGTCCCTTTCGCCCCCTGCGCTAGCCACGCTGCTAGCTCATAGCGAATGCTAGGGCACCCAAGCGAAATTCGTCCGGCAAGTACGGTGATGCCACCGTCTTAGCGGGAGTCTGGAAACGGCGAGAAAGCCAAGCAAAACAGTGTGCTGCTCAGGTTCGCGGGCAGCACAAATAACGTTTACGTTTCGACCAGTTTCGACAATAAAACTTGTGCCGTCAACCCCTTGTGCTAGCTGAGGGGCGGGTTCAGAGTGAAGGTATGTCCGAAGCATGGATTGAGGGCTTGCCGGTCCAGCGGATCATGTTCCGTGACGGATTGGTAATCAGCCTGGGTGACTACAACGAGGTGGTTATCGCCGTGCCGATGTGGCTCACGCTTCCCCCTGCGGGGCGGTGGCCACGGGAAATTGTTTGCGTCGATCCGAAGGCGATCTTGGATGAGGAGCGTCCGCTCTTCAGCATCTCGGGTGCAACGTGCACCGAGGCCAGGTGGAACGACAAGGGCGATTTGCACATGGAGTTCTCCGATGACCACGCGATCGACGTGCCGCATCACGACTTTGACACGGCGTGGGAGATCTATGGCAAGTACCACGGGTATGTAGCCAGTCTTCCGCGCGGCAAGGTCCGCGTGGTGCGCCACGACGTGCCTGAGGAAGCCGGGGCCTAACCGGTTTCACCGCGATCGAACCCGACGGTGGGTTGGTTCGTGGATACCGCGTGAGACTTCTCGCGGTGGCATGTGCGTCAGCGGTATCGGAAGGAGCCGATGAGGGGAATCGAATCCGCATAGTCGGCTTGGCGGCGATGCACATGGGCGACTGGAGTTGTGCCAGAACGTTGCAATACGTCACACGTTGGCGCCGAGCCTCAATCAGCCGGCGTGAAATGTTGTTGACCCAGGCGGCCACGGTCAAGGAAATCTAGATGAGCTTGGCTCGGTGAGCGGCGTCATGGAGATCGGCGCGGAACTGGTCGAGGCTGCTCAGGGTGTACATCCCGTTAATCCTCTTACTGACCCAGAGTTCGTGAATTCTGCGGAGGTCCGCTAGTCGGGAGTGCCAACCTATGCCGTCAACGATGGCGAATACGTACTGGTGTGCAAACCGGTGGTTGGCTACATCGACAATCTCCCGGTATGCGTCAGTAAGCTTGCTGCCGGTTGAATCGAAACCTTTTGCGGCAACAACGATCTGCGCGTCTGCGACTGAGGGGACAATCAGATCCGCAGGCTTGTTGTCTCCGTCCCGGCCAACAAAGCTGCTGCGCGCGACATAGGGCAAGCCAAGGCCTGTCGCGATATCAGTGATGCGGTCTTCGACCATTCGGCCTGCCGATTGGCTGCGCGCCGCCGTAACCCGAGAACCTGCGCGCGCTACCAGGATGTCGGCAAAGCCGTAAGTTCGACCGCGCTGAGACTCCAAAGCCCGGACCAGCTCAAATTCTTCCTCGAAGAAGTTCACTAGATCCGCTGGACGTTTTCGCGCAAGCGTGATCCACCCCGAGCTGCCGAGAGAACTCTTTAGCGAGTTTTTTAGCTGCTCCTGCGACAGACCAACCGCCAGACCAAGAACGTTGGCCCATCTTGGGTGGAGATTTACCCAATCTGTAAGGCTTTCCACCGATATCAAATCAAGCGACTCCAGATCAGCCACCGCAGAGTGGAGGTCTTCGGACGCAGGTGTCGGTGTTGTCGGATCGACGTACGGGGTGAGCCGACGTAATGAGGCTAAGTAGTCATCGAACGAAACCGGATCGCTCACTAGTCCCTTCCGATGAATAAATACTCGCTCACGTCACGGCGGGCAGCAGCGACGTGAGTTCCGAAGCTGTACTTGTGGTCGATGGCGAGCACTTCGACGTGTGGTTTGACCTTGCCCAACAGGTCTCGAATACGAGTTGCGTCGGGGATTGCGTTCGATGAGTAGGACAACACGATTGCGCCCGCTTCCTCGAAGTGCTCGAACGACCGGAGCAGCGCATCTTCGATCGTGCGTTTGTAAGCGAACGGTGTGAATCGCTTCTCAAGTTTCTTGGTCTTGGTGTTCTCCATGATGTTGACGCCGCGCCAGTACACGGATAGACCTTCGAGAAAGTGATAGCGCTTGATGTAGTCGTTGTCGTCGCTCGGCGGTGCGTACGGAGGATCGAGATAGACGAGATCCGGCGCGGTATGGGGGATGTCGAATACTTCGCCCCGCCGCGCTCGGCTGCGCTTGCCGTTGCTGAACACGGTTGTGTTGTA
This sequence comes from Mycobacteroides sp. H001, assembly GCF_001440005.1. Lineage (NCBI taxonomy): Bacteria > Bacillati > Actinomycetota > Actinomycetes > Mycobacteriales > Mycobacteriaceae > Mycobacteroides > Mycobacteroides sp. H001. Next base: position 529,705 of record NZ_LJYH01000024.1, read on the forward strand.
GTCGGCGGCGCGCTCGCGGAAGTGTTCGCGCAACGTCAGCTGCAAGTCTCGGCGTCCGTCCGCGTACTTGGTGCCATCGGTAAAAGTGAACACACCACGGGGTTGCTTACGTGCGGCCGACAGCACAAGGGCGGCGATTGCGAGGTCTCGGCGATGGCCTTTCAACCTGTCGATGTGCGACCAGGCCGAATCGAGGAATCGCCGATCTTCGGGTGTGAAGTACAGACCGTCGAACTTGGTCTGGATGAAATCACGGTCGTCGGCTGGTGGTCCGCAGATTTGATCGATGAGATCTGAGTCGAGCCGGACCGAAGAGTTTTGAACCGTCGCCGCCGCGATGACAGCAGGAAAGTTCAGGAAGTCGTTCGACGTCACTTCAAAACCCTGCACTTTGAGCAGGTAGGACACAACGCCGGAGCCGGAGAAAGCATCAACGGCGGTCTCGCCGCCGATCTCTGCAAAGACACGCTCCAGATGAGGCAACAGGCGGTACTTCGACCCCATGTAGCGCAGTCGGGGGAATTGTTGAGCATGGGCGACGATCTCAGATGAGGACATGTCGAAACGTTCGCGCGCCACGGAAATAGATTCCCACAGAAATGGGTGCGAATGCACCATCCTGTGTAGTGAGTTCGATCTGTGGATAACCGCTTCACGGCACCTAGTTGCGCGGTGCCGAGCCCGGTCAGCGGCGCATCAACGCCCGTATCGATGAGCTTGTCGGCGACTTGCTTGCGGGAGGCGCCAGGACGTGCCCCGAACCGGCTGCATAGCACTCGTAGGATGACGCTTTGAAAACCGCTGGTAGATACTTTCGACCGGATGCCACAACGCTCTGATACCGAGGCCAGGAGCCAAACAGGTCGAACGGCTTGTCATTGATTCGTGGAGCCGATGACGGGAATCGAACCCGCGTATTCAGCTTGGGAAGCTGATGTTCTGCCATTGAACTACATCGGCGGAGAGTGGTCTGTCCGGCGGAACCGGTAGTACCTCTCGGCGTGTGAGCTTACATGTGAGAGCGTCTCCGAGTCCGCGCCATCACCGCTTTGGGGCATGCGGCGCGGACAGGCGATCAGGAACCGCGCTTGACCAGGGCGCCGGTGATGAGCCTGGCGAGCATGGTTTCCAGGTCATCGTCGAAGTTCAACGAGATGTCCGCCAATTCAGGCTCGGCCTCGCAGGCGGCGACCGCGCTGGCCGACGGCTGGGCGTACATCCACAGCGCGGCGCTGGTCACCACGGTGGAAAGGGACACGCTTCGAGCGTCGTCACCAAGCTCGGGGATGAAGTCGCGAATCGCGTCGGTGTACATGGCAATGGTGTTGTGGGCAGAGCGCCGAAAACACAGCAGCGTCTCGGGCGAGACGTTGTACTCCAACACTCCTGGTTGGGCGGTCATGAGGTCGCACAACACAGGGTGCTGCCGCAACGACCGGCTGAGCAGTGCGGCCAGGTGATCGACCCTTTCCTGCGCCGAGCCGGAGCGCGTGTCGCAAGAGAGCTCCGCCACAATTTCGGTGACCCAGCAGCGCAGTGAGGCGTCGAGAAGTTCCAGCAGCACGGCCTCGCGGGACTCGAAATAGCGCACCATCGCCGACTTTGCTAGGCCGGTGCGTCGGCTCAGCTCATTGAGGCTGATCTGGCTTACCGGCATGTCGCTGAGCATCGACGACGCGGTTTCCAGGATGGCCTGCCGACGGACCTCGCGCTGCTCCTCGCTGCGCGCTCGACGGAAGGTCATGGCCCGATTTTAGTGTCCGGCCAGCTTCCTCATAGTGAACCGGCGGTCTATTACCGTGATACGGTCCTGCCGTAATAGACCGGCGGTACGCAATGTGGTGTCGCCGGCTCTCGGTAGTTGGGTCTCATCGGCAGGAACCTGCGGTCCTGGGCAGGGCAGAGGCAGAAGGGGATATGCGCGGTGTACCGACTGTTGAAGCGGTTTTGGATTCCGCTGCTGCTGGTGGTTGTCGTCGGGATCGGTGGATACGCGATTGCGCAGATCCGCAGCTCGGCGACTCCGCGCCCGCCCAAGCCGGGTGAGGGGTCGGGCATCACCGCCAACTTCAACCCCAAGCACATCACCTACGAGATCGTGGGGACGGGCGGCACCGCGAATCTCAACTACCTCGATGAGAACGGGCAGCCCCATCTCATCGAAAATGCCCCACTGCCTTGGTCATTCACGATCGTGACAACCATGCCGTCCATGTCGGCCAACATCGTCGCGCAAGGTGATCGCAACGTCAGCGGTCTTGGGTGTCGCGTGACGGTCGACGGTGGCGTGCGCGACGACCGAACCAGCACAGACAAAGTCAAACCGTTCATCTACTGCTTGGTGAAATCCGTATGAGCAACGTGCACGCGAAACCACACCGGCCGTTCGTAGGCCACATGATCCGGATCTTCTCGCTGCCGATCATCTTGTTCTGGGTCGGGCTGGCGATCATCCTGGGCACAGTCACGCCCTCGCTGAACGAAGTGGCAGCCACCAGATCGGTGCCGCTGAGCCCGCAAAACTCGGAGTCGTACCAGGGGATGCTGAACATCGGCAAGGTGTTTCAGCAGTACGACTCGGACTCTTCGGCGATGGTCGTCCTGGAAGGCGACGACAAGCTCGGCGATGCCGCGCACAAGTACTACGACGAGATCGTCGCCAAGCTCAAGGCCGATCACAAGCACGTGCAGAACGTCCAGGACTTCTGGAGCGATCCGCTGACCGCGGCGGGTTCGCAGAGCGTGGACGGTAAAGCCGCATACGTGCAGATCTTCCTCAACGGATCGCAGGGCACCAGCGCGAGCTATGAATCTGTTGCCGCGGTGCGCGAGATCGTCAGCTCCGTGCCCGCGCCGCAGGGCATCAAGGCTCATATCGCCGGCACCTCCGTGCTGAACGCCGACACTCAGGTTGCCGGTCACCAAAGCATGGCGACCATGGAATTGGTGTCGGTGGGCGTGATCATCGTGATGATCTTGTTCATCTACCGCTCCCTCGTCACGATGCTCATATCCATGGTCATCATTGGCCTGGAATTATTTGCGGCACAAGGTGTTACGGCAACTGCCGGATACCTGAACATCATCGGTCTGACCCCGTACGCGGTAAGCATGGTGACGATGCTGGCCCTCGCGGCCGGTACCGACTACGTGATCTTCCTATTCGGCCGGTACCACGAGGAACGGTCGAAGGGTCTCAGCCGCGAAGACGCGTATTACGTCGCCTATCACGGTGTCTCACACGTCATTCTGGGCTCCGGTCTGACGATTGTCGGCGCGTGCATGTGCCTGACCATGACCACGCTCCCGTACTTCCAAAGCATGGCGCTGCCGTGCGCGATCTCGGTGCTGGTGATCGTGCTCGCGGCGCTGACGTTGGCGCCCGCCGTGCTGACGGTGGCCTCGAAGTTCGGTCTGCTGGAACCCAGGGGCAAGCTCTCCACCACGGGGTGGCGCAAGGTCGGTACCTCGGTGGTGCGCTGGCCCATTCCCATCATCGTGATGACCAGCATGATTGCGATCATCGGCTTCGTCAGCCTGATGACCTACGTGCCGCAGTACAACGATCAGAAATTCACGCCCGCCGATATGCCGGCCAACCGCGCGATGGACGTGGCGGACCGGCACTTCTCGCAGGCCCGCATGAACCCGGAACTGTTGATGCTGGAGGCCGACCACGACCTGCGCACCCCGGCCGACATGCTCGTCATCGACAGGGTGGCCAAGGGCATCGTCCATATGCGCGGTATCGAACGGGTGCAGACGATCACCCGTCCGCTCGGCGCCCCCATTGAACACAGCTCGATCCCGTTCCTCATGGGCGCGCAGAACGCCGGCACGTTGCAGACCGCAAAGTTCAACAACGACAGCTCGGCCCAGATGCTGGAGCAGGCCGACGAGTTGAGTAAGACGCTCGCCAGCATGGAGCGGATGTACAGCCTCATGCAGGAGCTCACGGGCACCATGCACTCCATGGTGGGCCGGACGCACGAGATGGTGGCAACCATCCAGCAGATGCGCGACAACCTGGCCAATTTCGATGATTTCTTCCGGCCACTGCGCAATTACTTCTACTGGGAGAAGCATTGCTTTGACATCCCGGTCTGCCAGTCGCTGCGATCGATCTTTGATGTTTTGGACAGTGTTGACGTACTCGCCGACCAAATGAGTGGTCTGGTCACCGATATGGATCGCATGGATCAGCTGATGCCGCAGATGCTGCCGGTCCTGAGAACGACCATCGATTCGATGAGCCGTATGCGCGATTTCATGCTCGCCATGCACAGCACCCAGGCGGGCACCCAGGCCCAGCAGCAGGAGATGGCCAAGGGCGCCACGGAAATTGGCCTGTACTTCGACCAAGCCAAGAACGACGACTTCTTCTATCTACCGCCGGACGTGTTCACCAACCCGGACTTCAAACGCGGCCTCAAAATGTTCGTCTCCCCGGACGGCAAGGCGGTTCGCTTCATCATCACCCACCAGGGCGACCCGGCATCGGTCGAAGGCATTGAACACGTCCGTGACATCAAAGGTGTTGTCGCCGATGCGGTGAAGGGCACGCCGCTGTCCAATGCGAAGGTTTCGTTGGCCGGCACCGCATCGATGTACGCCGATATGCAGGACGGTGTAGCCGTCGATCTGGCCATCGCAATCATCGCCTCGATGATCCTGATCTTCGCGATCATGGTGCTGATCACGCGCAGTGTGGTGGCCGCTCTGGTCATCGTCGGTACCGTGGCCGCGTCCCTGGGCACCGCGTGTGGCCTGTCAGTGCTGTTGTGGCAGGACATCCTTGGGCTCGGTGTGCAGTGGATCGTCATCCCCTTATCGATGGTGATCCTGTTGGCGGTGGGTTCGGACTACAACCTGCTGGTGGTCTCGCGGCTCAAGGAGGAAATCCACGCCGGGCTGCACACCGGCATGATCCGCGGCATGGGCGCCACCGGTCGCGTCGTCACCGCCGCAGGCATGGTGTTCGCGTTCACCATGATGTCCATGATCGTCAGCGATCTACGCGTGGTCGGCCAACTCGGTATGACCATCGGTATCGGCCTGATTGTCGACACCCTGATCGTCCGCGCATTCATGACGCCCGCCATCGCGGCGGCACTGGGCCGGTGGTTCTGGTGGCCCATCAACGTCTTTGAGATTGTCCGGCGCGGCCGCCAGCAGCACGCCTCGGAACCGGCGACGGCGCCCCTTGCGGTGGTGGATGCGGGACAGCAACCGCCTTCTGCTCCCACCACCTCCTGAAAAGTCTTGGCTAGCATCGAGGAAATTCTCAGCCTGGCCTCAGTGGATGCAGGCACTGTGACAGTGCGAACCAGAGGCGGACAGTGCCCTGACTGCATCGTGAGGAAGAAGGACATATCGATGAACTACCAGCCTGGGCATCCGCCGTACGGAAACGAATTCCCGTTGGGCCAGCACGGCTATCGCCAGGTGCACGGTCCGGTCACCGACACCCGGACACGCTACGCGTATGGCGAGACGTTCCCGGACCGCGCCGAACTGGCTCCGAACCCGCTGCGCCGGAAACGTCTTCGTGCCGTCGGCTTGACCGCCGGTGCCGTCGTGGTGGCCATTGCCGCCAGCGCCGCCACGGCCGTCGTCGTGGTGAACCAGTCCGGACATCCCGCCCCCGTAGCGCAGGTATCGAGCCCGGGCCTCGCCGGAAAGCCTTCCCTGCCAACAGGTTCAATACTCGGACAGCCGGGTGCTGCGACCCCGGCCGGCTCGGTCGAACAGGTGTCGGCCAAGGTGCTGCCCAGCGTCGTGCAACTGAAGATCCAGAGCGGGCAGGAGGGCGAGTCGGGCTCCGGCATCGTGCTGAGCCCTGACGGGCTGATCCTGACCAACAATCACGTCGTCGCCGCAGCCATGTCGGGCAGCGGCGATCTGGCGCCCTCGGCCCCGTCGCGGCGCGGGCCGCTCACCAACCTTCCGCCCGGCATCCTTCCCGGCGAACAGCTGCCCGGTGACTATCAAGACGGTCGTGACGGGCAGGTGCCCAACGGCAACGACCGGCGCAGCACCCGCCCGTCCGCCCACACCGGCGACGGCGTCAAGGCGACCGTGACCCTGGCCGACGGCCGAACGGTGCCATTCACCGTCGTCGGCGCCGACCCCGACGATGACCTGGCCGTGGTTCGGGCCCAGGGTGTCTCCGACCTCACCCCGATCTCTATCGGTTCGTCGAAAGACCTGAAGGTTGGCCAGAACGTCGTCGCCATCGGCTCACCTTTGGGCCTGCAGGGGACCGTGACAACCGGCATCATCAGCGCGCTCGGTCGCCCGGTCAGCACCGGTGATGATCAGAGCGGACAGCATTCGGTGATGAGCGCTATCCAAACCGATGCGGCCATCAACCCCGGCAACTCCGGCGGTGCACTCGTCGACATGAACGGTGACCTCATCGGTGTGAACTCGGCAATCGCGTCACTGTCCAGCGGGCAGGACTCGCAGGGCGGCGGACAAGCCGGATCGATCGGCCTGGGCTTCGCCATCCCGGTGGATCAAGCCAAGCGCATCGCCGACGAGCTGGTCTCCACCGGCACCGTGCGGCATGCCTCGCTGGGCGTACAGCTCGGCTCCGGTGACGACATGCCTGGCGCGGTCGTGGCAGGTGTGGTCAGTGGCAGCGCGGCGGCGACAGCCGGACTGCCCAAGGGCGCCGTGATCACCAAGGTCGACAACCAGATCATCGACGGCCCCGAGGCGCTGGTGGCCGCGGTGCGGTCCAAGGCACCTGGCGACGCGGTCACGCTCACCTACGCGGACCAATCGGGAACATCGCGCACGGTCCAGGTCACCCTCGGGCAATCGGCAACGTGACAGCGTCGAACCCGGGTGGCTAACTCGGGTTCAGCGGTTCCGGAGACAATGAACGGATGGCTGGCTGCGACGACCTGACCGCAGGCGGGACGCCCGCCGGCTCGACGGCATGGAGCCCGGCCCCATGGTTCCTGGCCACGCCACCGTCATCGAGTCCTGGAATGATCGCCCGCACGGACGTGCACCGCATTCTTGACCTGCACGTTCAGCAGTCTCGGGCGGTCGTGGTGCTGGGACCATCCGGGTTCGGTAAGACGGTCGCGGTGGGGCAATGGGCCGCCGCGCAGCGGCAGCAGCAGCCGGGCTCGGTCGGGTGGCTGACGGTGACGGAGCAGGCGGCAGACTTCCCCGAGCTGATCCGCGGCATCATGACGGCGCTGCGGCACGCGGCGGGTGACGGTGACGACGCCCAGGCCCGGCGGGCACTGGCTACCGCCTTCGAGCTGCCATCCCTGGGACTGATCTTCACCGCCCTATCGACGATCCAGATTCCGGGCCCGGTCACGGTCGTGCTCGACGATTTCCAGAAGGCCATCGGAGTCACACAGTCCACGGAGTTCGTCGAGTTCATCGAGCACGGCCCGCCCTGGCTGCGACTTGTCTTGATCACCACAGTGGCGCCGGAGGCGTTGCTCACCAGGCTGCGGGTGCATGGTCAGGTGGCGGTGGTGACGGCGGGCGACCTGGCTTTCACCGCCGAGGATGTGCTGTCGGCCGCCGGGCATGTGCACCAGCAGGACCTTGCCGCCAGGGATGCCGAACGCATCGTGCAGAGCACCGGGGGCTGGCCCGCAGCCGTGCGGCTGGCGCTCTTGGACGGCGAGATGCCCAGCGCCCTAGATGATCTCGACTTCAGTGAATACATCCGTGCCGCCGTTCTCGCGCGGCTGCGCCCCGAGCTTGCCGAGTTCGTACTGGCTGCCACGGTATGCACACGGGTGGATGAACGCCTGGCCGCCGCGCTCTCCGGGCGTTCCGATGCCGCGGGACTGCTCGCCGAATGCGCGACCTCCGGCCTGTTCATCGAACGATTCGGATCTGGCGAAGATGCTATCTACCAGTGGCATTCGATGTTCGCACACGGATGTGGCGAAGTGCTCAGGCAGTCGGACCCGGCGCGATGGAGTGCCTTGAACCTGCTGGCCGCACGCGAGTTGCGTGACCGCTACCCGTTGGATGCCGTCGAGCATGCCGTTCGCGGGGCGGACGGGCGGTTGGCCGCAGAGATAATCACCGATCACTGGCTCGAACTGCTGCTGGAAGCCCGATCCGTGGCGCTGGAGAGTGCCTGCATCGCGGTGGCCGACGCATTCGGCGAGACCGCCGACATTGCGATGGTGCGTTCCTGCTGCCGGGAGGTCGCCGGTGATCGCCTTGGCGCACAGCTGCATTTCGAACGCGCCCAGGACCTGGCGCATGGCCATGTCGAGTCTCGGCGCGTGCGCCTTATCGCGAATCTGAGCCGCATCCTGATCTCCGACGACCACAGCGTCATGGCGGCCGCTGTCGACGCGGTATCCGAAGCTCTCACCGATCGTGCACTCGTGCCCCACCGCGTGTATGCGTGCGCGCTGTTCCTACTGGGCTGGGCCGAAACCCGATTGCGGCGCGACGTCGGTTACTCGATGCGACTGCTGGAGTCGGCGGCACACGAATGCCGCGCGCTGGGTCTGACGGCAGTCGCGGATAGGGCCGCAGAGAGCCTGGCCTTCGCCTATGTCCACGCCGGGCAGTTCGGCCACGCCCTGCAGTCGCTCAGCATGGCTGAGGTTCCCTGGATTTCCCATGAAGGAGGCGGGATATCCTGCTTCACAACTGGATTCATCCACATGTGGCAGGGCGACCTGGCTGGGGCGCTCGAGGATTTCGCCGTGGCGGATGCTGCGGTAGGGGATGGTTACCCGGACATCGGGCGCATGATGTTGGTGTTCAGTGCTGCAGCTCTGCGGAACCAGGGGTGCGATCTGTCCCTCCCGCAACTGGAAGCGGTGGCCATGCGCATCGGCGAGGGAGACAACAGGGCCGTCCCGATAGGCAGTTTCCGCGCCGCCGCACTCGCGAGGATCGCCGAAATGCGGGGGCACTCGCACGAGGCATTGCAGCTCGCGGCGAGGCTCGTCGACGTCACCCCACTGCCGACCGCTTCCGCGATGGTTGCGGGCATCTGCCGGAGGCTCGGGAATGCCGATCTCGCACAGACCCTGGCCGACAACGCACGTGGCGAATCGGTGGCCACGTACACGCGTGCCTATGCCGCCCTGATCGGTGCGCTGCTGGCGTGGGAACGGGCCGACAATGCCCGGGCACACCAGCTGCTGGAGGAGTCGCTCGCGCTGGCCGCACCGGAATCCGTGCGCTACCCGTTCCTGGACAACGCCGATCAGTCGTGTCGTGAGCTGTTGGGGGCGCACAGCTCACGGACCGCGTATCCGGACTTTCTCGCCGAGTGCTTGTTGGCTTGCGAGACGGGCGCATCGGAGAACCCTGCCGCGGCACTCACCTCACGGGAGCGAGAAGTGTTGGCATACCTGCGGACTCCGATGACGGCGGCGGAGATCGCCGCGAAGCTGTCGGTGTCGGTCAACACCCTCAAGACACATCAGCGTTCCATCTACCAGAAACTGCACGTATCGAACCGCCGTGAGGCGATCGGCATTGCGCCGCACTGACAACTAGGTCAGAGGGCCGGTAGCACCTGCTGGGGCAGGCTGCGGTCGTTGTCACCGGGCGCCGCGTCGACGACTCCCGCGCCAGTGAGACGGTTGACCACCGTGACGACCGTGTTGGTCACCACCGTGAGTCCCTGGTTGAACGCCCCCAATGCCCAACTCGTGGCGCTGGCCAGTTGTGAGAACACGGGCACTCCGGAGGAGCCCACCGCGTCAAGCTGCTGCCGTACCCCGTTGACACCATCGACGATTCCGTCGAGCAGCGGGCCGGCGGGAAGGCTGATCACCGAACGGATTCCGAGCCGCAGCCGGGTGAGCAGGTCCGGATAGTGGTTGGCGTTGACCATGTCGCTGATCGCCGTCTTGCGATTGGTTGGCGTGCTGGCATGATCGGCGAGCGACCGCAGGTCGGTGCCGTCGGAGTCGGGAAGCGACGGCACTCCGAGTAGCCCCAGAGCGGTCGGAGTGATGTCGTCAATTCCGAACGACGGGTTGATCTGGCCGGGTTTGAAGCCCGGGCCGCGGGCGATCACAAAGGTGGATGTCTCGTTCGGAGACTGGAATCCATGCCCGACACCCAACTCTGGACGGTGTCCGTGATCGGTGACCACCAGCACCGTCCACTTCTCGCCGGCCGCCGCTTCCCGGGCCCGGACCGCGTCCATGATGGTGCCGACGTTGGTATCTGTGCGTTCAAGTGCGCCGATGTACTGCTGAGATCCACCGCCGTAGAGGTGGCCGGCATGGTCCACCTGGTCCAGATGGGTGAAGAGAAAGTCGGGGCCGTCGTTCTGGATTGACTTGGCGACGTTGGCCGTGGTCTGCGCATCGAGTTGGCTTTCGGAATCGTCACCGGCGATAGCGGGTGTGCGGACAACCTGGTCGGCGCCGATACCTCCCCGCGCAATCTTTTCCAGCACGTTCCAGTCAGCTATCGATGCAGTCTTGAGTTCCGGTTTGGCCCTTTCAATCTGGGTGTAGACGGAGGGGAATCGGGTGAAGTCGTTGGTGATGCCGTTGTTGGTTACGCCGTGTTTGGTGTCCCATACGCCGGTCAGGATCGTCGTCCATGAGTCCGCGGAGATGGTGGTATGCCCGGCGATACTTGACACGCCAGTGGTTCCCTCTTGCATCAGCTCGTGGAAGTTGGGTGTCTGCGCATCAAGAATCTTGCTCATGTTGGTGCCGTCAACACCGATCACCAGCACCTTGTTCACGGGTTCCTGAGTCACGGTATCGCCGGCGCTCTCACCGCGCTTACGGGTGTTGACAGAGGTCGACGTGACGGAGCTGGTTCCACCGGTGGGCGCCGGTGGATTGACTGGCACCGGAACCGGCGCGGGCGCCGGTGGTGCAAGCGGGGCGACCGGCGCGGGGAGGGCAGACGCCACCGCCGTGGAGACGGAAGTCGTTGGCGCTAAGGCTATGGGCGCCAGCGCTGCTTCGGCTGTGGCCGACTGGCGTCGTGGCAGCTCGACTGTTGCCAGGTGCTGTGGTGCGACCGTATCGGTGAGGGTTGCTGTCGGCGCGCTTCGAGTGATGCTGACAGTAGAGGTGACCTTGTTGGCCAGCTCGCTATCGGCTGCGGTGTGAAGTGGTGCAGTGACGGCAGGCTCAGCGCTTCGGGTGGACGTCCTTTTGCCCGCCTGTTGCGTCTGTGCGTTGGGGGCGCCAGCGGCGGAGGGAAGTGCTTCCGGCGCGGAGGTCTTGGTCCGAGAAAGTTGCGCTTCAAGTGCTTTCGGGGCGCTAGTGGTCGTGTCGAGACCTGACAGAGTCTGCGCGGGCGCCTTGGAGCCGTCGACCGGTTTGGTCGCGGCGGTTGCCTCGTGAGCGGGTTCGGACGCCGTCGTCTGGCTGGCATCCGTGTGTGGTTCGCGGCTGGCGCTGGATGCGCCTGCGGTACTTGGTTTCGCGCTGGTGAGAGTGTTGGTCCGCGGCGGGGCACTGGGGGATTTCTGCTGCGCAGCGGCAGAGCTGCCAGAGCCTACTGTGCTGGATGAGTCTGCTGCGTCGTGTGGATTGCGAGGAGTTACCGAACGTTGTGATTCCTTGGAGGACTTGGTGTTGACGGAATTTGTGGCTGTGGAGGTCCCGGCGGGAGCAGTGGACTCACCCGAAGACGTCGCGCCCGAGCTGGATTTCGCTCCACTGGCCGACTCTGCCCCATGAGCTCCGGCGCCGTCGCCGGACGGCGCGGCCTGCGCCGCGCTCGCGCCCACCAGGCATCCCGCCGTAATCAGCAGCGCTCCAGCGCCCGTCCGCAATAGCAATGTGCCCAAATCGACCACCGGATACTCCAAACCACTCGGAAATCAAGAAGTTGCGCAATCGGATCACGGAAGTAGATAGCGACGATCGAACAAATGAGAGGAGTGGGTTTGGACGTTAAACGAAGTCGCGGTGAAGATTTGGCTGTATGCGCGACGGGATACGTACTGCCGTAGTCGCGCAGCTTGAATTCGTGGCGAGTTTAATCAGCCTGTACTTTGGCGCCGTCATGCATACGGGCTGGCGGCCAACACCTCGTGTAGACGCGCGTAGGTGGGCGAGACCAGTAGATCAGCCCATACGTCGAATAGTGGTGCGGGCAGGCCTTCTTCCAGTGCACACCAGCGCTGTTCAACGAATTTGTCAGGTTCCATGCAGATCGGTTCGCCAGATTCCCAACGCGAAACAACCCACACCGTCAGAGAACACAAACCTTCAGCATGGAGAGTTGTCGTGGCGCCGACGGCATGCGCATCGGTGGCTCGCATGCCGGTTTCCTCCCAGACCTCGCGCATCGCTGCCGATTCCGGACTCTCACCCCGCTCGATCCAGCCACCTGGCACCGACCAGGTGCCTGCGCCGTGGGCGCCACGGCGCCGCCCCATCAGAAACCGGCCGTCCTTCACGACGAAGCAGCCCACACCGGGGTGCGGCCGGTCGCATATCTCGGGGTTACGAGTCATCTTTCCCCCTCTCGGTACTGATATCGGTTTTCGCACACCCGATTATCGGCGGATGGAGCCACCGGGCTCGGACCGACCAACTTCCCGATGGTCAGCCCGGGCCCGGCGGCATTTCACCCCGCGTGCGAGCTCAGTCCCGCGCCCACGCTGCCTGCGCTTCCTTCTCCAGGTCGATGAAGGTTTCCTCGCTGACGTCGATCGCGACACCCTTGATGGTGCCCCCGGTGAACGTCCCGGGGTGGGCGTACAGCTGCGAGACGTTGTCCCCGCTGTCGAATCCGACACACAGGCCGTCGCCCGCCAGGGTGAACTTGCCGATCTGGGCCCGCATCGGGCCGTTGGCAACTGGCTTACCGTCGATGAACAGCGTTGTCGTCCCGAGAGATTCGCCGTACTTGCCCTTGTCCTTGCGCACGAATTCCATGCCGAGGGTGCGTTTCCCGGCAGACACCGGCGGTGAGACGAACACCTGCTCCGGCTTGAGCCCCAGGAAGTTGTAGACGTAGTGGAGCTTCCCGTCCTTCATGAAAAGGGCATGCCCGCCGAATCGCGAACCGTGCGCGAAGATCACACCCTGTGAATCCTTCGTGGTTTCCACGTCGGCGATGATCTTGTACGACCTGCCGCGGATGCTGACCGCGACGCCCTCGGGCACGGGTGCGGTGTCGGGGTAGTAGATGTAGCGGTTGCGTTTGGGCTCGGTCGAGGGCCGTTCGATGGTGAGCAGTTCGGTGGCCGACCGGTCATCGAGGGGCAGCACGAAGTTCTTGTCCGCTTCGTCGAACCACGCCGCGATCAGCCCCTTGAGCTTGTCGGGGTACTTATCGGCCAGATTCGTTGACTCGGAGCGGTCTTCGTCGACGTGGTACAGCTCCCACTTGTCCTGGTCGAAATGGCCCTTGCCGCTGATCGGTGCGTGCAGCGCCGCGGCCTTCCAACCGTCCTCCCAGATTCCACGGGTACCCAGCATGGCGTAGTACTGCCGCTTCTTGGTCGTGGGAGCATCGGCCTTTTCGAAGCTGTACCGCATCGAGACACCGTTCACCGGATACTGCGTGACACCTCGGTACGTCTCCGGCATCTGCAGGCCAGTCACGTCGAGAATGGTCGGCACGATATCGGTGACGTGGTGGTACTGGTGGCGTACCTGGCCTTTGTCCTTGATGCCCTTGGGCCAGTGGATCACCAGTGGATCGCACGTTCCGCCCGAGAACTGCGAGTAGCGCTTGAACATCTGGAACGGCGTGGAGAAGGCCACCGCCCACCCGGTGGGGTAGTGGTTGTAGGTGTCAGGGCTACCCAGCTTGTCCAGGTACTGCATGTTCTCGGACAGCTCATCGGGATAGCCGTTGAAGAATTTGTTCTCGTTCACCGAGCCGTTGGGGGAGCCCTCGCCGGAGGCGCCGTTGTCCGCGCAATAGAACACGATGGTGTTGTCCAGCTGGCCGGTCTGTTCCAGATAGTCGACGATCCGGCCGACCTGGGCATCGGTGTACTCGGAGAACCCGGCGTACACCTCGGCCATCCGGGAGAAGAGGCGCTTCTCGTCGGGATTCAGGGTGTTCCACGGCCGCACAGAGTCCGCTTCGTTGGCGACCTCCGCGGGCATCGGGTTCAGCGGCGTGAGCTTGGTGTCCTTCGGGATGACACCCTTCTCGATCATGCGGGCCAGCACCCATTCGCGGTAGGCCTCGTAGCCGTCGTCGAACTTGCCCTTGTACTTCTCGGTGTACTCGGCGGGGCTGTGATGGGGAGCGTGGTTGGCGCCGGGGCAGAACCACAGATACCAGGGCTTGGACGGGTTGGTCGCCCGCTGATCCCGCAGCATCCGAAGGGCTTGGTCGGCAAGGTCTTTGGACAGGTGATAGCCCTCTTCAGGGGTGTACGGCGGCTCGATGAACCGGTTGTCCTCGACCAGATCGGGGTACCAGTTGTTGGTCTCGCCGCCCAGGAAGCCGTAGTAGCGGTCGAAGCCCTTCTGCAGGGGCCACTCGGATCGGCTACCGCCACCGGCGATGTCTTCTTCGGGCACATTGTGGTTCTTGCCCACCCAGAACGTGCTGTACCCGTTGTCCTGCAGCACCTGCCCGATGGTGGCGCACTCCGCGGGCAGCCGGCCCGCAGCACCGGGAAATCCGTTGGAGGCCTCGGTGATCGACGCCGAACGGTTGACGTGATGATTGCGGCCGGTCAACAGGCAGGACCGCGTCGGCGAACACAGCGCGGTGGTGTGCCATTGCGAGTACCGCAGCCCGTTATCGGCGAGGCGCTGCATGACGGGCATATTGATACGTCCGCCGAATGGCGACCAGGCCGCCAGCCCGGTGTCGTCGTACAACACCACCAGGATGTTGGGTGCACCTTCCGGCGCCCGTTTCAATTCGTACGGAGTCCAGTCGGGTGTCGAATCGCGCACGTCGAGGGCAATCTTCCCGTGGAAGTCCTCATTGGTGGGCCCCGTTCCCGGGGTACCGGCACCTGTCGCGTGATCGGTGCCCTCAAACCCCTTGATCGCGGCGGTGGCCGCGGCGGCACCGACACCAGCGGCCGCGATACCGCCCAGAATCGAACGCCGCGAGAGGCCTCCGCGTTTGTTGTTCTCGGTGGATTCGGCGCTGTCCCCGTTATTGGGTTCCATGGTTAGTCCTCTCGAGGCGAAGAATCTGGGTCTGCAGTGGCGTCACCGCGGCGCTATTCATCAACGTGATTCATTGTGTCTCGCCAAGATCCGGAAACGGAGGGTGATCGCGAAGATGGGCGTGAATATATGAATAGACATGCTTGCATCGACGCTAATGGCAGGGGCGGGGGCGAGCATCACCCTTTTCGGGTGATTCTTCGGGGCAGTGCCGTGAAAGGAACTCATCACAGCAGGGGGAATCCGTGGGTACTGTCGGAGATGGCGTTGACGAAAACTGCCGGAAGTCGATGTGATGAACCTTCCGCCCGCTCTTGCAGCGGCCGGAATACAGAAAGGTTTGAAACACATGGGAATTGCTGACGACGCAAAGAACACGGCCGAGGACCTCAAGGGCCGTGCCAAGGAAGCCGTTGGAGCAGCCACCGGCGATGAGGATCTGAAGGCCGAGGGCCAGCTTGATCAGGGGATAGCCGCGGTCAAGGAAAAGCTGACTGAGGCTGCGGACAAGCTCAAGGAAGGCGTGGACGCGGTCAAGGACAAGTTGACCGGGAACTCCTAGCCGTCGTCAGCTCATCTCCCTGTGGTCATCGCAGGGAGATGAGCTGATCGACATGATCCTGAGGTAACTCACCGTCGACCACGGCGGAGACGTACGTTCCGTTCAGCACGATCTGCCCGCCGTGGTTGTCGAGGAACGCCGTGTCGGCGGCGTCGCGCCCGGTGGTGATGCGCACCATTGTTTGTCGCGGGGCCAGGCAGGTGGCGTCCACCACGCGCCAGCGATTGTCGACGACGGCCTCGGCTACGGCGTGAAAATCCATCGGGTCACAGCCAGGCGCGTATACCGCGACCAGCCGGGCGGGCACCTTGACGGCGCGAAGCAACGCCACCACCAGGTGCGCGTAGTCGCGGCAGACGCCGGCGGCCGCCAGCAGGGTATCGACGGCACCATCGATGGGATCGCTGGATCCCGGTGAATACGTCAACCGTGAGCCGACCCAGGATGAGACTTTCTCCAGCAGAACCGCGGGTTCGGTGTGTTCACCGAATTCGGTTGCCGCGAAACCGTAGAACTTGTCGGCTTCGGCGTAGCGGCTCGGGCGTAAGTACGTCGACAAATCCGCAGCCTCGACCGGAACTTCGTCCGCTTGTCCGAGAATGGTTGCCTCATAAGTGACTTGGAGGTTGCCCTGCCCGACGTAGAGCCGATGGATACGGTTGCCGTGCTCGCCGGCGACCTCCTGGGCCTCGACCGGTTGTCCATTCAGCTCCAGCGACATGGTTTCCGTCACTTCGGCACCGGGAAGCGGCGACACAGCGACCTGGAACTCCAAGGTTGACGGTGCCAAGATGTCTACGTCGAGTTGGGCTCGAACATCACGTTTCATACAGTTCCTCCGACAAGTCAATACCGCCACGTGCGTTGCCGTAGCGCGGGATCAGTCTGACATCGGAACCATGTACGCGCTTGTTGTCGCCATCATGGGCGCGCCGGTGGGCATGGTCACCGGGTGGGAATCATGACCGGCTCTGCACGCAGCGAAACCCGATGTGGGTGGTCGCGCTGTCCTGTGACTGAGGCGAGCGTGCCGCCGGCCGATAGCGATGGCAGTACTCGGGCGCGCAGAGATGCGAGCCACCCTTGAGGGCCTGTATCACCGAGGGGTCAGGATTCTCGGAAGGACTGCAGCACGAGGTGGGCGCATCGGCGCCCGGTTCGAAGCGCGTGGACGTCCATTCCCACACATTGCCGATCATGTCCAGAAGGCCAAAGTCATTGGGCGGGAAGGTGCCGACGGGGGAGGTGCCGTGCCAGCCCAGTGCGCCGTCGCTGCGGTACGGGAACCTGCCCTGCCAGGTATTGGCCATCAGTTGTCCCCCGGGTGACACCTCGTCGCCCCAGGCGTAGATCGTGGAGGTGCCACCGCGCGCGGCGTACTCCCACTCGGCCTCGGTGGGCAGCCGCCTGCCCGCCCAGCGCGCGTAGGCCGTCGCATCGGTGTAGGCGACCTGCACAACGGGATGATCTGGGGCGCCGTCGATATCGCTGCCCGGCCCGAATGGCCGCCGCCAGCAAGCGCCGGGAACCCAGTCCCACCACTGTTGCCAGTCGTGCAGGTTCACCGGTCCGCTGGTAGCCCGGAACACCATCGCGCCGGGGACCAGATCGTCGGGGGACGCGCCCGGGTACAGCGCCGGGTCGGGCGCCTTCTCGGCCACCGTGACGTAACCGGTCTCGGCGACGAAATCGGCGAACTGAGCATTGGTGACCGGGTGGCGCTCGATGGCGAAAACATCGACCGACGCGGTGCGCTCCGGCCGTTCCTCGGGGTAAAAGGTGTTGCAGCCCATGAAAAATGGGCCGCCCGGCAATTCCACTAACTCAGTCAGCGGCCTATTGACTCGATCCACCGGCGAGTCCTCCTTCTCAAGACGTCGCAGATGGCCGACCCTACCCACTGGGCCTATGTCACTTTCCGCGCCCGTCGTTATCGCATGCGCCGGAAGATCACCCGAAAAGGGTGATGGCACCGAGCCGGTCGCTTCCTATTGTCGCAGGGGTGAAGGTCGGAGATGTCCGACCGCGCTGGGCCCTGCTCAGAGATCGGGCCTCAACCAGCTGGTGGTCCGGACGCGGCAACCGTTGATTGCCCGGCGTATCGAGAACGAAAGCTGGTTATGCAATCACCACCGCCAGATATCCATGATGCGCACTGGCAGATGTACGGCCGATGTCGGCACGCCTCCGTGGACCCGGAGCTGTTCTTCCCATGCGATCGCGAGCTCAGATCCGTGCGCCGTATGCGCGAACAACAGGCCAAAAGCATCTGCCGTCGATGCCCCGTTGCGGCCGTCTGTCTGACCTACGCGTTGCAGACACGCCAGCCCTACGGGATTTGGGGTGGAGCCACGGAAATCGAACGTCGGCGTGAACAGCGCCCCAAGCCCGCACCCGTGATGACCCCCGAACGCGCGCAGCTCGCGGCGGGATACCAAGCCGGCGCCAGTATCCGCGACCTGGCTACGGCCTCCGGAGCCCCGTACTCGGCGGTCAGGAGAATCCTTCTTGCTGCCGGGGTCACTCTGCGCCCCTGTTGCGGGGCCGGTCCCCAAGTCGCCCCGCCTCATGGTTCGGACGCTTGACGGTTTGCTGACGTAGTCGGGCGGAAACCCCTGGATCGCGGCCTCAGCTGACGCCCAGAAAATCCCTGTAGCCTGCCTAACGATCTGTAAACCTAACTGACATCTCGAGGTGTTCCATGACCGTCCGTCAACTACTTGCCGCGTCTGCCGTGGCCTCAGCCTGCGCGCTTAGCTTCCCGGCGGCGGCACACGCGGATGACAAGACGGTGACCTACGAAGTCACGTCGTCCAGCGCGACCACGGCGAACGTGCAGTACTGGGACGGCACCGAGATGCAGCCCGCCGACGGCGTCACCCTGCCCTGGAAGGTCGACGCGCCCGTCGGCGATCTGTCTCGTGGCGCCAAGACGCCTAACCACGCGGAGATCAAGGCTGATTGGCGTTCCACCGCGACCCCAGACGCGGCGGTGACAGTGCGCATCTACCTGAACGACAAGGTGGTGTGCCAGAGCACCACCGGCACCGGAGAGGCCGACTGTAACTACGCGACCTTCTCCTCGTACCTGGACACGGCCCCGCCTAAGGCGTGACCCGATCGATGTGTGCGAGAAAGTGCGTGAGCACTGCCTCGGGCGCCTCGATCTGTGGCCAATGGCCGATGTTGTCGTCGAGCAGCACCACATCCGGGTCGTGAATGACCTCGAGGTAGCGCTCGGCCATGTGCAACCCGGAGTTCGGGTCGATCGGTCCGTCGATCATCCGCATCGGCACGGCGGTTTCGCGCATGGCCCGCACCCATCGACTCCGGTTGTCATAGCGGTCGTTGATGAATCGGCCCACCTGATGGGTGACCCGCGCGCCGTCGTTGTACTCCAACACCTGCTGGAACAAAGACAGCAGCCGTGGCGACGGTTTGGTGTCCGGGCCGAACATCTCGCTGACGGCGGCATCCAGGATCCGGCGCGATAGCGGCGTGCCCTGGAACCGGCTCACCAAGTCGCCCAACGGTGTTCGAGACATCAAGGTCTGGGCGATACGGGGCCGGTAGGCCTCGATGAAGAGTCCGCCGTTGAGCCAGGTGACCGAGTCGATGGGCACCCGGCCGCGCGACTGCTCGTCGAACTCGAAGCGCGCCAACAACTCCTGGCCGACCGAGTTCCCCAGATCATGGGTGAGCAGGTGAATCCGCTCGATGCCCAAATAGGACAGCAGCGCCTCGTGCATATCGGCGTGATCGAGAACCGAATACCCGTACTGAACGGGTTTGTCGGAGAAGCCCATCCCGATCATGTCCGGCGCGATGACCGTGAACCGCTGCACCAGCGTGGGCCAGATCAGTGCCCAATCCCACGAGTTGAAGGGATAACCGTGCACGAGTAACAGGGGAGGCCCACTGCCCTCAACGCGGTAGAAGATGTCGAAACCCAGGTAATCGAAGTAATGCCCGGCGGCTTTCCATTCTTCAAGCTCGGCGTCCATGGCCGAACTATACCGATCGGTCCGTGGCGCAACCGTGTCCCAACCTTGAAGGATTCGAGAACAACATCAGCGAGGATGGTCTCGTGTTCCGTCTTGTGACGCTGCTGTGTGCGGCCATACTCGCCCTGGCTACCTCAACATCTGCGGCCGCGGAACCCTTCGTGCCGTGGTTCGCCCAGTCCGTCGGCAACGCGACCCAGGTGGTCGCGGTCAACGGCGCGGGCGGCTCGAAAGCCAAGATCGATGTGTTCCAGCGCAGCGGCAACGAGTGGAAGGCCGTATCCACCGGGATTCCCGCTCACGTGGGCTCGGCCGGATTCATCGACAAGGCACGCGAGGGAGCCTCGGCCACCCCCAACGGCGTCTACTCACTGGACTGGGCCTTTGGTACCGCCCCGCCGCCCCCGAGCGGGCTGCGTTACCTCCAGATCGGACCCAACGACTGGTGGGACGGTGATAGCAACAGCCCCACCTACAACACGCATCAGCAGTGCGCCAAGGCCGAGTGCCCGTTCAACACCGCGCAGAGCGAGAACCTCCCGATCCCGCAGTACAAACACGCCATCGTCATGGGTGTGAACAAGGACCGGGTTCCCGGCGGTGGTTCGGCCTTCTTCGTGCACAGCACCGACGGCGGCCCGACCGCGGGCTGTGTCTCCCTCGACGACGGGATGCTCGTGCAGTTGATCGGCTGGCTGCGGCCCGGTGCGGTCATTGCCATTAAGGGTTAGTTACTAACAGGCGGTTTTCAGGTTTGACCCGCACCATGGATGAGTGCGCCCGATCCGCCTGCTGCCGCTGAGCGTTGTGCTGCTGGCCGGCGCGTGCGGCACCGCCCCCGAGGCGCATCCGGTCGCTGTCGTTCCGGCGGCCGCAGCCCAGGCCACACCGCCGCCGTGGTTTGCCGAATCTGTCGGTACCGCAACACAAGTGGTATCGGTCCAGGGGACTGGTGGCGCCAAGGCCGTCATCGGCATCTGGCAGCGCTCGGGCAATGCTTGGGAACCGATCGAACAGAACGTGCCCTCCGATGTCGGTGCGACCGGATTCGCGGACACCGCCAGCGACGACAATCCGGCGACCCCCACCGGTGTCTTCAGTTTGGACTACGCCTTTGGCACCGAACCATCGGTGGCGCACGGCCTGAACTATCTGCAGGTGGATGCCGATGACTGGTGGGACGGCGATCCCGCCAGTCCGGGGTACAACTCTCACCAACGGTGCGCCCAATCCGCTTGCCCGTTCGACACCTCGCTGAGTGAAGAGCTGGACGGATACCCCCGCGCGATCGTCATGGGCGTCAACAAATCACGCACACCCGGCGGTGGGTCGGCATTCTTCGTGCACGCCTCCGACGGTGGGCCCTCGGCCGGATGCGTGACACTCGACGATGCCGCGCTGGTACGACTCATCGGCTGGCTGCGGCCGGGAGCTGTCATCGCCATCAAGGGGTAGCCGCATCCGCCCGAGCCCCTGCGTACCGGCAGCTCCTCGGTAGGCTCGTCGCGTGCTGCTGTCCGATCGCGATATTCGCGCCGAGCTCGACGCTGGGCGCCTTGGTATCGAGCCCCTTGATCCAGCCCTCATCCAGCCGTCGAGCATCGATGTTCGGCTCGACAGCCTGTTCCGGGTGTTCAACAACACCCGATACACGCATATCGACCCCAAACAACGCCAAGACGAGCTGACCAGCCTCGTAGAGCCGGACGAGGGTGAGCCGTTTGTGCTGCATCCCGGCGAGTTCGTGCTCGGGTCCACGCTGGAGGTCTGCTCGCTGCCCGACGACCTCGCCGGACGGTTGGAGGGAAAGTCCTCGTTGGGGCGCCTGGGCCTGTTGACCCACTCCACCGCCGGATTCATTGACCCCGGCTTTTCCGGGCACATCACCCTGGAACTTTCGAACGTCGCGAACCTGCCCATCACGTTGTGGCCGGGCATGAAGATCGGGCAGCTGTGTCTGCTGCGCCTGACATCGCCGGCCGAGCACCCGTACGGAAGTGCCGGGGTAGGGTCGAAGTACCAGGGGCAGCGCGGTCCGACCCCGTCGCGCTCCTACCAGAACTTCATCAACCCCTAGCTGGGGTAACGGGGAAACGCGCCGCACCGATACACAATCGGCAACAACTCGAACTTTTTGACGGCCTCGGCGCGTTTGTTCGGGTGACCGTCTCGATATGTAGCGGAGGATCTGACGTGGACGTCGTACTTGGTGTCTCGATGACACCGACGACTGCCCGGCTGGTGTTGGTCGAGGGCGCGGGCGCCGACGGCAGGATCGTCGACACCGACACCATCATCGTTTCCGACGGCGAAGGCACCGCCTCCGAACAGGTTCTTTCCGCGATCGTCGGCACCCGCGACGGCATGCTCGACGGCGGCCACCACCTGGTGTCCACCGGTGTGGTGTGGAGCGATCACGCCGAAGCCGCCGCGCTGCGCGATTCCCTGGCCAGCCGCGGGATCGACGGCGTCGAATTCTTCTCTGCCCTGCACGCCGGAGGCGCGCTGGCCAAGGCTGCCAGCAATGTCACCGGGTACGACAAGTCGGCGCTGCTGGTGATCGAGCCGGAGAACGCGACGCTGGCGGTGGTCGACTCCGCCGACGGATCGATCGTCGGCCTGGCCAGCGAGCCGCTTATCACCGGCGTCACCCCCGGGGTATTGGCGAACCTGGTGAACCCGCTCAAGGGCCACGACAACGCGCCCGACGGGGTGTTCCTGCTGGGCCTGGGCACTGATGTCTCCGATCTGACCGACCCACTGGGCGAGGCGATCGCCCTGCCGGTGAACTCTCCGGACCAGCCCGAGCTGGCACTGGCCCGCGGCGCCGCGCTCGCCTCGGCGCAGGAACCGGATTTCGAGGCCAGCACCGCGCTGCTGGGACAGGCCTACTCACTCGAGGGACCCACGGGCACGGGCTTCGCGCACCCCGACGCTGTCACCGAAAGTGCCGGCGAGTTCGGGGACGCCAAGACCGAGCTGAGCGAATACGAGGACACCGATGACCAGCCCGCCGAACGCAAGCCATTCTTGCTGGTGGGGGCGCCGCTGCTGCTGGTCTTTGGCATCTGCTCGATAGCGCTGGCCGTGTCGCTGACCGTGACGGTGCGTTCCACGGTGGACCAGGGCCCGACCTCACCGGACCGCGCGGTGGTGCAGAACCCCGTCCAGAACCCGCTGCCGCCCGAGGCGCCCAAACAAGCAAGAATGGCTTGCGTTCGGCGGGCTGGTCATCGGTGTCCTCGTATTCG